>NZ_JBSGDV010000014.1:0-76431 GCF_053602555.1 Nonomuraea sp. NPDC004354 | reverse complement strand
CAGCAGGCCGGATGGCCGGGCGCGCCCGCGGGGGCAGGGCCGCCGCCCGGCTGGCAGCAGACACCCACCGGGGCCGGACAGGCGGCGGGCTGGCAGCAGACACCCACGGGCGCGGGACAGGCGGCGGGCTGGGCGGCCGCGCACACCGGGCCGGGCCAGGGTGGTCCCGGCGCGGGAGCCCAGCAGCCGGTCGGCGGATGGGCCGGGGCGCACACCGGGCCCGGGCAGGGGTTAGGGCATCCGGCGGGTTGGGGCGGGGTGGCCGCGGGTGACCTGCACGGGTCCCCCACCGCCCTGTCGAGGAAGCCGGCCACGCGCGGCTACGCCGCCGCCTCGGCGCTGTTCGCCGTGATGATCGCCGTCGGGCTGGTGCTGATGATCCTCGAAGGCCGGTGAGCGGTGCCCGACGACCTCGACACCCTGGAGCGCCGCATCGACCTGCTGCGTACCCGGGTCCGCGCCGCCGTACGGGACAGGGATCTCGCCCTGGCCCGCCAGCTGCGCGGCGAGCTGCGCAAGTCGGAGCGGGCGTGGGACCTGCGGGTGAGCAGCCCGCCCGAGCCTGAGACGGCCGGTCAGCGGGGCAGGACGGGCCCGCCGGTGCGGGAGCGGGTGCACGCGGCGCTGACACTGCTGCAGGTGCCGGCCGCCGGGCGGCTGGTGGTGGGCGTCCACGAGGCGTTCTTCGCCGAGCCGCTGAAAAGCTCCCAGCTCAGCACGCTCAGGCGGGACGAGGAGCGCACCTTCCGCCGCTCGCCGTACGGCAGGCCCCACTACGTGTGCGCGGCGCTGACCGACCGGCTCACCCCGGCCCGCGGGCTGCTGGCGGTCAGCACCTGGCCGCAGGAGCGCAGGGTCGTGGGCCCGCTCAGCCCGCGGGTCGACTTCCTGCGGTCCACCATGCGGGTGGCCACGCGGGTCGGCGAGCTGGACGAGCCGTCGGAGAAGGCGTGGCGGCTGCTGGCCAGGATGGCGCGCAACGTGCCGGGCGCGGGCGGCGGGTTCGAGCGGCCCGAGCCCGCGGTGGTGGTCCGGGCGGCGGAGGCGGAGCTGGCCGTCCACCTGGCGGCCGACACGCGCGACCGCGCCGAGCTGGCCGGACGCGCCGGACGGCAGCTGGATGAGGCCGCGAAACTGTTCGGCGCCACTACGCTGAGCGAGATCGCGAGGAAGGCGGCGTGCGCGTGAGACAGGCGCGGCCGCGGAGGAGGACGGCGTGCGCGTGAGACGGACACGGCGCGGAGAAGGCGGCGTGCGCGTGAGACGGACACGACCGGGGACGAGAGCGGAGGCATGAGCGGGTGAACGGGCTCGACGCGCTGAGAGGCACCACCCCCGCCAAACCCCACGACGCCAGGGCGATCGCCGCGCTGGCCGCCAATCCGGGCTGCGCGCGCAGGGCGCTGATGGACGGAGCGGGCGTCGACAAGGACCGGGCGGCGCGGCATCTGGGGTTCCCCGCCCCGTTCGGGCAGTCGCCGTTCGCGATCACCAGGGGCAACGCCTTCGAGGCGCTGGTGAAGGCCGACGGCTGCGCGGAGCTGCTGCGGCTGCTGCGCGGGCTGCTGAGCCTGCCGATCGAGGAGGTCGCCTACCAGGACGTGCACAACGTCGGCGCCCACCTGCGCCACTCCCACACCAGGGCGCTGTTCGACCGGGCGGCCAGGCAGGAGCAGGGCACGCTGTACGACCATCCGCTGCTCAGCCTGGACATCGCGGGCCACGCCGCCTACCTCGAGCCCGACGTGGTGGCCTTCCAGCAGGGCGGGCAGTTCCACATCGTGGAGATCAAGTCGTTCGCGGTGATCGACGGCCAGGCCGACCCCGCGGCGGTCGCGGCGGCGGCCCGGCAGGCGGCGGTCTACGTGCTGGCGCTGCGCACCCTGTTGGAGGAGCTGGGCCACGATCCGCTGCGGGTCGCGCACGACGTGGTGCTCGTCTGCCCGGAGAACTTCGCCAACCGGCCGATGGCCACGCTCGTCGACGTGCGCAGGCAGCTGGCGGTGCTGAAGCGGCAGCTGGCCAGGATGACCTCGATCGACCGGCTGCTGGCGGAACTCCCCGACGGCCTCACCTTCGACCTGCGGCCAGGCGACGACGGGGTGCCGACCAGGCCCGCGGCCGAGCTGGCGGAGGCGCTGCACCAGGTGGCCGCCCGCTACGCGCCCGACTGCCTGTCCACCTGCGATCTGTGTTTCTTCTGCCGTGACGAGGCCCGCCTCGAGGGTGCGTCGGACCTGCTCGGCCGGCAGGTGCGCGACGAGCTCGGCGGCGTGGCGACGGTCGAGGAGGCGCTGGCCCTGGCCGACGGCCGCCGCGAGCCCGCGCCAGGCCAGGAGGAGATCGCCCGGCTGCTGCGGGACGCCGAACGGCTGCGCAGGGAGTGCCTGGCGTGAGCATCCTCACCTCGCTGGCCCGGCTGAGGGCGGTCAAGGAGGGCGTGGCGCAGCCGACGGCCACCGTGCGCCACTGCCATGTGAGCGACCGGCCGATGGTGTTCGTCCCGCTCAAGCTGTCGGGTGAGGCGGCGGCTCCGCTGGCGGCCCTGGTCGGCACCGACCGCGACGCCCCCGAGCTGCTGGTGGTCTCCCAGCCGCGCAACCGGGATCTGCGCTTCGCCTTCATGGCCGAGCTGGCGGGGGTGCTGCTGCCGTACGTCGAGAGCTTCGCGGCCCACACCGAGACGGTCGAGAAGAGGAACGCCGACCCCTACGAGCGGGCGCTCGACGCGCCCCAGCTGCTGCTGCCGAACCCGGCGGGGGTGGGGTTCACCAGGCTGCTCGGCCGCTCGACCAGGTTCCGCAGGACCGACGGGCCCTATCCGGTGCCGGAGGAGGTGCCGCTGCTGGGCAGGTGGCTGACCTACTTCGCCGAGCGGGCCGCGCACCCGGGCTCGTCGCTGACGCTGGCCGCCACCGAGGAGCTCGGCCGCCACTGGGCCACCGGGCAGAGCGGGCTGGAGGACGCCAACCTGGCCGCCCTGATCGGCTGGATCGCTCCGCCGCCGGGACTGACCGGGCCGCAGGCCGCCGAGGAGGCGGAGGACCCGCTGATCTGGCCGCCCGCCGGGCCGGCCACCGACCCCGGCTTCGACGCCGAGGTTCTCGCGCCCGCGATCGACGAAGGCACCGTCGAGCGCGTCACCGAGGCGCTGCGCACCCAGCTGACCCCGACGTGGCGGCTGCTGTGGCAGGCCGTCGACCTGCTGCGGGCGCTGCCCGCGGGGGCGAGCGTGGCGACCAGGTGGGAGGCCGACAGGGGCTCCTACAGCGTCATGGCCCAGCAGGTCGCCGAGGGCGCGCCGCCGCAGGCCCGCCGCGACGGCGCCGTCTCCGCCGCGGCCCGCCTGTCCAGGATGGAACGGGCGCAGGCCGCCTTCGAGGTGCAGCGCGCCTACGACGATCCGCTGATCATGGCCGAGTACCGCCTGACCGGCGAGGCGTTCGCCGGCGAGGTGATCGAGACCGATCCCGGGCACACCGAGGGCGAGGGCCGCTCCCGCAAGCTGCGGCCCGTCGTCCTGATCAAGACCGACGACCCCGTACGGCTGCCGCCCGGCGCCACGCTCGGCACGCCCGATCGCCGCGGCCAGGCCGCCGAGCTGGTCGACGTCCACGAGGGTCTGGTCACCCTGAAGATCACCAAAGGCATGGGCAGGGGGAAGACCCCGGCCCCCGGCTCCGTGCCCGAGCCGGGCGAGCGGGTCTGCTACACCTCGCTGACCGACGACTTCCAGGGCTCGGCGGCGCTGCCCGACAGGGAGGCCACCCCGTGGACCCACGGCGGGCCGCCCGAGGAGTACGTCCCGAGCGACGAGGACGCCCAGGAGGAGTGGGCATGAGCCCCGAAGAGGTCATCCAGGCCGTGCTGGCCGACCTGCCCAGACACCGGGGCGTGGTCGTCGACTCCCCGCCAGGCGCGGGCAAGTCGACGCTGGTCGTGCGGGCCGCGGCGCACCTGGCGGAGACCGGCGAGCCGCTGATGATCGTCGCGCAGACCAACGAGCAGGTCGACGACCTGATCGAGCGCATCGCCGACAAGCATCCCGAGCTCTCGGTCGGCCGGCTGTCCGCCTCCGGCTACGTGCCGCCGCTGCGGCTGCTGGAGATCCCGAGCGTCACGGTCGGCACCAGGATCCAGGACCTCAACGATCCGGCCGTCGTGATCGCCACCGCCGACAAGTGGGCCTGGATCAGCGGCCGTACCTGGCCGTGGGCGATCGTCGACGAGGCCTACCAGATGCGCTCCGACAAGTTGCTGCGCATCGCCGGGCTGTTCGAGCGGGCGCTGTTCGTGGGCGACCCCGGCCAGCTCGACCCGTTCTCGATCGTGGAGGCCGACAGGTGGGCGGGCCTGTCCTGGGATCCGCTGCAGAGCGCCGTGTCGGTGCTGCTGCGCCACAACCCCGACCTGCCCGTGCACCGGCTGCCGGTGTCGTGGCGGCTGCCCGCCTCGGCGGCGCCCGTGGTGTCGCAGGCGTTCTACCCGTTCACCGGGTTCCGGTCGGGCACCGGGCCCGGCGAGCGGGCGATGGAGCTGACCACCGGCGGCATGGGCACCGTGCACGACCGCGCGCTGGAGGAGGCGGCGCGCTCGGGCTGGTCGCTGCTCGAACTGCCCAGCCGCCACACGGTCCGCACCGACGGCGAGGCCGTGCAGGCGGTGGCGCGGCTGGCCACCAGGCTGCTGGAGCGCGGCGGCGTGACGTTCTCGGAGAAGGGCGAGCGGCCGGTGACGGCCGACCGGGTCGCGATCGGTGCCGCGCACCGCGACCAGGTGGCGGCCATCAGGAGCGCCGGCGTGCCGCCCGAGATCACCGTCGACACCGCCAACCGGCTGCAGGGCAGGGAGTACGACGTGACGGTGGTGCTGCACCCGCTGTCGGGACGCAGGGACGCCACCGCCTTCCACCTGGAGTCCGGACGGCTGTGCGTGCTGACCTCCCGGCACCGGCACGCGTGCGTGGTGGTGGCGAGAGCGGGCATCTCCGAGCTGCTCGACGCCCATCCGTCGGCCGAGTCGGTGCAGCTCGGCGTGCCGGTCAAGTTTCCCGACGGCTGGGAGGCGAACCAGTCGGTTCTGGAGCACCTGGCACGGCACCGGATCCGCGCCCTGGGCGGCTGAGGCCGGGCCCGCTCATGCGGGGGCGACTGGGCCGGGCACGTCCGTGCGGGCGGCGGCTGAGGCCATGCCCGCTCGTGCGGGGGCCGTTCCCGCGAGCAGGCCGGGGCCGGTGCGCGGGGGGCGCGGTGGGCGGGTGTGCCGGTCACCGCGTGGCCGCGCCCCGGCGGGGCGTCGCTAGAGGCGGCGGCGCCAGACGTCGATGACGAGCACCGGGCGCATGCCCGCGGAGGTGTAGAGGCCCAGCGCGGGCGTGGTGTTGTTGGCGTCGACCTGCAACAGCGTGCCCCTCCGGCCGCGGGCGGCGTCGGCGGCGAAAGCCGTACGCAGCAGGAAGCGGCCGAGGCCGCGCCCGCGGAAGGCGGGCAGCGTGGCGAGGGTGAAGACGTAGCCGCGGTTCTCGTCCTCGGCGAAGTGGTTGGTGCCCACCAGCAGCGCGGCAGGCTCGCCGTCGACGCGGGCGACGAGCACCTGCGACCAGTCGGTGGCCGCCGAGGCCTGCCTGCGGCCCAGCCACTCCTCGTACGGCAGCGGCACGAACCCGAAGTGGTCGGCGAAGCCCTCCTGGTGGATGCGGTGCGCCTCGCGCCTGAGCTCGTCGGTGAGCGCGGGGTGAAGGGTGACGCCGTCGGGCGGCTCGGGAGCCTCGACAGGTCCGTCGAAGTCGATGCCGAGCCGGTGGAAGCTGGTGGCGGGCGCGAAGCCGAGCCCCTTCACCAGCGCCTGCTTGTCCTCGTCGGCGCGGTAGACGCCGATGTCGAGGGTGAGGCCTTCGTGGCCGCGCTCGGCGGCCAGCTGCCGGGAGCGTTCCATGACGGCCGACCAGAGCCCGTCCGTCACGCCGTCGCCGGTTCCCGGCCTGACGACCACCTCGACGTCGGCCTCGTCGCTGTCGCCCTTGGGGATGATCCACGCCCAGCCGTTCAGCGTGCCCGCGTCGTCCTCGGCCAGCCAGGCGTCCCGCTCGGTGTCGAGCTCGCCGAGTTCGTCGGCGATGTCGTCGAGTGTGACGTCGGGGAGGCCGATGACCGAGATGTCGTACGTGGAGACGAGCTCGTGCACGGCGGGGGCATCGGCCGTGCGGGGTCGGCGGACGGTGTGGCGATCCATGGCGACGATTGTCCACATTCGCCGGGTCGGTCGCCTCTGGTTTTCCGCCCCGCGGATCAGGGCGCCGACCGGGGGCGGTGGGAGACCCCTGCCAGGTCCGCACCGTCCGCGGGCTCGCGCCGTCGAGCCGCTGCCGCGAACCGGGTTCCGGGCAGGGCGGAAGCCGTACCGTTACGCACGGCCACCGACAAGAGAGTCGTAGTCAGGCAGGTCGGCGCTGGTCGCCAGCGACTTGGTACTGCTGATCATGAGCTTCTGGGCCAGGCTGGTGCTGAACAGGGCGTTGCGGAACCACAGCCCGAAGGCGCCGGCCGGGGCGAGGAACTTTCCGGGGTTGGCGCCCCGCTGCCATCGGGCGGCGTATGGTCGCATGCGGTTCTCGTAGGCGGCGAAGCCGGCACGGTGATCGCCTCCTGCGGCGGCCAGCTCGCCGGCCAGCACGTAGGCGCCCACGACGGCGGTACCCACGCCCATCCCACCGAGCGTCACTCCCCAGGCGGCGTCGCCGAGCAGCGCGGCACGTCCTGATGACCAGGCCGGGACGCGGACCGTGCTGATCGAGTCGAAATACAGCTCCGGTGCGTCGCGCAGCCCGGCGAGCAGGCGGGGCACATGCCAGCGCATGCCGGTGAACGCGTCGGCGACGAGCTTCTTCTGCTGTTCGACGTCGCGCCAGTCGTGGTCGAGCTGCGGCGAGGCGAACACCGCGAAGACCCCCGCCCGATCCGGGTCGCGCTGGTCGGCGGAGACGCCGATCATCCGGCCTGGCACGTTGTACTGCTGGGGCGTGGCATCCGCGCCGAACGCGTTGGGCAGCTGCCAGCCGGCCAGGTAGTAGCCGAGGTGCCGTACGTAGCTCTGCTCGGGCCCGAACGCGATGCGGCGTACCCCGGAGTGCAGCCCGTCAGCGCCGATCATCATGTCGAACGTGCGCGAGCCGTTCCGGCCGAACTCGACCCGGATGCCGTCGGCGGTCTCCACCGCGCCAGCGATCGCGTCGCCGAACAGGTACTCGGTGCGCTCGACGCCGCGCTCGTAGAACACCCGCGACAGATCACGGCGGAGTACCTCGATGTCACCTCCGGCGAACTCGGCGGGCAGCTCGAACAGCCGGCGGCCGTGCTCGTCCACCCAGCGCATCGCGCCCGCGTGGGTCTGCAGCGCCCGGAGCTCGTCCAGAACACCCATCTTCGACAGCACGCCCAGGTGGGTGGGCCCGCGGAAGTCGACCGCGAAGCCGGAGGTGCGCAGCGTGGGCGCGATCTCGACGACGGTGGCGTCGGCCCCGTACCGGGACAGCCAGTACGCCAGGGCGGGGCCGGCGACTCCGGCGCCGGAGATCAGGACTCGCAGGCCGCGCAGCGCGGAAGTGATCACAGCACTCTCCTGTTCGCAAAAAACTGTATCCATTGGACACAGTGTACGATAGACACAGTTGAGCGCATGGTGCAAGGGAGTGCCGATGGCAACCGAGACGACGGCGATCACGCTGCTGTGGGAACAGCCGGCCGCACCGAAACGCGGGCCGAAACCGACGCTGAGCCTGGACACGATCGCGACCGCCGGCATCCAGATCGCCGACGCCGACGGACTCGCGGCCCTGACGATGCAACGGGTCGCCGAGCGGCTCGGCGTCACGAAGATGGCCCTGTACCGCTACGTGCCGGGCAAGGTGGAACTGGTCGCGCTGATGGTCGATCTGGCGATCGGTGAACCGCCGCCGCCGGCCGCGGCCGCCGGCGGCTGGCGGCCGACGCTCGACTCGTGGGCGCGGCAGATGTACGACCGGTTCCGGGCGCATCCGTGGGCGTTGGAGGCCACCGTCGGGGCACGCGCCTTCGGGCCCAACGAGCTCGGCTGGCTGGAACAGGCCACCGCCGCGCTGGCCGGTACCGGGCTGGCCGGCTCGGAGATCCTCGACACGGCCGCCACCCTCGCCGGGCACGCGCGGATGATCGCGCAGCAGGCCGCAGGGACCCCGGCCGGCGCCCCCGAGCAGGCGATGGGTGATGCCATGGGCGCGATGCTGGCCGGGCGCGAAGAACGCTTCCCCACGCTGTCCGCGGCCCTGGCCGACCCGGCGGGCAAGGACCAGGCGCTCGACTTCGGCCTGCGGTGCATCCTCGACGGCGTGGAGTTGCTGATCAGCCGCCTGAACTGACGTATCGGCCCTGGCGGCGGGCCCTGCGGCTACGTTGTGCGGCCACGGCGCAGGCCGGTGATCCCCCGCGACGGGACCGGCGCTCGGGCCGCTCACATGGCGAGGGGACGCCAGTGGCGAAGGATCCCTGGAAAGGGGGTCACGGTGAGGCGGGCCCGGGGCGGGGCCGTCAGTAGGCTGGGCTCGTGTTGATCCGCCCCGCCACCGCAGGTGACCTGCCGTCGGTGGCCGCCGTCTACGCCCACTACGTGGCCACGAGCGTCGTCACCTTCGACGAGATCTCACCCGAGCCGGCCTTCTGGGAGAGCAGGCTCGACGATCTCGACGCGCGGGGCCTGCCGTTCCTGGTGGCCGACGTGGACGGCGAGGTGGCGGGTTACGCCCTGGCGAGCCAGTGGCGGCCCAAGCCCGCCTACCGGCACACCGCAGAGGACTCGATCTACCTGGCGCCGGGCCGTACCGGGCAGGGGCTGGGCCGGGCGCTGCTCGGCCAGTTGCTGGAGCGCTGCGCGAAGGCGGGGATGCGGCAGGTGGTGGCGGTGATCGCCGACACCGGTGACGCGGCTTCGGTGGCGTTGCACCGCGCGTTCGGGTTCGTCTCCGCCGGGCGGCTGACCGGGGTCGGCTTCAAGCTCGGCCGCTGGGTCGACACCGAGCTGCTGCAACTCGACCTCACCCGCCACCGGCAGGCCGACGACCGGCGCCGGTAGCCGCGGCCCGCCCGGCAGGCCCCGGCCGGCGTCCGCGGCCTGGGACTGAACCGCACCATTCGGGCGCAGGCCGACCGCGCTCTCTCGTGCGGGCCGAGGACCCGGCGCTCGCGGCCGGGCCCCGCGGACCGACCGCGCTCTCTCATGCGGGCCCAGGACCCGGCGCTCGCGGCCGGGCCCCGCGGAGCTCTCTCATGCGGCCGAGGACCCGGCGCTCGCGGCCGGGCCTCGGCCGTCAGCCGGCCGCGCGGCGCCGACCGGGTGCTACTCGACGACGGCGGCCTGGAGTTTGGCCTCGTCCGTGGCGGCGGGACCGCCGCGCAGCGGGATCTCCTTGATGAAGACCGCCAGCACCGGCACCACGACCGCGAACAGGATCGCCCACCAGAAGATGCCCGAGATGGCGCCCGCCAGCGTCTCGAGGAAGCCGGTGCGCACCTGCGGCGGCAGCGCGCCGAGGGCGGCGGCGTCCATCCGGCCGCCACCGCCGACCATCCGCTCGGCCGTCTGGGCGCCGAACCTGTCGGTCAGCCCGGACAGCAGCTGGTTGTTGAAGATGGCGCCGAACAGGGAGACGCCGAACGAGCCGCCGATGGAGCGGAAGAAGGTGGAGGCGCTGCTGGAGACGCCGAGGTCCTTCTGCTCGACGCTGTTCTGGGCGATGAGCATCGTGGTCTGCATGAGGAAGCCCATGCCGACGCCGAGGACGGCGATGTAGACGCCGGTCTGCCAGGAGGGGGTGTCGACGCCCATCAGCGACAGCAGGAACATGCCGAGCGCCATCACCACCCCGCCGAGCACGGGGTAGGCCTTGTACCGGCCGGTCTTGGTGATCGCCTTGCCGACGAACAGGGACACGACCATCGCCGCTCCCATCATCGGCAGCAGCAGCAGGCCCGAGTTGGTGGCCGAGGCGCCCTGGACGGTCTGCTGGTAGAGCGGCAGGAAGTTGATCGCGCCGAACATCGCGAAGCCGAGCAGGAAGCCGACCGCCGAGATGAGCGTGAAGTTGCGGTTGCGGAACAGCTGCAGCGGCATGATCGGCTCGGCGGCGCGCCGCTCGACGGGGATGAAGAGCGCCAGCGAGACGACGGCGAGCGCGGCGAGGCCGAGGATCTGCGGAGAGCCCCAGGTGTATTCGTTGCCGCCCCAGGTGGTGATGAGCACGAGGGCGGTGATGCCGATGGACAGCAGGACCGCGCCGAGCCAGTCGATGCGCGCCTCGGTGCGGTGCCTGGGCAGCTTGAGCTTCACGGCCAGCAGGACCAGGGCGACGGCGCCGACGGGCAGGTTGACGTAGAAGGCCCAGCGCCAGTCGAGGTGGTCGGTGATGAAGCCGCCGACGAGCGGGCCCGCGATCATGGCGAGGGACATGACGCCCGCCATGATGCCCTGGTACTGGCCGCGCTCCCGGGGCGGGACCAGGTCACCGATGATGGCCATCGCGTTGACCATGAGGCCGCCCGCGCCCAGGCCCTGGATCGCGCGGAAGGCGATCAGCTCGGCCATGCCGTCGGCCGGTCCGCCCAGCATCGACGATCCGGCCATGCCGCACAGCACCGAGCCGATCATGAAGATCACGATCGAGGCCATGAAGATGCTCTTGCGGCCGTAGAGGTCGCCGACCTTGCCCCAGATGGGCGTCGAAACAGTCGTGCCGAGCACGTACGCTGTCACCACCCAGGACAGGTGTGTCAGGCCGCCCAGCTCCTCGACGATGCGGGGCATCGCCGTGCCCACGATCATGTTGTCCAGCATCGCGAGGACCATCGCGAGCATCAGGCCCGGCAGTACCGCCATGACCTCCCGCCGTCGCTCCACGGAAATCTCCCCGATTGAGAACGTCCACTTACTTGCCGACCGGCAAGCAGACGCTAAGCTAAGGTCTTACTTGCCGGCCGTCAAGTGAAATTGGACCGAAATGCGAGAAGACACACGGGCGAAGATCCAGGAGATCGCGCTCAGGCTCTTCACCGAGCAGGGCTACGAAGCCACCTCCCTTCGCGAGATCGCCGAAGAGCTCGGCGTCACCAAGGCGGCCCTCTACTACCACTTCAAGACCAAGGACGACATCGTCGCCAGTCTGGCCGAGGACAGGATCGCCGAGCAGGACGAGCTGCTCGCCTGGCTGCGGACCCGGCCCAAGACGGCCGAGACGCGCAGGGAGCTCATCCTTCGCTACGCCGAGCAGCTACGGCGCACGCGCCACCAGGACCTCGGCCGTTTCCTCGAGCGCAACCAGACCTCGCTGCGCGACCATCCGACCCTCATGGCGATGCGCGAGCGGATGATCGCGGTGGCCGAGGAGCTCAGCGGCCCCGACGACCCCATCGCCGTACGGCTGCGCCGTTCGATGGCACTGTTCACCCTCCACACCGGGATGTGGCTGACCCAGCAGTACGACATCGGCGAGGACGAGCGCCGCGAGATCGCCACCAGGGTGGCCCTGGAGATCCTCGAGGGCCGCGGCGACGATTGAGACGCGGCTCTCGGGGCACGGGCCATCGCATGACAGGGAAAGAGGAGATCGCACGCGTCAAGGAGCTCATCGACGGCTTCTACACCGGCCAGGAACGCCTCAGCCACCTGGAGATCACCAAACGGATGACGGCCGCCGAGTTGCCCGCCGACCTCATGGTCTACTTCGACCTGCTGCCTGACGGCGACTACGACCAGGAGGAACTCGTCGAGACCCTGAACCAGATGATCATCGACAGGGGCCAGGAGGACGCGGTCGGTCTGATCCCCGAGGTCTGAGGAGGCGCAGTGGAGGCGACCATAGCACTTCGGCTGCCGAGGGACGCCGCGAGCGTACCGGTGATCAGACAGACGCTCGACGGCACCCTGCGTTCGCTCCATGTCGTGCGGCCGATCAGAGAAGACATCGAACTCATGCTCAGCGAGGCCTGCGCCAACGTGATCAGGCACGCGGTACAGAGCGACGAGTACACCGTGAGCGCGGGGGTCTATCACGACCGCTGCGTCATCAGGGTCGTGGACACCGGAGGCGGGTTCGATCCGCACAGCGTCGGCGATCCGGCCCCCGGCGCCGAGCACGGCCGCGGCCTGCAGATCATGCGGGCCCTGGCCGACGACGTGCGCTTCACCCAGCGCAGGGAGCACGGCACGATCGTCAGTTTGGAGAAGAAGCTACGTTTCGAGAACGAGGCTCCCTTCCCGACACCGCGGCCATGAGGACGATGGCCAGCAGGACGACGACGGAGACGGCGAGCAGCGCGAGGGCGACCAGCCCGACGACGATCGCCAGGGTGGCGGCGAGGCTGAGCAGTGTCCACACCATGCCGGAGCGGCTGCCCGCGATCGGATGGGTCATGCCACTATCGAGTGAAATGCCGCAATCGAGCGAGATGCCGCTTCCGGCATGACCCTCAGGCCGTCCGGTCCCGCCGCCAGGGCCTCCTTCAGCCGAAACGGCCGGGCAGCAGGTCGAGGCGGCGCAGGATGACACCCTCGCGCAGCGCCCACGGGCACACGATCAGCTTCTCGATCTCGAACAGGTCCATGGTCGCGTCGGCGACGATCGCCCCCGCGGCGAGCTGCGCGGCCCGGCCCTCGGAGACGCCCGGCAGCTCCGCTCGTGCCGAGGCGTCCATCCTGGTCAGCTTGACCGCCCACTCGGCCAGGTCGCTCCTGGTGAGCGAGCGGGAGACGTAGGGCCCCTCGCCGGAGGGCGGGGCGCCGGCGATCCTGGCCAGCTGCTTGAAGGTCTTGGACGTGGCCACGGCACAGTGCGGGCCGCCGTACCTGACGATGTCGCCGACCCGGCGGGCGATCTCGGCGCGGACGTGCCTGCGCAGCTTGCGCACCTCCTCGGCCGAGGGCGGGTCGGAGGTGAACCAGTCGCGGGTCAGCCGCCCCGCGCCCAGCGGCAGGGAGACCGCGACGTCGGGCTCCTCGTCCATGCCTCCGGCGATCTCGAGCGACCCGCCGCCGATGTCGAGGGTGAGCAGCCTGCCGGAGGACCAGCCGAACCAGCGCCGGGCGGCCAGGAAGGTCAGCATCGCCTCCTCGTTGCCCGACAGGACCTCGATGTCGACCCCGCACTCGGCGTTGATCCTGGCCACGACCTGCTCGCCGTTGGCCGCCTCCCTGACGGCCGAGGTGGCGAAGGCCATGAAGTCCTCGACGCCCTTGTCCTCGGCGATCTGCAGCGCCTCGGCCACGAACGCGCTCAGCCGCTCGATGCCGCGCCTGGACAGGCGGTCGCCGTCCTCCAGGTGCTCCGACAGGCGCAGCTCCTCCTTGTGGGAGTAGGCCGGGATGGGGCGGGCTCCCCGGTGGGCGTCCACCACGAGCAGATGGACAGTATTGGAGCCTATGTCCAGAACGCCGAGTCGCATGGGCGAACGTTATCGCCCGCGGGGCCGTACGGCGAAGCGGAGGCTGAAGTGGTCGAACAGGGCCGGCGCACCCACCACGGCGACCTCTCGCGCGCGCAGGATCTCGGCGAGCACGCGGGTCGCGGTGAGCATCACCAGCCCCTCCCCTGCGCAGCGGGCGGGCCCGTCGCTGAAGGGGACCTGGTCCATGAAGGAGGTGATGACGGCGACGGCGCTGCCCGCGGGCACGGTGATCCCGCGCCAGGTGGTCGGCGCCGTGGTGTCGCGCAGGATGGCAGGCGTCGTGGGCCAGCGCCGCAGCGACTCCAGCACGGCCGCGCGCGACCTGGCCTCCTCCCCCGCGTCGCCGGACGGCCCGTCGGGCGACGCGGGGGAGGAGGCCCGCAGGGCCAGTGCCCGCCATGCCGCGATGCCGGCCGCGTCGTAGGCGAACAACCAGTGCGGCACCTGGCCTTCGGCGTGCACGACGGGATCGGCCGGCGTGCGGGCGAGCAGCCCGGCCAGACTGCCCTCCTCGGCCCTGCGCAGGTGCCCCTCCAGCCGCCGCTGGAAGGCGACCCGCACGTCGGTACGGCGGGCCCGCAGGGAGAACCAGTTGGCGTCGGCCCGCAGCCGGTCCAGCAGCGCGCTGAGCTCCTCGTCGTCGCGGGCCGCGTCGCCGAGCACCACGCGGCGGGCGATCCGCCGGTGCGCCGCCTGGAAGCAGGGCCAGTCGATCACTCCCCGCGTGGGCAGCGCCACTATCTCCTCGGCCACCTTCGCCCGCACGTCGCCGGCGATCGCGCCGGGGCCGAGCACCTCCTCGTTGAACGCCCGCCGCCGGGCGCGCAGCTCGGGATCCCTGGTGACGAGCACGGCGTCGCTCTGGAAGTGGCCGAACGCGCCCTGTTTCTCCCTGTTGGCGGGGGTGAACTCGGCGCCGTGCAGCGCCCGCCGCACGTCCGCGCCGGTCAGCGGGATGACCGCCCAGCCGCGCAACGGGATCCGCACCAGCAGCGGGCCGCCGTCGTGGCGGTCGCGCAGCCGGGCCAGCAGCCGGTTGGCCCGCTCGTCGGCCCTGAGGAGGGCGGCCAGCCGCACGCCGAGCGGCCGGCGCAGGACGACGCCCTGGGCGACGATCGGCAGCGCCACCTCCAGGGCGAGCCGCAGCGTCTCCCATGGCGAGGTCCGGCAGGGGGGCCGCGCCCGGCGCCGGGGCAGCGGCCTGGTCGGGCGGAGGGCGGGATGGTGGTTGCCCTCGGGGTCGAAGGCGGGCAGGCCGACGGCCCTGTCGCGCAGGCGCAGCAGCGCGATGGTGTGCTCGCCCGCGTTGATGGCGTACAGGTCGTGGTCGAGCCGCTGCGCGGTGAGCCTGAGCCTGCCGTGCCGGTGCCGGTAGCCGCCGGGCAGCACCAGGTCGAGGTCGCGCCCGTCGGCGCCGTCGAGGATGCGCACGAGCGTGGTCTGGCCCGCCAGCCGTACGACGGCCTCGCGCGGGCCCGTGTCGAGCGCGGGCACTCCGAGCGGCGGATGCTCCAGGACCTCGAGAGTCGCGGTGAACAGATCGCCCTCGGTGATTGTCGGCATATTTCCGCGCATACCCTTCCTCGTGGTCATGACACGCGTCGCGGGGGGCGGGGCCCGGTCGTGGCGCGAGTGTCCCTCCGGGCGGCAATAGTCTGACGTCGTGACACGAACCCTTCGCCTGCTGGTGACCGGTGGCGGCACCGGCGGCCACACCTATCCCGCCCTGACCACCCTTGCCGCGGTGCAGCGGCGGCGGGTGCCCCACGACGTTCTCTGGGTCGGTACGGCCAGCGGCCTGGAGGCCAGGATCACCGCCGAGCACGGCATCCCGTTCAAGGCGATCACCACGGGCAAGCTGCGCCGCCGCCCGAACCTGCGCGAGCTGGGCACCAACCTGGCCGACATGTTCCGCATCCCGCTGGGCGTCATGCAGGCGATCGGCCACGCGGCCCGCTACCAGCCCGACGTGGTGCTGTCCACGGGCGGCTACGTCGCGGTGCCCATCGGCGTGGCGGCCAGGCTGCTGCGCCGCCCGCTGGTCATGCACGAGCAGACCACGGTCGTGGGGCTGGCCAACCGCATCCTGGCCAGGATGGCCACCCGCATCGCCCTGTCGCACGAGTCGTCGATGGAGCACCTGCCCCCCTCCGCCCGCGACAAGGCGGTGGTGACCGGCAACCCGGTGCGGCCCGAGCTGCTCCACGGCGACCGGGCGGCGGCCTACGACCAGTTCGGGCTGACCTTCGAGGTGCCGCTCATCTACGTGACCGGCGGCGCCCAGGGCAGCAAGCAGATCAACACGATGCTCGCGGAGATCCTGCCGCGGCTGCTGCCGTACGCGCAGGTGATCCACCAGTGCGGGCCCGCGTGGATCGACCAGATGCGCGCCGTCGCGCTGCCGCCAGGGCTGGCCGACCGCTACCACCCCGTCCCGTACGTCGGGGCCGAGCTGCCCGACCTGTTCGCCGCCGCGGACGTGGTGATCTCGCGCAGCGGCGCCGGCACGGTCTCCGAGCTGACCGCGATCGGCAAGCCCGCGGTGCTCATCCCGCTCATCCCGACCGGCGGCGACGAGCAGCGCAAGAACGCCTCCTACCTGGCTTCCGCGGGCGCCGCCCGAGCGCTGCTGGAGCCGAACCCGCCGGCCGAGCTGCTGCTGGCCGAGCTGATGCCGCTGCTGGCCGACCCGGCGCTGCGCGCGGCGATGGCCGAGGCGGCCCAGAGGCTGGGCCGGCTCGACGCCGCCGACGCGCTGGCCGGCATGCTGCTGGAGGCCGCTCAGCCGTCCAGGTAGCGGAAGGCCTCGTGGGCTTCGCGCACGCTCCTGCGCAGCGTCTCCTCCAACTGGCCGGCGTCGTCGGCCAGCCGGGAGATCTCCGGTACGGCGAAGCCGTCCGCGCCCGACTCGGCCACCAGCTCCTCGTAGCGCGGCAGCCGGGCGCGCAGCTCCTCGATCTGGCCGCGCGCGTGGTAGGCGCGCTCGGCGTCGGCCACGTGGCTCGCGTAGCGCTCCAGCGCCTCGACCCTGGCCACGACCGCCGTCTCGCTGCCGGCCAGCGCCCGCTCCAGCGGCTGGACGGCCTGGGCCACCTCGGGCGCGACGCCGCGCGCGATGAGCGCCTTGTGCTCGGCGCGCAGGGCCGACAGCTTGGCCAGCAGGCGGGCGATCTCCCACTCCTGCTGGGGCAGGAGCACGGCGTTGCGCACCTCGTCGAGCAGCCCTTCGGCGTTGACGTGGGAGCCGAGGACGGAGTTGACCGCCCGCTGGGTGCGCGCCATCAGCGCCAGCGCATCGGGATCGAAGTCTTCGGGCAGGTGGTAGCGGCCGTCGTACCAGCGGGCCTGCTCGAAGATCTCCTGCTCCTCGGTGTGGTCGTCGCCGGGCTGCGCGCGCGGGGACAGCACCTTGGCCATGAAGAGCAGCATGACCACACCGAAGCTCAGGAAGGCCACCCTGATCGAGCCCGCGACGATGAAGATGATCGCCAGCCCGAGCAGCATGGGGGCGCCCACGAGGGCGGCGGTGTCGAAGGGAGTGCCGGACGGGCGTTCGGGCCCGGGCCGCGGCCGCCATCCGGCCTTGATGCGGGACAGCAGCGGGGCGTTCGCCTTGAACGTCCAGGCGACCTCTTCCGGCACGCCAGGATCGACCACGACCGCTATGTCCTGTCCCGACATTCCCTGGATCATAAGCTTTGCCGGGGCGGGTGTGGAAGAGCGCGACGTGGTGTTCAGGCCTTCATCAGGCCAAGGTTCAGTACACCCCCGCGGCCCTCCAGCATGGCGCGCCTGGCGTGCCGTACCGCGTCGAGGGTGTTGCCCGCGGCGCTCGGGGAGTCCTCCACGGACATGCGCAGCTCGATCTCCAGCGGGGTGCCGCCGAACGCCTCGCCGTCGATCCTGATGTAGGCGACCTTCCGGTCCCGCAGGAAGGGGACGTGCTCGGCGCCGACGTGGACCTGGCCGCCGTCCGGCATCCTTCCCGCCGCCATGCCCTGGGCCTTGGTGGCCTTCTTGCCCGCCATCCTGGCCGGGTCCTGCATCGCCTGGAAGTCCATGTTGCCGCCGGCGTTGAGCTGGTAGGTGGAGCGCAGCCGCACTCCCGCGGCGGTCAGCGCGTCCACCAGCGCGCGGTGCACGAGCGTCGAGCCGAACTGGCTCTTCAGGTCGTCGCCGACCAGCGGCAGGCCCGCCCGCTCGAACCTGTCGGCCCACTCGGGCGCGCGGGCCAGGACGGCGGGCATGCAGTTGACGAACGCGCACCCGGCCAGCAGCGCCGCCTCGGCGTACAGCTCGGTGGCCCGCTGGTGGCCGACGGGCAGGTAGCTGACCACCACGTGCGTGCCCGTGGCCCGCAGGACGCCGGCGACCTGCTCGGGCGTCCTGCCGCCCCGCGCGCCCGCGAGGTCGCCGAAGTCCTCGCCGAGGATGCCCTCCTCCACCGGCACGCCCGCGTACGGCACGCGGGCGAAGGCGGCGGCGTTGTTGGGCGCGGCCCAGACGGCCTCCGACAGGTCCTTGCCGATCTTCTCAGGGGTGACGTCGAAGGCCGCGGTGAAGGCCACCTGCCGGACGGCGAAGCCCGCGCACTCGGGGTAGTCGGTGTCGCGGTAGTACTCGACCCCCTGCACGAGCGAGGAGGCGCAGTTGCCGATGCCGACGAGGGCCACGTTCACAGTGCTCATGAACCGTACATCTTGCCCAACTCGGCCACCGTCTCCCGCATCAGGTCGCGTAGTTCGGCGGGGGCCAGCACCTCGACGCTCGCGCCCATGCGCAGCAGCAGCCAGCGGGCGTGCGGGACGGACTCGATGGGCACGGTGACGGTGCGCCACCCGTCGGGGTCGGGTTCGGGCAGCTCGACCGTGATGCTCATGGTGTAGTCGAGCAGGCTCTCGGCGCCGGGCGCGACCCTGATGACGGCCTCGGCCTTGTACATCTTCTCGCGGAACTCCTTGGCGTACAGGCGCCAGAACTCCGCCAGGTCGAACCCCTGCGGGTGCTCGAACGTGCCGTCGAGCGTCTCCAGGCTGAGGACGCGCGAGACCCGGTAGGTGCGCGGCGGGTCGCCGGGCGGCGCGGCGACCATGTACCAGGAGCCGCCCTTCAGCACCAGGCCGTAGGGGTGGACGACCCGCTCGACCACCTGCCGGCCCCAGCGCTGGTAGCTCATGCGGAGCGGGCGCTGGTCCCACACCGCCTCGGCGACCTCGGTCAGGTGGGGGACGTCGTCGGCGTTGCGATACCAGCTGGGCACGTCGAGGTGGAAGCGCTCGCGCATCCTGGCGGCCTGGGAGCGCGGCTCCGGCGGGAGGGCGGCCAGCAGCTTCAGCTCGGCGTTGGCGGCGAGCTCGGCCAGGCCCAGCTCGGCGGCGGGCCCGGGCAGGCCGGCCAGGAACAGGGAGGATGCCTCGGCGGCGGTCAGGCCGTTGAGCCTGGTGCGGTAGCCGTCCAGGAGCTGGTAGCCGCCCGCGGGGCCGCGGTCGGCGTAGACGGGCACGCCCGCCGCCGACAGGGCCTCGACGTCGCGGTAGACGGTCCTGACCGACACCTCCAGCTCCTCGGCCAGCTCGGTGGCGGTCATACGGCCACGCGTCTGCAGCAACAGGAGGAGGGAGAGCAGCCGGCTCGCGCGCATGCCCCCATTCTCGCCGCCCGCGCGCGGAGCCGGGAAAACGACTTGAGCCTCACGTCACGTGAGCCTCTACCGTCCCGCCCATGGAAATCATCGTCCACGACACCTTCGCCGCCATGGCCGACCTGCTCCGCCGTCCCCTCGGCGAGCGCCGGGACCTCCTGGCCGGCATGCTCGCCCCCATCCGCGCGGCCATCCCCGTGCCGGGCGACATCGTCGACATCCACCACCAGGGCGCCGGATTCCGCGTCGACCGCGAGGACCCGCGCTACCTGCCCGCCGTCGAGAAGCTCATCGAGCAGGACGTCCCCGGGCAGATCGAGCGCGCGCTCGGCAAGGCCGCAGCCGCCCTGACCGGTCTGGCCGCGCCCGACGCCATCCAGGTGATGTTCGTCCTGGGCCACCCCGACGACGACTACCTCATGAACGTCGTGGGCGGCTACTACGGCATGGGCGGCTCCGGCGACGTGATCTACCTCCTCGCCTGGCCGGGCGACGACGTCATCGGCAGGATCGCGCACTGCGCGGTGCACGAGTTCCACCACAACATCCGCTACCGCACCGTGGAGTGGAACCCGGCCACCGTCACCGTCGGCGAGCACGTCGTCGCGGAGGGGCTGGCCGAGGCGTTCGTGCGGGAGCTGTCGGGTCCCGAGGCGATGGGCCCGTGGTCGGCGCGCCCGCTCGACGACGCGGTGTTCGCCAGGATCGTGGCCGACCTCGGCCTGCAGGGCATGCAGAACACGCCCGCCTACGTGCTCGGCGACACGGCGATGGTCAGGTTCGGCCAGGAGCCGCGCGGCATCCCCGACATGGCCGGCTACCCCGCCGGACTGCGCCTGGTCGACGCGCACCTGCGGGCGACGGGCCGGTCGGCCGTCGAGTGCACGGGCCTG
This sequence comes from Nonomuraea sp. NPDC004354, assembly GCF_053602555.1. NCBI lineage: Bacteria > Bacillati > Actinomycetota > Actinomycetes > Streptosporangiales > Streptosporangiaceae > Nonomuraea > Nonomuraea sp. NPDC004354. The sequence goes on along the minus strand of NZ_JBSGDV010000014.1, from coordinate 56,431 downwards.
CCCGCCGCCGAGATCCTGTCAACCTGGCGAGACGAAGCCTGACTCGTAGGCGGCGATCACCGCCTGCGTGCGGTCGCGGGCGCCGAGCTTGGTGAGCACGTTGCCGACGTGCGTCTTGACCGTCTCCTGGCTGACCACCAGCTCGGCGGCGATCTCGCCGTTGGACAGCCCCCTGGTCATCAGCCGCAGCACGTCGCCTTCACGGCCGGTCAGGCGGCCGATGCCGGGCAGCCCGGTGGCGGGCCTCCGGCGCGCCGCCAGGTCCCTGATCGCGGCGGGGAACAGCAGCGTGTCGCCGGCCGCCACCACCCTGATGGCCCGCACCAGGTCGCCCGGCCTGGTGCGCTTCAGCAGGAAGCCGCTCGCGCCCGCCCGCAGCGCGTCGTAGACGTAGTCGTCGTTCTCGAACGTCGTCACCACGAGCACCTTGGGCGCCTCGGGCAGCGCGACCAGGTTCGCGGTGGCCTGGATGCCGTCGAGGCGGGGCATGCGGACGTCCATGAGCACCACGTCGGGGCGTTCCCTGCGGACCACGGGCAGCACCTCGGCACCGTCGGCCGCCTCGCCGACGACGGTGAGGTCCTCCTCGGACTCGACGATGATCCGCAGTCCGGTGCGGATGAGGTCCTCGTCGTCGGCTATCACGATCTTCAGCGTCACGCCCCCGACCGTAGCGGGAGCCGTACCGACACCTGCCACTCGCCCCGCTCGCCAGGACCGGCGTGCAAGGTGCCGCGCAGCAGCCCGACCCGCTCCCGCATGCCCGCGACCCCGCGACCGCCGCCCCTTCCGCGCGTGGCGGCGGTGGCGTTGGAGATCTCGAGGCTCAGCTCGTCGTCCTGGACGGCGGCGGCCAGCCGGACCGCGCCCCGCCCGTGCTTGATGGCGTTGGTCAGCGCCTCCTGGACGATCCGGTAGGCCTCGCGCGAGACCACGGCGGGCACCGAGGACAGGTCGCCCACTTCGCGCCTGACGTCGGCGCCCGAGGCGCGGATCAGCTCGTCGAGGTCGGCGAGCGTCGCCTGCGGGGCGCGGCCCTGCGCGTCCTCGCGCAGCACGCCGAGCACGTGGTCGAGATCCTCCAGCGCGGCCCGCGCCGACTGCTCGATGGCCTCGAGCGCGGTCCTCGCGGTGGCCGGGTCGCGCTCGATGACCCTGCTCGCGGCGGCGGCCTGGAGGGTGACCACGCTCAGCGCGTGGCCGACCGAGTCGTGCAGCTCGCGGGCCAGCCGGTTGCGCTCGGCGAGCCTGCGGGCCTGCTGCTCGGCGACGGCGAGCCGATCGGCGGGCGACGGGCCGAGCAGCCTGGGCGCCAGCCGGGCCAGCAGCGCGCCCGCGCCGGCCACCACGGCGACCAGGACCACCGCGATCGCCACCGCCGCCACGGGCATCCACGCCAGCGGCGCATCGCGGCCGAGCAGTCCGGCGGGGTCACCGGTGAGCGGCGCGGCGAGCAGCCACACCACGAACGGCACGATCGCCAGCGTGATCCCGCTCATCAACCCGCCGACCGCCAGGTGCAGCGTGAACCACAGCGCGGTGCGCCGCCGTTCCCCCCAGGTGCGCCGCCCGCCCGGCAGCGGGTCGACCTTCGCGCCGAGCAGCCCCTCGGCCGCCGACACCTCGAACGCCCGCAGCGGCAGGAACAGCCCGGTCACCGCGACCAGCGGCAGCACCGCCACGTAGACCAGCACGTCGACGGGGAAGAGCAGCTGCGAGGCGTTGCCGCGGCCGCCGACCGTGCCGCTGACCAGCACGCCGAGCATCATGTACGGCATCAGCAGCGCCCCGCCGAGGATCAGGCAGGCCCACCTGCGGGCGACGAGTCTCCATCTCACAGATCGCATTATATGTCGCGGTAATTCACTCCCAGCATAATGCGCTTTTAGCGGAATATGCTCACGGAGAACCGCGACACCACAATTCCGGCTCTCTCGATAACGTCTTATGCGTAACGCGAGAGAAAGGTGGACGCATGACGGAGACCCCTCGCCCGGCCTGGCCGGAGCAGCTTGGCCAGCGACTGCTGAAGGAACGGATTATCGTCCTCGGCCAGGAGGTCGACGACGACATTTGCAATCGCCTGTGCGGCGAACTGCTTTTGCTGGCGGCCGAAGACCCGGTCAGCGACGTCACTCTTTACATCAATTCGCCCGGCGGTTCGATTTCGGCCGGGATGGCGCTTTACGACATGATGCAGTTCGTCCCCTGCGACGTGGCGACGGTCGCGATGGGGTTCGCCGCCTCCATGGGGCAGTTCCTGCTGAGCGGAGGCGCGCCGGGCAAGCGCTACGCGCTCCCCCACGCCCGGATCGTCATGCACCAGCCGCTCGGCGGCATCGGCGGCACCGCGGCCGACATCCAGATCCAGGCCGAGAACCTGCTCTACACCAAGCGGCTGATGGCCGAGCTGATCGCGCAGCACACCGGCCAGCCGCTGGAGCGCATCCAGGCCGACTCCGACAGGGACCGGTGGTTCACCGCGCAGGAGGCCAAGGAGTACGGCTTCGTCGACCATGTCGTCACGCACGCGGACGGGGTGATCAAGGTATGAACGCGCGCTATGTGCTGCCCTCCTTCACCGAGCGCACCAGCTACGGCATCAAGGAGATGAACCCGTACAACAAGCTGTTCGAGGACCGGATCATCTTCATCGGCACGCCGATCGACGACACCCTGGCCAACGACGTGATGGCGCAGCTGCTGACGCTGGAGTCGCTCGATCCTGACCAGGACATCCAGCTCTACATCAACTCGCCGGGCGGGTCGTTCACCTCGATGAGCGCGATCTACGACACGATGCAGTTCGTCAGGCCGCAGGTCCAGACGGTGTGCATCGGCGAGGCGAGCTCGGCGGCGGCCGTGCTGCTGGCGGCGGGGGCGCCGGGCAAGCGGGCGGCGCTGCCGCACGCGCGCATCCTGCTCCACCAGCCGGCCACCGAGGGGGCCAGCCGCGGGCAGTCGAGCGACCTGGAGATCCACGCGCGGGAGATCCTGCGGATGCGCGACCAGCAGGAGGAGATCCTGGCCAAGCACACGGGGCGGTCGACCCTCGACATCCGCAGGGACATCGAACGCGACCGCTTCATGACGGCCGAGCAGGCCAGGACCTACGGGCTGATCGACGACATCTTCGCCGGCCGCAAGAAGACCCTGACGCCGGCCTGACCCTCCGGCGAACCGCCGGAACGACATCCGGCGGCTCGGCCGGCTTCCCGGCGGGTCGGCCTCCCGGCGGGTCGGCTTGATCGGCCCGCTTGATCGGCCGGCTTGATCGGCCTGGTTGATCGGCCTGGTTGATCGGGGGCACAGCGGGGCGTTCGCGGGTCACAGCGGGCGCCCACGCCGGTCCCGGCGCTGACGATGGGCTCGCGCCGGGGCCGGACCCCGCCCCCACCCCAGCAATTCTGGAAATGTCGTGACATGTAGCCTGCTCTGCGTTCTGTGACGCAAGCGGGGGGAGTGGCGGCGTGTCGCTGGAGCAGGTCATCGTGCTGCTGGTGGCCGCCGCGGGAGCCGGCTGGATCGACGCCGTCGTCGGCGGCGGCGGGCTGCTCCAGCTTCCCGCCCTCATGGTGGCGGGCGTCCCCCCCGTCCAGGCGATCGCCACCAACAAGCTGGCCGCCATCTTCGGCACCGCCTCCGCCGCCGTCACCTACGCCCGCACCACCAAGCTCGACCGCGAGGTGGCGATGCCGGCGGGCGCGCTGGCCGTCCTCAGCTCGGGGCTCGGGGCGACGGCGGCCGCGGCCATCTCCTCCGGCGTCCTGCGCCCGCTGGTGATGGTCGTCCTGCTGGGCGTGGCGGCGTTCGTGACCCTGCGCCCCTCCTTCGGCGCGCTCCCCCAGCCGCACCTGCGCACCCGCGCGCGGGTCGGCGCGGCCATCGTGGCGGCGGGGGTCGTGATCGCCTTCTACGACGGCATCATGGGTCCCGGCACGGGCACCTTCCTGATCATCGCGTTCACCACCATCCTCGGTCTGGACTTCGTGCACGCCTCGGCCACCGCGAAGATCATCAATACCGGCACGAACTTCGGCGCGCTGCTGGTCTTCGGCTTCCAGGGCCACCTGCTGTGGGGGCTGGGGCTGGGGATGGCGGCCTGCAACATCGCCGGCGCCCAGCTCGGCGCCCGCATGGCGCTCAGGCGCGGCGCCGGGTTCGTGCGGGTCGTGCTGCTGTGCGTGGTGGTGGCGATGGTGGCCAGGCTCGCCTGGCAGCAGTTCGCCTGAGCTCAGATCGGGTTGCCCTCGCCGTTCTCGTCGCCGGGCGTCTGCCCTGGCGTGTTGCCGCCCGTGTCGCCGGGAGAGGGGCTCGGTCGCGGGTTCTGCGGCTCCGGCGAAGCCGGCACCGGGGGCGGGCTCGGCACGAACTCCGTCGGCGGCAGCGGCCGCGGCAGCGGCGCGCTGTCGTCGTCCCCGCCGAACAGCAGCAGCGCGATCACCGCGCCCAGCACCACGAGCAGCGCCAGCACCCCGGCCGCGACCAGCACCCTGGCGCGCGTCTCGGTCAGCGGCGCGCGCGGGCGCGGCGGCGCGGGCAGCGCCGGCGCCCTGTCGGCCAGCCAGTAGGGCACGAAGTCGGGCCCGTGCACCTCGCCGATCAGCGTGCCGCCGACCAGCACGGGCTCGAGGAAGCGTTCGGCTCCCGGCCGTCCGGGGACGTACGGCACCGCCACCCACGGCGCCTGCCCCAGGTCGGCCGCGACGACGGGCGGCCCGTCGGCCACGGCCCCCCTGTTCCGGGCGCGGGCGACCCAGCCGCGCCGTCCCGAGGCCGCGCGGATCGCCGTCACGAACCGCTCGCGCGCCGAGGGGTCGAGCGCCGCTCCCCTGGTGAGCAGGGCGATCGACACCGCCCGGCCGTCGGCGGCCTGCCCGAGGTAGACCAGGCCCGCCGGAGCGGTCGACAGCCGTGCCTGCACGGCGAAGCCCCCGAGGCGCGGCGGGTCACCGTACTGCAGCGGAACGGCCATGCGAGTCATCAAAGCACGTATACCCGGCGCGCCGGGGCGTGCACCCATAAGCCTTGTTTGGTGGAATAGCACTCATGAGCACTGCCGAAGAGCTGTCGACGGGTACCGACGCGGCCGTGCTGCGTCAGACCCTTGAGGAGGTCCGGCGGGTCATCGTCGGCCAGGACCACATGGTCGAACGCCTGGTGGTCGCGCTGCTGGCCCGTGGCCACTGCCTGCTCGAGGGTGTGCCAGGGGTGGCCAAGACGTTGGCCGCCGCCACCCTGGCCACCGTGGTGGGCGGCACGTTCGCCCGCATCCAGTTCACCCCGGACCTGGTGCCCAGCGACATCGTCGGAACCCGCGTCTACCATCCCTCCAGCGAGCAGTTCGACATCGAGCTCGGCCCCGTCTTCGTCAACTTCCTGCTGGCCGACGAGATCAACCGCGCGCCCGCGAAGGTGCAGTCCGCGCTGCTCGAGGTGATGGCCGAGCGCCAGGTCACGCTGGCGGGCATCACGCATCCGCTGCCGAAGCCGTTCATCGTGCTGGCCACCCAGAACCCGATCGAGTCGGAGGGCGTCTACCCGCTGCCCGAGGTGCAGCGCGACCGGTTCCTGTTCAGGGTCAAGGTGCCGCACCCGAGCGCGCAGGAGGAGCTGGAGATCCTGCACCGGATGAGCGTCACCCCTCCGGTGCCCGAGCGGATCCTCGATCCCGAGCGGCTGCTCGCCCTGCAGCACCAGGCCGAGCTGGTCTCGGTGCACCAGCTGGTCGCCGACTACGTGGTGCGCCTGGTCATGGCCACCCGCTCGCCCGCCGAGTACGGCATGCCGGAGCTGGCCGACACCATCGAGGTGGGCGTCAGCCCGCGCGCCACGCTCGGCCTGGTCTCGGCCGGCCGGGCGCTGGCGGTGCTGCGCGGGCGCGACTACCTGCTGCCCGACGACGTGCGCGACGTGGCGGTGGACGTGATGGGCCACCGGCTCATGCTCACCTTCGACGCCCTGGCCGACGGCGTCGACCCCGAGCAGGTGATCAGGCAGATCCTGCACGCCGTACCGCCTCCGCTGGTCGTGTGGAACCAGAACAGGTGACCGCGCCGTGACGAACCAGGCCGAGCAGGCGCTGCGCAGGCTCGAGCTGACGGTCATCAGGAAGCTCGACGGCCTGCTGCACGGCCAGCACGCCGGCCTGCTGCCGGGTCCGGGCAGCGAGGCCGGCGACAGCCGCGTGTACGTGCCGGGCGAGGACGACGTGCGGCGCATGGACTGGGCGGTGACGGCCCGCACGACGATCCCGCACGTGCGCGACCTGATCGCCGACCGGGAGCTGGAGACGTGGGCGCTGGCCGACCTGTCGCCCAGCATGGACTTCGGCACCGCCGGGACCGACAAGCGCGAGCTGGTGGTCGCGGCGATCGGCGCGATCGGGTTCCTGACCAGCCGGATGGGCGACAGGTTCGGGGCGCTGGTGCTGCACGACGACGCGCTGCACCGGATGCCCGCCAGGACGGGCCGCCCCGCCCTGTACGGCCTGCTGCACTCGCTGGCCGGCGCGCCGCGCGGCCGGGCCGTACCGGACGCCCCCGACCTGGCGGAGGGCATCGACGTGCTGGCGGCCATGCGCAGGCGGCACGGGCTGCGGGTGGTGGTCTCCGACTTCCTCGACGCGCACCCGAGCCTCGACCCGGACGCCGAGCGGGTGTGGGAGCGGCCGATGAGACGGCTGGCCGCCCGCCACCAGGTACTCGCGGTCGAGGTGATGGATCCCCGCGAGCTGGAGCTTCCGGACGTCGGCACGGTGGCGTTCACCGACCCGGAGACTGGGCACGTAAGCGACGTACACCTCTCGCCGCGGGTACGCGCCGCCTACGCCGAGGCGGCCGCCCTGCAGCGGGAGGGCACCCGGGCCGCGCTGCGCAGGGCCGGGGTGGCCCACCTGGTGCTGCGCACCGACCGGGACTGGGTCTTCGACATCGCGCAGTTCACGCTGCGCCAGCGGCGCATGGCGCACCTGGCACACCGGAGGGCGGGTACGTGAGCGAGCATCACGCGGCAGGCGGCAGGGAGCAGGAGGGTCCGTGACGTTCCTCGCGCCGGCTTATCTGTGGCTGTTCGCCCTGGTGGCGCTGGTGGTCGCGGCGTACGTGGCCGCGCAGTTCGGCAGGCGCCGCTACACGGTGCGCTTCACCAACCTGGCGCTGCTGTCGCTGGTGGCCCCGCGCGCGCCGGGATGGCGGCGGCACGTGGCCCCGCTGCTGTTCCTGCTCATGATGAGCCTGCTGGTGGTGGGCGCGGCCAGGCCCGCCGACCAGGTCCGGGTGCCGCGCGACCGGGCCACCATCATCGTCGCGCTGGACGTGTCGCTGTCGATGGACGCCAACGACGTGCAGCCCAGCCGCATCGCGGCCGCCAAGGTCGCCGCGCAGTCGTTCGTCCGCGGGCTGCCCGAGCGCTTCAACGTGGGCCTGGTCTCCTTCGCCCGCTCCGCCAACGTGGTCATCTCCCCCACCACCGACCGCCCCGCCGTCGTCACCGCGCTGGCGAACCTGTCCACCAGGCCGGGCACCGCGATCGGCGAGGCGGTCTTCAACTCGCTGGAGTCGATCCGCTCCTTCGACCAGCGCGCGGTCACCGACCCGCCGCCGGCCGCGGTCGTGCTGCTGTCCGACGGCGACAACACCTCGGGCCGCTCGGTGAACGAGGCCATCGACGCCGCCAAGCAGGCCAGGGTGCCGGTCTCCACCATCGCGTACGGCACGCAGGACGGCACCGTCATGATCGACGGGCGGCCGGTGACCGTACCGGTGAACAAGGCGACCCTGCAGTCGCTGTCGGAGGGCACCGCAGGCCGCGCCTACTCCGCCGAGTCGGGCAACGAACTGCGCGAGGTCTACGAGCAGATCGGCACCTCGCTCGGTTTCAAGACCGTCAGCCAGGAGATCAGCCAGTACTTCATCGTCGCGGCGATCGTCGTCGGCCTGCTGGTGGCGGCCGCGGCCATCCTGCTGGGCCATCGCATTCCCTGAGGGCGGTAACGTTTTCCCACGTGGCCCACTACTTCGAGGAGCAGCCGCAGGCGGCGAGCAGACCCGCGTCCGTCGACCTGGTCCTGCCCGACCTGCACCTGCGGCTGGAGACCGACAGGGGCGTCTTCTCCCCCGACCGGATCGACCTCGGCACCCGCATCCTGCTGGAGAGCGTGCCGAAGCCGCCGCAGGAGGGCGACCTGCTCGACCTGGGCTGCGGCTACGGCCCCATCGCGCTGACCATGGCCACCCGCGCGCCGGGGGCGACCGTCTGGGCCGTCGACGTCAACCGCCGCTCGCTGGAGCTCACCCAGCGCAACGCCGAGGCCGCCGGCCTGGCCGGGGTGCGGCCGGCGCACGTCGACGAGGTCCCCGAGGAGCCGCGTTTCGCCGCGATCTGGTCCAACCCGGCCATCCGCATCGGCAAGCAGGCGCTGCACGAGATGCTGACCCGCTGGCTGACCAGGCTGACTCCCGACGGGGTGGCCTACCTCGTGGTGCAGAAGCACCTCGGCTCCGACTCGCTGCAGCGCTGGCTGTCCGAGCAGGGCTGGCAGGCCACCCGCCACACCTCCCGCGCCGCGTACCGAATCCTGAAGGTGACCCGATGAGAAAGCAGCTGCGCCCGACCGACGTCAAGCGGCTCAACCGCACGTGGCGTCGCAGCACGGAGAACCGTCTGTCGATGATCATCGAGTCGGTGACGGGGCCGTTCAACATCGGCTCGATCTTCCGCAGCGCGGCCGCGTTCGGCGTCGACCAGATCTGGCTGGCCGGCAACGCGACCCCGCCCACCAACCCGAAGGCGGGCAAGACCGCGCTCGGCACCGACCGGCTGGTGGCCTGGAAGGACTCCGTGCCCGTGCTCGACGCGGTGCGCGAGGCCAAGGACGGCGGCTACACCGTCGTCGCCATCGAGCTGACCGGCGAGGCGCGGCCGCTGCACAGGACCAACCTCGACCGCGACGTGTGCCTGGTGGTCGGCAGCGAGGACCACGGCTGCTCGCCCGCCCTGCTGGAGGCCGCCGACCTGGCCGCCTACATCCCGCAGGTCGGCAGGGTCGGCTCCTTCAACGTCGGCGTGGCCGCCGCCATCGCGTTGTCGGAGGCGCGCCGGCAGGAATGGAGTAAATTGCCCGAGTCGTAACCAGGGTGACATGACGGGCCGGGCTCACAACCGGCATACTCGCCGTGTGTTCAGCCGTCGCTTCGCCTTCCTTGATCATCCCGGCCCGCTGGCCTTCGCGCACCGCGGCGGCGCCCTCGAGGGGCACGAGAACACCGCCGCGGCCTTCGAGCGGGCGGTCGAGCTCGGCTACACCTACCTGGAGACCGACGCCCACGCCACCTCCGACGGCGTGCTGCTGGCCTTCCACGACCACACCCTCGACCGGGTGACCAGCCATCGGGGGAAGATCGCCGAGCTGCCGTACCGGGTCGTCAGGCACGCCCGCATCGGCGGCGTCCACGACATCCCGCTGATGGAGGACCTGATCGGCTCCTTCCCCGAGGCGCGCTTCAACATCGACGTCAAGGAGGCGGGCACGATCGAGCCGCTGGCCGCGATGGTCAGGCGGACGAACGCCTACGACAGGATCTGCCTGACCTCCTTCTCCGACGAGCGGCTGGCCAGGGCGCGCGCCGCGATGGGCCGCGAGGTCTGCTCGGCGCTCGGCCCCCGCGGCGTGGCCGCCCTGCGCGCCGCGGCCACCACCTCCGGCTACGGCCGCGTGCTGGCCCGGCTGGCCCGCTCCGGCGTGCCCTGCGCGCAGGTGCCGGTCGGCTTCCGCGGGCTGCGCGTCACCACCCGGTCCCTGGTGCGTACGGCGCACGCCCTCGGCATGCAGGTCCACGTGTGGACCATCAACGACACCCTGCGCATGGACCAGCTCCTCGACCTGGGTGTCGACGGCATCATGACCGACAACATCTCCGGCCTGCGCGAGGTCCTCGACCGGCGCGGCCTCTGGCACCCCGGCCAGCTCGCAGCCTAGGAGTTCTCCCTTGGCAGTCCCCTCCTCCCCTGCCGTCTCCGACGACTCCCCCGCCGCCCGCCGCCGAGAGCAGCGCGGCTGGTACTGGTACGACTGGGCGAACTCCGCCTTCCCCACCACCGTGCTGACGGTCTTCCTCGGGCCGTACCTGACCGACATCGCCGAGACGGCGGCGGCCGGCGCGCCGTACGTGGACGTGCTCGGCATGGACGTGCGGCCCAGCGCCTACTACTCCTTCGTGGTCGGGGTGGCGGCGGTGCTGCAGATCGTGCTGATGCCGATCGCGGGCGCGCTGGCCGACCACACGGGGCGCAAGAAGGAGCTGATGGGCTTCTTCGCCATGCTGGGCGCGGCGGCGACGGTCTGCTTCTGGTTCGTCAGCGACGGGCGCTACCTGCTGGGCGGCGCGCTGTTCCTGATCGCCAACGTCGGGTTCGCGTGCGCGTTCGTCATCTACAACTCCTTCCTGCCGGAGATCGCCACGCCCGCCGAGCGCGACCGGGTCTCGGGCATGGGCTGGGGCTTCGGCTACCTCGGCGGCGGGTTGCTGCTGGCCGTCCACCTGGTGCTGTTCCTGCGGGCCGAGTCCTTCGGCCTGGACGGCGCCACCGCGGCGCGCATCGCGCTGAGCTCGGCCGGGCTGTGGTGGGGCGGCTTCACGATCATCCCGTTGCTGCGGCTGCGCAACAGGCGCGGCGAGATCGCCACGGGAGAGACGGCGGGGCAGGCGGTCGTGGGCAGCTTCCGCCAGCTCGGCAGGACCGTGATGGGCCTGCACCGCTACCCGCTCACGCTGGCCTTCCTCGTGGCCTACCTGCTCTACAACGACGGCGTGCAGACCGTCATCTCCTTCTCGGCGACGTACGCCGACAAGGAGCTGGGCCTGGACAAGACCGTGCAGATCGCCGCGATCCTCATGGTGCAGTTCGTGGCGTTCGGCGGCGCCCTGCTGCTCAGCCGCCTGGCGACGCTGCTCGGCGCCAAGCGGGTGGTGCTGGCCGCGCTGGTGGCCTGGACGGCGGTCGTGTGCGTGGCCTACTTCCTGCCCAGGGGCTCGGCCACGGCCTTCTTCGCGCTGGGCTTCGCCATCGCGATCGTCATGGGCGGCACCCAGGCGCTGTCGCGCTCGCTGTTCTCGCACGTGATCCCACGCGGCAAGGAGGCCGAGTACTACAGCCTCTACGAGATCAGCGACAAGGGCTCGACCTTCCTCGGCTCGTTCACCCTCGGCCTGGCGCTGCAGCTGACCGACAGCTACCGCCTCGGCATCGTCTCGCTGGTCGTCTTCTTCGTGCTCGGCGGCGCGCTGCTGGCGGCCGTCAACCTGCCCCAGGCGATCCGCGCGGCGGGCAACGAGGTGCCCGAGCGGGTCTGAACCCCCGCCCGCCACAACCCCTGGTCCGACCTGCCGGGCTAGCCGCGCTCCGGCTCGCCGGACGACCTCGGGTCCGGCCCGCCGGGGCGCCGCCGGCCCAGGCCCGCCGGGGTGGCCAGCACCATCGTGCCGGGGCCCTGGGCGGCGCCCGGGCCCGGCAGGACCGTGATCGTCTCGGCGGTCGCCTCGCCGCCGCAGTGGGGGCAGGTGACCACGGGCGTGAACAGCTCCCCGCAGGAGTGGCGCAGCAGCGCGGGCGGACCGCCGGGCGGCGTGGACCACTTGTCTCCCCAGGCCATCAGCGTGACCAGCGCGGGCACGATCTCGCGCCCCGCCTCGCTCAGGTGGTACTCGTGGCGCACCGGCCGTTCCTGGTAGGGCCGCCGCTCGACCACGCCCGCCTCCACCAGCCGCTCCAGCCTGGCGGTCAGCAGGTTGCGGGAGATGCCCAGGTCCTGCGCGAGCTCGTCGAACCTGCGCACGCCGAGGAACAGGTCACGCAGGATCAGCGGCGTCCACGGCTCGCCGACGACCCCCACCGCCTGCGCGATCGAGCAGTGCATGTCCCCGAACCTGTTCATGACCCCAGCATAGTCAGTTGCTAAAGTGAACCTTACCAAGTTCACATTCAGGACTAACCTGACCGGAGGTCACGATGAGCATCGCACTCCCCTACCGGGAAGCAGGAGAGAAGAAGGACCTCGACGCGCTCATGGCCACCCTCGCCCCCGAGGTGGTCTTCCACTCCCCGCTCAGCGCCCGCGCCGGCTTCCACCGCCGCGACGAGGTGCGCGCCCTGTTCGGTGTCGTGTTCTCCGTGATCGACGGGCTCCGCTACCACACCGACGTGGGCGACGACCGGACCCGCATGCTCGCCGCCACCGCCTCGCTCGGCGCGACCACGATGGAGGAGGCGGCCCTGCTCAGATTCGGCGACGACGGACTGATCACCGAGATCACCATGTTCGTCCGGCCACTGCCCGCCCTCACCAGGCTCATGGCCGCGCTCGGACCTGGACTGGCCAGAGCCAAGGGCAGGAACGGCCTGGCCGCGCTGGTCGGCGCGGCGACGAGGCCGCTGGTGTTCATGACCGAGAGCGGCGACAGGACGCTGGTACCGCTCGTCACCAGGGCGTCGCGGCGCAGGCCACAATGAGGACATGCCGCTGAAGGTCCTTCTCGCCGAGGACATGCACATCCCGCGCGAGGCCCTGGCCGAGCTGCTCTCGCACGAGGACGACCTCGAGGTGGTGGCCGGCGTCGCGCCGCCCTCGGCGACTCCACGGTAAGGGCCACACCGGGCGCGGGCCGCCCGCCGGCCGCCTGCCCCGGCGCCCTGGAGCCGCCGGCGCCGGGGTCCGTCTCCGGCCGGATGCCCGGCGCCCGCACCCTGGCCGGCGCGCTCCTGGCGAGCTCGACGGCGCCGTCCACGTCGCCGTTCCTGAGCAGGAAGCCGATCGCCGTCAGGTCGTCGCGAAGGCGCCGCCCCAGCTGCCTGTGGACCCGGTCCCGCTCGGCCGCCGGCGCCTGGGCGGCCAGGTCACCCCTGGCCGCGTGGAGGTGTTCGACCGTGGCCGCCAGCGAGGCCAGCCCGAAGACGATCAGGCCGCTGTCGACGGTCACCGACACGTACCACAGCGCGACCAGGGGGTCGGCCCCCAGCGCGATCCCGGCCAGCCCGGCCGCTGCCGCCACCCCTGACGCCAGGAGCCAGCCGTACCGGCCGGGCCAGCAGATTGTGGCACTACTGCATGACGTCTTCATGGGCGATCCTGAGAGCACATCCCCATATGCAGAGCGTCAATCACTGAAGAGAGCACCGCTCTTGACAGCGTTCGCTCCCAAACGAGAGCATTGCTCTCACAGGAGAGCACCTCTCCCCTCACCCTTGGAGTCCCCGTGAAGCTCACCCAGGCGGCCTATGCCGTCACCGGCGTTCTCTTCCTCGTCTATCCGGCCGTGCGCCCGTCAGGGGACGACGCCGCCGCCATGTCGGCCACCGCGTGGGTGCTCGGCCACCTGGCGGCCATGATCGGATTCGTCCTGCTCGGCCTGGCCGCGCTCGGCCTGCACCGGATCCTGAAGGACCGCCTCTCCTTCCGGGCCGCGGTGGTGACCTGGACCGGGGCGGGCCTCACGCTCCCCTACTACGGCGCCGAGGACTTCGGCCTCCACGTGATCGCCCGGCGGGCGCTGCGGGACAACACGCCCGCGCTGATGGAACTGGCGGGCGAGTTCCGCTACGACCCGCTGGCGGCGACGATGTTCGCGCTCGGTCTCGCGCTGCTGGGCGTCGGAGCGATCATGACGGCGGTGTCCGTGTGGCGGTCGGGAACGCTGCCCGCGTGGAGCGGCGTGCCGCTGGCCGCGGGGTTCGCGCTGTTCATCCCCCAGTTCTTCGCGCCGCTCTACGCGCTGCGCATCGCGCATGGCGCGCTGATCGCGGTCGGCGGGCTGTGGCTGGCGATCGCGCTGGCCAAGGGCCGTTCCGCGGCGCCCGTCGAGGCGGCCGTGCCGGCCTGAGGCAGCCACGCGACGACGGCAGGAGGGCGGAGGAGCGAGTACGGCACCGCGCGGATCCGTCCACCGCGTCGCGCGGCGCGTGAGACAGCAGGGGCGACGGTGTCCGACGCGCTTGACGAGGCCAGGGCTACGACAGCCGGGATCGGCGTGCCCACCGACGATCTCGCCGGGCGCCGGTGAAACCCCTCATCGCAAAAAGCGCGATTGGATCACCCCTTGGGTGGGAATCCACTCACGGTATCAAGCGTTAGACACCGTGGGAGACAGACCCCCCCGACGGGGGCCCTGTAGGAGGCATTAAAACATGGGCGAGCGCGCACTTCGTGGCACCAGGCTCGGGGCAACCAGCTACGAGAACGACCGTAACACGGATCTGGCCCCGCGCCAGGAGGTGTCCTACACCTGTTCGAAGGGGCATCGCTTCGAGGTTCCGCTTGCAGCCGAGGCAGAGATCCCCGCGACCTGGGAGTGCCGCATGTGCGGCGCGACCGCGGTCCGCGTGGACGGCGAGCTACCCGAGGCCAAGAAGGCGAAGCCACCGCGGACGCACTGGGACATGCTGCTGGAGCGGCGGTCCATCGAAGACCTGGAAGAGGTGCTCAACGAGAGGCTGGCGATCCTTCGCGCGCAGCGACGCAAGAGCGCCTGACCTCCTCACGGTGACGCTGGAACGCCCCGGACCGCAACGGTCCGGGGCGTTTTCCATGCCCACCGGTTCGTCAGCCAGGGGCCGGCCAGGGCCCGCCGAGTGGCCCCCAGGCCGCCGCACCCACGGCTTGCGGTGGGGCGGGCGGCCCGCGGTGCGGTCAGTCCTCGCGCAGCACCTCGCCGTGCACGACCTTGCCGTCGGGCGTGCCCGTGCCGCCGCCGGCGAAGCCGTCGGTACGCGGGAACGGCACCCCGAGGTTCGCGTACGGCGAAGCGGCCGCCATCGCCTTGACCCGCCGCGCGAAGAACCACGAGCCGAACCGCCGCATCGCCGGCCGCGTGAACGGCAGCACGCACAGGAACCCGAACACGTCGGTGAGGAAGCCGGGCGTCAGCAGCAGCGCGCCGCCGACCAGGATGAGCCCGCCGTCGGCCAGCTCCTTGTCGGGCATCCGCCCCGACTGGAGCGACTCCTGCAGGCTGCGCCACGCCCTGCGGCCCTCGCGGCGCACGAGCCAGGCGCCGAACAGGCTGTCGGCGATCAGCAACGCGACCGTGGCCCAGCCACCGATCACCGATCCGACCTGGATGAGCAGCCAGATCTCCAGGACAGGGACGACCAGGAAGGCCAGGAAGAGCAGGAGCCGGACCATCGTTTCCTCATTCGCGCGAGCGGAAGGCGTTCACCTCGTAGTAACGCCCGTCGCCCCGTGGACGTTCCACGGCCACCGAAGGCTCAGGGAAGCCCGGGGGGACTTCAGGGACGCCCCGGGGGACTCAGGGGACGCCCCGGGGGAAACGTCGTCAGCGGTGGCGGCGCAGGCGGGCGGGCAGGCCGGTGACGCCCCAGACGCCGACGCGCCAGAACGCCTCGTACATGACCTTGCCGCTCATCTTGCTGGTGCCGTGGGTCCGCTCGACGAACGTGATCGGCACCTCCACCACCCGCAGCCCGTGCCTGGCCGTCCGGAGGGTGAGGTCGACCTGGAAGCAGTAGCCCTGCGACTCCACGTCGGCCAGCCCGATCTTCTCCAGCGCCGCGGCCCGGTAGGCGCGGAAGCCGGCCGTGGCGTCGCGGACCGGCAGCCCGAGCATGAGCCGCACGTAGACGTTGGCGCCCCTGGACAGCAGCTCGCGGTGGCTCGGCCAGTTGAGCACCTTCCCGCCCGGCACCCAGCGCGACCCGATCACCAGGTCGGCGCCGTCGGCGAGGGCGGCGAGCAGCTTGTGCAGCTCCTCCGGCTGGTGGGAGCCGTCGGCGTCCATCTCGACCAGCACGTCGAAGCCCTGGGCCATGCCCCAGTGGAAGGCGTCGATGTAGGCGGCGCCGAGGCCCTGCTTCTCGGGCCGGTGCAGGACGTGGATGTGGTCGTCGGCGGCGGCCAACTCGTCGGCGACCTCGGAGGTGCCGTCGGGGCTGTTGTCGTCGGCGATCAGCAGGTGCGCGTCGGGCAGCGCCGTGCGGAGCCGTCCGGCGATCAGGGGGAGGTTCTCCCGCTCGTTGTAGGTGGGGACGACGACGAGCACCCGGCCGAGCGTCTGCTCCATCATCGATCCTCTCCCCTGCGGCGCCAGGCGGCCACGCCGATCGCGACCGCTCCTACTATCAACAGTGCCCACTCAGGTGCGGCGCCCACGCGCGTGGCGATCGTCGCCCGCGTGCGCACGGGAACCTTGACGACGTTCGTGGCGGCGACGCGCTCCTTCGTCTGCCAGGCGACCTTACCGTCAGGAGTGACATATGCGGAGATTCCGGTGGTCGCCGCGGTGACCACCGCCCTGTTGTGCTCGACGGCGCGCAGCTGCGACATGGCCAGCTGCTGGGGCGGCAGGTTCGACAGCGCGTAGGTGGCGTTGTTGGTCTGGACGACGAGCGGGGTGCCGCCGGCCCGGACGGTGTCGCGCACCACCCCGTCGAAGGCGACCTCGTAGCAGTTGACGGCGCCGATGGTCACCGGGCCCATCCGCAGGTCGCCCGGCCTGTCGCCCGCCACGGACTGCCTGCCGACCAGGTTGGCCCGCTCGAACAGGGCCAGGAAGATCTCCTTGAACGGCGTGTACTCGCCGAACGGCACCAGCTGCTGTTTGTCGTAGTAGGCGCCGGGCCCGGTGACCGGGTCCCACACGAGGCTGCGGGTGGCGCGGTTCTCGTCGCCGATCGCCACGACCGCGCCCACGAGGGTCGGCACGCCGACGTCCTTGACGGAGGCGTCGATGATCTGGCGGGCCGTCGCGTCGCGGTAGGGGTCGATGTCGGTGGAGTTCTCCGGCAGGACGACCAGGTCGGGCTTGGGCAGCCGGCCCTCGCGCACGGCCCGCGCGAGCTCGTGCGTGCCGTTGGCGTGGTTGCGCAGCACGATGGCCGGCTCGTCGCCGAGCGCGTACATCCCCTGCCCCGGCACGTTGCCCTGCACGATGCCGATGTTGACGCTCCTGCCCTCGTCGGCGGGGCGCGGGACGGCCGGCCCCAGCAGAGGTACGGCCAGCGCCAGCGCCACGGGCACGACCCGCCTGGCCCGCCCGGCCCGCCCGGCCCGCACGACGGCGCAGGCCAGCAGCGCCCCGCACAGCGCCACCGCGAACGAGACGAGCGGCACGCCGCCCAGCGCGGCGAACCCGGTGAACGGCGTCTCGCCCTGGCTGAAGGCCACCCGCGCCCACGGGAACCCGCCGACGGGGAACAGGCTGCGCGCCCACTCCATGGCCACCCACAGGGCGGCGAACCACAGCGGCCACAGCGGCAGCCGCATCACCAGGGCGGCGGCCGCGGCCATGGCCGCGTAGAAGAGGCTCTCGACGGCCACCAGAGCAAGCCAGGCGTCCAGGCCGATCGGCCTGACCCAGGCCAGCGCCGGCAGCAGGAAGACGAGCGCGGCCACGTAGCCGAGCCAGGCGGCGCGGCGGGGGCGGCAGCCGTACAGGCTGAGGGCGACCAGGCCGATGCCGAGTGGCGCGCACGGCCACCAGCTGAGCGGCGGGAAGGCCAGGAACAACAGCAGGCCGCCGAGAGCCGCCGCGGCGAGTCTGCCCCACAGCAGCCGTCGGGGGGCGCCGTCCGGCCCGGTGGGCGCCGTGACGCCCTGCTTCTCCTGCACCACGGCCGGGGTTCTCCTCGCCAGTCGCATCCTGATGCGGGAAACGCTACCGCCCGAGGCGGCCGACCCCCAAAGGAAGGCACTGGCAGGGTGATCCCGTGGCAGACGGATGCCATGGGATCACCCGCTAGCGGTGTGATCCGAGCACACGGGAGCGGGAAGAGGGCCCGGAAACCCTTCGGACCGGATCCGTCTCGTCGGCGGCGAGCGCGGGGTTCCGTTGTCTACTGGGCGACCGGGCCCGTCCCGGGTCCAACCCCCCGCCCGGTTGGGGTGCCCCGACTCGACGGACCGACGGCCCTGCACCTGGCTGTATGGACGGAGTCACGCTCCGTCACGGACGCAGGGTCCGACGATGTCAGAGACGGCCAACCGGCCAAGTCCCGTGCTGGACTGGGCAGCAAACTACCGACTCCAACTCAGATGTCAACCGTGTCCCGATCAGCGGAAACCTCAAGTTTTCGCAGCTAGGACATGCTCGGCGAGCTCAGTCTAATGCGCTCATCTCCCCGCGAGTCCGTGAAGCGGCTCGGGCAGCGGGCCCTCGTGGACGACGCCGAGGCGCTGGGTGGCCCGCGTGAGCGCCACGTACAGGTCGCTGGCGCCGCGCGGCGACTGGCCGAGGATCTGGCCGGGCTCGGCGACGATCACCGAGTCGAACTCCAGGCCCTTGGCCTCGGTGACGCCGAGCACGGCCACGGCGGCGTCGAGCGCGTCCCTGCCGGTGGCGCCGCCGGCCATCTCGGCCACCTTGTCCAGCAGCGCGTCGGGGGCGAGCACGGCGACCCTGCCGCCGTCGCCGGCCTCCTGGCGCGCCAGCTCGGGCAGGTCGGACAGCGGCGCGGACCACGGCCGCGCGCCGCTGTCCCGCACGGAGGTGGGAGCGCGCAGCGCGGGGTCGATGGTGGCCAGCACCCGCGAGGCGACCTCCATCAGCTCCACGGGGGTGCGGTAGTTGATGGTGAGGGTCTCCTCCCGCCAGCGGCCCGCGACATACGGATCGAGCACCTGGCCCCACGAGCGGGCGCCGGCGCTGGAGCCGGTCTGGGCGATGTCGCCGACGATGGTCATCGACCTGGTGGGGCAGCGCCGCATGACCGCCCGCCACGCCATCGGCGACAGTTCCTGCGCCTCGTCGACGATCACGTGGCCGTAGGCCCAGGTGCGGTCGGCGGCGGCCCGCTCGGCCGTCGTCAGGTACGGCTGGTCGCCGCGCTGGCGCTCGGCCAGCCGCTCGGCGTCCATGACGTCGGACAGCCCGGTCAGCTCGAGCACCTCGCGCGCGTAGGCGAGCTCGGCCTCCCGCTCGCTCTCCTGGGCGGCGCGGGCGGCGGCCAGCTCCTCCTCCGCCTGCAGGGCGGTGGCGCGCAGCACCTGCTCGTCGATCTCGCCGAGCAGTTCGGCGGCCTCGTCGAGCAGCGGCACGTCCGACTCGGTCCACTCGGTGGACGAGCGGCGCAGCAGGGCGCGTTCCTCACGGCTGAGGCCGGCGGCGGCGTAGTCGAGGCGTTCGGCCGAGCCGTACAGGCCGAGCAGCAGCCGCTGCGGCGTCAGGTAGGGCCACAGCCGGTTGAGCGCGCTCTTGACAACGGGCTCGGTGCGCAGGTCCTCGCGCAGGTCGGCCAGTTCGTCGTCGTCGATGAGGCCCTTGCCGAGCTTCTTGGCCAGCTGCCTGGCCAGCGCGTTGAGGATCGTGCGGACGAACACCGCGCGCGCCTGGTTGTGGCTGCGCCGCGAGCGGATCGCCTTGTTCCTGGCGTTGTCCATCATGCGCTGGTCGAGGGTGAGCGTCTGACGGCCGAGAGGCAGCTCGATCGGCTGGCGCGGCACCCGCTGCCGGTCGCGGACGGCACGCGCGATGACCTCGGCCATCCGCACGTCCCCCTTGACGGCGGCGACCTCGGGCCGCTCCCTGGCGGTGGCGCTGACGCCGGGGAAGAGCTCGCCGACCGTCGACAGCAGCACGTCGGTCTCGCCGAGCGAGGGCAGCACCTGCTCGATGTAGCGCAGGAAGGTCAGGCCGGGGCCGAGAATGAGCACGCCGCGCCGTTCGAGCCGCTCGCGGTGGGTGTAGAGCAGGTAGGCGGCCCGGTGCAGGGCGACGACGGTCTTGCCGGTGCCCGGCCCGCCTTGGACCACCAGCACCCCGTTGAGGTCGGCGCGGATGACGCGGTCCTGCTCGGCCTGGATGGTGGCCACGATGTCGCGCATCCGTCCGGTGCGCTTCTCGTCGAGGGCGGCCAGCAGGGCGGCCTCGCCGTTCAGCGTGGCCCGGTCGTCGTCGCTGAGGCCGTCGAGGTCGAGCAGGTCGTCGTCGACGCCGACCACCGTGCGGCCGCGCGTCTGCAGGTGGCGCCGGCGCGTCACGCCCATCGGGGAGGTGGGGGTCGCCCGGTAGAAGGGCTGGGCGACGGGGGCGCGCCAGTCGATCAGCATCCGGTCCTGCTCGTCGTCGCTCAGGCCGAGCTTGCCGATGTAGAGGCGGCCCTCCTCGACGTGGTCGAGCCGGCCGAAGACCAGGCCCCGCTCGACCGCCCACAGCCGGGCCAGCCTGGCGGCGTACATGCCCGCGAAGGAGTCGCGTTCGGACCTGTTCTGCTGGGTGCCGACCGCCCCGGTTGCCAGCACGTCCTTGAGCTGCTGCTGCGTTCGCTCGCGGAGGACGTCCAGACGTCCGTACAGCCGGGAGACGTACTCCTGCTCTCTGGCCACCTCGGTTTGACGAGTCATGGCCGTACCGTTAATGTTGGTAGTAATGGGACGCTCCGGGCCTTTCTTACTGTTGTGGCAACAAATCGCTACCTTATCAGGTCCGTTGAGCCGCTGACATCACGTCTTCATCTCACCGCTTGACTGTATGGCTTCTTCACGTCCATTGTGAGTTAGGAAAGTTTCCTAACTCCAATGGGGTGACAACGCGTGAGCGGTCCGGTTCCTGGAACTCCCAGCCTGTTGCGCGCGATCAACGACCGCGCCGCGCTCCAGGCGTTGCTGGACCGCGGGCCGCTGACCAGGCCCGAGATCGGCACGCTCACCGGGCTGTCCAAGCCGACCGCCTCGCAGCTGCTGTCACGGCTGCAGGAGGCCGGCCTCGTGGTGCTCGACGGCATCAGGGAGGGTCTGCCGGGCCGTACGGCCGAGCTGTACCGGATCAACCCGGCCGCGGCGTACGTGGCCGCGCTCGACGTCGCCCCCGACCGCATCGAGGCCCGCGTCGCCGACATCACCGGTGAGATCGTCGGCTCGCACGTCCTGCCCACCTCCCGCCGCCCCGCCGACAGCCTCATCGACCGGCTGCGCGCCGCCCTCGAGGGGGCCGGCTCGCCGGGACCGCTGCGCAGGGTCGTCATCGGCGTCCAGGCCGCGATCGACCCCACCACGGGCCGCCTCGGCTACGCCACCGCCAAGGACATGCCGGGCTGGCAGATCCCCAACCTGGTGCCGACCCTCAACGCGGGCCTCGGCGTGCCCGTCGACGTGGAGAACAACGTCAACCTGGTGGCCGTGGCCGAGCAGGCCCACGGGGCCGCGCGCGACCACCAGGACTTCGTACTGCTGTGGGCCGACGAGGGCATCGGCTCGGCCGTCGTGCTCGGCGGGCGGATGCACCGCGGGGCGACGGGCGGCGCGGGCGAGGTCGGCTACATGCCCGCCCCCGGCGCGCCGACCGCGCGCGAGGCGGGACACTACGCCAACCACGGCTACCAGGCGCTCACCGGCGGCCCCGCCGTGCTCAGGCTGCTGCGCTCGTACGGCGTGCGCGGCACCGACTTCCGGCAGGCCGTCACGGCGGCGGTCCGCGCGGCCGCCGGCACCGGCAAGAAGGCCGACGACGCCCGCGCGGGCCTGCGCGACATCGCCGCCCGCCTGGCCGTGGGCCTGGCGGCCATCACCAGCGTGCTCGACCCCGGGCTCATCGTGATGACCGGCGGCATCGTGCTGGCCGGCGGCGAGACGCTGCGCGAGCTCATCGAGCACGAGCTGCACGCGCTGACCATCCCCCGCCCCGCCGTACGGCTGTCGAGCGTCGAGGGCAACCCGGTGCTGGCCGGCGCCCTCGACCTCGCCCTCGACACCACACGTGAAGAGGTCTTCAGCTCCACCGTTCCCACCGCATAGAAGCAGCTCCACCGTTCCTACCGCAGAGAAGCAGGGAGGCACCCCCCAGTGCGTTTCGTCCCAGTTGCGGCCGCAGGGCTCACCGCTCTCGCGCTGACCGCGTGTACGGCGGGCAAGGAGGCGCCGCCCTCGCTCGGCGCCCAGCCGAAGCCCTCGGGCGCCGCCTCGCAGGCACTTCCCCCGGCCACCATCGAGCTCTGGCACGGGTTCCAGACCGACGCCGAGGTCAAGGCCTTCGACGAGGCGATCGCCGGCTTCAACAAGAAGTTCCCGCAGATCACCGTCAAGGTCACCAAGGCCGTCCAGGACGACCAGATCACCCAGGCCATCCGCAGCGGCAAGGCGCCCGACGTGGCCGCCTCCTTCACCACCGACAACGTGGCCCTGTGGTGCAAGACCGGCGCCTTCCAGGACCTCACGCCGGTCATCAAGCAGGACGGCATCGACCTGACCGTGCTGCCGGAGGCCTCGCGCTCCTACACCGAGTTCGGGGGCAGGCGCTGCACGATGCCGCTGCTGGCCGACGCCTACGGCCTCTACTACAACAAGGCCCTCATGAAGGGCAACGAGCCGCCCAGGACGCTGTCGGAGCTGACCAAGCTCACCAAGGAGCTGACCGTCAGGAACGCCGACGGCACGATCAAGGTGGCCGGCTTCGTCCCCAGCTTCCAGTACTACGAGAACTCCCCCTCCCACCTCGGCCCGATGGTCGGCGCGAAGTGGTACAACGAGGACGGCACCTCGGCCATCGGCACCGATCCCGCCTGGAAGCAGCTGCTGACCTGGCAGAAGGAACTGGTCGACTGGTACGGCTACGCCAACCTCGAGAAGTTCCGGCGCAGCCTCGGCGACGAGTGGGGCTCGGCCCACCCGTTCTTCAAGGGCCAGGTCGCGATGATCCTCGACGGCGAGTGGCGCAACGCCATGATCGCCAACGACTCCAAGGCCAAGTCGCTCGACTACGGCACGGCCCCGCTGCCCGTCGCCGACGACAAGCCCGAGCTGTACGGCAGCGGCTTCACCGCCGGCACCGTGATCGGCGTGCCGAAGGGCGCCAAGAACCCGCAGCACGCGTGGGAGCTGATCAAGCACCTCACCACCGACACCGACAGTCTGGTGACGCTGTCCAACGCGCTGCGCAACGTGCCGACCACCAAGGCGGCGATGGAGTCGCCGCGGCTGGCGGCCGACGCCAACTTCAAGACCTTCCTCGGCATCTTCGCCCACCCGAAGACCAGCACGCTGCCCGCGTCGGTCAACAGCGTCTTCAACCAGGACGCCTTCTCCACCTTCCTGACCAGCTGGGAGAAGGGCGCGGTCACGGACCTCGACGCCGGGCTGAAGGGCGTCGACAAGCGCATCAACGACAAGCTGAAGCTGTCAGGCGGATGAGAGCCAGGCCGAAGCGGCGGGAGGGCCTGCGCGCCCTCCTGTGGCTCTCCCCGTGGATCGCGGGCTTCTCGATCTTCTTCGTCTACCCGCTGATCTCTGTCGTGTACTTCTCCTTCACCGACTACGACCTGTTCACGCTGAAGTGGGCAGGCCTGGACAACTGGCGCTACCTCCTGCAGGACGAGCGGGTGTGGATCTCGGCCAAGAACACGCTGTGGCTGGTCGTCTTCATGGTGCCCGCGCAGGTGCTCTTCTCGCTGGCCGTCGCCCAGTTGCTCACCAAGGTGAAGGCGGGGGCGGGCTTCTTCCGCACCGTCTTCTACCTGCCGACGCTGGTGCCGATGGTGGCGGGCACGGTGGCGTTCGTCTTCCTGCTGAACCCGCTCGGCCCGACGAACCAGATCCTGTCGTGGATCGGGATCAGCGGCCCCGACTGGTTCGGCGACCCGTCGTGGTCCAAGCCGAGCCTCACCATGCTGGCCCTCTGGGGCTGCGGCAACACCATGGTGATCTTCCTGGCGGCGCTGCTAGACGTGCCCAGGCACCTGTACGAGGCGGCGGCGATCGACGGTGCCGGCTCCTGGCGGCAGTTCCGCAGCATCACGCTGCCGACGATCTCGCCGGTGCTGATGTTCTCGGCCGTCACCGCCGTCATCTACGCCCTGCAGTACTTCACGCAGGCGATGATCGCCTCCAGGGTCGCCTCGGGTGCCACCGACTCGGCCGGCAGCACGTTCACCCCCGGCTATCCCGAGCAGTCGCTGCTGACGCTGCCGCAGTGGCTGTTCCACGTGGGCTTCCGCGACTTCAGCATGGGCTACGCCTCGGTGCTCGCGCTGGTGCTGTTCGGCACGTCCATGATCTTCACCCTGATCCTGCTGCGCCAGTTCCGCAAGGCCGAGGAGGTCCTCTCGTGAGCACCACGCTGACCGCCCGGCAGCCGGCCGGGACGATACGGCCGGCGCGGGTGCGGGCCGGCCGGCGCAAGGCGCTGAGCTGGATCGCCACCCACGCGATCGCGGTGGCGCTGGCGGTGATGTTCCTGGGGCCGCTCGTGCTGGTGGGCCTGACCGCGCTGATGAGCGACGAGCAGGCGCTGACCGGCAACCTGTGGCCCGAGTCGTTCGCCTGGTCCAACTTCGCCGACGTCTTCGCCCGCTCGCACCTGCTGGGCTGGACGCTCAACACGCTCATGTACGCCGGGCTCGGGACGCTGTTCATGCTGCTGTCGTCGGTGCCGGTGGCCTACGCGCTGGCCAGGTTCCGCTTCCGCGGCAGGCGGCTGGCCTTCCTGCTGGTGATCGCCACGATGATGCTGCCGCCTCAGGTCGTCGCGGTGCCGATCTACCTGGTGTGGGCCAGGGTCGGGCTCACCGACACGCTGTGGCCGCTCATCCTGCCGATGCTGCTGGGCGACGCCTTCTCCATCTTCCTGCTGCGGCAGTTCCTCATCACGATCCCGCGTGACTACACCGACGCGGCCAGGGTCGACGGCTGCTCGGACCTCCGCACGCTGGTCAGGGTGATCCTGCCCATGGCCAGGCCCGCGATCGCCGCGGTGGCGCTGTTCCAGTTCTTCTACTGCTGGAACGACTACTACGGCCCGCTGCTCTACACCGGCATCAACCAGGACAACTGGACACTGTCTCTCGGCCTGGCGACGTTCAAGGCCTTCCACAGCGTGCAGTGGAACCTGACCATGGCCGCCACCCTCCTGGTGACCATGCCGGTGATCATCGTGTTCTTCTTCGCCCAGAGAGTCTTCATCGAGGGCGTCACATTGACAGGAGTGAAGGGTTGAAACTCGCCGTTGTCGGGGGCGGCTCGACGTACACACCGGAGCTGATCGACGGTTTCGCCCGGCTGCGCGACGAGCTGCCGCTCACCGAGATCGCGCTCGTCGATCCGGACGTCGCCCGCCTGGAGCTGGTCGCGGGGGTCTCGCGCAGGATGCTGGCCCGCGAGGGGCACCCGGCGACGGTGACCGCCACCTCCTCCGTCAGCGAGGGCGTGGCCGGCGCGCAGGCCGTGCTGTTCCAGCTGCGCGTGGGCGGGCAGGCCGCGCGGGAGGTCGACGAGACCCTGCCGCTGCGGTGCGGCTGCGTGGGCCAGGAGACCACCGGCGCGGGCGGCCTGGCCAAGGCGCTGCGCACCGTGCCGGTGGTGCTCGAGCTGGCCGAGCAGGTGCGCCGCCACGCGCCCGAGGCGTGGATCGTCGACTTCACCAATCCCGTCGGGATCGTGACGCGCGCGCTGCTCGACGCCGGGCACCGCGCGATCGGGCTGTGCAACGTCGCCATCGGCTTCCAGCGGCGCTTCGCCGGATACCTCGGCGTCGCGCCTGAGCGGGTGTCGCTCGGTCACGTCGGGCTCAACCACCTGACATGGGAGCGCTCCATCCTGGTCGACGGCGCCGACGTGCTGCCCGCGCTGCTGGCCCGGCACGGGCAGGAGATCGCCGACGACCTCAGGCTGCCGGTCGAGCTGGTGCGCCGGCTGGGCGTGGTGCCCTCCTACTACCTGCGCTACTTCTACGCCCACGACCTGGTGGTCGAGGAGCAACGGGCCAAACCCTCGCGGGCCGCCGAGGTGGCCGCGATGGAGGCCGAGCTGCTCCGGCTGTATGCCGACCCCGCCGTCGACACCAAGCCCGAGCTGCTGGAGCGGCGGGGCGGCGCGTTCTACTCCGAGGCTGCCGTGGCGCTCGTCGCCTCGCTGCTCGGCGACCGGCGCGACGCCCAGGTCGTCAACGTGCGCAACGGGGGGACGCTGCCGTTCCTGCCCGACGAGGCGGTCATCGAGGTGCCCGCCACGATCGGGGCGGCGGGAGCCGTACCGCTGCCGATGCCGGCGGTGGAGCCGCTGTACGCGGGCCTGATCGCGGCCGTGTCGGCCTACGAGAGCCTGGCCCTGGAGGCCGCCCTGCACGGCGGCGAGGACAGGGTCCGCAACGCGCTGCTGGCCCACCCGCTGGTCGGCCAGGAGGCCGTCGCGGGCGAGCTGACCCGCCTGCTGCTCGAGGCCAACCGGGCGCACCTGCCGTGGGTGGTGTCGTGAGGACCGTGCTCGCGGTCGACGGCGGCAACAGCAAGACGGACGTGGCGCTCGTGGCCGAGGACGGCACCGTCCTGGCCACCGGCCGCGGCGGGGCGTTCCTGCCGCAGAGCGCGGGTGTGAGCGCGGCCGCCGACGTCGTGGAGGAGACCGTACGGCAGGCCCTCGGCCCGTCGCAGGCGCCGCCGTACGCCGATCTGCTGGCCGCCTACCTGGCGGGGGCCGACCTGCCGGCGGAGGAGGAGACGCTGAGCGACGAGTTCGCCGCGCGCTCCTTCGCCGGTGAGGTCGTGGTCGGCAACGACACCTTCGCCCTGCTGCGCGCCGGGGCGTCGGGCCCCTGGGGCGTGGCGGTGGTGTGCGGCGCCGGGATCAACGCGGTGGGCATCTCGCCCACGGGCCAGGTCGCCCGCTTCCCCGCCCTCGGCAAGATCAGCGGCGACTGGGGCGGCGGGCTCGGTCTGGCCGAGGAGGCGCTGTGGTACGCCGCGCGGGCCGAGGACGGCAGGGGCGCGCCCACGGGGCTGGCCGCCCTGGTCAAGGAGCACTACGGCACGTCCACGGTCGAGGAGGTGGTGCTCGGGCTGCACGTCGGCGACCTGGAGCAGCTCAGCCTGCACGGGCTGACGCCGGGGCTGTTCCGGGTGGCCGCGGCCGGCGACGCGATCGCCAGGTCGCTGGTCGAGCGGCAGGCCGAGGAGATCGTGGTGATGGCCGAGGTCTGCCTGCGCCGCCTGGAGCTGCTGGAGACGCCGACGGAGGTGGTGCTCGGCGGCGGCGTGCTGCGCGCGCGTGACCCGATGCTGAGCGAGCTGCTCGACGAGCGGTTCGCGGCGCGGGCGCCGCAGGCCAAGCTCGTGGTCTCCGACCTGCCGCCGATCGTCGGCGCCGCGCTGAACGGGCTGGACCTGCTCGGTGCGGGCGAGGCGGCCAAGGCCCGCCTGCGCGGGCACTACGGCGGCACCCTCTAGGCTAACCGTCTGGAAAGTATCCAGACGGTTTACCCGGAGGCAGCATGTTGCGCACCCTGGTCGTCGGCGCGCACCCCGACGAGCCCGAGATCTACGCGGGAGGCACGGCCGCGCTGCTGGCCAGGGCGGGGCACGCGGTGAAGTTCCTGACGCTGACCAACGGCGACGCCGGTCACCACGAGATGGACCGGGCGCCGCTGGCGGCGCGCAGGGCGCAGGAGGCATGGCGCGCCGCCGACGCGCTCGGCGTGATCGCCTACGACGTGTGGGACACCCACGACGGCGAGCTGGAGGCCACCGTCGCGACCCGCGCCAGGGTGATCGCGGCCATCCGCGGCTGGCGCGCCGACGTCGTGATCGCCCTCCACGGCCACGGTCCCGGCCACCCCGACAACCGCGCGGCCGGGCGCCTGGTGGAGGACGCCGTCGCCTTCGTCACCAACAGGAACGTGGCCGCGGGCGGGCCGCCGCTGCCGCGCCCGCCGCTCTGCCTGGTCATGACCGACTACGCCGCGGCCGCCTTCCACCGGCACGAGATCGCCGTGGACGTCGACGAGGTGCTGGAGGCCAAACTGGACGGCTGCCTGGCGCACGCCTCGCAGTTCCTGGAGTACGCGCCATGGCAGCGCGGTTTCTCCGACCAGGCGCCCGCGGCGGGCGACACCGCGGCGGGACGCGCGTTCGTGGCCGAGCACTGGGCGCGGTTCGTGGCCGCCCCGGAGGCGGCGCGCCCCGCGCTGCAGGAGCGCTACGGCGCCGGCCACGCCGCGGCCGTACGGCACGCCGAGACCTTCGAACGGGCGGCCTACGGGCGGCAGATCGGCGAGGAGGAGCTGCGCAGGCTGCTGCCCGTCTTCGGCGCCTGACCCGCGACGCCCGCTCCCGCGCCGCCCCCGGCGGCCGTCAGGTCTCCTCCAGCTCCGGCGGGCGGTGCTCGTACGGCGTGCTGAGCACCACCGTCGTGCGCGTGGAGACGTTCGCGGAGGCGCGGATGTGCTGCAGCAGCTCCTCCAGCGCGATCGGGGAGGCGACGCGCACCTTGAGGATGTAGCTCTCCTCCCCCGCCACGCTGTGGCAGGCCTCGATGGCGCTCAGATGGGCCAGCCGCTCGGGGGCGTCGTCCGGCGCGGCCGGGTCGATCGGTTTGATCGACACGAACGCGGTCAACGGCAGCCCGATGGCGTCGTGGTCGACCAGCGCGGTGTAGCCGCGCACGACGCCGCGCTTCTCCAGGCGGCGGACCCGCTGGTGCACCGCCGAGACGGACAGTCCGGTCTCCCTGGCCAGGTCGGTGAAGCTCATCCGGCCGTCTCTGGCCAGCAGCGTGACGATCCGGCGGTCGATCTCCTCCATCCGATCAAAAATAGCGGGAGATGGTCACGGCGTGGTCCCGACGGGGGCGCGCAGCTTCATCGCATGCTCGACCAGTGTGATGAGCACCTCGCGGCTGGAGTCGCGCTTGCGGGCGTCGCACAGCACGATCGGGATCGACGGGTCGAGGCCGAGCGCCAGCCGTACCTCGGCCAGCTCGTAGACGGGCGCGCTCTCGAAGCAGTTGACGGCGACCACGAACGGCGTGCCGCGCCGTTCGAAGTAGTCGACGGAGGGGAAGCAGTCGGCCAGGCGGCGGGTGTCGGCCAGGATGACCGCGCCGAGCGCGCCCAGCGCCAGCTCGTCCCACACGAACCAGAACCGCTCCTGCCCCGGCGTGCCGAACAGGTAGAGCATGTAGTCGTCGCCCATGGTGATGCGGCCGAAGTCCATGGCGACGGTCGTGGTGCGCTTGGCCTCCACGCCGAAGGTGTCGTCGACGCCCGTGGAACGGTCGGTGAGCGTCTCCTCGGTGCGCAGCGGCCTGGTCTCGGAGACCGAGCCGACCATGGTCGTCTTGCCCGCACCGAAGCCGCCGGCGATGAGGATCTTGACAGCGGTCGGCAGCCGCCGCCGATCAGAGCGACCGAAGACCATCGAGCACCGCCCTGTACATTCTCTCGTCTTGCATGTCCACCTCGGGTTGAGGATCTTGCACGGTGACGAACCCCTGGTCGAACAGGTCACCCAGCAGGACACGGATCGTGCCCGCCGGCAGGTCGAGGGCGGCGGCGATCTCCGCCACGGAGACCGGCTCGCGGCACAGCCTGGCGATCGACAGGTGCTCGGGGTCGAGGCCCGCGCCCGGCCCCGGCGGTTCGCCTGCCGCGACGGCCAGCGAGATCAGGTCGAAGGAGCCCCTCACGGGTTCGGTACGGCCGCGCGTCACCACATACGGTCTGACGATCTCGGGGTCGACCCACTCCTCCTCCGTCATCGCGCCGCCTCTCCTCTCGCGGGAGAGGTCAGGTACTGGCCGACCCTGGCCACGAGCATGGCCATCTCGTAGGCGACCAGCCCGATGTCGGAGTCCTGCAGGCACAGCACGGCCAGGCACGCGCCCTCGCCTGCGACGGTCACGATGAGATAGCGGGAGCGCCACTCCACGACCGTCTGGCGCACGGCTCCCCCGCCGACGTGCTCGCTGACGCCCTTGGCCAGGCTCTGCAGCCCTGAGGCGACGGCCGACAGGTGCTCGCCCTCGGTTCTGTCCAGGTCCCTCGACGAGGCCATGAGCAGGCCGTCCGAGGAGAGCACGATGGCGTGCTCCACCTCCCCGACGCGGTCCGCCAGATCGTCGAGAAGCCAGTTCAGATCGGTTGTATGGCCTGCTCTCACGCCTCTCCCTCGGTCAGCTTGGCCGCCTGCGTCCGGCCCGGACAGGTACCCGACCGGAACGTGCCCATGATCGCGCGCATTCCGTGGTCGTGCTGCTCCTGCGGTGACATGGCCTCCTCG
Source organism: Nonomuraea sp. NPDC004354 (assembly GCF_053602555.1). Classification (NCBI taxonomy): domain Bacteria; kingdom Bacillati; phylum Actinomycetota; class Actinomycetes; order Streptosporangiales; family Streptosporangiaceae; genus Nonomuraea; species Nonomuraea sp. NPDC004354. Next base: position 26,446 of record NZ_JBSGDV010000014.1, on the reverse strand, counting down.
GTGACGGGCGCGGCGCCTCGGGCCCGGATGCGAGTCGGGGGCGGAACGGCGGCCCGGGGCAGGTGCGCACCGTCGCGCGGCGTGGCGGGGGCGGGGGCGGCGGGGAAGGCGGCGCGCGGAGTGGACAGGGCCTCTGCTCGCGACCGCGCGCCACGCACGTGCGCAAGCGAGACGTTTTTCACCACAGGACGATCACGCACCCGGCGCCTCACCACTCCAGATACCCTAGCAACGCCACATTTTTCACTCAAGCTGCAACAATCTGTAAAAGTCTCAATTACCGCATTTAATGGTATTTAGTAGCGCACCAATTCAAGATCGTATCAGCACGCCGCCCCTCAGGTCGCCCCCTCCCCAGGAGCACCGGAAGCTCTCTCTCACGTCCCTGGTTCGGCGGCTGCGCCCGGCCACCATCGTGCCGCCTACCGTTGCGGGACCTTCCGGGACGCATCGCCGCCGGCGCTCTCCCCGGTGGTCCCCTGCGCCGGCAGCGGCCATGATGCTCGGCCATCCCGCCCCGAATCGTTCGGGCCTGCCCAGCAGAGCCGGGGGCACCGCTACCTTCAGCCGGTCCCACGCGACCCTGGACACCACCCCACCCTCAGGCCGCCCCACTCGAACCGCCACACCACCCACCGTCAGCCCGCCCAACCCGTCGCCCAGCCCACCCGCACGTGCCCCACCCGACCCGAGCGGCCCACCCTCGACCAGTCCACCGGACCCGAGACCCCGTCCCACCCTCAGCCCACCGGACCCGAGACGCCACCCCACCCTCGGCCCGCCCGACCCGAGACGCCGACCACCCTCGACCAGTCCCACCCGACCCCGAGACGCTCTCGACCCGCGACCTGGCGGCGGCGCCTACGCCATCGGGCCCGGCAGCTCGGCCGCCCGGCCGGCAAGCTCGCCCCGGTCGGCCCAGCAGGGTCGGCCATGCAACGCGAGCGGGGCATGGCGGGCAGGGTCGGCCCAGCAGGGTCGGCCATGCAACGCGAGCGGGGCATGGCGGGCAGGGTCGGCCCTGCCCTACGAGCTCGTCACTCCCGGCCGGCCGTACGTCCGACCAAGCGGAAGAGCTCGCACATCGCGCGAACCGCCCCGAGAGATCCCCTCCTCAGGGGCGGCGAGGCCAGAGGTGAACGGGGTGCCATAAGCTGGCACAAACCCAGAGATATCCACCGCGAAGATCCGCCCAGTGATGGTTTCGACCTCCACGTCCGGCAAGGGGCGACGAGCCCTCGAGGGCCGGACGGCCAGTCGACGTTTTCCGCCCACTTCGCATACTTCATGATTGTTCGCGCGGAGTATCGCATGACTGCCGTTACTTATGGAGGTTGGAGTTTCATGGCGATTGATGGCCTCCTGCCGGTGCATCGGAGGATCCATGGCTGAGTACGCCCTTCCTGCCGAGATCCTCGCCCGCTGCCGGGAGCTGCTGGAACCCGCCATGCGCGCGGCGGTGGCCGACCTGCACCCGTGGGGCGAGCGGATGGCCGCCTTCTCCCTGGGCTGGTCCGACATCGACGGCACACCCATCCGCGGCGACGCGGGCAAGGGGCTGCGACCCGCCTTGGCGATGCTGTGCGCGCAGGCCGCGGGCGGCACGTTGGAGACCGCCGTGCCGGGCGCCGTCGCCGTGGAGCTCGTGCACGCCTTCTCGCTCGTCCATGACGACATCATCGACAGCGACGAGCGCCGCAGGCACAAGCCGGCCGTGTGGAAGGCCTACGGCGTGGGCCCCGCCATCCTGGCCGGTGACGCGCTGCTGGCCCTGGCGATCAGGGCGGTGGCGACCGGCCCGCACGCCGCCGCCACCACGGAATGGCTGTCGGCGGCCCTGGTACGGCTGGTGCACGGGCAGACGCACGACATGGCCTTCGAGGAACGACCGTGGACCGGCCAGGACGCGGTGAGCGTGGCCGAGTACACGGGCATGGCCGCCGACAAGACGGGCTCGCTGCTGGCCTGCGCCGCCGCTCTCGGCGTCACCCTCGCGGGCGCGCCCGAGCCGATGGCCCGGCGGATGCACGACATGGGCCTCGAGCTGGGCCTGGCCTTCCAGATGGTGGACGACGTGCTCGGCATCTGGGGCGACCCCGCGCACACCGGCAAACCCGTCTTCGGCGACCTGCGGCGCAGGAAGAAGACGCTGCCCGTGCTGGCCGCGCTCGCCTCGGACTCCACCGCGGGCCGCGAACTGTCGGCGCTGCTGGCCTGCGGCGCCGACGACGAGGACACGATACGGCTGGCCGCCGACCTCATCGACGCGGCGGGCGGCCGGACGACGACTCTCACCATGGCCGCCGACCACGCCTCGCGGGCGCTCGACATCCTCGATCGCGCCTTCCCCTCGGCCACGGAGCTGCGCGCCCTGTGCACCTCCCTGCTCGACCGCACCCACTGATCCCGCACCGGGCCGCGTGACACGCACGTCAGGCGGCCCGCCGGTCAGGCAGAGCCAGGCCCCTTCCCGAGCGAGGTCCACCCGCTCCCCGGCAGGCTCGCCTCCAGCGCGAGCCCGTCTCCAGCGCGAGCCCGTCTCCCCCGCGAGCACGGACGGCGCGGGGTCACTCGTCTCCGGTCAGGACAGCCAGTACCTGCTCGCCGTACTTGGCCAGCTTGCTCTCCCCCACCCCCGAGACCCCTGCCAGCTCCGCCATCGTCCTCGGGCGGCCGGCGGCGATCTCGCGGAGCGTGGCGTCGTGGAAGATGACGTAGGCGGGCACGCCCTGCTCCTTGGCCGTCGCCCCGCGCCAGGCCCGCAGCAGCTCGAACAGCGGCTGCGCCTCGGCGGGCAGCTCGGCCGCGGCGCTCTGGCGGGCCTGCTTGGCCGCGCGGTCGGCCTTCCTGGCCACCGGGTCGTTCCGCAGCATCACCTGCCGCTCGCCGCGCAGGACCGGCGCGGCGGCGTCGGCGAGGACCAGCGTGCCGTAGTCGCCCTCGACGGCCAGCATCCCGAGGGCCAGCACCTGCCGCACCACCCCGCGCCACTGCGTCTCGCTCAGCTCGGTGCCGATGCCGAAGACGGACAGGGAGGCGTGGTCGAACTGCAGCACCTTGTCGGTCTTCCTGCCGAGCAGGATGTCGATCAGCTGGCCCGCCCCGAAACGCTGGTTTCGTTCGCGGCGCAGCCGTACCACGGTCGACAGCAGTTTCTGGGCCGCGACCGTGCCGTCCCAGGTCTCGGGCGGGTTCAGGCAGGTGTCGCAGTTGCCGCACGGCGCGCCGTCCTGCCCGAAGTAGGCCAGCAGGCGCACCCTGCGGCACTCGGCCGTCTCGCACAGGGCCAGCATGGCGTCGAGGTGCGCCGACTGCCGCCGCCGGTGGGCGTCGTCGCCCTCCGAGGTGTCGATCATGCGGCGTTGCTGCACGACGTCCTGCAGGCCGTAGGCCAGCCAGGCCGTGGCGGGCTGCCCGTCACGTCCGGCCCTGCCGGTCTCCTGGTAGTAGCCCTCCACGGACTTGGGCAGGTCGAGATGGGCGACGAAGCGCACGTCGGGCTTGTCGATGCCCATGCCGAAGGCGATGGTCGCCACCATGATCATGCCGTCTTCCCTGAGGAAGCGCGCCTGGTGCGCGGCGCGCGTGCGGGCGTCCAGCCCCGCGTGGTACGGCAGCGCGCTCACGCCGTTCTCCTGCAGGAACGCGGCGATCTTCTCGACCGAGGCGCGCGAGAGGCAGTAGACGATGCCTGACTCGCCCTCGTGCTCGGCCCGGATCAGCTTCAGCAACTGCCGTTTCGGCTCGTTCTTCGGCTCGATCCGGTACTGGATGTTGGGGCGGTCGAAGCTGGCCACGAAGTGGCGCGCCCGCTCCAGGCCCAGCCTGGCGGTGATCTCCTTGTGCGTCTCGGGGGTGGCGGTCGCGGTCAGCGCGATGCGCGGCACGTCAGGCCAGCGCTCGTGCAGCGTGGACAGGGTGAGGTAGTCGGGCCTGAAGTCGTGACCCCACTGCGCCACGCAGTGGGCCTCGTCGATGGCGAACAGCGAGACCGACCCCCTGGCCAGCAGCCGCAGCGTCTGCTCGGAGCGCAACCGCTCGGGCGCGAGGTAGAGCAGGTCGAGCTCGCCCGCCACGAACGCCGCCTCGACCGCGGCCCGCTCGTCCGGCTCCTGGGTGGAGTTGAGGAAGCCCGCCCTGACGCCCGCCGTGGTGAGCGCGTCGACCTGGTCCTGCATGAGCGCGATCAGCGGGGAGACGACAACGCCGGTGCCCTGCCGTACCAGCGCGGGGATCTGGTAGCACAGCGATTTGCCGCCGCCTGTCGGCATCAGGACCAGCGCGTCGCCGCCCGCGACGACGTGGTCGATGATCTCCTGCTGCCCCTCCCGGAAGGAGTCGTAGCCGAAGACGCGCCGCAGCACGTCGGTTGCCTGGGGACCGTGCTCGGGGGAAGTCACCGAGCCACTCTAGGAGAGGTCGCCGACGAAAACGTCCGCCGGAGGAAGGGGCGCCACACCTGGCGCTCCAAGCGGATCCGGAGCACGGCCGCACCCGCTCGACACGCCGGGCCCCGCCTGCGCGCGGTCACCATGCATGGTCCGTGTCAGAGCGCGCGCTCGAACACCACCAGGTCGATGCCGGGGCCGTCATAGCCGGTGACGGGCCCCGCGGCGGTGAAGCCCATGCGCCGGTGGAAGGCGATGGACGCGGCGTTGCCCGGGGAGGTGACCGCCTTCACCCTCCTCCTGCCGTCCGCGCGGGCCAGCGCGAAGAACCGGTCGTAGAGGGTACGGCCGAGCCCGGCGGCCCTGGCCTCCGGCGAGACCCCCACGAAGTGGATGTAGGCCTCCTCCTGCTGGGCCGACGACAGGAAGCCGATCAGGAATCCGGCCAGCTCACCGCCGGGACGCTCGGCCACGAGGCTGGTGCGGTGGAAGTGGTCGAGGAACAACCGGGGCAGCAGCGGCAGGACCTGCCGCCCCCACCAGTCGTCGACCACGGCGGCGATCCGCCCGTAGTCTCCTGGCACGGCCGGACGCAGCTCGACGGTCATCCCGCACTCCCTTCGAAACGGAAGCGCAGGATCCGCCCGACATCCCGCAGCCGGGGGATGCGCGCCAGCACCCACAGCGGCAGCCTGCCCGACAGCAGCGGCAGCCGCTCCAGCCCCGGCATGTCCACACTGCGCACCGCCTCCACGCAGACCAGCCCGTCGTGCCAGCTCTCGATGACGCGGGGGTCGTCCACCCCCCAGTACATGCGCGCCCCGGTCCTCCGTACGGCGGGCACCAGCTTCTGCATCCTGATCCCCATCGTGCCGTAGACGTCGAACAGCAGTTCGCCCGACGGGAAGCGCCCGGTGATCCGCTCGATGAGCCGCCTGCCGTCCTCCTCCCGCAGGTACATCGCCAGCCCCTCGAACACCGCGACGGCGGGCCGGTCGGCGGGCACCCGCTCCAGCCACTCCTGCTCCGTCACCGACGCCGCGAGCTGCGTGTAGTCGCCGCCGGGCGGCGGCAGCAGGCGTTCGCGCAGCTCGATCACCTCGGGAAGGTCGACGTCGAACCACCTGACCGTGGCCGGCCTGGCGACGCGGTGGGCCCTGGTGTCGAGCCCGCACGCCAGGTGCAGGACCGTCGCCTCTTCGTGGTCGGCCAGGAACGCGGCCAGCCAGTCGTCGAGCAGCTTGGCGCGCAGCGCGACGCCCGTCGCGGTCACGGCGTTGATGCCGGTCCTGCGGAAGTCGTAGTCGATGCGGCGCACGGCGGCGACGGCGTGCTCGTCACCCAGGACGGGATCGCGCGAACGGGCGTCGAGGGCCCGGCTGTACAGCGTGGCGAGCGAGGTCTCCGGGGTCCCGGTGAGCGTGATCTTCGCGCGCTGCTCCATGCTTGGGACGGTAATCCCGTTGCTGCGAAATGTGCGGGTTCGACATGCTGATCGCCATGAAAACCCCCTACCGGCAAATACGTGCCGTTTACACAGAGGAGTCGATCACCGTCTACCAGGCCTACGACCCGCCCGTCGCCGTTCCCGCGGTGGCCGCGCAGCGGTTCGTCGCGCCGTTCAAGCGCGGACGGATGACCTGGATCAAGCCGTCGTTCCTGTGGATGATGTACCGCAGCGGCTACGCCACCAAGGACGGCCAGCGCCACGTCCTGGCGATCGAGCTCACCCGCGAGGGGTTCGAGTGGGCGCTGGCGCATTCCTGCCTGTCCGACCGGAGGGACATGCCGGTCCGGATCCAGTGGGACCCCGAGCGCGACCCGCGCCACAATGCGCTGCCGTACCGGTCGATCCAGATCGGCCTGTCGGGCGAGGCGGTCGACCGCTACGTCGGCGAGTGGACGCTGTCGATCACCGACCTGACCGAGCGGGTCCGCGGCCTGCACGCCGAGGTGCGCGCAGGCCGCGAGGTGAGCGGGCTGCTGCCGGCCGAGCGGCCCTACCCGGTGCCCCCGGAGCTGGCGCGGATCATCGGCGCGACTCAGGACTGAGGGAGCGGCTGATGACCAGGCGCTGGATCTGGTTGGTGCCCTCCACGATCTGCAGGACCTTCGCCTCGCGCATGTAGCGCTCGACGGGGAAGTCCTCGACGTAGCCGTAGCCGCCGAACACCTGCACCGCGTCCGTGGTGACCTTCATGCACACGTCGGTGGCGAACAGCTTGGCCATCGCCGCCTTCGTCCCGTACGGCCGGCCCGCGTCACGCAGCCGCGCGGCCTCCAGGTAGAGCGCGCGGGCCGCGGCGATCTGCGTGGCCATGTCGGCCAGCATGAAGCCGACGCCCTGGAAGTCGATGATCCGCGAGCCGAACTGGCGCCGCTCCCCCGCGTAGGCGGTGGCGGCGTCGAAGGCGGCCTGGGCCAGCCCGACCGCGCACGCCGCGATGCCGAGCCGTCCGCCGTCGAGGGCGCCCATGGCGATGCGGAAGCCCTCGCCCTCCGCGCCGACCAGCGCGGACGGCGGCAGCTGCACGCCGTCGAACCGAACCTGCGCGGTCGGCGAGGAACGCATGCCCATCTTGTGCTCGGGCGGGCCGTAGGACAGCCCCTCCAGCCCGGACGGCACGCGCAGGCACGAGATGCCGCGGGCCCCCGGGTCGCCGGTGCGGGCCATGAGCATGTAGAAGTCGGCGACGCCGCCATGGGTGATCCACGCCTTGACGCCGTCGACGGTGTAGCCGTCGGGGCCCGGCACCGCGCGGGTGGTCAGCGCGGCGGCGTCGGAGCCCGAGGCGGGCTCCGACAGGCAGTAGGCGCCGAGCAGCTCGCCGCCGACCATGTCGGGCAGCAGTTCCTCGCGCTGCTCCGGCGTGCCGAAGGAGGCCACGGGGAAGCACGACAGCGTGTGCACCGACACACCGAGGCCGACGGCCAGCCATCCGGCCGCCAGCTCCTCGACCACCTGCAGGTAGACCTCGTACGGCTGCTCGCCGCCGCCGTACTCGGCCGGGTAGGGCAGGCCGAGCAGCCCCGTCGCGCCAAGAGTGGTGAACACCTCGCGCGGGAAACGCCCTGCCGACTCGTCGGCCGCCGCGCGGGGCGCGATCTCCTTGGCGATCAGGTCTCGGGTCAGGTCGATCAGGTCGTGCGCCTCGGGGGTGGGCAGGGCACGCTCAACGGTCATCGCGACACGCTCCAGTGATGGGCTCGGGGTCTCCGATCCCCCGATTCTGTCATCGCCACCGGCCCCGGCCGCCGCACGGGCCCGACCGCCCGCAGGCCCGACCGCCCGCAGGCCCGGCCCAACGCCGCAGCACCGGTCATGACACCGCGCGAGCGGTCAGGACACCGACCGGATCAGACACCGAGCGGACCGGACACCACACGGCCGGGCCGGGCGCCGTACAGACGGGCGGGCGCCGCGCAGGCGGGCCGTCGCCACACAGCCGGACACCATGCAGACGGGCGGGCGCCGCGCAGGCGGACCGGACACGGGTTGACGCCGCGCGGGCGGACCGGACGCCGCGCGGCGACCGAGCCCGCCCCGGGGCGCCGCTAGACGATCACCAGCTCGCGCGTGGTGTTGTTGAGCCGCGCGCCGCCGTCCTCCGTGCACACGACGATGTCCTCGATCCGCGCGCCGTGCCGCCCCTGCAGGTAGATGCCCGGCTCGACGGAGAAGGCGAACCCCGGCTCCATCGGCTCGGTGTTGCCCGAGACGATGTACGGCTCCTCGTGCGTCTCGATGCCGATGCCGTGCCCGGTCCGGTGGATGAAGTACTCGCCGTAACCGGCCTCGGCGATCACCGACCTGGCCGCCGCGTCGATCGACTCGCAGGTGACGCCGGGCCGTACCGCCGCGCAGGCCGCCTCCTGCGCCTGGCGCAGCACCTCGTAGTAGGCGGCGAAGTCGGCGGGCGGTTCGCCCACGCAGTAGGTGCGGGTGGAGTCGGAGCAGTAGCCGTTGTGCAGCTGGCCGCCGATGTCGACCACCACCGGCTCGCCCGCCTGGATGACCCGGTCGGAGACGTCGTGGTGCGGGCTGGCGCCGTTGGGTCCGGAGGCGACGATGACGAAGTCGACGCTGGAGTGGCCCGCGGCCAGGATCGCGTCGTGGATGTCCTTGGCGACCTCGCGTTCGGTACGGCCCGCCTTGAGGAACTGCGGCACCTGCCGGTGGACGGCGTCGATCGCCTCCCCCGCCTCCCGCAGCGCCGCGACCTCGGCCGCCGACTTGCGCATCCGCAGCTCGCGCAGCACGGTGCCGGCCAGCACCTGCTCGGCGGACGGCATGGCGGCGCGGAAACGCAGCGAGGCCATCGCCCACATACGGTCGGCCAGCCCCACCTTGGCGACCTGGCCGAGGCGCGCGGCGACGACGGCATAAGGGTCGTCGGTCTCGTCCCACGCCACGAAGTCGAGCCCGAGCCGCGAGGCGGGCGAGGCCTGCGCCGCGGGCAGCTCCAGGCGCGGCACCATCATGAACGGCTCGCCGCTCGCGGGCACCACCAGGCAGGTCAGCCGTTCCAGCGGCAGCGCCTCGTATCCGCTCACGTACCGCAGGTCAGGGCCGGGCGTGAGCAGCAGAGCGCCGAGGCCCGCCTTGGCGGTGGCCTCCTGGGCGGCGGCGAGGCGGGACACGGGATAAAGGTCTTGGGACGTCACAGGGGCCAATCTACTCTCGTCGCATTCCGCCGGAAGCGCCCACATCACGCCCCCGCCACCCGCCCGCGAGGCCGCGGAGAGTGCGACCATAGGACCCGTGCTGATGCTTCTCGACACCCCGTCGCTCTACTTCAGGGCCTTCTACGGCATCCCGGAGTCGATGACGGCGCCCGACGGCATGCCCGTCAACGCCGTGCGCGGACTCATCGACATGATCGCCACGCTGGTCCGCACGCACGCGCCCACCGAACTGGCCGCCACCATGGACGCCGACTGGCGGCCCGCCTTCAGGGTGGCGGCCATCCCCTCCTACAAGGCGCACCGGGTCGCCTCCGGCGACGCCGAGGAGGTGCCCGACACGCTGGTGCCGCAGATCCCCGTCATCGAGCAGGTGCTCGACGCGGTCGGCATCGCCAGGCTCGAGTCGGCGGGCTTCGAGGCCGACGACGTCATCGGCACCCTCACCCATCAGGCGGGCGGCGCGGTCGACATCGTGACGGGCGACCGCGACCTGTTCCAGCTCGTCGACGACTCCCGCCCGGTGCGCGTCCTCTACACCGCCAGGGGCGTGCGCAACCTGCAGGTGGTGGACGAGGCGTTCGTCGCCGCCAAGTACGGCATCCCCGGCCGCGGCTACGCCGACTTCGCCACGCTGCGCGGCGACCCCAGCGACGGCCTGCCGGGTGTCGCCGGGGTCGGCGAGAAGACCGCCGCCTCGCTCATCACCCGGTTCGGCTCGCTGGAGGCGATGCTGGCCGCCCTCGACGCCGGCCAGACCGACGGGTTCCCCGCCGGCTGCCGCACCAAGCTGGCCGCCGCCCGCGACTACCTCGGCGTCGCCCCCACCGTGGTCGAGGTCGCCCACACCGCGCCGCTGCCCGAGACCGACCTCGCGCTGCCCACCAAGCCGCGTGACCCCGAGGCGCTGGTACGGCTGGCCGACCGCTACGGCCTCGACTCGCCCCTGAACCGCCTCCTGGACGCCCTGTCCCGCTGACCCACCTCGACACCGGAAGAAGCCGCCGGGCCCGTCCGGGCGAACAGGGCTACTGTCGGTGCCCGGCGTTTCGGGGAAGGCCGCGGGGCCACGCGCACGTGAACGGTGCGGCCATGGCAGCGGATCCGGCGCCCCGCCACGGGAACGTGCGGGCGCGAGCCAGGCGCGCCGCCTGCCGTACCGAAGGGCGCGCCACGCGGGACAGGGCGGGCCGCTCGCCATGCCCGGAAGGCGGGCACGCCGCCTGCCGTACCAGGGACTCGGGACCGGCCGCTCACCATGCCGGGGCCGGGCGAACCACCTGCCGCGCCAGCACCGGGCAGACCGCTTGCCGTACCCGGAGCCAGGCAGACCGCTTGCCACACCCAGAGCCGGGCAGACCGCTTGCCGTACCCGGGCCGGGCGCGCGCCCGCCGTACCCACCAGGCATGGCCGCGGGTCGCGCCCTCGGGATGCGGGGCCGCGGCCACCCCGGCGTCGGCCGGAGGGCGGCCCGCCGCTCGGAGGCGTCGTGCCGGCCTTGGGAAGAGGCTTCGCAGCGGAACCCGATCGGGGACGGGGATCGCGCCGGCCGAGGTCACGAGGCCGACTAGCTGTGCCCGGCTGACCGGTGGAGGGTGATGATCGTCTGGGTGCCCTCCGCGTCCACGATGTCGAAGGCCCGGGGCGTGTCCGGTCCCAGGGTCGCGGCGAGGATCTTCCGGGGCCGCTTGATGCCGTGCCGGAGGACCACCGGGTTCCGTCCGTCGCGTCCGCCCACCCCGACGGAGAAGATGTCGTCCTTGTCGTCGTACTCCAGGTAGGCGAGCGGCAGCCGCTCGGCCTGCAGGAGGTCGCCGAACGATTCGCTCAGCACCTCAATGGTCACGTCCGAGCCTTCGTACTGCCTGGTCAGGTTGTCCATGAAGGAGTGCCATTCGTCGCGCGGCACCTCGGGTCGCTGTTGGGTCATCTGACGGCTCCCTTCCTCCGGACGGGGTTCCGCGATCGCCTCCCATGCTGGCCGGACCCCCGCCCGCGCACATCACCCGATCGGGTAGGGAACCTCGATCGACATCCCGCCGGCCCGCTCCCGTGAGCGCGGCGGCCACCGGTCGGTCAGCTTCGACAAGGTCAACGGCACGATCTGCCTCCGGAACCGGCGCATGCCGCGCGGCCTGGGGGCCCTGGCGTGATGCGATCACCAGCCTCCGCTCGGGAGCACGTCGCCCGGCACCGACGGCCGACCGTTCCTTGTATGACCGGTTGAGGATAAACCGATTTAGCCATTTCGGGCCGCCGTGCTCTCCCGCACGGTCAGCCGGGGTGTCGGCGTCTTGACGTTCAGCGGGGTGGCAGGATCGGCGATCGTCTCCAGCAGCGTCCGCGCCACCTGCTCACCCAGCGCGAACGTGTCGCGCGAGAGCGCCGTGAGCGCGGGATGCACGATCTGGGCCAGCACCGAGTCGTCGAAGGCCACGATGGAGACCTCCCCAGGCACGGACACGCGCATCTCCGCCGCGACGCCCAGCCCCGCCACCGCCATGACGTCGCTGTCGTAGACGATGGCCGTCGGCCGCTCGCGCCGCGACAGCAGGGCTCTGGTGGCCGCCGCCCCCTGCGCGTCGCTGAAGTCGGTCGGCACGGAGACGACCTCCAGGTCGAGCCGGCGCGCCGCGTCACGCAGCGCCCTGACCCGGCGCTGGGTGTGCCGGAAGGAAGGCAGGCCGGACACGTGGGCGATCCTGGAGTGCCCGAGCGCGGCCAGGTAGTCGGCGATCGACAGCATCGCCTCCCTGTCGTCGGCCCACACGCACGACAGCCCGCCGTGCGGGCCGGGTCCGCCGAGCACCACGGCCGGCACCCCCAGTTCGTCGAGCACCTCCAGGCGCGGGTCTCGCACCTGAAGGTCGACCAGGATGAACCCGTCGACGCGTCCCTCGGAGGCCCAACGCCGGTAGACCTCGATCTCGGCCGCGGTGTCCTCCACGACCAGCAGGTGCAGCGCCACCGCGCCCGCCGAGAGCCCCGCCTGCAGGCCCGACAGCAGGTGGGCGAAGAAGGGCTCCACCCCGATGGTCCTGGCGGGTCGCGCGATGACCAGGCCCGCGGCCTCGGCCCGCGCCCCGCCGAGCGCCCTGGCGGCGCTGTGCGGGCGCCAGTTCATCTCCTCGGCCACCCGCAGGATGCGCGCCCTGGTCTCCTCGCTCACGCCGGGCCTGCCGTTGAGCGCGAAGGAGACGGCGCCCTTGGACACCCCGACCCTGCGGGCGATGTCGGCAATCGTCGGTCGCCCCACGGCTCCCCTTCCTCTCGGGCACGGAGTCTAGCCGGAGAAACGTCGTCAAGCTCTGGAACGGTTTAGCCCCAACCGGGCGACGTCCGGCGGATCCCGGCAAAGGGATAAGTTGATCAGGTGAGCACGAACATCCGAGTGTCCGGAGATGTCCACCCACGGCTCGTGGACGGGTTCGAGCGGATCAGGCGCGAGATCCGGCTGCCGGAGGAGTTCCCCCCAGCGGCGCTGGAGGAGGCCGAGCGCGTGGCCGCCGACCCCGCGGCCGCGGCCCGTCAGGACCTCACACACCTGCCGTTCGTCACCATCGACCCGCCGGGCTCCATGGACCTGGACCAGGCCGTCCTCATCGAGGCGCCGGGCCCCGGCTACCGCGTGTGGTACGCCATCGCCGACGTCGGCGCCTTCGTCAGGCCCGGCGGCGCCCTCGACGCCGAGGCCCGCCTGCGCGGCGAGACGGTCTACCTGCCCGACGGCAAGGTGCCGCTGCACCCGCAGGTGCTCTCGGAGGGCGCGGCCAGCCTGCTGCCCGGCGTGACCAGGCCCGCCGCCGTGTGGCGGATCGACCTCGACGCCGAGGGCCGCACCGTCGGCGTGGACGTGCAGCGCGCCCTGGTGCGCAGCCGCGAACGGCTCGACTACGACTACGTGCAGGCCGCCGTCGACACCGGCACCGCCGACGGCACGCTGAAGCTGCTGGCCGAGGTCGGCCGCCTGCGGCTGGAGCTGGAACGGGCCCGCGGCGGCGTCACGCTCCCCACACCCGAACAGGAGATCGTCACCGCCGACGGCGGCTACCGCCTGGAGTACCGGGTGCCGCGGCCCTCGGAGGCATGGAACGCGCAGATCTCCCTGCTCACCGGCATGGCCGCGGCCTCGATGATGCTGGACGCGGAGATCGGCGTGCTGCGCGTGCTGCCGCCGCCGCGGCCCGGCGACCTGGCCACGGTCCGCAGGGCCGCCCTCGCGCTCGGCGTGCCGTGGCCCGAGGGCGCCACCTACGGCCAGGTCGTGCACGGCCTCGACCCGAAGGTGCCCGCCCACGCCGCCTTCCTCAACGAGTCGAAGGTGCTGCTGCGCGGCTCCGGCTACGTCGCCTTCGACGGGGAACCGCCCTCGCAGGCCGGGCACGCGGCGGTGGCCGCGCCGTACGCGCACGTCACGGCGCCGCTGCGGCGCCTGGTCGACCGCTACGCGACCGAGGTGTGCCTGGCGATCGCCGCGGGCGAGCCCGTGCCGGACGACATCCAGGCGGCGCTGGGCGGCCTGCCCGAGATCATGTCCGTCACCGGACGCCGGGCCGGCGCGGTCGAGCGGGCCTCGGTCGACCTGGTGGAGGCGTTCGTGCTGCGCGACAGGATCGGGCACAGCTTCGACGCGGTCGTCATCGACGTCGACGAACGCCGCCCCGGCGGGCTGGTGCAGCTGACCGACCCTGCCGTCATCGCCCGCTGCGACGGCACCCCGATGCCGCTCGGCCAGCCGGTACGGGTCCGCCTCACCCAGGCCGACCCCGGCACCCGCGAGGTCCGCTTCACCCTCGCCTGACCCCGCCGCCACATCACCCGCCTGACCCGGCCCCCTCGCATCCCACCTGACCCCGGCGCCGCGTGACCCTCACTGCCCCCCGACCCGCGTCACCCCTTTGACCCCGGCCCGCGTCGCCCTCGGTCACCCCAGAACTCGCGTGGCCCTCGGTGACCTCACGACCCGCGGCCTCGCTGACTCACATAGCCCGCTTCATCCTCGCTGACCCCATGACCCGCTTCATCCTCGCTGACCCCGACGTCCATCCCGCCTGATTCAAGGCCCGCCAGGTCCCGCCCGGCACCCGCCAAACCCGCTTCCGCCCAGAGCCCATCGACGGCCGCACCGCCCCTCCGCGGGGATCCCAGGAACGAGCGAGAGCCGCGCGCGGAGCGGGGGGATCACGCGCGCGGCCCGATCAGGTGCTACCGGTGGCTCACTTCTTGAGTGGGCTCCAGCCCGCGCCGATACCCATGAGGTGCAGGGCGACGCACAGCAGGCCGGCGGTGCCGAGGGTGGCGACGGTGATCACACCGCCGACCGCCACTCCGGCGATCTCGAAGACCAGGGCGAGCACGAACAGCAGGGCAGCGATGAGAGCGAACATCCCAACCTCCAGGCGGGGGAGACCTTCCGACATGGGGATTTCCGCTGTGATCACCCGGAAAACTGGCGCCAAGGTGACCTTAGGTGAACCTACGACCACGTCACCTTGACCGCCCGGTCAGCCGTCCTGCCCGTCCTTCTTCTTCCCTCCGTACGGCACGCCGGGCCGAGGCCACCGGGGTCACCGGTGACCACCCGTCCTTCACGCGTACTCCAGCAGGACTCCGGCGGGCCGCCGTCACGTCAGGCTCGTCGGACGATCGCTTCAGCCCCTGGCCGGCGCCCTCACTGCCCTCTCCCGGACACGCCCTGCGGCTCAGGACGCCACGTCCCTCCCCCACCGCGCGGGTCGTCCATGCTCGTGCCGCCACGGCACACACCCCAGGCCCGTTCAGGAGGGCCGGATCCGAGCGGGCGGGTTCGGGCCGGGACACGGCGCCGTCCCATGCCCACTCAGGCCCGTTCGTCCCGCTCCCGGGCCACCGATGCGGTCGTCCGTCCAGGCGGCCGGAAAGCCGAGGAGCCAAGCGGCCAGAAGGCCAAGAGCCGAGGAGCCGGGCGGCGGCTGCCTGCCGTACGGGACGGGAGGCAGCCGCGGCCCGGCTCAGGACAGCGACGAATAGGCCACGACGCCGCGGCGCATCGCGTCGATCGCCTTGATCGCGGTCTGCTTGACCTTGCTGCCGGGCGCGGCGGCGTTGCCCAGCTGCCCGAGCAGGTCCATCAGCTGCTTGATCCAGCGCACGAAGTCGCCGGCCGCCAGCTCGTTGCCGTTGACGCCGTCGGCCAGCACCGCGTCGAGGCTGTGGCCCTTGGTCCAGCGGAAGGCCGCCCACGCGAACCCCAGGTCGGGCTCGCGGATGATCGACAGCCCGTTGTCCTGCTCGATGCCCTCCAGCTCGCCCCACAGCCTGATCATCGCCGTCAGCGCGTCCTGTGCCTTGCCCGCGGGGATCTTCGGGCGCCGGGCGTCGTCGGCCGCCCGCGACTCGAACACCAGCGCTGACACGCACGCGGCCAGCTCCGCCGGGTCGAGCTCCTCCCACAGCCCGGACCGCAGGCATTCCGCGGTGAGCAGGTCGAGCTCGGTGTAGAGGCGGCCCAGGCGGCGGCCCTCGCCGGTGACCGTCTCGCCCTCGAGGTAGCCGAGCTGTTCCAGCACCGCGCAGATCCGGTCGAAGGTGCGCGAGATGACGTGCGAGCGGCCCTCGACCCGGCGGCGCAGCCCCTCGGTCTCGCGCAGCAGCTTGTAGTAGCGCTCGGCCCAGCGGGCGTGCTCCTCCCTGTCGGCGCAGCCGTGGCAGGGGTGCTGGCGGATCAGTCGCCGCAGCTCGGTGATCTCCTCGTCCTCGACGGCGTGGTCGCGGGCGCGCGTGGGCTTGCCGAGGTCGCGGTCGCCCATCTTGGCCATCAGTGACGAGACGAGGTTGGCGCGTTCCTTGGGCGCGCGGGCGTTGAAGTTGCGCGGGATGCGGATCTTCTCCACCGGCTCGACCGGCACCGGGAAGTCGGCCGGGTCGAGCTTCTTGACCTGCTTGCCGATCGTGAGCACGAGCGGGTTGGGCCCATGGCCGCGCGGGTTGAGGCCGGGATCGAGGACGATGGCCAGACCGGCCCGGCGCCCGCCGGGCACGCGGATGACGTCGCCCGGCTTCAGCGCCTCCAGCGAGCGCACCGCGGCGGCCCTGCGGGCGGCGCCGCGTTCCTTGGACAGCTCGGTCTCGCGGTCGGACAGGCGGCGGCGCAGCTCGGCGTACTCGGCGAAGTCGCCCAGGTGGCAGTGCATCGCCTCCTGGTAGCCCTCCAGCGCCTCCTCGTGCTTGCGCAGCTGCTTGGCGATCCCGACGACCGCCCGGTCGGCCTGGAACTGCGCGAACGAGGCCTCCAGCAGGGTCTTGGCACGCTCGCGACCGAACTGGCCGACCAGGTTGACGGCCATGTTGTAGGAGGGCTGGAAGCTGGAGCGCAGCGGGTAGGTGCGGGTGCCGGCCAGGCCGGCGACCGAGATCGGGTCCATGCCGGGCTGCCACACCACGACCGCGTGGCCCTCGACGTCGATGCCGCGCCGCCCCGCGCGTCCGGTGAGCTGGGTGTATTCGCCGGGGGTGAGGTCGGCGTGGGTCTCGCCGTTCCACTTGTCGAGCTTCTCGATCACCACGCTGCGGGCGGGCATGTTGATGCCGAGCGCGAGGGTCTCGGTGGCGAAGACCGCCTTGACCAGGCCGCGGGTGAACAGCTCCTCCACGACCTCCTTGAAGGCCGGCAGCATGCCCGCGTGGTGGGCGGCCAGGCCCCGCTCCAGGCAGTCGCGCCATTCCAGGAAGCCCAGGACCGCCAGGTCCTCGTCGGGCAGGTGGGCGGTGCGCTCGTCGACGATCTGGCGGATCTCGTGGCTCTCGCGCTCGGTGGTGAGCCTGATGCCGGCGTAGAGGCACTGCATGACGGCCGCGTCGCAGCCAGCGCGGGAGAAGATGAACGTGATCGCCGGCAGCAGGCCCTCGGAGTCGAGCTTGTCGATGATCGAGGCCCGGTCGGGCGGGCGGAAGCGCGGCGGCCTGCCGTACCCGCGCCTGCCCCTGCCGCCGGCCAGCCGCTCCTCGTCGCGGGTCAGCCGCATCAGCGTGGGGTTGATCCGCATGAGGTTGTCGCCGTCGTCGGTGGAGAACAGGTCGTAGACCCGGTGACCGACCATCATGTGCTGCCACAGCGGCACCGGGCGGTGCTCGTCGACGATCACGGTGGTGTCGCCGCGCACCTCGCCCAGCCACTGGCCGAACTCCTCGGCGTTGCTGACCGTCGCCGACAGCGCCGCCAGCCTGACCGACTCGGGCAGGTGGATGATGACCTCTTCCCACACCGCGCCGCGGAAGCGGTCGGCCAGGTAGTGGACCTCGTCCATGACCACGAAGCCCAGGCCCGCGAGCGTGGCCGAGCCCGCGTAGAGCATGTTGCGCAGCACCTCGGTGGTCATGACCACGATCGGCGCGTCGCCGTTGACGCTGTTGTCGCCCGTCAGCAGGCCGACCTTGGCGGTGCCGTAGCGCTTGACCAGGTCGTTGTACTTCTGGTTGGACAGCGCCTTGATGGGGGTGGTGTAGAAGCACTTCTGGCCCTGGTCCAGGGCCAGATGGACGGCGAACTCGCCGACGACCGTCTTGCCCGAGCCCGTCGGGGCCGCCACCAGGACGCCGTCTCCCGCCTCCAGCGCCCGGCACGCGTCGAGCTGGAAGGCGTCCAGCTCGAACTCGTAATGCCCCCGAAACGACCTGAGTGCGGCACCGTCGTCCCCGTGCTTTTCACGGAAGGCCGCGTAGCGTTCCGCTGGCGTTGTCATACCGCCAGCCTACCGAAACCGCCATTCCGGTCAGGCCCGGACGTCGAGCCCGGATCTCCCCCAGGATGGCCGCCGCTCTCCTCAGGAGCGGGCGCCGGGTCGGGCATGCCGGTGTCCAGCGCTGAGCCCGGGATCCGTCGCGGCGGCGGACACCCGGGCGAGCGCCTTTGCCAGCGAGATCACAGGCCGATCGTCTTGAGGATCAGCGCCCGCAGCACCCCCGGCCAGTTCGCCGGTGGCTCGTGCAGCGCCGTACCGGCCCCCGCGACCGCCGCGACCGCCTGGGCGCCGGCCGGCAGTCGGCGCGATGGCGGACCCAGACCATCATCGCGGCCGCCCGTCTGCTGGACGACACTCGCGGGCGGCCAAACCTGTGCGAAGCCGCCCGGGAGATCAATATTCGTCCGCGAGCCGGGAGAGCGGTTTCTTAAGCCCTCGGTCATGAAACGGTCGTGCGGCGTCGCCGACCGTGACGTCGACGACGGCCAGGTTCTGCGCGAGGACGAGCCGCCGACCGGGTGGGCCGACGTGCGGCGCGAACCCGCCCGTCGTCGAAGCCGCCCAGCCGCCGGTGTTCGAGGGCTGGTCTGGTCGAAGCGTTGATCATGTCGGCGGCGGCCGGTTCGCGACAATAGGCATCAACCCAGCCAGGCGCCGCCCCGCGCCTGCTACCTGCTACCTGCCTGGTCAGGACACGTTCTACGGTGCAAGCAGGGCTGCTTCCGGCAGTAGCCGGTTGTGCTGCCGGAAGCAGCCAGCCGCGCCCCACTACTCACATCAGGACGCGCAGCGCTCCCGGCGCGACGGCGCAGGTCAGCGGCAGCGAGCCGACACGCTCGCCGTCGGCGTAGGCGACCACGTCGGGCGCCTCCAGCGTGACGCTGCGCGCCCTCAGCATGGTGACGGCCGGATGACCGGCATGGCTGCCGCGGTAGACGCCGGCGAAGGAGCGTACGAACGCGCCCTTGCCCACGGCGCCCAGGATCGTCACGTCGAGCAGGCCGTCGTCGGGTTCGGCCGCCGGGCAGATGCGCATGCCGGCACCGTAGGAGGCGGTGTTGCCCACGGCCACCAGCATCGCCTCCTGCTCGACCACCTCGCCGTCGAGGGTGAGCCGGAACGGGATCGGGCGGAACGAGCGCAGCTCGCCCGCGGCCGCCACCAGGTACTTGGCCATGCCGGGCGGCCAGGTGAGGGCGTTGGCGCGTTCGTTGACCCGGGAGTCGAAGCCGCAGCACACCACGCTGGCGAACCACTCGTCGGGCCCGACGCGGGCGGCGTCGACCGTTCTGGTACGGCCGCGCAGGATCGCCCTGACGGGGTCGCGGCGGGTGAGGCCGAGCGCGGCGGCGAAGTCGTTGCCGGTCCCGGCCGGGATGATGCCCAGCGGCACGTCGCTGCCGGCCACCGCCTGCACCGCCAGGTGGACCAGGCCGTCGCCGCCGAAGGCGACCAGCGCGTCAGGGCGTTCGGCGACCGCCGTACAGGCGCGTTCCAGGGCGTCGGCGGGGCCGGTGCCGACGATCACGCTCACGTCGGCGCCGCCCGTGCGCAGCCTGCGCACCAGGGGCTCCAGCAGGCGCAGCGTCCTGCCGCCCCGGGCGGCGGGATTCACTAAGAGGGCGAGGTCCACCCGTCAGTCGTCCAGGTTCAGCGGCGCGGCCTCGTCGTCCGACAGCAGCGCGTCCGGGTCCTGCGGCCGGCGCCGTTCCCTCAGGAAGATGAACCCCTCGGCGAGGAAGTAGAGCACCACCATCGGCGCGGCCAGGGCCATCATGGTCAGCGGATCGCCGCCGGGCGTGATCACGGCGCCGAAGACGAACATGAGGAACACCACCGTACGGCGGTGCTTCTTGACCGTGGCGTGCGACAGCACCCCGATGATGTTGAGGAAGACCAGCAGCAGCGGCAGCTCGAACGACACCCCGAAGATCACCAGCATGATGAGCACGTAGTCGAGGTACTCGTTGATCTGGATGGTGGCGACGGTGTCGCTCGGCATGAAGCCCAGCAGGATGGCCAGGCTGGTGTCCATGATCACGTAGGCGAGCGCGGCACCGCCCAGGAACAGCGGGATCGCCAAGGACAGGAACGCCACGCTGTAGCGCTTCTCGTTGCGGTAGAGCGCGGGAGTGACGAAGGCCCAGATCTGGTAGAGCCAGACGGGCGAGGACACCAGGATGCCCACCATCGCCGCGACCTTCAGCGTGGTGAAGAAGGACTGGAAGATGCCGCCGGTGGTCAGCGTGCAGTGTCCAGGGCGCAGTTGCTGGGCCGCGGCCGTGTCGCAGAACGGTTCCTTGATGAAGGCCCAGACCGGGTCGAACAGGAAGAACCCGATGACCACACCGACGACCAGCGCGAGCATTGCGATGACGAGCCTGTTGCGCAGCTCGCGCAGATGCTCCATGAGAGGCATGCGCCCCTCATCGTCGACGGCGGTCTTGTTGGGCCGTTTGAACAGCACCATTCAGCGGTCCCTGGTGTGGTGGGTGTCGGGTCAGGCGTTCTTGTTGGCGGCGGCCTGCGCGCGCAGCTTGGCGGCCTGCTCCTCGAGCTGGCGGGCCTGCTCCTCAGCCGACAGCGCGGGCGCGGCGGCGGGCAGCTGCTGCGCGGGCTGGGCCGGCGGCTGCGGCTGCGGCTGCGGCTGCGCGGTCGCGGTGGCCTGCGTGGCGGTCTGCTCGTCGTCCTCCTCACGCAGCTTGCTGGTCTCGGCCTTGAAGATGCGCAGCGACTTGCCCACGCCCCGTGCCATCTCCGGCAGCTTCTTGGCCCCGAACAGCAGGACCAGCACCAGGGCAATGATCAGCAGCTCAGGAACTCCGAGGTTCGGCATGAAACATCCTTATTGAGCGAGGTGCAATCTCACCGACGATCGTACGCTGCCGGGAGCCCAGACTCATCCCCTGAGCTCCCGTTCGCCCCATTTCTGGCACCCAATGTTCGCCCTGCGGCCGTGAGCTGGGCATGTGCCCGTCGTATCTCGGCGCTCAGCTCCCTTAAGGCGACCAGCAGGCGGGCACTCACGAACCCGAGTACGGCCAGCCCTGCCGCGCCCGCGGCCACCGCCACGTAGATCCAGCCCGTCCAGGTCATGACGCCTGAGAGTACAGCGACAGCGCCCGATCGGCCTCCTGCTGCACCCTTTCGGCCAGCGCCCGCGGCGAGACGATCCTGCCGGTGTCGCCGAGCCGGAGCGCCAGCTTGAGTGTCCAGTCCTCGTCGCGGGCGCGCAGCGTGACCCGCAACCGGCCCTCTCCCAGCTCCTCGACCCGCTCGCACGGGTAGTACTCGGCCACCCACCGGCCCGCCGCGGTCAGCTCGAGCACGACGAGCTCGTCGGTGGGCGAGGGCCGGAAGACGCCCTGGGTGACGTCGATCGGCTCGGCCCCGGCCGGCGGGTCAGCCGGCACGTCGAGCACCTCGACGCCCAGCATCCGGTCCAGCCTGAACAGCCGCATCGCCTCGGCCCGGTAGCACCAGCCCTCCAGGTAGGTGCGGCCGTCGGCGACCACGAGCCGGGTCGGGTCGACCTCCCGCGGCGTCACCTCGTCACGGCCAGGCACGTAGTAGCGCAGCGACAGCCGCCGCCCGCCGACCAGCGCCTCGCGCACCCTGGCGGCCGCGTCCGGCGCCGACTCCACGTCCACCGCGAACTGGCTGCTGACGGCCGCCGCGCCCGCTCCCGCCGCCTGCTCCAGCTTGGCCGTCACGCGCGACAGCGCGTCGCCGTGGGCGAACTCGACCAGCTCGGGGGTGGCCGCCAGCATCCGCAACGCCACCAGCAGCGCGCTGGCCTCGTCGATGCCCAGGCGCAGCGGCCGGGCGATGGTCTCGGCGTTGTCGATGAGGATCTCGCCGCCGTCCCACGAGACGTCGATCAGATCACCGGGTGTGTGGCCGGGAAGCCCGCACATCCACACCAGCTGCAGGTCGTCGATGAGCTGCTTCTCGCTCAGCCCGAACAGCGCGGCCACCTCGGCCACCTGCGCCCCCTGGTGGGACATCAGGTACGGCACCAGCGCCAGCAGCCTGGGCAGCCGGTCGGCCGTCGAGCTCATGCCAGCACCCCTTTCAGTCGCGCGATCACGGCCTCACGGGCGTCGGGCGGCTCCACCACCAGCACGTCGGCGCCCAGGCTGGCGATCCATCCGGCCAGCCGTTCGGGATCGGCGAAGACCAGCTCCACCGTGTCCCACCCGTCGTCCCCCTCCCGGACGGCGCGGGCGACCTGGCGCAGGCCCTCGCACGCGCCCTGCCGTACCTTGAGGACGGCGGTGCGCTCCTCCATCGCCTCTTCGGGGAAGCCGACCATCGAACGCAGGTCCACCCCCTGGGGCACCTCGACCGTGCCCGGCCTGCCCATCGGGGCCACCGGGCCGCAGATGCGGCTCAGCCTGAACACCCGTGGCGCCTGCCGGTCGCGGTCGAAGCCGGCCACGTACCACTTGCCGCGCCTGCTGATGACCCCCCACGGCTCGATCGTGCGGGTGCGGACCGTCTCGCCGGCCGCCGGCCGGTAGTCGAAGCGGACCACCCGCCGGTCACGCACCGCCTCCCACAGCGAGGGGAAGGACGGGTCGCGCGTCTCGACGCGCAGCTCCAGCGCCTCGCCAGGCCCGGCGTCGGTGGCCACGCCGCCCGCGCGCAGCTTCAGCAGCGCGCCGCTGGCGGCCTCGGCCAGGCTGGCCCGCTGCCACACCCGCGCCGCCAGGCCCAGCACGGCCGCCTCGTCCGGCTCCAGGGTGATGTCCGGCAGCTCGTAGGCCTCGCGCTGGATCCGGTAGCCCGGCTCGTCCTCCCACGGGTCGCGGTGCACCTCGATGGGGATGCCGATCTCGCGCAGCTCGTTCTTGTCGCGTTCGAACATCCGCTGGAAGGCCTCGTCGCCGTCGCGGTCGTAGCCGGGCACGGCGTGGCGGATCTGCTCTGCCGACAACGGCCGGTGCGTCGCGAGCAGGCAGATCACGAGATTGAGCAACCGCTCTGTCTTACGGCGTGACATCTGCCTTTCTCCTCACTCGTTCGACGCTACCCTGCCTCCGTGATCAGATGGCGCAAGGGCGAGGTTGTCGGGATCCGGCGCGAGTGGCCGGGAGCTGTGGAGCTCGAGGTCACCGTTCCCGAGGGGACGTGCAGGGCGCTGGCCTATCCCCCACTGGTGGGACGCCCCGAACCGGGTGACGAGGTGCTGCTCAACACGACCGCCCTCGCGATGGGTCTCGGTACGGGAGGTTACGCCATGGTGGTGGCCGTCCCGAACAGATTGCCGGAAGATCCTGATGGTCCCGGCCATCTGGTGAAGGCCCGCTACACCCCGCTGCAGGCCACCGTGCTCGGCGCCGACGAGCAGGACTCCCCCTTCCACGAGGTGCTTCGCGAGGCCGACTCCCTCGACGGGATGCCGGTCGTCGTGGCCGACCTGCACTCGGCGCTGCCGGCCATCCTGTGCGGGATGTCGCCGCGCCCGCGGGTGGCCTACGTGATGCTGGACGGCGGCGCGCTGCCGGCCTGGTTCTCGATGGCCGCCGCCAGGCTGCGCGAGGTGGGCTGGCTGGCCGGGGTGGTCACCGTCGGCCAGGCCTTCGGCGGCGACGTCGAGGCCGTCACCACCCACACCGGGCTGCTGGCCGCCCGGCACGTCCTGCACGCCGACGTGGCGATCGTCACCCAGGGGCCGGGCAACCTCGGCACCGGCACCCGCTGGGGCTTCTCTGGGGTGTCGGCCGGCGAGGCGGTCAACGCCGCGGCCGTGCTGGGCGGGCGGCCGGTGGCGGCGCTGCGCGTCAGCGAGGGCGACCGGCGCGAGCGGCACCTCGGGGTCTCGCACCACTCGCTGACCGCCTACGGCAGGGTGGCGCTGTCGCCGGCCCAGGTGGTGGTGCCCGAGCTGCCCGGCGAGTTCGGCGAGCGGGTGCGCGACCAGGCCGAGCTGCTGGCCGTACGGCACGAGCTGGTCTCGGTGCCGGTCGACGGGCTGTACGAGGCGCTGCTCGCCTCGCCGGTCAGGCTGTCGACGATGGGGCGCGGCCTGGACGAGGACCTGGCCTACTTCCTGGCCTCGGCGGCGGCCGGGCGGCACGCCGTCACCCTTCTGACGTAGCCGCCGGATCATCCCGTGGAGGGAGGACGGCGGGCCGCCGGTCGGCGATCGTGAAGTGATGACGCGAACACGCTTCGTACTCCTCACGATCCTGGCGCTCGTCGCGACGGCCTGCGGCGCGGGCGGCGGTCCGGCCGGCGGCACGACCGGCGGTGCGACCGGAGCGCCGCACGCCGGACAGCACGGCGGCCTGCACGGCACCTCGACGGCCGCGCCCGCCGCCGCGCCCGCCCGGTCCGGCGAGCGGTTCGTCACGCTGGCGATGCCCGAGCCGTACACCCCCAAGCCGCCGAACGGCGGCACCGACGAGTACCGCTGCTTCCTCGTCGACCCGAAGGTGACCGAGCCCGACACCTTCCTGACCGGCACCCGGTTCACCGCGCAGAACGGCGAGGTGGTCCACCACGCGATCCTGTTCAGGGTGGACGCCGGCCAGGTGGCGGCCGTGCGGGCCTACGACGCCAAGCAGCCGGGCCCGGGCTGGGGCTGCTTCGGCGACGCGGGCGTGGGCGAGGCCGACTGGATCGGCCACTGGGCGCCCGGCACCAGCGAGGTCCTGCTCGACCCGAAGCTCGGCTACCCGATGGCGGCGGGCAGCGCGCTGATCATGCAGGTCCACTACAGCACGCTGGCCCTGGGCGACCGCCCGGCCGGCAGCGACCGGTCCAGCGTGCGGCTGCGCCTGGCCTCGGGCAAGCTGACGCCGCTGCGCACCCAGCTGTTCATGGCGCCGATCGAGCTGCCCTGCACGCCGCAGGAGAAGGGCGCGCTGTGCGAGCGCGAGGCCGCCATCGCCGACGTGGGCCGCCGCTTCAGCACCGACGCCAAGGAGCTCACCTCGCAGCTGGTCACCTGGTGCTCGGGCGGCAAGCCGGCGCCGGGGCCGACCCAGCACTGCGACATGCCGGTCCAGAAGCCCGCCACCCTGCACGCCCTGGCCGGCCACATGCATCTGCTCGGCCGCTCCATCAAGGTGGAGCTCAATCCCGGCAGGCCCGGCGCCAGGACGCTGCTCGACGTGCCCCGCTACGACTTCGACAACCAGGCGCTGCGACCGCTGGCCGAACCGGTGAAGGTCGGGCCCGGCGACACCATCCGCACCACCTGCACCCATGACGCCTCGCTGCGCGCCCGGCTGCCGCTGCTGCGCGACCTGCCGCCGCGCTACGTGGTCTGGGGCGAGGGCACCCAGGACGAGATGTGCCTGGGCATCGCGGTGGCCTCGTAGAAGTCCTTGAACGTGAACGCCTCGGGGCCCGGCCCCTCGGCCCTGAGGCGTCCGAGCCGCTCCATGCCCTCGGTGAGCGTCGGGATCGTGCCCGCGGGGATCCACCACATCACCGAGTACGGCTCGGCCATGCGCAGGAACCACTCCCTGCGGCGCTTGAGCACCGCCATGTGCCGGCTCTTGTAGACGAAGTCCCACAGGGTCTCGCGCGACTCCCACACCGAGAAGTTGATCACCAGGTGGTCGCCGTAGGCGTGCTGGACGGTCAGCGTCGGGTCCTCGTCGCTCTCCTTGAGCCGCCACACGAAGCCGGGCGCCGCGTCGGACAGCACGTTGATCGGTTCGAGGTTGGCGACGAAGTCGGCGAGCTCGGGTGTGTCGAGGGGCGCGCGCAGGTGCGCGACGTTCAGCTGGGCGAGATGCATGAACCCTACTATGTCAATCCTCATTGGTTTTAGAAAGGGTGACGCAGCATTCGCCCGGCCGCGGATCGAGCGCCGCCCTGCCGGGATCCTCGCCGAGCCCCTCCAGCAGCCCCTGGCACAGCGCCAGGTTCATCGAGCACACCAGCAGCGGGTAGTCCTGGGCCAGCGCGTGGAAGGGGCAGTTGCGCTGCCTGACCACGCCGTCCTCGACGTACGGTTCGTAACCGCGCTCCCGCATCGTCTCGACCACGTCGCCCCCGCCCGCCGCGATACGGCGGCCGGCCGCCCGCGCCGCCCGCTCGGCCTGCTCCTCGCCGCCGAGCAGCTCCACCACGTCGGCCAGCACCGAGGCGAGCGAGCCGTAGTCGCGCGGCGGCAGGCTCACCGCCAGCTCGGCCGCCGCCCGCCGGTAGACCTTGGCGGGCCGGCCGCTGCCCGGCCCCTTGCGCCCCTGCGGCCGGAACCCGGCCTCCAGCAGCCCCGCCTCCACCAGCTTGTCCAGGTGGTGGGCGGCCAGCGTCCGCGACACCCCCACCGCCTCGGCCGCCTCGCCGCGCCCCACCTCGCCGCCCCGGGCCGCCACGTAGGCGTACAGGCCGCGGCGGACGGGATCGCTCAACTGGGACAGGGCCTCGAGGTCGCTCACAGCCCGGAGTCTACGAGCCGCCGCACCGGAAGCCGCGCCCGCACCCGGGCTCGAGCCGGGGGCCGAACCTGAGCCCGAAACAGAGCCCGGACCAGGGGCCGAACCCGCGCCCGGCGGCCGGCAGGCGGCCAGAACGTCCGGCAGGCGGCCAGGACGTCTAGATGACTGATTCCAAGCCGTACGGCTGAGCGTCAATGGTCGTAGGCGGTGAGGGATCGGGCGGTGGGCCGGCCGGTCTTGTCGTTGTGCCAG
>NZ_JBSGDV010000013.1:0-275946 GCF_053602555.1 Nonomuraea sp. NPDC004354 | reverse complement strand
GTGCCCACTCGGCGTTCGTCAGATCACCACGACCCATATGCCAAGAGTGACAAGACCAGCGCTCACCGTCAGGAGATCTAAGAAACAGCTCCTAGAGGTCGAGGCGGCGGCGGATCTTGTCGAGTTCGCCCATCACGTCTTCGAACGTCCTGTTGTAGGCGGCCTCGGCGTTCTTGACCTGCTCCAGGGCGGCGTCCGGGTTGTTGATGAACTTCATGGGGTTCTCGTCCTCGCCGAAGACCTCCCCCATCGTCTCGTTGACCTGACGCTGCAGGTCGGCCGTCGCGTCCTGGACGACGGCCTTGACCTTCTCCGCCAGTTCGCCCGAGCTCAGCCGCATGGCCTTGGGGTGCAGTTCGAGCCCGGTCAGGCCGGCGCTGGTGTACTCCGCGCTGACCAGGCCGTCCTCGTCCTGCGCCCGGCCCACGAGCTCGCCCATGGTCTTCTGCATCTCCTCGACGCGCGCGAACTGCTCGTCGGCGGTCTTGAGGAGCTTGTCGATGTCGAGGTTCGCGAAGTCCCCGAAGTCCTGCACTGGCTACTCCGTCCTGGAGGGGGAAACGTCCAGCAACGTATCGGTTGCCGGTTTACTCCGCAATCATGGAAACGCTCAGCCCGAGAGGCCGCGCACCCACGTGTAAACGTCGAGGACGCCGAGCGCGAGCGGGAACAGCGCCGCGATCAGCATGAGGTCCACGATGTCGCCCGCGCGGCCCCAGAAAGGCGAGGGCTTACCCGTGGGCAGCCAGGTCCCGAGTCCGGCCGCGACGAGCGCGACCCACAGCAGCCCGACGCCCACGGCGACGGCCGCGATGTCGCCCATGCCGGCGCTCACGGACAACCCCAGCGCCGCGAGCCCGGCCAGTCCTGACACGAGCAGCCAGATCCGCTGGCCCAGCCCGTGGAAGACCCGCGCCCGCATGATCAGGGTCAGCGCGAGCACCACGACCATGACCCTCGCGGCCCACCCGCCCTCCACGACCAGCAGGAACAGCGCGCCCATCGCCACCAGGCACGCCGCGGCGATCAGGCTGGTCACGAAGGACTGCGCCTTGGCGGTGCGCTCCTTGACCTGCGTGGCGTCGAGAAGCTGGTTGTCGTTGCGCAGTTCCTCCGCGGTCGTCGGCATGTTCGGCAGCGGCAGCTTCGCCATCCGGAAGGACAGCGTGGGGATGAGCGGGGTGAAGGCCAGCAGGACGGTCGCCGACACCGCCGCCACGCCCGCGGGCGAGGTGCCCCAGATCATGACGACCGCCGCGCCCGCCGCCCCGGTGACCGAGGCGATGGCCGTACCGAGGAATCCGGACTGGCCGTCGGCGGTCAGCGCGCCGCCGAAGGCGGCCACCAGCGCCGTGCAGGCGAAGGCGGCGAGCAGGTTGGGCGCGGAGAAGCCGGCGCCGCCGGGGGCCAGCAGGCCCGCCAGGAACCCGTACGGCAGCGCCGCCCATCCGATCGGCGCGCCCACCTTCGAGTCGCCGATCGCGCGCGACATGACCGCACCCGTCACCAGGAGCAGCAGCGCCAGCACGCCCGCGACGATCGCCCTGATCGTCCACGGCGGACCAGCCGCGTAGAGGGCGAGCGCCCCCATGACCAGCAGCCCGCACGCGGCGCTGGTGCCCGCCAGGCGGGTGTGGTCGGGCGTCCACTTGCCCGCCCCCTCCTTGACCCCGCCCGCGACCACGTCGGCGACGTCGTCGTAGAGGGCCGGCGGCAGGACGGCGTCGCGCGGCCTGAGGTAGAGCACCTCGCCGTCGAGGACGCCGAGGGCGCCGAGGCTCTGGCCGATGTCGAGCGGCGCGCCGCCGAGGCGCTGCAGCATCCATCCCGCGGCGGACGTGGCCTCGCCGCCCACTTCGTCCATCGCGCGGAGGAGGCCGGGCAGGACGTGCGGCAGCGGGATGTCCGCGGGCAGCGCGAGATCGGCTCTCTTGCGCGGGCCGACGATTGTGACGTGGCACAAGGCCGGCATCGGCGCGGGGATCTGCGCGAGAGCGCCCTGCTGCATCGGGCCTTGCGGGGATGGTCCATGAGCAAGCGACTTCACGGAAGGAAACATATCGGGCAAGCGGAAAGACCCGCATTGATGGTAAGAAATTGCCGTGTGAGCATCGTGATTGTGCGACGGCCCGAACGCCGTGCCAGCCCCAAGCCACCTCGTGGCGAGGTCCTGCTCGAAAGCCCACCCGAGATCCCCGAAGTCCAGGGTCAAGGCTTCATGGGGGTTCTGACCTACCTGCCGATGGTGGCCGGCGGGGCGGCGATGGGGTTGATGTTCACCGCGGGAGGAAATTCCAACCCGCTCATGTACGTGGCCAGCGGCCTGTTCGCCTTTTCCATGATGGGCATGACCATCGGGCAGCTCGGCAGGCAGTCGGGCGAGCGCAAGCACCGGCTCAACGGCCTGCGCCGCGACTACTTCCGTTACCTGTCACAGGTCCGCAGGAAGGCCCGCAGAGCCGCCAGGCAGCAGCGCGAGGCGCTGGAGTGGAGCGGCCCCGCGCCCGACTCGCTCTGGTGGATCGCCATGAGCCCACGCCTGTGGGAGCGCCGGCCGCGCGACCCCGACTTCGGCACCGTACGGCTCGGCACCGGCATGCAGAAGCTGGCCATCCAGCTCATCCCGCCGGACTCCAAGCCGGTCGAGGACCTCGACGCCCTGACGGCCGGCGCGCTGCGGCGGTTCGTCAGGGCGCATGCGACGGTCTCCGAGCTGCCCGTCTCCGTGGCGCTCGGCTCCTTCGCCCGCATCAAGCTGAGCGGTGACCAGCAGGCGATCCGCGGGCTGGTCAGGGCGATGATCGCGCAGATGGTCGTCTTCCACTCCCCCGACGACCTGCGGATCCTGGTCTGCGCGGGCAAGGAGTCGATGGCGCACTGGGACTGGGTCAAGTGGCTCCCGCACGCCCTGCATCCCGACCAGACCGACCTGGCGGGGCAGGTCAGGCTGATGGCCGAGAACCTCAGCGAGCTCGACCGGCTGGTCGGGGGCGAGCTGAAGGAGCGGGCCAGGTTCAAGCCGGGCGCGCCCGCCGACTCCCTGCCGTACCACGTGGTGATCGTGGACGGCGGGTACGTGCCGCATGACTCCCAGCTCGGCATGGACGCCATCCAGGGTGTGACGCTGATCGACCTGTCCGACGCCGCGGGGCTGGTGGAGGAGAAGGCGATGCTGCGGCTGGACATCCAGAGCGACGCCTTCCACATGATCAAGCTGGACCACGCAGGCAAGGCGACCAGCACCCGTCTCGGCGATCCCGACCAGCTCGACTACCTGATGTGCGAGGGGCTGGCCAGGCAGCTGGCACCGCTCAGGCTCTCGTCGGGGTCCGCAGGGGGCGAGTCGCAGGACGTGCTGTCGATCAACACCACGCTCACCGACCTGCTCGGCGTCGGCGATCCGACCAGACTCGACACCGAGCACACCTGGCGGCCGCGGGCGGGCCGCAACCGGCTGCGCGTGCCGATCGGCCTCGGCGCCGACGGCCGCGTGGTGGAGCTCGACATCAAGGAGTCGGCGCAGGGCGGCATGGGCCCGCACGGCCTGGTCATCGGCGCCACCGGTTCCGGCAAGAGCGAGCTGCTGCGCACGCTGGTGCTCGGCCTGGCCGTCACGCACTCCTCCGAGATCCTCAACTTCGTCCTGGTCGACTTCAAGGGTGGCGCGACCTTCCTCGGCCTCGAGTCGCTCTCGCACGTCTCGGCGGTCATCACCAACCTGGAGGACGAGCTGCCGCTGGTCGACCGCATGCACGACGCGTTGCACGGCGAGATGGTCCGCCGCCAGGAACTGCTGCGCGCGGCCGGCAACTACGCCTCGCTGCGCGACTACGAGCGGGCCAGGGAGCAGGGCGCGGAGCTGGCGCCGATGCCCACGCTGTTCGTCGTGCTCGACGAGTTCAGCGAGCTGCTGTCGGCCAAGCCCGAGTTCATCGACCTGTTCGTGATGATCGGCCGGCTCGGCCGTTCGCTCGGCGTCCACCTGCTGCTCGCCTCCCAGCGGCTGGAGGAGGGCCGGCTGCGCGGCCTGGACACCCACCTGTCCTACCGGATCGGTCTGCGCACCTTCTCCGCCATGGAGAGCCGCGTCGTGCTCGGCGTCGCCGACGCCTACGAGCTGCCGTCCGCGCCCGGCAACGGCTACCTGAAGTTCGACACCACCGGCATGACGCGGTTCAAGGCCGCCTACGTCTCCGGTCCCTACCAGCCGGACCCCTACCAGTCGGCGGCCTCCGCCGCCGGCGGGCCCGTCCGCGAGGTCGTGGAGTACGGCCCGGCCTTCGTGCCCGTCCCCGTGGTGGAGACGCCCCCCAAGGAGCTGGCCGCGGCGGAGGAGAAGACGCCGCAGGTCAGCCTGCTCGACATCATGGTGGGACGGCTGCACGACCGGGGGCCCGCCGCGCACCGCATCTGGCTGCCGCCGCTCGGCCAGGCGCCGACCCTGGCGCAGCTGCTCCCGCCGCTGTCGGTCACGCCCGCCTACGGGCTGTCGACCACCGACTGGTCGGGCCGCGGCAGGCTCCACGCCGTGATCGGCATCATCGACAAGCCGTTCGAGCAGCGGCGCGACCCGTTCTGGCTGGACCTGTCGGGCGCGTCGGGACACGTCGGCGTCGCGGGCGGCACGCAGAGCGGCAAGAGCACGGTGCTGCGCACGCTCATCACCAGCATGGCGCTCACGCACACCCCCCGCGAGGTGCAGTTCTACTGCCTCGACTTCGGTGGCGGCTCGCTCGCGGGCCTCGACGGCCTGCCGCACATCGGCGGCGTGGCCAGCCGCCTCGACGCCGACCGCGTCCGCCGGACGGTCGCCGAGGTCGCCACCGTCCTCCAGCAGCGCGAGCGCATGTTCGCCGACCACGGCATCGACTCGATCGCCACCTATCGCCGGATGGTCGCCGAGGGCTCGTTCGAGGGCGACGGCTGGGGCGACATCTTCCTCGTCGTGGACGGCTGGCTGACCATCAGGCAGGAGTTCGACTCGCTGGAGCCGACGATCACCGACCTGGCGGGGCGCGGCCTCGGCTACGGCATCCACATCGTGGCCGCCACCAACAAGTGGTCGGAGTTCCGGCCGGGTATCCGCGACCTGTTCGGCACCAGGATCGAGCTCAAGCTGGGCGACGCCTACGAGTCGGAGATCAACCGCAAGACGGCGCTCGCCGTACCGGAGGGGACGCCCGGACGCGGGCTCACCAAGGAAGGCATGCACTTCCTGTCCGCGCTGCCGAGGATCGACGGCGTGCAGAGCGCCGAGGACCTGTCGGTGGGCGTGCGCGCGCTGGTGCAGACGGTCAGGGATGCCTGGCAGGGTCCCCCGGCGCCGGGCGTGCGGCTGCTGCCCTCGGTGCTGCCCGCCGAGATGCTGCCCGGGATCGAGGAGACGGGGCGCAAGCTCATCCCGATCGGCATCGACGAGGCCATGCTCGCGCCCGTCCTGCTCGACCTGGAGGCCGATCCGCACTTCATCGTGGTGGGCGACACCGAGAGCGGGAAGTCGAACCTGCTGCGGCTCATCGCCGAGAGCGTGGTGTCCAGGCAGACGCCGCGCGAGGCGATGATGATCGTGATCGACTACCGCAGGTCGCTGCTCGACTCGGCGGCCACCGAGCACCGGATCGGCTACGCCGCGTCGAGCGCCGCCGCCGCCGGCCTGATCAACGACGCCAGGCAGGCGCTGCTGAAGCGTCTGCCGCCCGCCGACCTGACGCCCGAGCAGCTGCGGTCCCGCAGCTGGTGGCAGGGTTCTGACCTGTACATCGTGGTCGACGACTACGACCTGGTCGCCACCTCGAACAACCCGCTGCAGCCGCTGGCCGACCTGCTCCCGCAGGCCCGCGACATCGGCCTGCACCTGATCATGTCGCGGCAGATGGGCGGCGTCGGCAGGGCGATGTTCGACCCGATCATCACCAAGATCAAGGACATGGCGAGCCCCGCGCTGGTCATGTCCGGCAACAAGGACGAGGGCTACGTCTTCGGCAACATCCGCCCGCAGCCGCTGCCGGTCGGCCGTGGCTACTTCGTCGACCGGAAGTCCGGCGCGCGGCTGATCCAGACCGCCTACCTCCCCTGACGCCGCCGCTCCATGAGCTCGCGGATGAACGGGCTGACGGCCGCGCGCAGCTCCCCGTCCTTCCTCGTCAGCGCCTCGACCAGGCGCGCGGGAAGCTCGGGGGGCAGCTCGTCGACCGGCTCCCACTCGGCGTGCGCCAGCGCGGAGGCCAGCGGCAGCACGTGCGTGCCGGGCGGCAGGATCACCGCCGCCTCGCCGAGCGCCACCAGGATCGCCCCGTCGGACCTGCGACCCACCGTTCTGATCATCGCGTACTCCCGGGATAGACGTAGTACCAGTCGATGCCCGCCGCCTCCAGCGCCGCCACCAGGCCGGCGTCGGGCCGGACGGTGAAGACGACATGGCTGATGTCGCTCACCCTCACGCCGCCGTGCATCTGCGCCTCGACGTAGGCGTTGTTCTGCCAGTCCAGACCCGCGTAGTCGCGCCGCACACCGCGTAGCGGTTCCTTCACGGGGTCGAACCCGCAGAGGGGAGCCGCGGCGTACGACTCGGGGCGTGGGTCGTTGATCCTGCTGGGCACCGCGGTCTCGGTGACCTCGATGGAGTCGCCGACGCAGAAGGTCGACCTGTCCCTGACCTCGGGACGCAGGGTGACCTGGACCTCACCGTACTCGGACACCCGGTTCGTGGTGCCCATCCCGATCAGGGACGGGTCGGAGATCCGCTCGTACAGGTTGACGTAGCCGTAGACCGGCCGCAGTTCGGGGGTCAGGTCGGCGGGATAGCCGAACCAGCTCTCCTCGTAGGCGGAGCGCAGGACGTTGTCGTAGACCCCGCCCGAGCTCGCGACCTCGAACTGCGTCTTGAACCGCCCCTCGGCCAGTACGGCCCGCAGCGTCTCGGGGCTGACCCGCATCGAGATCGGCCGGTCCGCCAGCATGGTGACCAGCTCGTCGCGAAGGTGCGCGCGCAGCCGTTCGACGTCCATGCCCAGCTCGTCGGCCAGCGCCCTGGTCTCGAGGAGGATGGCGGCGTGCTGGTCGATGTAGGCGGCCTCGGCGCGATCCCTCATCCGTTCGGCCAGCCTGGCCTCCAGCCAGTCGCGTTCGGCGACCGCCCTGGCGTACTCGACGGTGTCGGTCCTGCCCTGGAAGTCGAGGTTGTAGGTTGTGCTGCTCAGCTCGCGAAGGCGGGCGAACTCCCTGACCGTCTGGAGGTCGGGTGCCGGCCGCACCGGAGCCGGTCCCTCCGGCCACTCCGCACCCAGCCCGCCGAGGGTGGGCGGGTCTCCCGCCGGGACCGGCTGGTGCGGGTGCGCGGGGGCCGGCTGGTCCGCCTCCGGAAGGAAGATCTTCGCGGCCCCGTCCGTCGGCCACCGCCTGGTGGGGTCCTCGAAGGCGATCACGACGCGGCCCGTCAGGTCCGCCAGCTCCTGGATGAGCAGCTTGTCGTGGGCGGCGTGCGGCCCCCGCAGCACGATCGCGGCGCCGGGCTCGGCCACCAGCCGCGGGTCCAGCGCCAGCATGGTGGCCAGGTCCCTGACCGGGACCGGGACGTCGCCCACCCGGAAGGCGTGATAGCCCGACCTGATGCCGACCGTGACCGCGCCCTCGACCGGACGTGCCCCCGCCATCCTGTTGGTCACGGCCGCGTCCTCCAGGTCGCCGAAGACTCTGAAGCCGACGCCCACCGGCGACTCCGTCCGTGTCGCGGCGGTGAAGCGCTGCTGGTCCACGCTGAGCACCCGGTGGCTCAGGTCCGGCACGCGGGCCGGGGCGTTCCCCTCCGTCAGGTAGAGCCTGATCCCCCGCCTGCCGTCCGGCATGGTCGCGTCGCGCTCCACCGCGATCACCCGCAGCGCCGTGCCGGGCGGCAGCGTGTCACCCGAGGCGGTGCGGATGACGCTCTCGACCGGCACGCCCTCCTCCGGCAGCCGGCTGTTCCCGCGGACGAGCTCTCCGGAGACGCCCTCCTCGGCGAACCTGGCCAGGAGGGCGTCGACGTCGCCGGCCGGAAGTTCGTCGTGGCGGTAGAGGGTGCGCGACACGTCCCTGGGCGCGGCCGTGTCCCAGTCGATGGCCCGGTGGATCTCCGCCTGCACGTCCGGCCAGCTCTCGGCGAAGCCGGGATGCAGGTCGAGGGTGGTC
This sequence comes from Nonomuraea sp. NPDC004354, assembly GCF_053602555.1. Lineage (NCBI taxonomy): Bacteria > Bacillati > Actinomycetota > Actinomycetes > Streptosporangiales > Streptosporangiaceae > Nonomuraea > Nonomuraea sp. NPDC004354. The sequence goes on along the minus strand of NZ_JBSGDV010000013.1, from coordinate 267,780 downwards.
AGCTCGTCGAGCCGTACCCACCGGATGCCCTGCGACTCCCACGAGGACGGCCTGATGTCCACCGGTTCGGGCAGGGTGGCGATGACCGTCTCGTAGGACCAGCCGCCGTGGTCGTTGACGTGGCGGCCGTGGATCCGCACCGTGGCGGGGTCCAGCGTGCTCTCCTCGGCGGCCTCCCGCAGCGCGGCGGCCACGGCGCCCTCGTTCAGGTCCCTGGCACCGCCGAGCAGCGACCAGGTGCCGCCGCCGTCGGAGGTGGCGGCGCGGTGCTGCATGAGCACGTACGTCTCGCCGTCGCCGCCCTTGCTGAGCAGCAGCAGCCCGGCGGCGCCGTTGGTGCCCCAGTGGGTGCCCTCCGCGCACGCGCAGGGCACCCAGCCGTCGCCCGACCTGGCCACCTCGCTGACGTAGACGGTGTCACCGTCGACCCGGTCCACGCGGAACTCGGTGTCCGGCCGGAAGATCAGCCTGCCTTCGGCGGGGTCGCCGGCGGCGACGCTGATGTCGTGGGCCGTCCTGGAGGTGATGACGAAGTCCACGCGGCCGGGCACCGCGACGGGCTCGCGCGGCTCGCGGTAGGCGGTGGTGAACCTGGGGTCGGAGACGACCGCCCCCTGCGTGTAGGCCGCTCTGTCGGCCTCGGACAGCACCACGCTGAGGTGGGCCTGCCCGGTGAACGGCGCCTGGTACTCCCCCAGCGTGTCGAGCGCGCCGAGGATGCCGCGCACGTGCTCCTCGTACGGCGGCAGCAGCCTCGGGTCGCCCATCGCCCTGTCGATGGGCGCGTCGAGCCCGTTGGCGTAGGTGTGCAGGGCCACCAGTTCCTCGATCGCCAGCCGCCGGAACGGCGAGCTCTCGGGAAGGTCGCGGACCATGGCCTCCACCCGGGCCGCGAACCTCTCGTAGCCCGCGATGCCGGCCCTGACGCCCTCCAGCGTCCGCGCGTACGGCTCGGCCGAACGCGTCACCGAGTCGTCGACGCCGAAGAACCCGCGCACCGCCGACTTGACCCGCTCCCAGGCGGTGGGCGGCACGACGTCGTCCGGCAGGAAGATCCGCAGGTTCCCGCGACCGCCCAGGGCGCCGTGCTCGGCGTCCATCGCGAACATGTCGCCGTAGGGGCCCACCCTGACCCGCGAGTCGGCCGCCACCACGACGTGGCCGGTGAGCCTGGCCACCTCCTGCGCGTAGGTGTGGGCGCCCACGTTGCAGTTGGCGAGGATGACCAGATCGTCGTGTTGGAGAAAGGAATCGTTCAGGATGATCGCCGCCAGATCCTCGGCCCTGACGGTCCTGCCGCCGACCATCAGCCCGTCAGGGCCGCCGTGTCCGTCCACGTAGTAGGCACCGTCGATGGAGCGCACCCCTAGAGCGGACCGCTCGATCCCCATGTCGTGGGAGAAGGCCGGATCGCGCAGCCAGATACCCGCCCCCGTCTCCACCCGGTGGTGGTCGTAGTGGTGCCGGGCGGCCGGGCTCAGTTCGGGCGTGGCCCGGTGGACCGGCTCGGCGAAGGCGGCGGTGCCCATCCCGTCGGGCGCCTGGACGAGGAAGTAGTGCCGCTCCCCGTGGGAGAACTCCTGCAACGCGAGCACCTTGAAGGGCGCGTCGACGCGGAACAGCGCGTGGTGGGGCCGGCCGGACAGCGCTTCCGCCGCCACGTAGTCGCCGGCCCGGATGGTCAGGCGCACGGTACGCGGCTCGTCGCCGAGGAAGCGGGGGTCGTCGACGCCCTCCAGGATGCCCTTGAAGGCGAACTCCGCGCCCGGCGCGAGGTTCGCGGGGACCCACTCCTCCGGCACCCTGACCGTGACGGTCCCCTCCTGTCGCGGCAGGAGGGCCAGCTCGGCACTGGCCTGGCGCAGCATCGCGTCGGCCAGCGGATCGCCGCCGTGCGCCAGCTCGTTGACCTGCCGCAGGTTGGTGCCCTCCAGCAGGTGCGGCAGGGCGGGGATCGGCTGGTCCGGCGGGCGCCACGGCGTACCGGAGTAGTCGGGCACCAGGCGGGGGCCGTGGTCCAGGGAACCCAGCGGTACGGGCGCGTCCTGCGCAGGCCGCGCGAGGCGCGCCCAGTTGTCGCTGATCCGCTCGTGCAGGTCGGCCAGGCCGCGCCGGGCGAACTCGGGGCCGAGCTCCTGAAGCTTCGTGGTGACCGCGTCGATGTCGCGCTGGGACCACAGCCCCTTGTCCCCGCTGATCCGCTCAAGCAGCGGATTGTCGGCCACCATCCGCTGGAACAGCTCGGCGGGAATGGGGCCGTCGGCCATCAGCAGCGTGTGGAGGCCGCGTCTGGCCAGCTCCCCCTGGTTCGCGCCCAGCCGGTGCTCGTACATGACGGTCGTGTCCGCCCGGTACACCCCCGACGTGCCGTCCTTGACCGCGCCGAGCTCGAGCGCGGCCAGCTCCGCCCGGTCGGCCGCCTCGATGTCGTCGAACTCGCGGCGGATGGCGAACGTGCCGTCGTTGAACTCGACGACCTCCTCGAGGCCTCGCATGGTGTCGATCACGAGGGAGTTCCGCACGCCCGACTGGACGGCGGCCCTGAGCCGGTCACTGCCGTGCGCCTGGTGGACTGTGTCGTCGTCGATCCTGAGGACGGCGGGGCCGTCCAGGCCGAGGGCGTCGCGCAGCAGCGCCTCTGCCTCTGCGCGCCTGGCGGCTTCGTCACGGAGGACCAGCGCCTCCGAACCGTCGCGGTGGACGACCAGCTCCGCGAACCCCTCGTCGCCGTTGACGAACCGGTCCCCCACGTTTCCGCGCCCGGTCCTCGCGGCGAGCTGCTCGTGCGGGTCCACCAGGGGACGGCTCAGGTCCGTCGACAGGTCGGTGACCGCGCGATGGGCGCGCGCCCGCGCGGCGAGATCCTCGTCGGCCGCCCAGAAGAACGGCCTGTCCACCGGGGCCTTGAGCACCGAGTCGGCGCCGCCCGCGTGCTCGGCCACCTTGTCCAGGACGAACTGGACGTTGGCGAACCAGTCGCCCCTGCCCAGACGTTCGAACTCCGGCCGTAACCGTTCGACCGCGGCCTTGAGGGTGGCCATGTCCCGCACCGACATCGGGTTCGGTGCCCAGTCGAACCTGCCCGGTTCCACCTCCCGGAAGAACAGCCTCGTCAGCGGGCTGTTCGGATCGGGCATCATCGGCCGGAAGGTCTTGTCGTGGTCGAAGCCGCGGAGACGGCCGTCGTCGCCGACCCGCATGCCGTCGCCGTGCGCCCGGTCGTAGTTGCCGATGAGCGCGTCGCCCAGGCCCATGAGCACGGCGTCACGGCTGTGCATGACGTGCTCGGGCAGCTCCCAGCGGTCCCCGTGCCAGCGGAGTTCCGGCCGCTCGCCCTCGACCCAGCCGGTGATCAGCGTGTGCTCGTCGACGAGGTGGGTCGGGGGCACGTCCAGACCCAGCGAGCGCAGGAGCATCGAGGACAGGTGCTCGGCGTCGCGCATCTCGGTGGTGGCGGTCTCCTTCCTGGCCGCCGGTCCTCCGTCGGTCAGCGTGACCCGCTCGACCTTGACCGACTCCGTGCCGCTGGACAGCACGACGGGGTCGCCGACGGTGCCCTTGGCGGCCAGCGCGGCGAACTGCTCCTGCGTCATGCCGTGCCACGACGGTGGCGGCTCGGCGCGGGTGGTGCTCCAGTTGATCAGGCCCTCGATCCGGTTGGCCGGCTCGGGCCTGCGCTCCGCCATCGCGGAGGAGGTCTCGCCTGCTCGCGCCACCGGCCCGTCGGCGTGGGCGCCGGTGCTCTCGGCCATCCGGGTGACGGGCCCGTCCGCGCGGGCCCCGCCACCGCTCTCCGGCGTCCGCGGGCCCGCCCCCTCGCCCCGGCTCCCGGTCGACTCGGTACGGCCGGCGGACCCGTCGCCGCGACTCACCGGCCCCCCGGTATGGTCGGCAGGCCCGTCGCCGCGGCTCACCGTCCCCCCGCTACGGTCGGCGGGGGCGTCGCCGTGCGAGGCGGGGGCGTCGCCGTGCGAGGCGGGGCCGTCGCCCCGGTCCGTCGACCTGGCATGCGTGAAGGGCCGTTCGGGGTCGCCGGACGGCCTGCCCGTCCGCTCGGGGCGCGCGTCCGGCCTGCCGCCGGGATCCGGATCGGCGTCCGCGCGTCCGGCCCGTTCGTGGGTCACCTCGCCCCCGGCCCCACGCTCCGGCACGGCCGCCGGTCTCGACACCGTCCCGGCCTCGCCCCGGGCAGGCGTCTCCGCACGAGCCTCCGCACGCGCGGGGGCTTCCGCACGGGCAGCCGTCTCGGCGCGGACAGGCGGGCGGACCTGGTCGCTCCTGACCGGGGGCGCGGGCTGGGTCCCGTCGTCCGCGGGGTGCGGGCTCGTCCTGATCTCGTCGGGTACGGCTCGCGCGACGTCCGCCGCCTGCCCGCCCACGGCCCGCGCCCCGTCGGCCGCCCGGTCGGTCGTGGCCCGCGCCAGGGTGGTCATGTCGCCATCGGCCACGCGGTCCGTCTCGTGCGCCGCCGTGCGCATGCCGTCCAGGAAGGGATCGGCGGCCGGCTTCGAGGTGGCCGGGCCGTCCTCGTCGAGGCGCTTGGTCGCCGCGGCGACGCCGTCGAGCGAGCTCGCGGCCGGCCCCGCCGTACCGTCGGGGGGAAAGTCGGTGGGAAAGAGGTGGGCGCCGGTCTTGCCGGGGCCGGAGTGCGCGCCGCCGCCCGCGCCGGTGCGGTCGATGCCGCCGACGAAGCCGGAGGTCAGCCCCTCCGCCACCAGCTTCCAGTCCACGGGCCGGCCGCTGCCGACCGCGCTCCACACCTCCGTGACGAGCGCGGTGATGCCGCCGACCACGCCCGACTGGGCCATGAAGATCAGCATCGACCGGGTCGGCAGCAGCCCGGCGCCGAGGCCCATGAGCGCCCCGGACAGCGCCCCGGTGCCCGCGGACGTGAGGACCTGGCCGACGTCGACGTGGTCCCTGCGTGACTGGCTCGCCTGGATGGCGTAGTCCATCACGCCCATGATCGTGCCGAAGAGCCCGCAGCAGAACAGCAGCCGCTTGGCCAGTTGCGCGATCACGGCGCGGCTCAGCAGCGCCCGGAAGCCGATCCACTTGAACGTGGGCCCGGCCAGCGGGGTGCCGAGCAGCAGGATCACCGCCCCGATCTGCACGACCAGCAGCACGACGGTCAACTTGATCATGCGCTTGGTGTACTCGAGCTGGACCCCGAGATCGTTCAGGGCGAGCGCCATGGCGGCCAGGCGGTTGACGGCGTCGGCCTGGTGTCCCCGCGTCGTGGTCAGGACGTGCTTGACGAAGGCCTGCAGCGCGTCGCCGTCCCATTCGTCCGCGTCGGGCGGCCGTCTGCCCAGCAGGCTCCTCGACGGGTCACCGTCCGGGCCGCCGACCACCTCGTAGAGCGCCGCCACGAGCGCGTCGGCGAGCCGGAACAGGGCCTTCTCGTCGCCCTGGGGCCAGTCCATGCCGACCACCCAGCCGATCCACGGCCGCGCGAACCCCGGGATGGGCACACCGTCGAGCCACACCGGCGATCAGGCCTCGGGCCGCTCGGCCGTCTCGTAGGTGTGCGAGGTGCCCTTCAGCCCGTCGCCGGAGCGCTCCACCTCGTCGGCGTAGTTCTTGAGGGCGTCGAGGATGCCGTCGCGCATCGCGGGGTAGGCCTTCTCCACCTCGGCTCCGTACCGGTCGTGACCCATCGGACGGCCGGCCTCGGCGAAGGCGGCCAGCACCTTGTCCCTGACGTCCCTGATGAACGCGGCCTCCTCCCTCGCGTCGGAGCCGCGTCGCCTGACACTGTTCCAACGAACGGTGAAGCCTGTCACACCAGCCCCATCGACCACATAAGACTCATTAGCGGGCAATACTGCCAGACTCTCGACGAAGCCGGTCGAGAATTCCGCACAGGTCCTCGTCCCGCCGCGAGCTCGCCCGGTCAGGTGCGCACGACGATCGGCTCGGGCTCGTCCGCGGGGACAACCTCGGACAACGGCTTCTCTGCGCGAATGTTGACGAAACTCCCTGACCGCTATGCTCGATCTTGTCCAGATACGCATCTCGGGGAGGCGCAGCCGGTGGCGGGTCTCGATGTCTACTTCCAAGCCTTGGACGAATGCGCCGGTGTCGCGGCGAACGCGGCCAAGGTGCTCATTCCCGCCGACATTCTCCCCGACAAGACGCCGCCGCCCAGCAAGGTGACCGACGCCGACATCTTCGGCAAATACGACAACTCGCAGAACCTGGCGGCGGACATCGACGCCATCTGGCGCGACCACATCACCGGCGAACTCGGCGAGGCGCGGGAGAAGCTGGGGGGCGTCGAGCGCGCCCTCGACAAGGTGCAGGCGAACATCCGCGCGGCCGACCAGCCATGAGCGACGAGAGCGTTCCCGGCCTGGCCAAGCTCGACGCGCTGGTGACCAAGGTCACCTGCGACCCAGGGGCGATCCGCACGATGGCCTCGCAATGGCGGACGATCGCCAGTGAGGCCCTGGACGAGACCGGCAAGCTCGGCAAGGCCGTCGTGGAAGTGGGCCGGGTGTGGCACGGCGATTCGGCGACCTCCTTCCAGTCGTACATGGAGGGCTACGGCAAGGCCGGCGACGGGATGCACGACGCGCTGGCGGGCTGCGCCAACGCCGTGGAGGCGGCGGCCGGTGTGCTCGAGACCGTGGAGGGCAAGGTCAGGTGGATCCGCGAGGACCTGCTCGTCCGCGCGGGCGAGTACAGGCGCGACTGGGCCAAGCTGAACCCCGACGACCCGGACGGCGTGACCAAGGGGTTGACGGACATGGGCACCAAGGCGGTGTCCGATGCCGAGAGCGAGGTCACGAAGGCGAACACCGCCGTCAACGACGCCAGGACCGCCATCGGCAACGCCCTGAAGCTGCGCAAGGAGACGTTCAAGAACATCAAGAACCCGCTGGAGCGTGACTTCGTCCCCGGCAACGGGACCAAGACACAGTGGACGCGCACCGACCTGAGCCGGACCACCGACCTCGCGGGCGCCGGCACGACGGGCGGCGGGGGCGCGGGCGGCAGCGGTGGCGGTGGCGGCTACGGCGGCGGTGGCGTCTCCTCGGCGGGTGACGTGCCCGCGCCGCGCGCCCAGGTGGTCGAGTGGATCAAGGAGGCGTTGCGGGTCATCAGATCGGAGGAGATGGCCGGCATCATGCGCAGGCGCGGCATCGACGTGAGCGACCTCGACCCCAACGACCCCAAGGACATCGAGCGGATCTGGACGATCATCCACCACGAGTCCGGCGGCAACCCGAGCGCGATCAACAACTGGGACATCAACGCCCGCAACGGCGTGCCCTCACAGGGGCTCATGCAGACGATCCCGCCCACCTTCGACACCCACAGCCTGCCGGGCCACAAGCGGATCCTGGAGCCGGTCGACAACATCATCGCCGGCGTCCTCTACACCTACCAGCGCTACGGCGACCTGGCCCACCATCCGGGCATCGCGTCCCTGGAGCGGGGCGGCGGCTACCGGCCGTACTAGCGGCGGGGCAGCCAGCCGGGCGGGAAGATCAGCGCGCGCAGCCCGTGTCCCTCGATCTTGCCCGCCCACTCCTCGGGCGTGGTGGCGATCGGGCCGTCCGTGCCGTCGGACAGGTTGTAGGTGGGGGTGTAGCCGAGGCCGGAGCCGGCCAGCCTGGCGTACAACTCGGTGAGACGGCTGGACGGCAGGTTCCGCAGAGGGAACTTGGCGGCGTCGTAACCCAGGACATAACCAGTGTTGCCCGCCCAGATCCGCATGAACTCGGCGCCGTTCTCCTTCGCCGAGCCGACCGGCTGGCCGTGGGCGAGGTTGACCATGGCCTTGATGCCGACGGAACCACCGGCGTAGGCGATGCCGTCCACCGTCGCGTAGACGAGAGTGGTCAGCGCGTACGAGGGGAACCCCGCGCTGAAGATCTTGGCCGCGTTCGCCCCGAAGAGGGCCTTGAGCAGCCGCGCCGTCTTGATCAGCTTGACGATCCTGACGGTGGCCACGGCGTACAGCCACGTGGTCATCGGCTGGAACATGACCATCCACACCATCTGCAGCAGGTCGTTCTCGACCTCGGCGAAGCGGCGGCGCACATCGTCGACGATCTTGGCGTAGGCCGTGCAGACCATCGCCACGACCCGCAGGTCGGCCACGAAAGCGGCGGGCAGCGGCCTGATGTTGGTGTTGTAGACGGTGGAGAAAGAGTCGATCCCGGCGCCCGTGTTGTCCTTGACCACCGAGGCGTAGGCCTGGTCGGCCCGGTAGGCGAGCCCGCTCTTCGGGTCGTCGCCTCCGTCGATCGCGTCGGCGAGCTCGTCGAAGATCTGCGCGGCGCGGCGCAGCTTGTCCGGCGAGGCCTCGGGGGCGACGACTCCCGCCCACACGCGCAGGCCCACCAGCGTGCCTGCGGTGCCTGCCATGAACGTCATCATCAGGCGGTTGACGGGAAAGGCGGCGGCGATCACGGCATCGGGCCCTTCGGCATGAAGCCCTGCAGGTCCGGCAGCTCGTAGACGGGGACGTCCTGGACCGTCATGTCGTCGGCGCTGGCCCAGTCGGCCACCGCCACGTTGTCCCGCATGATGGACAGCTTGTCGCCGACGTCGCCGTAGGCCAGCCCGAACTGGCCGAGCAGCTTCATCATCTCCACGCGCTTGGGCGCGTACCACTCGGCGAACTTCCGATCCGACTCCTCCTCGATCGGCCAGTTGCCGAGCTCCTCCAGTTCCCTGACGGCGTGGTTCACGGCCGCGACGAAGTCGGCGCCGATGTCGCGGAAGGTGGTTGCGGCGACGGTGTGCTGGGATAAGTCCGCGTCCAGCTGTGGCGGCTCGCTCATAGGATCTCCCAGGAAATGAATCGGGCGGATCACGCCTTTCGGCCATGATCCGCCCGGTTCATTTCGCAGAAGTCGAGCTCTGGTTACTTACGTGTATCAGGCGGCTCACCCGCAGTTGGCGAAACCGGAGCTGGTGCTGCCCTGGTCCGTGCTGCCGGAGAACTTCACGCAGCTGCCCTTCCCGTACGCCTTGGCGACCGCGTAGTACTTGTACGAGCCGCTGTCGGTGACGGGAGACTTGCCCTGAACCTCCAGGGTCGCGCTGACGCTGGTCAGCTGACCGATCTTGGCGGTCTTCATGGTGACCACACAGTTGTAGCCGGTGCTGTCGCTGTACAGCTGGTAGGTCGTGCCACCGGCGAAGCTCGCCTGACGCTGGACGTAGAACCCGCCGCCGCCGCAGGCCTGGGCCGGCGTGTACGGGTTGGTCGTCTCGGCGGGTGGCTCCGAAGGCTTGGTCGGCGTCGGCTGGGGCTCGGCGGGCTTGGTCGGCGTCGCCGTGGGCTTGGGCTCGGACGGTTTGGTCGGCGTCGCCGTGGGCTTGGGCTCGGACGGTTTGGTCACCGTCACCGTGGGCTGGGGCTCCGCCGGCTTGGTCACGGTCACCGTCGGCCTCGGCTCGGTGGGCCTGGGGTCGGCCGTCCTCGTCTCCGTCGGCTTCGGCTCCGGCGTCCTGCTCGGCGGCTCCTCCGTGCGGGTCGGCGTCGGCGTCGGGTCCTGCTGCGGCGGCCGCCGGTCCTCGGTGGGTGTCGGCGTCGGACGCTCGTCCGCCGGCGGCTCGGGCTCGCCCTCCTTGGTCTTGGTGGGCTTGTGCTCGGGCTTGTCCTCCCGCTTGTCCTCGCGCTTGTCCTCGGCCTTGCGCGTGGGCTCGACCGTCACCGTCACCGCCGGGCTGGGCACGGGCGCGACCGTCTGGGGCGGCACGGCGATGTTCTGGGTCGGCACGGGCGCCGGCGAGCTGACCGAGGTCAGCTCCGGCTCGGGCAGCGGGCTGTTCGGGTCGTCGGTCGGCAGCTCGAACGGCATGACGTCCGTCGAGTCCGGCGCCGGCGTCTTGGCCCACGGCACCGCCACCTTGCCCTGGCCCTGACCCTGGCCCTGGCCCTGCTGCGTGCCCTGCGGCTGGGGCTGCGGCTGCCCGACCCCGTTACCGGAGGTGGTGACCGCGCTCTCGCCGTTCGGGCTCGGTACGGCGTCGGCGGGCTGCCTGCCCTCGGCCGCCACCGCGGTGATGGTCTGCGTGCCCGCGTACCGGTTGGCACCCCACAGTCCGACCGCGGAGATCGTCACGACCGCCGCCATCGCGGCGACCAGACCCACGGGGAACGGCCTGCGGTTCGGCGGCGGCGCCTGCGCCGGCACCGAGACGACAGGGTGCGGGCCCTGCGGCGGCGCGGGCTGCTCCGGCGCCTCGGCCGGCGGCGGGCCCCACGCCTGGGGCGCGGCCGGCACGGGCGGTGCCGCGGCGGGCTCGGGCTCGGGCGTCCGGTACATCGGCAGCCTGAGCGTGCCCTCCAGGGGCGGCGCGGGGTCGGGGACGACCACCGCGGGCAGGGGCGCGCCCGCCACGAGCTTGTCGGCGTTCTTGTCCCCCAGGAGCTGCAGCAGCGCGGTGTAGGTGGTCGGCCGCTTGGCGACCTCCTTCGACAGCGCCGACACCACGACCCTGCGCAGCGGCTGGGGCAGCGGGCCCACGTCGGGCTTCTCGTTCAGCACGGCCTGCGTCTCGTGCTCGAACGGCGCCCGCCCCGTGGCCGCGTACACCACGGTCGCCGCCCACGAGAAGACGTCGGACGGCGGGCCGTACCGCAGCTCCTTCAGCTGCTCGGGCGAGCGGTAACCGAGCTCGCCGGCGGGCTCGCCGATGGCCGCGTCGGTCACGCGCGGGCCGTCCGCGCTGAGGATGACGTTGTGCGGGGTGAGGCCCCTGTGGGTGACCCCCGCCAGATGCGCTGAGGTCAGCGCGGTGAGCACGCCGACGGCGACCCGCTCGAGCGCGTCATCCGTGAGCGGGCCTTCTTCTTCGACGGTCTCCGCCAGCGTGCGGCCCTCGATGTGCTCGCGCACCACGTACGGCGTGCCGTCCTCGACTCCCACGTCGAACACGCGGGCCACGTAGGCGCTGGAGATCCGCTTGACGCTGCGCAACCGGTCGAGGGTCTCGCTGTCTTCCGCGGACTCGCCGGTCAGCGGCTTGATGGCGCGCAGTTCTCCGTCATCGGACTCGCGCCCAAGGTAGACCACGCCGCGCGGGCCCTCGCCCAGCCGTCCGACGATGGCGTAGTCACCGAAGCGCTCCGGGTCTCCCGGCGACAAGGCGTCCATGATCCACCTTTCAACGACAAATCATGATCGGAGCACATTGAACCAAATTTGCCCCACCCGTAACGATAGTTTCGCCGCAGATCCTGACAGTTCACCGTCAAGTCGTAATCAATTCGGCCGACCGGCCCGCCAGCGCCTGGCTCTGCCCAACGGCATGACCAGCCGCACGGCCATGATCGCGCCCGCGAGTGCCAGCGCCGACGCCGCCACGATCGCGGCCACCGTGATCACCCGTCCGTCGACCGGGGGCACCTTCGCCACGGCGTCCTTCGGCAGCGGCGGCGGCAGCGGAGGGGCCAGCTCCACCTGCTCGGCCGGCAGCACCGCCGTGACGGCCAGCAACGGGTTGACGATGCCCGCTCCCGTGCCGACGCCGAGCGCGCCGTCCGCGGTCACCTCGATGCGCCGCCGTACCTGCTCCTGGGTGAGGCTGGGGTAACGAGAGCGCACCAGCGCGGCCACCCCGGCCACGTACGGCGCGGCGAAACTGGTGCCGTCGAGCCCCTCCATCAGGAGCCCGTCGGGCCACGTACTGGTGACGTCCTGGCCCGGCGCCATGACATCGACCTTGGACTCGGTGTTGGAGAAGTCGGAACGCTGGCCCTGCGCCGACACCGAACCCACCGACAGCACGCCCTCGTAGGCGGCGGGGTACTCCTTGCTGTCCTTCTCCTTGGGGTCGGAGTTGCCCGCGGCGGCCACGATCACGACGTCCTTGTCGAGGGCGTAGTAGACCGCCGCCCTCAGGTCCGGCTGGTCGGTGGTCTGGGTGGAGATGTTGATCACCTTGACGCCCATGTCGGCCGCGTCCTTGATGGTCCGGACGAGGACGCCGACGTCGCCGGTCTTCTTGTTGGTCTGCTTGAGCGACACGAGCCTGACGTCGGGGGCCACGCCGTAGAAGGGGAAGTCGCCCCGGTAGCGGCCGGCGATGATGCCCGCCACCGCGGTGCCGTGGCCCACACAGTCGCCGTTGCCCGTGCCGCTGTAGTCGATCTCCTTGCGGAGCGGGATCAGCGGATGCCGCGCGACGCCGCTGTCGATCACCGCGACCGTGACGTTCGCGCCCCTGGTGAGATGCCAGACCCTTCGCGGGTCGAGGCGGGTCAGCGCCCACGGTGTGCCGATCTCGGTCAGGCCCTCGTCCAGCCTCTCCTCGCATCTGGCAGGGGCGGCCTGGGCGGCGACCGGCACGAGCGTGAACGTCATCGCCACGCTGAGCGCGAAAAGGACCCTTCCGATCACGGAGTCAGAGCCTAGCCTGCCCCTTTTGCCGCGCTGTAGCCGTTTCCGGCAGAACCGGCGAAGACCCTCCAGGAAAAACCGGAAAGACCCCCGCCCGCGCACAGGAACGCCCCTGAAAGCGCCCCTGAAAGCGCCCCTGAAAACGCTCCGCGAGAAGGCCCCGGAGAAGGCCCCGGCCCGGCAGTCACCTGTCCGCCGGGCCGGAGTGTCCGAGAGGGCAGCGGGGTCAGCGGGTGGCCGACTCGATGTTGCCGCGATAGGTGTTGATCACCCGAGCCGCCTCCTGCAGCTCCTCCGACATCCGCTGGAACGCGGCCCGGTAGTTCTGCCACGCCCCGCCGAACCGCTCGGCCCCCGGCCCCGTCCAGGCGGTGCCGACCTTGGCCGCCTCCCGGTCCAGCACCGCCATCGTGCTGCGCACCGCCTCGGCCTGCTGGGTGAACTGGGTGGCCATCTGCTGCATCTCCGCAGGGTTGCCACCGAGCAAGTTGTGCGTCATACGCTCCTCCAGGATCGACCGACGGGCGCCCTCACGATAGGCATCCGGCCCCGCCGTCGCCCTCCGTTATGCCGAGCGGCTATGGTCCTCCAGAGGATTGTTCGGATATAAGGGGGACAACCATGCGCGAGGTCGTGGTCACCGGCGGCGGAACCGGCATCGGCTACGCCATCGCGGCCGCGTTCGCCGCCCAGGGCGACAGGGTCACCATCACCGGTCGCCGTGAGCACGTGCTGAAGGAGGCCGCCGAGAGGCTCGGGGGCGGCGCCTCCTACGTCGCCTTCAACGCCGCCAGCCCCGTCGCCGTGCAGGAGGCGCTGCCGCACCTGCCCAGCACCGTCGACGTGCTGGTCAACAACGCGGGCGGCAACACCAACCTCGACAGGCAGAAGCGCGAGGACGACCTGATGGACCTGGCGGAGGCCTGGTGGGCCAACCTCAACGCCAACCTGCTGTCGGCAGTCCTGGTCACCACCGCCCTCCTGCCCCGCCTGGTCAAGGGCGGCAGGATCATCTCGCTCGGCTCCATCGCGGCGCGCGGCACCGGCTCAGGCTCGTACGGCGCGGCCAAGGCCGCCCTCGAGTCGTGGACCGCCGACCTGGCGGCGGAGCTGGGCTCCAGGGGCACCGCCAACGTCGTGGCCCCTGGGCTGGTCCTCGACACCGAGTTCTTCCGCGGCCGGCTGACCCCCGAGGGCGTCAGGCACCGGGTGGACAGCACCCGCAACGGCCGCGCGGGCACCCCTGACGACATCGCGCAGACGGTGCTCTTCCTCGCCTCCCCCGGCGCGGGCCACTTCACCGGGCAGGTCCTCCATGTGAACGGTGGCGCGTACCTGGGCAGGTGACCGCCCCTAGACTCCTTTGCAGGCCGGTGGAGAAAGGAAAGACGTCGGTGCGGAAAGTTCTGATCGCCAACCGTGGCGAGATCGCCGTCCGGATCGCCAGGGCGTGTGAGGACGCCGGCCTGGCCAGCGTCGCCGTCTACGCCGAGCAGGATCTCGACGCGCTCCACGTCAAGGTCGCCGGAGAGGCCCACGCGCTGGGCGGCCAGTCACCCGCCGAGACCTACCTCGACATCGACAAGCTGCTGCGCGTCGCCGCCGAGACCGGCGCGGACGCCGTCCATCCCGGCTACGGCTTCCTCGCCGAGAACGCCGCCTTCGCGCAGGCCGTCATCGACGCCGGGCTGGTCTGGATCGGCCCGCCGCCGGCCGCCATCGCCGCGCTCGGCGACAAGGTGCAGGCCAGGCACATCGCGCAGAAGGTCGGCGCACCCCTGGTCGCGGGCACCAAGGACCCGGTCGCGGGCGTCGAGGAGGTCGTCGCGTTCGCCGAGGAGCACGGCCTGCCCATCGCGATCAAGGCCGCGTACGGCGGCGGCGGCCGCGGCCTCAAGGTCGCCAGGACCCTCGAGGAGATCCCCGACCTGTACGACTCGGCGGTCCGCGAGGCCGTCACGGCGTTCGGCCGCGGCGAGTGCTTCGTCGAGCGCTACCTCGACCGCCCGCGCCACGTCGAGACCCAGTGCCTGGCCGACTCCCACGGCAACGTCGTCGTGGTCAGCACCCGCGACTGCTCGCTGCAGCGGCGCCACCAGAAGCTCGTCGAGGAGGCGCCCGCGCCGTTCCTGTCCGAGGAGCAGGTCGAGCTGCTCTACAGCAGCTCCAAGGCGATCCTGCGCGAGGCCGGCTACGTCGGCGCCGGCACCTGCGAGTTCCTCGTCGGCCAGGACGGCACGATCTCCTTCCTCGAGGTCAACACCCGCCTCCAGGTCGAGCACCCGGTCACCGAGGAGGTCGCGGGCGTCGACCTGGTGCGCGAGATGTTCCGCGTCGCCGCCGGCGAGGCGATCGGCTACGACGACCCGGTCCTGCGCGGCCACTCGATCGAGTTCCGGATCAACGCCGAGGATCCGGGCAGGAACTTCCTGCCCGCGCCCGGCACGCTGACCGCCATGCGCGCCCCTGCCGGGCCCGGCGTGCGGCTCGACGCGGGCTACGAGGCCGGGATGACCGTTCCGCAGACGTTCGACTCGCTGATCGCCAAGCTGATCGTCACGGGCCGCACCCGCAAGGAGGCCCTCGAACGCTCGCGCCGCGCCCTCGCCGAGTTCGAGATCGACGGCATGCCGACCGTGCTGCCCTTCCACCGGGCGGTGGTGCACGACCCCGCCTTCACGGCCGAGCCGTTCTCCGTCCACACCCGGTGGATCGAGACCGAGTGGGCGGGCGGCATCCCGCCGTACGAGGGGGCCGCCGAGGTCGCCGAGCCGGCCGCCAGGGAGACGGTGACCGTGGAGGTCGGGGGCAAGCGACTGGAGGTCGTACTGCCCGCCGGGTTGGCCTCAGGGAGCCGCGCGCCGGCCGCGAACAAGCCGGCGCGGCGTGCCGCCGGCGGCGCCAAGAAGGCGGCGGCGAGCGGCGACGCGCTGGTCAGCCCCATGCAGGGCACGATCGTCAAGATCGTGGCCGCCGACGGCGACAGCGTGGCGGAGGGCGACACGGTGGTGGTGCTCGAGGCGATGAAGATGGAGCAGCCGCTCGCCGCCCACAAGTCCGGCACGATCACCGGCCTGGCCGCCACCGTGGGGCAGACCGTCACCGCGGGCGCGACCATCTGCGAGATCAAGGACGCATAGCGGGTAGTTTCGCAGAAGAGGAACTTTGCCAACCGCTCATTCGTCCTGAAGGACGAAGGAGGCTTGCTGCCCATGACCCATCCGCTGCGCCGGACGACGGCCGCGATCGCGGCTCTGATCGCCGGTCTGTTCGCTGTCTTCGCGTTTTCGCCCGCCGCGCACGCCGCGGCTCCACCCGACGCCGACACGGTGGTTTCCTACTGGAAGAACCAGAAGGACCGGCTGTACGTCGGCTCCGGCGCCACCCTGACGTCGGACCAGCAGGCGGAGATCCGCTCCACGCTGAAGGACGCCGGCACGCCCGTCTACGTGGCTGCCTTCCCCGACGGCACCGTCACCGACCCCGCCGCCTACCTTCCCGCCCTCGGCAACGGGCTGAAGTCCGCGGGCAAGACGGGCAAGTACGCGGTCGCGGTGCTCGACGGCAACTCGCTGCTCGCCGCGGCCAACTTCGGTAAGCGCGGGCTGGCCGGCCAGCTCGCCAACCTCTCGACGAGCAGCAACGACGACGTCGTCACCGGCATGAGCGACTTCGTCAACCGCGTCAACGCGGCCGCTCAGGGCAAGTCCTCCGCTCTCGACTCGGGCAGCTCCGCCGGCTCCGGCGGTTCGGGCACGGGCGCGCTGATCGGCATCGGCGTGCTGGCTCTCGCCGGCGGTGGCGGCTACTTCCTGTACTCCAAGAACCGCAAGAAGAAGCTCGCCGCGCAGCGCGCCGCCGAGCTGGCCGCGGTCAAGACGACCGTCGAGGAGGACGTCACCAAGTTCGGTGAGGAGATCACCGTGCTCGACACCGACGTCAAGCTCGCCGGCCAGGGCGGCCAGAACATCACCGAGTGGCAGACCGCCCTCGACTCCTACGAGAAGGCCAAGACGCAGCTCGCCGCGGTGACGCAGGCCGAGCAGGTCCGCGACGTCACCACGACGCTCGAGGACGGCCGCTACGCGCTGGCCGTGGTGAAGGCCAAGGTCAACAACCAGCCCGTGCCCGAGCGGCGGGCGCCCTGTTTCTTCAACCCGCAGCACGGCCCCTCGGTGCGCGACGTGCGCTGGGCCCCGCCCGGCGGCGCCCCGCGCGACGTGCCCGCCTGCGCGGCCGACGCCATGGCGGTGGAGAGCGGCTACGACCCGCAGACCCGCCAGGTCATGGTCAACGGCCAGTACCGGCCGTACTACGACGCGGGTCCCGCCTACCAGCCCTACGCCTACGGCTACTACGGCGGTTTCGGCGACATCATGACCATGATGTTCGTCGGCACCATGATGGGCAGCCTGCTCGGCGGCGGCTGGGGTTACGGCGGCTACGGCGCCGGCTACGCCGAGGGCTACTCCGACGCGAGCGGCGGCGACTTCGGTGGCGGAGGTGACTTCGGCGGCGGCGGCGACTTCGGCGGCGGCGGCTGGAGTGACTTCGGCGGCGGCGACTTCGGTGGTGGCGACTTCGGCGGCGGCGACTGGTGACAGGCTCCGCCTCCTGATCTGACAGCGAAGGCCCCCGGTGAACGTCACCGGGGGCTTTCGCGTGCACGGCCGGGCTCGCCGCGCGCGGACGGGGGTCCGCTTTGTAAAGTAGGGGCAAAACCACCCGCCTGGCAGACCTCGGGGCCAGTGTCTAGGAGGCCCTGTTGCGCCGTCTGATCGCCCTCGCCCCGCGCACCGCCGTGGCTCTGCCGTGCCGTCTGATCGCCCTCGCCTTATGCACCGCCGTGGCTCCGGTGCCCGTTCTCGCGCTGGCGCCGGCTGCTCCCGCGCTCGCCCAGGCGGGGCCGTGCCGTCCCGGCGACCGGGTGAACCTGCGCGGAGCCGACTTCACCAAGGGCCGCGCGCTGCCCTCGACGCTGCGCTGCGCCGACCTGACGCGCGCCAAGCTCGACGGCGTCGACCTCGCCCAGAAGGACCTGACGGGGGCGATCCTGCGGCGGGCCTCGCTGAAGCAGGCCGACTTCACCCAGGTCACCGCCAAGTACACCGACTTCAGGGAGGCCGACCTGAGCGAGGCCGACCTGGGTCAGATGCACGCCGACTACGCCGACCTGCGGAACGCGATCCTCGTGGACGTGGGCGCCACCCAGGCGCAGTTCCCGCGAGCGAACCTGAGCGGCGCCAGGCTCACCAGGGCCGTGCTCGGCCAGTCGAACCTCACGCTGGCCAAGCTGGTCGGCGCCGACCTCGCCGACGCCAAGCTCGGTCAGGCCAACGCCCGCAAGGCGGACTTCACGAAGGCGAAGCTGCACGAGGCCGAGCTCATCTCGATCGAGGCGCCGAACGCCGTCTTCCGCGACGCCGACCTGCGCGAGGCGCGTTTCAGCTCCGCCGAGATGGACGGGGCCGTCCTGCGCGGCGCCAACGTCCAGGACGCCGACTTCACCTTCGCCGACGACCTCGACCTGACGGGCGCCACCGGCAGGCCGAAGACACTTCCCGAGGGCGTGAAGGGCTACTCCACGGCGACGCCGTCGCCGACCCCCGAGGAGCAGAGCGCCATGCGCCTGGACGTCGAATCGCAGCCGCAGGCGGGGCCCAGGATCTCCGTCGGGCTCGTGCTGGTGGTCGTCGGCTCTCTCGGGCTGGCCGTCACCCTCACCCTCTGGGCGAGCGCCGCCCGGCGCCCGCGCGCCTACCGCGCCTGACCACACCCGCTCGCCGGACGCCCGCCGGACGGCCCGGGTGTCAGATGCCGATCGCGGCGGTCGGCTGCATCAGCCTGCGCGCCGCCTCGGTGATCGACCCGGACAGCGACGGGTAGACCGCGAAGGTGTGGGCGAGCTGGTCGACCGTGAGCCGCTGCTGCACCGCGACGGACACCGCGAGGATCAGCTCGGAGGCCCTGGGCGCCACCACGACGCCGCCGAGCACGATCCCGGTGTGCGGGCGGCAGAAGAGCTTGACGAAGCCGTCGTTGAAGCCCTGCATCTTCGCCCGGGCGTTGGTCGACAGCGGCAGCTTGACGACGTTGGCCTCGATCTCCCCCGCCTCGATCTGCTTCTGCGACACGCCGACGGAGGCGATCTCGGGGTCGGTGAAGATGTTGGAGGCGACGGTCGCCAGCCGCAGCGGCTGCACCGCCTCGCCGAGCGCGTGCCAGACGGCGATGCGGCCCTGCATGGCCGCGACGGAGGCCAGCATGAGCACGCCCGTGCAGTCGCCCGCGGCGTACACGCCGGGAGCGGAGGTCCGCGACACCTTGTCGACCTGGATGAACCCGCCCCGGTCGAGGGTCACGCCCGCCTCCTCGAGCCCGAGTCCTGAGGTGTTGGGGACCATGCCGACCGTCATCAGCGCGTGGGTGCCCTCGGCGGTGCGCCCGTCCTCCAGCGTGACCACGACGCCGTCGGCGGTGCGCTTGACGGACGCGGCGCGGGAGCGGCCCATGACGTTCATGCCGCGCCGCCGGTAGACCTCTTCGAGGGCCTCGGCCGCGTCGGCGTCCTCGTTGGGCATCATGCGGTCGCGGGAGGAGACCAGCGTGACCTCGGAGCCGAGCGAGCGGTAGGCACCGGCGAACTCGGCCCCCGTGACACCGGAGCCGACCACGATGAGGTGCTCGGGCATCTCGTCGAGGTCGTAGAGCTGCCGCCAGGTGAGGATGCGCTCGCCGTCGGGCTCGGCGCCCGGCAGGATGCGGGGGGTGGCGCCCGTCGCCACGATCACCACGTCGGCCCTGATCGTACGGTCACCCGCGCGCACGACCTGCGGGTCGACCAGGCGCCCGCGAGCCTTGACGATCTCGACGCCCTCGGCGGCGACCCGTGTCCCGATGTCGGCCGACTGCGCCTGCGCCAGCTCCTTGACCCGCTTGTTGACCAGCGGCATGTCGACTTCGGCCGCCCCGACGTCACCGTCGGAGCCGCCGCTGTAGTGGACGCCCAGGGACGGCGCGTCGAGCAGCGCCTGCTTGCGGACCGAGGTCGCGATCAGGGTCTTGGACGGCACGCAGTCGGTCAGCACGCACGCGCCGCCGGGGCCGTCCTCTTCGACCATCGTGACTTGTGCGCCGAGTTGCGCGGCCACGAGGGCCGCTTCGTAGCCACCTGGTCCGCCACCGATGATCACGATCCTTGTCACGTGTCCTATTGTCCCGCATCTCGCAACCCGCCGACGAACGGGGCTACCCTTGGTGGCTGTGCCTGTCTACGCCGCCTATGGCTCCAACATGGACCCGAAGCAGATGGCCGTGCGCGCCCCCCACTCACCGATGCGCGGCGTCGGCTGGTTGCAGGGCTGGCGCCTGACGTTCGGCGGGGAGGACATCGGCTGGGAGGGCGCGCTCTCCACGATCGTGGAAGATCCCGAGGAGCACGTCTTCGTCGTCCTCTACGACGTGCCCGAGTGGGACGAGAACTCCCTCGACCAGTGGGAGGGCGCCGCCGGCGGCCTCTACCACAAGGTGCGGCTGCGGGTGCAGACGCTCGACGGTGAGGTCGTCGCCTGGTTCTACGTCCTCGACAGCTACGAGGGCGGCCTGCCCTCCGCCCGCTACCTCGGCATCCTGGCCGACGCGGCGGAGAAGGCAGGCGCCCCCGACGACTACGTGAAGGACCTGCGCGGCAGGCCCTGCACGTCGCTGGGCGGCTAGCTAGGACAGCGGCTGGTCCTTGGTCTCCTTCAGCGCGAAGACGTAGACCAGGGTCGACACCAACGCCAGGGCCGACATGTACCAGGGGAACAGTGCCGAGTTGCCGGCGTCCTTCAGCGCGGTGCCGATCAGCGGCGCCGTACCGCCGAAGATGGCGACGGTCAGCGAGTACGGGAAGCCCGCACCCGAGGCCCGCACGCGTGTCGGGAAGAGCTCGGAGTTCACCGCGGCCGAGATCGAGGTGAAGCAGCCGAGGAAGACCATGCCGATGAGCTGGATGGTCAGCAGGCTGGCGAAGGAGTTCGACAGCGCGCTGAGCAGCGGCACCGGCAGCAGGGTGAAGGCCAGGCCGAAGGCGATGAGCATCGGCCTGCGGCCGATCCGGTCCGACAGCATGCCGAGCACGGGCTGCAGCACCATGAAGAACAGCAGCGAGATCGTGCCGACCTGCAGGGACATGGCCTTGTCGAAGCCGACGTTCTGCTGGGCGTAGGTGGGCAGGAAGGTGGTCCAGGTGTAGTAGGCGACGGTGCCGGCCACGGTGATGCCGACGATCAGGGCGGCCTTGCTCGGGTAGCGGGTCAGGAACTCGAAGAGCTTGGGCCGTTCGGCCCTGCCCTCCTGGATCTCCTGCGCCACGGCGGAGGTCTCGTCGGCGCCCTTGCGGATCCACAGGCCGACCAGGCTGATGACGGCGCCGATGAGGAACGGGATGCGCCAGCCGTAGGCGTCCATGTCCTCCTTGACCAGCATGGTCGCCAGCAGGGCGGCCAGGCCGGAGGCGAGGAGCTGGCCGATGGTGGTGCTGACGTACTGGAAGCTGGAGAACAGGCCTCTGCGGCCCGGAGGGGCCGACTCGACCAGGAACGTCGTGGCGGCGGCGAACTCGCCGCCGACCGACAGGCCCTGGATGAGCCTGGCGAGGGTCAGGATGATCGGCGCCAGCACGCCCGCGGCCGTGTAGGTCGGGGTGACGGCCAGCAGGAGCGAGCCGGCGCCCATGAGCACGATCGTGAACGTCATCGCGGCCTTGCGGCCGAACCTGTCAGCGAAGGAGCCGACCAGCAGGCCGCCGAGCGGTCGCATGAAGAAGCCCACAGCGAAGATCGCGAACGCGCTCAGCACGGGGACGAGAGGGTTGTCGTTCTTGGGGAAGACCTGCTCGGAGAAGTACACGGCCAGGAAGCTGTAGGCGTACCAGTCGTACCACTCGACCACGTTGCCGACGTTGGCCGCCAGGAGCTGGCGGCCGCGGCTTCGGGGGATGCCGAGTGGCGAATGCTCAAGGGAGGGGGTTGCCACTGGGGCTCCTTTGCTTCGCGTGCGGGGATGGCTTACTGTGCATCCGGACGACCGAAACAGTCAAATATCTCGCCACATATTTACAAACCCGACATGGAGACAGCCCGAGGTGGACGTTCTCGACCGGCGCCTGGTCGCCGCGCTGCAGGTCAGCCCGCGCGCGTCGTGGGGTGAGATCGGCAGGGCGGTGGGCGAACACGAGCGCACGGTCGCCCGGCGGCTCCAACGGCTGATCGCCGAGGGCGCGGTACAGGTCACCGCGATCTACGACGACCTGCGCTCCGGCCACGGCCGTCCGGTCCACCTGCACGTCCAGGTACGGCCCGGCACCGCGGCCGCGGTCGCCGACGCCCTGGCGAGCAGGCCCGACACGCGTTCGGTCTACTCGGTGACCGGCGCGGCCGACATCGGCGCCGAGCTCGTCGCCCCCAGCAGGACCGCGCTGCACGAGATCCTCAACGTCGAGGTGCACGGCATCGACGGCGTCGCGGGCACCCAGACGCAGGTGGTGCTGCACACCTTCCGCACGGTGGCCGAGTGGCACGCGCCGTACCTCACCGAGCAGGAGGTGGCGCTGCTGCGTCCCCCGTCGCCGCCGGTGGAGCTGCCCGACCACGACGGGCTGTCCCCGCTGGAGAGCGAGGTGGCCGAGCTGCTGGTCAGCGACGGCCGGATCGGGTTCACCGCGATCGCCGACGAGCTGGGCGTCTCGGTGCCGACCGCCCGGCGCCGGGTCGCCTCGCTGCTGGAGCGGCGGCTGCTGATGCTGCGAGCGGAGGTCGAGCCCTCGCTGCTGGGCCTGGACGTCGAGGCGCAGCTGTGGCTGCGGGTCCGCCCGCACGGCCTCGACCAGGTCGGTGAGCGGCTCACCGGCGACCCCGGGGTCCGTTACTGCGCGGCCACCTCGGGCACCTACACCATGCTCGTCCAGGTGGCGGTCGCTCACGAGGCCGACCTCTACCGGTTCCTGACGGAGGTCGTCGGCCCGTTGGACGACGTCACCGACGTCAACGTCACCCTCATCACCCGCGCCTACAAGCGCGGATTCCTGCGCAAGAGCCTGGAGTACTCATGACCCCCGCCGAACTGGAAGTCGCCGAGCTGACCGCCGAGCTGATCCGCGTGGACAGCAGCAACTACGGCGACGGGAGCGGACCCGGCGAGCGCGCCGCCGCCGAGGTCGTCATGGCCCGGCTGGCCGAGGTCGGCGTCGAGGCCCACTACAGCGAGAGCGCTCCCGGCCGGGGCAACGTGGTCACCAGGATCGAGGGCACCGACCCGTCCCTGCCCGCCCTGCTGGTCCACGGGCACCTGGACGTGGTGCCGGCCAACGCCGCCGACTGGAGCGTCGACCCGTTCGCCGGCGAGGTCCGCGACGGCTACATCTGGGGCCGCGGCGCGGTCGACATGAAGGACATGGACGCGATGATGCTGGCCGTCCTGCGCCAGATGGTCCGCGAGGGCCGGCGGCCCAGGCGTGACCTGGTCTTCGCGTGGGTGGCCGACGAGGAGGCGGGCGGTGTCTACGGCGCCAAGTACCTCACCGCCAACCACCGGGACCTGTTCGACGGCGTGACCGAGTCGATCAGCGAGGTGGGCGGCTACTCGCTGGAGGTCGACCCGTCGCTGCGGCTCTACCTCATCGAGACGGCGCAGAAGGGCCTGGCCTGGATGCGGCTGGTCGCCGACGGCACGGCCGGCCACGGCTCCATGCTCAACGCCGACAACGCGGTGACCGAGGTGGCCAAGGCGGTGGCGCGGCTGGGCGGCCACGAGTGGCCGATCACGCTCACCCCGACCGTGCGGCGGTTCCTGACCGAGGTGTCCGAGGCGTTCGGCCTGCCGTTCGACCCCGAGGACCCGGGTCCCGTCCTGGACAGGCTGGGCCCGCTGGTCCGCTTCGTCGGCGCGACGCTGCACCACACGACCAACCCGACGATGCTGGGGGCGGGCTACAAGGCCAACGTCATCCCCGGCCAGGCGAGCGCGGTCGTGGACGGTCGCTTCCTGCCCGGCTACGAGGACGACTTCTTCAAGACCGTCGACGAGCTGCTCGGCCCGAACGTGCGCCGCGAGTTCGTGCAGCACGACATCGCGCTGGAGACGACGTTCGACGGCGCGCTGGTCGAGGCGATGATCGCGGCGCTGAAGGCGGAGGACCCGACCGCGCGGGCGGTGCCGTACTGCATGTCGGGCGGCACCGACAACAAGACCTTCTTCGCCGACCTGGGGGTGCGCGGGTTCGGGTTCGTTCCGCTGCGTCTGCCGAAGGACATGGACTTCGCGGCGATGTTCCACGGTGTGGATGAGCGTGTCCCGGTTGAGTCGCTCCAGTTCGGAGTGCGGGTGCTTGACCGGCTCCTCCTAAACTACTGAGATGACCTATGTGCACGCCCAGGAGGCCGCCGCCGCGCTGAGGAAGGCCACCGGGCTCGACGTTTTCGACGTGGCGCTCGTGATGGGATCGGGCTGGGTGCCCGCCGCGGACGCGATCGGCGACACGCTCGTCGAGCTGCCGGTGACCGACCTGCCGGGCTTCGCCCCGCCCGCCGTGGCCGGCCACGCCGGGAAGATCCGCGTCGTGCGCACCCCCTCCGGGCGCCACGCGCTGATCTTCCTCGGCCGCACCCACCTGTACGAGGGCCTCGGCGTCGAGCCGGTCGTCCACGGCGTGCGCACGGCATTGGCGGCCGGGGTGCGCACGGTGGTGCTCACCAACGCGGCCGGCGGGCTGCGGCCCGAGACCCAGAACGTCGGCGACCCGGTTCTGATCAGCGACCACATCAACCTGACCGGTGCCAACCCGCTGACCGGCGCCACCTTCATCGACCTCACCGAGGTCTACTCCGTGCGGCTGCGCACGCTGGCCCGGGAGGTCGACCCGTCGCTGGCGGAGGGCGTCTACGTCGCCTTCCGCGGCCCGACCTACGAGACGCCGGCCGAGATCAGGATGCTGCGCACGCTCGGCGGCGACATGGTCGGCATGTCCACGGTCCTGGAGGCCATCGCGGCGCGCGAGGGCGGCGCGGAGGTGCTGGGCATCTCGCTGGTCACCAACCCCGGCGCCGGCCTGGTCGGCGAGCCGCTCAACCACGAGGAGGTCCTCGAGGTCGGCCGCGCCACGGCGGCGCGGATGGGCGTGCTGCTGGCCAAGGTGGTCGACAAACTGTGAAGCTGAGGGACCAGGCGCTGGCCTGGCTCGCCCAGGATCCTGACCCCGAGACCAGGGCGGAGCTGGAGAGCCTGCTCGACGATCCCGCGGCGCTCACCGACCGTTTCGGCGCCAAGCTCGAGTTCGGTACGGCCGGCCTGCGCGGCGAGCTCGGCGCCGGCCCGAACCGGATGAACCGCGTCACCGTGATGCGCGCCGCGGCCGGCCTGGCCGCCGTGCTCGGCCCCGGCAAGCACGTGGTCATCGGCTACGACGCCCGCCACAAGTCCGACGTCTTCGCCAGGGACACCGCTGCCGTGCTGGCGGGCGCCGGGCTGCGCGCCTCGTTGCTGCCCGAGCCGCTGCCCACGCCCGTGCTCGCCTTCGCCGTACGGCATCTGGGCGCCGACGCGGGTGTGACGGTCACGGCGAGCCACAACCCGCCCCGCGACAACGGCTACAAGGTCTACTGGGGTGACGGGTCGCAGATCGTCCCACCGGTGGACGGCTGGATCTCGGCCGCGATCGACGCGGCCGCCCCCGTCGGCTCCTTGCCGCTCGGCGAGGGCGAGGTGCTCGACGCGACCGTCGTCGAGGCCTATCTGGCGGCGCTCGCCGAGCTGCCGCTGGGCGAGGCGCGTGACCTGCGCGTCGCGTACACGCCGATGCACGGGGTGGGCCACCGGACGCTTGTCAGCGCCTTCCGCGGGACCGGCTTCGACGAGCCTGCGACGGTCGCCGAGCAGCGCGACCCCGACCCTGACTTCCCCACCGTGGCCTTCCCCAACCCGGAGGAGCCCGGCGCGATGGACCTCGCGCTGGATCTGGCCGCGAAGATCGAGGCCGACCTGGTGCTGGCCAACGACCCCGACGCCGACCGCTGCGCGGTGGGCGTGCCGCTCGCCGGCGGCGGGTTCAGGATGCTGACGGGCGACGAGGTGGGCGCGCTGCTCGGCGAGCACGTGATCACGCACACCCGCGGCGACCGGCTGGTGGCCACCACGATCGTGTCCTCGACGCTGCTCGGCAAGATCGCCCACGCCCACGGCGTGCGGTACGCCGAGACGCTCACCGGGTTCAAGTGGATCATGCGGGCTGGTGAGGGGCTGGTCTACGGCTACGAGGAGGCGCTCGGCCACAGCGTCGGCGGCGAGCACGGCCTGCCCGTCCACGACAAGGACGGGATCGGCGCCGCGCTCACCGTCGCCGGCATCGCCGCCACGGCCAAGCGCGCCGGGCGCACGCTGCTCGACCTGCTCGACGAGCAGGCCAGGCGGTACGGCCTGCACGCCACGTCGCAGCTGTCCTTCCGCGTGGCGGACCTGGCGCTCATCGGCGGCGCCATGGCACGGTTGCGCGCGACACCGCCGGCGACGCTGGGCGGCAGGACCGTGGAGTCGTGGGACGACCTGGCGGCGGGCGAGGGCGGGCTGCCGCCGACCGACGGCCTGCGTTACCACCTGGCGGGGGACGCCCGGGTGGTCGTGCGGCCCTCGGGCACCGAGCCGAAGCTCAAGTGCTACCTGGAGGTCGTCGTCCCCGTGACGGGCGAGGTCGCCGACGCCCGCGCCGAGGCGGCGGCGGACCTGGAGACGCTCAAGGCGGACCTGCGCTCGGTCCTGGCGCTGTGAGGCGTCAGGTCTTCGCGATCTCCATCTGCAGCTCGTGCACCCACTCGTCCATGTCGGGCGGGCAGTGCAGGGAGACCTCGCGGGCCAGGCCGAGCGCCTGGTAGCCGTTCTCCTCGATCCAGTGGGCGAGCGTCTGGAAGGTCGGGCCGACGTTCTCCATCGGCCCCCGGTGGATGATGGTCGCGACCGTCTCGATGCCGGGCAGGTCCACGACCTCGAAGTCGTGGACCTCGCCCGCGTCGAGGTTGACGGGGAACGTCGCGTGCACCGTCACCGAGCCGTCCTCCTCGGCCAGGTAGTAGGCGATGCCGGGCCCCTGCATCGGCACGCCGACCGCACCGAGGCGTTCGCGGATCTGCCGGTAGAGCGGCTTGATGACGGGGCCGATGTCCTCGGTGTCGTAACTGGCCGCCCGCGCGCTGAGCTGCGCCACCCTGACCGGCGCCACCTTCTTGACCACGACGTCGTCGGCGCTCATGGCGCCCTCCTTCTCGATGGCGCGGAGCCTCGCCTCCACCCCGCGCAGCCTGGCCAGGTCGGCGCTGATCTGCGCCGCCAGCTGGGCGCGGCGCAGCCGTACCATGCCGTGCAGTTCCTCGGTGCTCACCCTGTCGTCGAGGATCGAGCCCACCTGCTCCAGGGTGAAGCCGAGATCCTTGAGCGCGACGACGCGGTTGAGCCTGGCCAGCTGCCCGGCCTGGTAGGAGCGGTAGCCGGTGACCGGGTCGACGTGCGCGGGGCGTAGCAGGCCGATGGCGTCGTAGTGGCGCAGCATCCGCACCGACACGAGGCCGAGCCTGGCGAAGTCTCCGATGCTGAACATGGCTGCTCCAGGTGTAGGGCCTCACACCGTGTCAGGGTCAACCCGCGACGTCCGGTCAGCCCGCGACGTCAGGTCAACCCGCGGCGGTCAGAGCAGGATGGCGACCACGACCAGGACCAGCGCGGCCGCGCAGGCCGCGAGCGCGTCGGGCGCCCAGACCGCGCGGACCTGGCCGGGCGCCGCGCCGCGCCGCTTGGCGCTCTCGGCGCGCTCGGTGATCTGCTCGGCCACCCAGTCGGCGTGCGTCCGGCCCGCCATGGCCTGCTGGGCGGCCTGCTCCCCCTTGGACAGGACGGGCTCGGTCTGGAAGCGCCCGCGCTGCCGGCGGGGGGCGCCGCGGCGACCGGCCTTGGCCCGCTCCCTCGCCGAGGCCTGCGGTGTCCACGCGCGCAGCACGTCGTCGCCGTGGGTGATGCTGATGGTGTGGGAGACGTGCACGTCGTCGATGGCCGGCCACGGCAGGAACGTGGTGCGCAGCGGGTTGCGCACCCGCAGCCCGTCCTCCACGAGGATCGTGGCGGGACGCAACGCCGTGACGTAGACGACGGCGGTCAGCACGCCCAGCACCGCCGCCGCCACGAGTGACGACTTGCCGCTGTAGCGGACGATCAGGTCGACGGCGTTGAACGCCACGAACGCCAGCCAGATCCAGCCGAGGACGAAGGCGGTCGCCGAGCGGTAGGTCTGTTTCATGCCTGCCACTTGAGCTGCGCGAACCCCGGCTTGATGACGCCGTTGATGAGCGAGAGCCGCTCGTCGAAGGGCAGGAAGGCCGACTTCATCGCGTTGACCGTGAACCACTGCAGGTCGTCCCAGCCGTAGCCGAACGCCTCGACCAGCTTGGCGAACTCCTGGGAGACCGTGGTGGAGCTCATCAGCCGGTTGTCGGTGTTGACCGTCACCCGGAAGTGGAGGCTGCGCAGCAGCCCGATCGGGTGCTCGGCGATCGAGGCGGCGGCCCCCGTCTGCAGGTTGGAGGTCGGGCACATCTCCAGCGGGATGCGCTTGTCGCGGACGTAGGCGGCCAGCCGGCCGAGCTTGGCGGTGCCGTCGCCGGCCACCGAGATGTCGTCGATGATCCGCACGCCGTGGCCGAGCCGGTCAGCGCCGCACCACTGGATGGCCTGCCAGATCGACGGCAGGCCGAACGCCTCGCCGGCGTGAATGGTGAAGTGAGCGTTCTCCCGCTGGAGGTATTCGAACGCGTCGAGGTGCCGGGTGGGCGGGTAGCCGGCCTCGGCGCCGGCGATGTCGAAGCCCACCACGCCGACGTCGCGGTAGCGGACGGCGAGCTCGGCGATCTCCATCGAGCGCGCCTGGTGGCGCATCGCGGTCAGCAGGGTGCCGACCTTGATGCCGGGCACCTGCCGGAAGCCTTCGAGCACCGCCTCCACGACCTGGTCGAGACTGAGCCCCGTGGTGGTGTGCTGCTCGGGCGCGTAGCGCACCTCGGCGTAGACGACGCCGTCGGCCGCCAGGTCCTCGGCGCACTCGGCGGCCACCCTGACCAGCGACTCGCGGGTCTGCATGACCCCGACCGTGTGGTCGAAGGTCTCCAGGTAGCGCACCAGCGAACCGGAGTCGGCGGCCTCCTCGAACCACTGCCTGAGGTTGTCAGGGTCGGTGGTGGGCAGCCGGTCGTAGCCCGACTCGCGGGCCAGATCGACGATGGTCTCCGCCCGCAGGCCACCGTCGAGGTGGTCGTGCAGGAGCACCTTCGGGGCCCGGCGGATCTCGGCAAGGCTGGGTCGCTGGCTCATCTCGTCATCCTATCGCTCCCCATCCGGCATTTGACGGCCACACTTCCACATGTCAGTCTTTTCTTACAGGTGAAAGGAGATGGCGCTGACCAGTGAAGAGCTGCTGGCGGTGCTGGCCGCCGTGGGCCACCCGCTGCGCCTGCGGGTCGTGGCCGAGCTGGCAGAGGGCAGGGTGCATGTCAGCGAGCTGGCCAGGCGCCTGGGCATCTCGCGCCCGCTGCTCTACATGCACCTGGAACGCATGGAGAAGGCCGGGCTGGTCGCAGGGGAACTGGAGCTGTCCCTGGACGGCAAGGCCATGAAGCTTTACCGGCTGCTCCCCTTCGACATCCACCTGACGGCGGGGACGATCCTCGACGTGCTGCAAGCCGATGACCAGGAAGGACCGACCGCTTGAAGGAAATCATCATCCCCGGCATGGTCATGGTGACCCTCGGCGCGGTCGCCCTGGGCAGCCTGGGGTTCTACTTCAGGCTCGTACGGCAGCGCGCCGAGACGGCCGCCGAACAGCGCTACCGGGAGCTGGCCGACCAGACCAACGCCAGGCTGGCCGAGCTGACCGACCGGGTGGCCGCCGTGGAACAGCTCCTGCGCAGCGTCGACTGACGCAGGACAAGCCCGGGGCGGCGAGTTGCCGCTCGCCGCCCCGGTTCAGGAAGTCGCGCGACCCACGCCGCTATGGCGTGCCTTCAACGCGCACGAACCTCCAAGGAAAGGAGAGCAGCTCATGCTGCTCGAACGCAAACCGCCGACCGTCAGAGCGGCGATGTGGAGCGCCACGCATCCGTGGCGGGCGATCGGCTGCTGGTTCCTGTTCGTGGCGCTCTGCCTGGCCCTCGGCTCGGCCGTCGGCACGAGGACCGCCACGAGCGCCGACTACCGCGTCGGCGAGGCAGGCCGCGCCGAGTCGATCGCCGAGGCCGCGGGCCTGGAGAACAGACCCGTCGAGCGGGTGCTGATCTCCGGCCCCGCCAAGGAGGCGGACGCGGCCGCCCGCGAGCTCACCGCCAGGATGGCGGCGCTGCCCGAGGTCGAGGACGTCGCCAGGCCGGTCAGGTCGGCGGACGGCGCGGCGCTCCTGGTCTCGGTCGCCATGAAGGGCGCCGAGCTGGACGGCAAGGCCAAGGTCGCCGCCCTCATCGCCCAGACAGAGGCGGTGCGGCAGGCCCATCCTGCGCTGCGCGTCGAGCAGACCGGCACGGCCTCCATCGGCAAGGGCGTGGATCAGCAGCGCGGCGCGGACCTGGCGCTTTCGGAGGCGATCACCTTCCCCGTCACGCTGGTCACGCTGCTGGTGGTGTTCGGCTCGGTGGTCATGGCGGGAGTGCCGCTCCTGCTGGCGCTCTCGTCGATCGCCGCAGCCGTCGGCCTGTCGATGCTGGTCTCGCATCTCTCGCCGGACGCGGGTGTGGGCACCAACGTCATCCTGCTGATCGGCATGGCCGTCGGCGTCGACTACACCCTGTTCTACCTCAAGCGCGAGCGCGAGGAGCGGGCGAAGGCGGGCGGCAGCCTCAGTTCGGAGGCGCTGGTCGAGCTGGCCGCCGCCACCTCTGGCAGGATGATCGTCGTCTCGGGCATCGCGGTGATCGTCTCGAGCGCGACCCTCTACCTCGCCGCCGACGTGGTCTTCTCCTCGCTGGCCACCGGCACGATCGTGGTCGTCCTCGCCGCCGTGGTCAGCTCGCTGACCGCGCTGCCCGCCCTGCTGGTGCTCATCGGGCGGCGGAGCGGGGGGCGGACGAGGAAGGTGCGTGAAGGGCGGTTGTGGAACGCCCTCCTCACACCCGCCGCCAGGCGTCCAGGGATCACGCTGGCCGTCTCCACGCTGGTCATGGTGGTGCTGTCCCTGCCGCTCCTCGGCATGGAGCAGCGGGTGCTCAACAAGGACAGCCACTCGCGCGAGATCCCCGCCCTGCAGACCTACGACCGGCTGACGACGGCCTTCCCCGACCTGCGGATCCGCCACCAGGTCGTGGCCAAGGCGGCACCCGGCCGGCGGGAGGAGATGGCGGCCGCCCTTCGCGAGCTGGGACGGCGGGCGCAGCACGACCCGCTGTTCACCGGGAAGCCCGTGCCCCGCGCGTCGGAGGACGGCACGGTCGCGGTGCTCGACCTGGCCGCGCCGTACCGGCTCAGTTCGGCCGAGGCGACGCGCTCGCTCGACCGCCTCAGGAGCGTCCACGTGCCCGCGACGCTCGGCGGCGTCCAGGGCGTCGAGGCGCACGTGTCAGGGGACATCGCCCGCGACGTCGACTACCTCGCCCACCAGAACGCCAAGCTGCCGCTGGTCGGCGGGGCGCTGCTGGTGGTGACCTTCGTGATGACGGTGGCGGTGTTCCGCTCGGTGGTCATCGGGGCGATCGGGGTCGTGCTGAACGTGCTGTCGGCGTCCGCCTCCATGGGCGTGCTCGCGCTGGTCTTCCACACCGTCGGCTCGCGGGTGCCGCTGTTCCTGCTGGTCATCCTGTTCGGGCTGTCGATGGACTACCAGGTGTTCGTCGTCAGCAGGATCAAGGAGGCTGTCGAGCGGGGCCTGACGACCAGGGAGGCGGTCATCGACGGCGTCGCCCGCTCGGCGAGCGTCGTGACGAGCGCGGCGGTCGTGATGGTGACGGTGTTCGCCAGCTTCGTCTTCCTGCACCTGGCCGAGATGAAGCAGATCGGCTTCAGCCTGGCTGTCGCCGTCCTGCTGGACGCGGTCGTGGTGCGCGTGCTGATCCTGCCCGCGGCGTTGCTGCTGCTGGGCAGGAGGAGCTGGTGGCCGGGGCCCTACTCGTCGCGGTTGGCGGTGTCGGGCGAGAACGCCGGCAGGCAGACCGCGACGTACTCGGCGCCGTCGGGCCCCACGCTGTAACGGATCTTCTCCCCCGGTTCGGACACGAACGACTGGCCCGCCGAAACCTCCGTGACACCTTCGGCGTGCTCGATCACGACGGTCCCGCGCAGCACGACCGTGTACTCGGTGAACTCGGGCGTCTGCGCGGGCTCCTCCCATCCTGGCGGCGCCGTCATGTGCGCGATGGAGACGGCCTCGTCGCCGCTGTTGACGCGGCCGATGTGCTCGTCGATGACCTTGCCGCCGGGAACGGGGATGCGGGTCGCCCCTTCGATCTTTCTCACCACACCTGTCAGTGTGCCACGTCTATCACCAGGCGATCGGGGCCGGTCAGCTTCGCCACCGAGAACGGGGCCCGGTGGTCGAGCACCAGGCCCACGCCGACCACGCCCTCGAAGTCGCCGGTCTTGACGACGTTCTGCACGTTGCCGAGCCCGGCCTGGAAGACGGGCCCGCCGGTCCAGGTCGGCGCGCCCTTGTCGGTGTGGGCGCGGGCGGGCTTGAGCGTCACCTGGAGGTAGGCGCCGCCCTTCACGTCGATCGGCTCGCCCGAGCCGTCCTGGACCAGTTCGTCGACCCAGCTGACGCTGTAGTTGGCGACGTCGCCGTCGAGGTCGATGACGACCCTGTCGAGGGATCCGTGGTCGGCGAACCTGACCGCCTTGACCTGGACGGCCTCACCGGGATCGCCCTCCACCTCGACGTCGGCGGTGCCGGTGGGCACGGGCATGGCCGCGCTCGGAGCCGACGTGGCGGAGGACGTGTCACCGGCGGCGGCGGTGGAGGCCGAAGGGCCGGCGCTGGGCGCCACCGAGGCGGTGGGCGGCGCGCCCGTGCCACATCCGGCCAGAACGGCCAGCCCGACCACGAGGACGCCAACGCGCGAAGACCGCATACTTCCTAGATGCCCTGGCTCACTCCGCGGTAAGCCCGGCCAGATCGGACAGGTACGCGGCGGCCTTGTGCCTCCTGACGAGCGGCGCGGCCTGTCCCGACCACAGGTTGACGTGCTCGGCGCCGCCCGCCCTGCGGATCGGCAGCATGAGCTGGTTCTGCGCGGGATAGGGCGGCACCACGTCCTCGAAGGCGGCCATCTCCCTGACGAACGTGTTGGGGATGGTGCGTGCCGTACGGCCGGAGAAGAGCCTGGTCAGGACGGTCACCCTGGCCTCGTCGCCGAGCAGCGCCCGCAGGTGCGCCTCCCCCACCGCCGACTCCTCGGTGACGAGGAAGCCGGTGCCGACCTGGACGGCGTCGGCGCCGAGGGCCAGCGCCGCCACGACGCCCCGCCGGTCGGCGATCCCGCCCGCGGCGATGACCGGGACCGAGACCTTGTCGGCCACCTGCGGGATCAGGGAGAAGGTGCCGACCAGCGACTCGCGCACCGGCCGCAGGAACGCTCCCCTGTGGCCGCCCGCGTCGCTGCCGGAGGCGACGATCGCGTCGAGCCCCGCCGCCTCCAGCGCGACGGCCTCGTCGACGGTGGTGGCGGTGCCGATCGTCACGACGCCCTTGCGCCTGGCCTCGGCCAGCACCTCGGCGGGCGGGACGCCCATCACGAAGCTGATCGCGGGTGGGGCGGCGTCCAGCAGGGCGGCGGCCTGCTCGGTGAAGTCGGGGGCGGGCGACGGGGTGGGCGGGGTGAGGCCGAGCGCGTCGTAGTAGGGCCGCAGCCGCTCCACGTCGGCCTCGGTCGCGACCGCGCCCTCCTCCTCGGGGTGCGGGACCCAGAGGTTGACGGCGAAGGACCGGTCCGTCGCCGCCTTCAGTTCGGCGACGAGGGCGGTGAGCCGGTCGGGGGGCAGGATGTGCCCGCCGTACGAGCCGAGGCCTCCGGCGTTGGAGACGGCGGCCGCCAGCGCCACCGACGACAGGCCGCCGCCGAACGGGCCCTGGACGACGGGGTGGTCGAGGCCGAGCAGCTCTTCCAACCGTCCCATGGTCACGCCACCGCCTGAACGCGCCGGCCGTGGGCGAGCTGGAGGGCCGTGGTGGCCACCCTGCGGCCGAGGTGCTCGGCGGTGCGCAGGTCGGACTCCAGCGGGGCCGCGTCGGGGCCGAGGTCGGAGGGGGACTGGGCCATCGCGCCGATGAAGGCGCCGAGGCGGTTGAGGTCCTCGGGGGAACCGGCCGAGCTGTAGAGCCAGCCGGGCGGCAGCCCGAGCGTCACCCAGTGCATGCCGTGCTGGGCGGCCAGGAGCGCCATCGACGTCAGGGTGTGCAGCTTGTCGCCGTTGACGCCGGCGGAGTTGGTGAACGCCGCGCCGACCTTGTCCCGCCAGCCCATCTCGGCCCAGACCTTGGAGCTGGCCTCCGCGAAGGCCTGGAAGGCCGCCGACTGGCTGCCCATGTAGGTGGGCGAGCCGAACACGATGGCGTCGGCCTCGGCCAGCGCCTGCCACAGGCCGTCGTCCATGGCGGCCACCTCCAGGAGGTCGGCCGTGGCGCCGGGAACGGAGCCGACGCCCGCCGCCACTGCGCGGGCCTGGCGGGCGGTGTGGCCGGAGCCACTGTGATACGCGATCGCAACCTTGATCATGCGGTCACAGTAGACGACCGGTCAACTATTTTTCAAGTATGCTCCTCGCATGGGACGACAGAGCAACGCCCGCGAGCGCCTTCTCGACGCCGCCTGCGAGCTGATCCACAGCCGTGGCTACGGCAGCATCGGCGTCGCGGAGATCTGCGCGAAGGCCGACGTCAGGAAGGGCAGCTTCTACCACTTCTTCGAGTCGAAGCAGGCGCTCACGCTCGAGGTGATCGACGAGCACTGGCGCAGGCAGCGGGCCGACTGGGTGGACACGCTCGCCGGCGCGGGGCTGGAACAGCTCTTCCGCGACCAGACCGAGGCCCAGCGACGCTCCAAGGAGACCAGCGGCGTCATCAACGGCTGCCTGCTGGCCAACCTGGCGCTGGAGCTGAGCAACCAGGACGAGGTCGTCAGGGCCAGGCTCGAGCAGATCTTCGACGAGCAGGTCGACCTGGTGCACGGCGCGCTCGGGCCGGGCGCCGAGCGCGCCACGGCCAGGGCGCTGGTCGCCCAGCTGGAGGGCATGGTGCTCTTCGCCAAGATCTCCAACGACCCCGCGGTCCTGGACGACCTGTGGCGGCAGGCGCGCCTGCTCATGACATGACGAGAACGGCCTCCCCGCGCGGCGGGGAGGCCGTTGTCGGCCGGGACGGGCGGACCGTCTCAGACCGTCTCGTAGACCTTGACCTCGTCGGCCTCGACGGCGGGCGCCCGGCGGAAGCTCAGCCCCGTGGCCGAGATCAGCAGGCCCACCACCGCCAGGATCAGCGGCACGATGATCGAGGTCTTGAGCGACTCGATCGTGATGCCGCCGGCCGAGCCGGAGGTCAGCACCGCCGTGACCACGGCCAGCACGACCGCGCCGCCGACCTGGCCCGAGGTGTTGAGCAGGCCGGAGGCAAGGCCCTGCTCGTCGTCGTGCACGCCGTTGGTCGCCTGGATGTTGAGCGACGGGAAGGACAGCGCGAAGGCGATGCCCAGCAGCACCATGCCGGGGATGACCAGGCCGCCCAGGCTCGGGCTCTCGTCGATCCCGAGGAAGACGGCGTAGCCGCCGGCCAGCGCGGCCGAGCCGATGACGATGAGCTTGGCCGTGCCGAACCTGTCGGCGAAGTCACCCATCTTGGTGGAGGTCAGCGCCACGAGCAGACCGGCGGGCAGGAACGCGAGCGCGGTCTGCATCGCCGACCAGTGCAGCAGGTTCTGGAAGTACTGCATGGCCACGAACTGGAAGCCGACGTAGGAGCCGAACAGGATGACCAGGCCCAGGTTGGCCCGCACGATCGGAGCCGAGCGCAGCAGGCCGAGCCGCACCAGCGGGTGCTTGACCCTCAGCTCGGCGAAGACGAACAGGCCGAGCAGGACGAAGGAGGCCAGCAGCGAGCCGATGGTGCGGACCGACAGCCAGCCCGCCTCCGGAGCCTGGACCACCGTGAACACCAGCAGCAGCATCGAGGCCGTGATCAGGACCGCGCCGATCAGGTCGTAGCCGCCCTCGGCCCGCTCCTCGTGGCCCTTGGGCAGCACCTTGAGCGCGGCGACCAGGGCGAGGATCGCGACCGGCACGGGCATCAGGAACGTCGCCCGCCAGTCGAGCTCGGTCAGCAGGCCGGACAGCACCAGGCCGAGGGAGAACCCGCTGGCCCCCGAGGCGGTGAAGACGCTCAGTGCCCTGTTGCGCTCGGGCCCCTCGGGAAAGGACGTCGTGATGATCGACAACGCCGCCGGCGCGGTGAACGCCGCGCTCATGCCCTTGATGAAGCGGGCGACGATCAGCAATGTGCCGTCGTCGACGATGCCACCGAGCAGCGAGGCCACGGCGAAGACGCCCAGCGCGACCAGGAACACCCTGCGCCGCCCGAGCAGGTCGGCGGTCCTGCCCCCGAGAAGCAGAAGACCGCCGTATCCCAGCACGTAGCCGCTGACCACCCATTGCAACGACGAAGGAGAGAGCCCCAGATCCGTCTGGATGGCCGGCAGGGCGACACCGACCATCGACACGTCAAGAGCGTCAAGGAAGATCACAGCGCAGAGCACGGCGAGCGCGCCCCACCCAGCAGTACGAGCAGAAGTGGAGGACATGGACACCGAGACTACATGCACCTGCATTAGATGCAACCGAATTTAATGTGGTTGCATAGATATTTACCTGGTGGTATTCTCCGCGTCATGAACGAGGAGGCCGTGGTCAGGGCCTGGCACGATGTGCTGGCCAAGCACGCGAAGGCGCAGTGCGCGCTCGAGCGCGAGCTCGGCGAGAAGCACGATCTCGGCGCCAGCGAGTTCGAGGTGCTCGATCGCATCGTCTCCTCCGACTGCCGGAAGTTCCGCGTGCAGGAGCTCGCCGACGAGGTGCACCTGAGCCAGAGCGCCCTGTCCCGCGTCGTGGCCCGCCTGGAGAAGGCCGGCCTGGTCAGCCGCGGGGTCTGCGACATGGACCGGCGCGGCGTCTTCGTCTGGATCACCGACGAGGGCCTCGGCCGCCACGCCGCCGCCCGCCCGACCCACCGCGCGGTCCTCTGCGACGTCTTCGCGAACGCCTAACGCATCGGCTCCCTATTGCGGAACCTTCCTTTCCGCGATGGTTCCTACTGTTGTTCCTGACACCGCAACCGAAGCGTCAGGGAGCACGCGATGACCATTCTCGTGACCGGAGCCACCGGCACCGTCGGCCGCCACATCGTCAGCCACCTCGTCGAGGCCGGCCATGCCGTACGCGCCCTGACCAGGAACCCGGGCAAGGCCTCCTTCCCCGAAGGCGTCGAGGTGGTGGGCGGCGACCTGGCCGCCACCGACACGCTGCAGGCCGCCTTCGAGGGCGTGACGGCCGTCCATCTGATCAACTTCGGCGGTGACGACTACGCGCCGCTGCCGAACGGCAAGGAGATCGTCGACCTGGCCAGGAAGGCCGGCGTGCGCAGGGTGACCGTGCTCGGCGGCTGGGACGAGAGCACGCTGGAGCCCGCCCTCAGGGAGAGCGATCTGGCCTGGACGCACATCCGGCCGACCGAGTTCATGTCGAACCTGCTGAAGTGGACCGACGACGTACGGGCCGAGGGCGTGGTGCGGGAGCCGTTCGGCGAGGCCACCACGGCGCTGGTGCACGAGGCCGACATCGCCGCCGTGGCGGCCACCGCCCTGGTCGAGGACGGCCACGGGGGCAAGGTCTACCCCCTCACCGGGCCCGAGCGGCTGACCACGCGCGACAAGGTCCGCATCATCGGCGCGGCGATCGGCAAGGAGATCGAGTTCGTCGAGCTGACACCGGAGCAGGCCAGGGAGCGGATGGCCGCGCAGGGGACGCCGCAGGAGTTGATCGACTTCATGATCGAGGTCTTCGGCAACGTCCCGGAAGAGGCCAACCGCGTCAACTCCGTGGTGCTCGACGTCACGGGCCGCGCCCCGCGGACGTTCGCGCAGTGGGCCGCGGAGAACGCCGACAGCTTCCGCTGAGCCCTGAGGGAAGGGGCGGGGCTCCTCCCGTCATGACTAATGGCACAATACAGGATTGTGGAATTAGGCACGATCGAACGGATGCGCCGCCATCCCGTCAAAGGCCTGCTCGGCGAGGACGTCGCCGAGGCCGCCCTCACCTCGCTCGGGCTCGACGGCGACCGGCGCCTGGCCCTTCTCGACCGTGAGACGGGAAAGGTCGCCAGCCCCAAGAACCCCCGCCTGTGGCGGAGCATGCTCACACTGTCGGCGGTCACGGATGGTGACCGTACCAGGATCACCCTGCCCGACGGCACGATCGTGCACAGCGACGACCCCGACGTCGACGAGGTGCTGTCGCTGGCCGTCGGCAGGAAGGTGACACTCACCGGCACACCGCCCGAGGGCGCCGCCCTGGAACGGGCCGTCCCCGAGGAGGTGCTGGCCGCGGGCGTCACCGCCGAGGTCGCCGTCGAACCGGGCAGGCTCGGCGGCGGGGCGCCCGGCACCTTCTTCGACTACGCGCCCGTCCACCTGCTCGCCACCTCCACCCTCGCGGCCGTCGGCGCCGCAGGACCGACCGGCGCGCCCGCCGACGCCGTCCGCTACCGGCCCAACCTGGTCATCCGTACGGCAGGCGAGGGCGGCGAGGGCGGCGAGGGCTACGTGGAGAACGGCTGGCTCGGCAGGCAGGTGGCCGTCGGCGACGAGGTCGTCCTGCGGGTCACCGTCCCGACGCCACGGTGCGCGGTCCCCACGCTCGAACACGGGCCGCTTCCCCGCGACACCTCCGCGCTCCAGGTGCCCGCCGTCCACAACAGGGTCGAGCCGCTGCCGGGCATGGGGCCGCGGCCGTGCGTGGGCGCGTACGCCGAGGTGCTCCGCCCCGGCCGGGTCCGCGTCGGCGACCGGATCCGGCTGCTCTGACCCCTCCCCGGTGCCGTGCCGGGGAGGGGCAGCGGGATCAGGCGGTGATGCGGTCGATGACCAGGGGCAGCAGCTCCGGGCTGGAGGCCGGGCCGACCTCGTAGGCGCCCTCCAGCGCCTCCAGCGCCCGCGCGAACCTGGCCGTCTCGTCCGTGTGCAGCGTCAGCAGCGGCTGGCCCTCCCTCACCAGGTCGCCCGGCTTGGCGTGCAGCGTGATGCCCGCGCCGAACGAGACCGGGTCCTCCTTGCGGGCCCGGCCCGCCCCCAGGCGCCAGGCGGCGAGCCCGACCCCGTAGGCGTCCAGCCGGGTCAGCACGCCCGAGGCGGGACACTGCACGGTCATCGTCTCGGCCGCCCGGGGCAGCACCCCATCAGGGTCGCCGCCCTGAGCGGTGATCATGCGGCGCCAGGCGTCCATCGCCGAGCCGTCCTTCAACGCCTCGGCGGGGTCCTTGCCGGACACGCCCGCGGCCTCCAGCATCTCCCTGGCCAGCCGTACCGTCAGCTCCACCACGTCGGCGGGCCCGCCGCCGGCGAGGACCTCGACCGACTCGGCGACCTCCAGGGCGTTGCCGACGGCCAGGCCGAGCGGCCGGTCCATCGCGGTCAGCAGCGCGACGGTGCGCACACCCGCGTCGGCGCCGAGCGACACCATGGTGGCGGCGAGCTCGCGCGCCGAGTCGACGTCCTTCATGAACGCGCCGGAGCCCACCTTGACGTCGAGGACCAGCGAGCCGGTCCCCTCGGCGATCTTCTTCGACATGATCGAGGAAGCGATCAGCGGGATCGACTCGACGGTTCCCGTCACGTCGCGCAGGGCGTACAGCTTCTTGTCGGCCGGGGCGAGCCCCGCGCCGGCCGCGCAGATGACCGCGCCCGCCTCGCGCAGGACGGCGAGCATCTCGCCGTTGGACAGCGAGGCCCGCCAGCCGGGGATCGACTCCAGCTTGTCCAGGGTGCCGCCGGTGTGGCCGAGGCCGCGGCCCGACAGCTGCGGGACGTAGGCGCCGCACGCCGCCACGAGCGGCGCGAGCGGCAGAGTGATCTTGTCGCCGACGCCGCCGGTGGAGTGCTTGTCCGCGGTCGGGCGGTCGAGCACCGACCAGTCCATGCGCTCGCCGGTGCGGATCATCGCCTGGGTCCAGTCGGCGATCTCGCGCCGGTCCATGCCGTTGAGCAGGATCGCCATCGCGAGAGCCGACATCTGCTCGTCGGCCACGTCGCCGCGGGTGTAGGCGTCGATGACCCAGTCGATCTGCGCGGTGGTCAGCGCGCCGCGGCCCCGCTTGGTGACGATGACGTCGATGACGTCCATGCTCATGCCCCCCTGGACAGGTCGTCGGGTCCGAAGGCGTAGGGCAGGATGTCGCCCATCCGCCGGGGTCCGTCGGGCGTCTCCACCAGCAGTTCCTCGCCGCCGAACTCGTAGAGCAGCTGGCGGCAGCGCCCGCACGGCATGAGCAGCTCGCCGTGGCCGTCGACGCAGGTGAAGGCGACCAGCCTGCCGCCGCCGGTGGCGTGCAGCGCCGAGACGAGGCCGCACTCGGCGCACAGGCCGAGCCCGTAGGAGGCGTTCTCGACGTTGCAGCCGGTGACGACACGCCCGTCGTCGACCACGGCGGCGGCGCCCACCGGGAACTTGGAGTAGGGCGCGTAGGCGTTCTGCATCGCCTGCGTGGCCTCGTCCCTGAGCGCGTCCCAGTCGATGCTCAATGCTGCTCCCCGCGGCGGTAGCGCACGCCGTCCGCCTTGGGCATCCGCAGGCGCTGGGAGGCGACCAGGAGGACCAGCAGCGTCAGGACGTGCGGGGTGATGAAGACGAACTCGTTCGGCAGGCGGTCCACGGTGATCCACAGCCAGATGAGCACGACCGCGCCGCCCGCGGCGAACGCCATGAGGGTGTAGTCCTTGGCCCCCGCGACGGCCGCGGCCGGCGTCTCGCGGCCGGTCAGGAACAGCTGCCTGATCCGGTAGGCGACGTAGATGAACAGCAGGATCGCGCCGAACAGGAAGAACCCGGTCACCGCCGCCGAGCTGCGCAGCTGCAGGCCGTTGGCGTAGCCGAACAGCGAGGCGCCCGCCGCGAGCCCGCCGGGCCGCCAGTTGCCGAAGATCATGGCGGCCAGGCCGATGAAGCCGCGGCCCTGCGTCTGGCCCTCGACGTACTTGGAGGTGAAGAAGACCAGGAACACGCCGCCGAGCCCGGCCATCGCGCCGGAGATGACGGTCGCGACGTACTTGGTGCGGTAGACGTTCACGCCCAGCGACTCGGCCGCCCACGGGTTCTCGCCCGCCGAGCGCAGCCGGAG
The DNA here is from genome assembly GCF_053602555.1 of Nonomuraea sp. NPDC004354. Taxonomy (NCBI): domain Bacteria; kingdom Bacillati; phylum Actinomycetota; class Actinomycetes; order Streptosporangiales; family Streptosporangiaceae; genus Nonomuraea; species Nonomuraea sp. NPDC004354. Next base: position 226,992 of record NZ_JBSGDV010000013.1, on the reverse strand, counting down.
GCCGAAGGCCGTGTGCCAGAGCACGAGATAGGTCAGCGGGATCAGCGCGACGGCCACGATGACCAGGAGGCCCACGTCGTGGGTGAGCCCGCGCAGGATGCCGGCGATGTCCGAGATGAGAAACCAGTGCGTGTTCTCCAGCGCGCCGAGCCAGTCGGGCCCCGAGGAGAACAGGGGCAGGCTCACCTCGGGCGGCTCGGAGGACAGCGCGGGCGAGGTGGTGATGCCCGCTCCCGCGGCGGCGGCGGCCGTGCCCTCGGCGTACAGGACCTCGGACAGGAACCGGGTGATGCCCGGGCCCAGCAGGTTGATCGCGACGCCGCTGATGATGTGGTCGACGCCGAAGCCGACCGTGGCGATCGCGTGCAGCAGGCCGCCGACCGCTCCCGCCGCCAGGCCCGCGAGCAGGGCCGCGGGCCAGCCCCACTGGTAGCCGGCCCAGCCGGCGAACCAGGTGCCGAGCACCATCATGCCCTCGAGACCGATGTTGACCACACCGGCCCGCTCCGCCCACAGCCCGCCCAGACCGGCCAGTCCGATGGGTACGGCCAGCACCAGCGCCGCCTGGAAGGTGCCGGACGAGGTGATGTCGACCTTGCCGCTGATGACTCTCACCAGGGACAGCAGCAGGATGAGCACCGCCACGCCGATCAGCGTGAGGTGGTACTTCCTGACCTTGCGTGCCTCGACGGCGCTCATGCGGCCACCTCTACGCGGTTCGTCGTGGCGAGCTGGCGGGCGGCCCGCCGTTCCTCCTGGCGGAGCGCCATCCTGCTGGTGATCTCGTTGGCGATGACCACCAGCAGCACGATGGTGCCCTGCATGATCATGATGACCGACGGCGGCACGTCCGCGAACTGCAGCGGACCCTGCGCCCGGTCGAGGAAGCCGAACAGCAGGGCGGCGAACGCGATGCCGACCGGCCTGTTCCGGCCGAGCAGGGCGACCGCGATGCCGAGGAAGCCGAGACCGGCGGTGAAGCTGGTGCCGTAGTTGTGGGTGCGGCCGAGGATCTCGGGAAGGCCGATGAGCCCCGCGATGGCGCCGGAGAGCACCATCGCCGAGATGACCATCTTCTTCGGCTTGACGCCCGACGCGAGGGCGGCGATCGAGTTCAGGCCGCTGGCCTTGACGTCGAAGCCGAAGCGGGTGCGTTCGAGCACCACCCACAGCACGATGCCGAGCACGACCGCCACGCCGAGGAAGCCCCACAGGCCCGCGCCACGAGGCGCGGGCAGCCCGAACATCGTGAACAGGAAGTTGACGTCCGGGAACCAGCCGGACTGCGGGATGTCGGCCGTCTGCACCGTCAGCTGGCCCTCGGCCCGCGGCCCCTGGAAGGGCCCGCGCACCAGGAAGGCGGCCAGGCTGATCGCGATGTAGTTGAGCATGATGGTCGAGATGACCTCGTTGACGCCCCTGCCGACCTTCATCAGGGCCGGGATCAGCGCGTAGAGGCCGCCGACGGCCGCGGCGACCACCATGATGACCACGATCTGGATCGGCGCGGGCGCGCTGAAGGTCGCACCGACGTAGGCGGCGCAGACGGCCGCGAGGCGGTACTGCCCCTCCACACCGATGTTGAAGAGGTTCATCCGGAAGCCCACGGCGACCGCGAGACCGGCGATGTACAGCGGGACCGCTCGGTTGATCACCGTGGTGATGCCGTTGACCACGCTGTTCTCGGTCTGCCCGAAGTCGACCAGCGCGGCGAACGCGGCCAGCGGGTCGGCCCCCGCCACCAGGACGGCCACGCTCGAGATCAGCATGGCCAGGACGATGGCGGCGACGGCGCCGCCCACCGTCAGCAGCACGCGATAGAGCCCTGCGGGCATCATGCCCCTTCCTCGGTGATGGCGCCTGTCATGTAGCCGCCGAGCTGCTCAGGCGTCACCTGGGTGGGGTCGAGCCTGGCCACCAGCCGGCCCCGGTAGATCACGTACAGCGTGTCGGACAGGCCGATCAGCTCATCGAGGTCGGCCGAGATCAGCAGGACGGCCAGCCCCGCGGCTCTGGCGTGGCGCAGGTGGTCCCAGATGGAGGCCTGGGCGCCGACGTCCACGCCTCTGGTCGGGTGGGCCGCGATGAGGAACGACGGCTCGCCGCTCATCTCCCTGCCGACGATCAGCTTCTGCTGGTTGCCCCCGGACAGGGCCAGCGCGAGGGTGTCGACGCTGGGGGTGCGCACGTCGTAGTCCTTGACGATGCGCTCGGTGTCGGCCTTGGCGGCCTTCCTGTCGATCCAGATGCCCTTGCGGACGGGCTTGCGCGTCTGGTGGCCGAGCACCCGGTTCTCCCAGAGCGAGGCCTCGAGCAGCAGGCCCTGGCGGTGGCGGTCCTCGGGGATGTAGCCGATGCCCGCCTCGCGGCGCTTGAGCGTGGTCCACTCGCTGATGTCGTCGGCGCCGAGCCTGATCTGGCCGTGCGCCTGGCGCATGCCCATGATCGCCTCGATCAGCTCGGACTGGCCGTTGCCCTCGACGCCGGCGATGCCGACGATCTCACCCTTGCGGATCTCGAAGGACACGTCGTCGAGCAGCAGCCGCCTGCCCCGCGTGAACTCCTGGAGGGACACGCCCTTGGGCAGCGGACGGAAGCCTTCGGCCTCCATGGTCAGGTTGGAGATCGCCAGCTCGACGGTGTCGGTGACGGTGGACTCGCGGGTCTCGGGGGTGGGCAGCTCGCTGCCGACCATCAGCTCGGCGAGCTGGCGGGCGCTGGTGACCTGGCTGCGCGGCATGCTCGCGACGGTGGTGCCGCGACGGATCACGGTGATCTCGTCGGCGATGCTGAGCACCTCGTCGAGCTTGTGCGAGATGAAGATGACCGTGAGGCCGTCGGCCTTGAGCTCGCGCAGGTTGTCGAACAGCTCCTCGACCTCCTGCGGCACGAGGACCGCGGTGGGCTCGTCGAGGATGAGGACGCGGGCGCCCCGGTAGAGGACCTTCAGGATCTCCACCCGCTGGCGGTCGCCGACGCCGAGGTCCTCGACCAGGCGGTCGGGGTCGACCCGCAGGCCGTGGGCCGCGGCCAGCTCCTGGATGCGGTGGCGCGCGCCGGACGCGTCGAGGAAGCCGGCGCTCTTCGGCTCCGCGCCGAGGACGATGTTCTCCAGCACGGTCAGGTTGTCGGCCAGCATGAAGTGCTGGTGGACCATGCCGATGCCGGCCGCGATCGCGTCGCTCGGCGTCCGGAAGCTGACATCCTGGCCGTTCACCCTGATCTGGCCCTCGTCCGGCTTCTGCATGCCGTACAGGATCTTCATCAGAGTGGACTTGCCCGCGCCGTTCTCTCCGCAGATGGCGTGGACGCTGCCCGCCTCGATGGTGATGCGGATGTCATGGTTGGCGACGACGCCGGGAAAACGCTTGGTGATGCCCTCCAGCTCAACGGCGGGTTTCGCCGGGGCGAGGGTGTCCGAGCTCATACGGTCTCCTGGAGAGCCGGGATAGAGCGAAGGCCCGGGACGCGCCCGGGCCTTCCATGGCCTCTTGGGTGTCTACCCAGATTACGGCTTGCTCGGAACGGTGATTTCGCCGTCCACGATCTTCTTCTTGGCGGCGTCGATCTGCTCCTGGATGTCGTCGATCTCGCCACCGGTGGTGGACAGGCCCACGCCGTCGACCTTCAGGTCGTAGACGTCGTTCTTGCCGCCCTTCGCGCCGCCCTGGAACGCCTTGATGAACTCGAACACGCCGACGTCGACGCGCTTGATCATCGAGGTCATGATGACGGGCTGGAGCGCGGCGTCCACGGTCTGCCGCTGGTCGGAGTCGACGCCGATGGCCAGCTTCTTGGCCTCGCCGGCGGCCTGGAAGACGCCGGTGCCGGAGTCGCCGGAGGCGTGGTAGACGATGTCCGCGCCGTCCTGGTACATCTTCTCGGCGGCGATCTTGCCCTTGTCGGGGGCCTTGAAGCCGCTGAAGTCACCGTCGGGCGTCAGGTACTTCACGTCGACCTTGGTGTCGGGCTTGGTGGCCTTGACACCGGCGCTGAAGCCCGCCTCGAACTTCTTGATCAGGTCGTTCTCGACGCCGCCGACGAAGCCGACGTGGTTGGTCTTGCTCTTCAGCGCGGCTGCGACGCCCGCCAGGTAGGAGCCCTGCTCCTCGGCGAACAGCAGACCGGTCACGTTCGGGGCGTTGGAGGCCGAGTCGACGACCGCGAACTGGACGTCGGTGTACTCCTGCGCCGCCTTCTTGATGTCCTCGCCGTAGGCGAAGCCGACACCGATGATCGGGTTGTAGCCGGCCTCGGCCAGCTGGCGCAGCAGCTCGCCACGGTTGGAGCCGTCAGCGGCCGGGCTGAGCTCCTTGATGTCGGCGCCGAGCTCCTTCGCGGCCCGCTCGAGGCCCGCGTAGGCGGCGTCGTTGAACGACTTGTCACCACGGCCGCCGACGTCGAAGGCGAGACCCACCTTCAGACCGCTGGCCTTCGCGGGCTCGCTGGCCGCCCCGCTCGGAGCCGCGGAGCTGGTCGCGCCCGTGCTCCCGCCGCCACCACACGCCGCGGCCGCCATGAGCATGGCACCAGCGACGGTGCCGACCGCAATCCTGCCGAATCGCTTGCTGAGCAAGGCGACTCCTTCCATTTCCCCGCCGTCCAACTTTCATCGCACGCGCGAAGAAACGCACGGCAACCCTGCACGGAAGATAGTTGTTCGGCCATGACAGTCCAAACCAGCACACAGGTCCGCAACCGCTCCGTTATCGACATCAGGCGCGTCTGTGACCTGGATGCCGGCGCTGTGCGCCTGACCTGCAGCTTATGGGCCGGCCACGGCTCCACTACACGCCGTTCACCCAACCTTGCCGGAAGTCAAGATCTTGCTGTCAAGCGGGAGATTCCGTTGGATGGCTAGAAATCTCCCATACCACCTGGAGCACCCCCCATGCGCACCCGGAGGACGATCGCGGTCCCGCTGGCCGCCGTGCTGATCGCGGCGGCGGGCGTGAATCCCGCCTTATCCGACACAGGACCGACGCAGCCCATCTACTCCAGGGCTGACGCCGTCAAGCAGACCGTCTTCGTCGAGGTGGAAGGCGTCGACAGCGACCGCGACGGCCGCAACGACAGGGTGGCGGCCGACTTCCTGCGGCCCAAGGAGACCGAGACCGGGCTCAAGGTTCCGATCATCATGGAGTCCAGCCCGTACTACGCGGGCATCGACGGCACCGTGCCCAACCACAAGGTGGACGTCGACGAGAACGGCAACCCGCTCCCCGGCCTGCGCTCCGCCGACACCAAGGCCGCGGTCGAGACCTTCCCGGGCTACTACGACAACTACTTCGTCCCCCGCGGTTACGCCGTGGCCCGCGTCGAAAGCCTCGGCAGCGGCAGGTCCACCGGCTGCCCCACCACGGGCGACGCGCAGGAGAGCGCCGGCCCCAAGGCCGTCATCGACTGGCTGAACGGCAGGGCCAAGGGCTTCGACGCGGCCGGCAACCCCGTGACCGCCTCCTGGTCCACCGGCAACGTCGGCATGATCGGCGTCTCCTACAACGGCACGCTGCCCAACCAGGTGGCCGCCACCGGCGTCGAGGGGCTCAAGACGATCGTGCCGATCGCCGCCATCTCCTCCTGGTACGACTACTACCGCGCCAACGGCGGCGTCCTCGCGCCGGGCGGCTACCAGGGCGAAGACGCCGACGTCATGGCGAAGGCCGTCCTCACCAGGGCGGGCAAGGAGATCTGCGCCCCGGTGATGGACGAGTTCACCGCCGCCCAGGACCGGATCACCGGCGACTACAGCGACTTCTGGGCCGCCCGCGACTTCCTCGTCGACGTGGACAAGGTCAAGGCCAGCGTCTTCCTCGTCCACGGGCTCAACGACTGGAACGTCAAGACCAAGCAGGCCGCGCAGTGGTGGCAGGCGCTGGCCAAGCGGGACGTGCCCCGCAAGATCTGGCTGCACCAGGGCGCCCACGCCGACCCGTTCAACGTCAGGACCGTCGAGTGGCTGCGGCAGCTCCACCTGTGGTTCGACCACTGGCTGTACGGGATCGACACGGGCATCATGTCCGAGCCGCAGGCCGACGTCGAGATCGCGCCCGGCCAGTGGGGTCAGCACGCCAGGTGGCCGCTGCCCGGCACGCTTCCCGTCCGCCTGTGGCTGGGCTCCTCCGCCACGCTGGGCCCGCTGCCCAGGCCGCTGTCGGCGCGCGAGTCCTACGTCGACCAGAACACCCGCAAGGCCGAACAGCTCGTCGAGACCGCTCCCGCCGCCGACCCCAACAGGCTCGCCTACCTGACCGATCCGCTGCCGACCGACGTCCGGATCTCCGGCACGCCGACGGTCACGGTGCGGGCCTCGCTCAAGGACGGCGCCTCGCCGTACCTGACCGCGTTGCTGGTGGACTACGGCACCGACACCAGGGCCAACGGGCGCCTGGTGAACACCGGCGAGCAGTACTGCTACGGCGAGGCGGTGCCCGGCGAGAGCGGGTGCACGTTCATCTACCGGCACGGGACCGTCTCGGCCCCCTACAAGATCGTCTCTCGCGGGTGGCTCGACGTGCGCAACCGGCACCGCGCCGACCGGACCGAGCCCGTCAGGGCGGGCAAGGCCTACACCTTCCGCTGGGACTTCCAGCCGCAGGACTACCTGTTCAAGAAGGGGCACAAGATCGGGCTCGTACTGACCTCGACGGACTACGACTTCACGCTGCGGTACCCGGCGGGGACGAAGGTGGAGATCTCCCCCGGACTGTCGTCGCTCGAACTGCCGGTGGTCTTCGGCCGCCTGTCCTGAGGCCCTCCCGTACGGCGGGCGGTCCGCCGCCGCCCGCCGTGCCGGACACCGCCGCGCATCGCGGAGCCCATGTCCACCGGCCCTCCGGTCCGCGCCGCCGTCCGGGCGAGGTCAGATGTACTCGGCCACCGTCTGCTCGCTCACCTGTCCGGGACGGTGACCGTCCCAGAGGGCGGTCAGCGCGGTGGCCGCCATGAAGCGCACGCCGCTGCCGATGGCGCTCTCGTCGACGTCGAAGGTGCCCTGGTGGATGTCGTGGTCGAGCCCACCCGGCGAGCGCGTGCCGAGCCGGGCGAACGCCCCGGGGATCGACTCGAGGTACCAGGCGAAGTCCTCGCCGCCCAGCGACTGCTGGGTGGGGACGACCGAGCCGTGCCCGAGCACGCGCTCGGCGGCCTCGGCGAGCATCTGGACGCTCTCCTCGTCGTTGACGACGGGCGGGACGCCGCGGGAGTAGTCCATGGTGGCCTCGACGCCGTACGCGCCGGCGACCGACTCCAGCAGTGCCTTGATGAGGTCGGGGGCGGCGTGCCACGCGGACTCGTCCAGGCAGCGGACGGTGCCCTCGGCGATGCCGTCGTCGGGGATGGCGTTGGCGGCCGAGCCCGACTCGACGCGGCCCCACACCAGCGACAGCGACGAGCGGGGGTCGACCCGGCGGGAGAGCGCGGCGGGCAGCTCGGTGAGGATCTTGGCGAGGGCGAAGACGAGGTCGGCGGTCAGGTGGGGCCTGGCGGTGTGGCCGCCGGGTCCGCTGACCCGGATGGCGAGCTTGTCGCAGGCGGAGGTGATGGGACCGGCCTTGAGGCCGACCTGTCCGACGTCGACGCGGGGGTCGCAGTGGAGGCCGAAGATGCGCTCGACGCCGCTGATGCCGCCGTGCGCCATGACCTCGAGCGCGCCGCCGGGCAGCTCCTCGGCGGGCTGGAACAGCAGGCGGACCCGGCCGGGCAGCAGGCCGTCGGCGGCCTGGCGGGCGAGGAACAGGCCGGTGCCGAGCAGGATCGTGGTGTGCACGTCGTGGCCGCAGGCGTGGCAGATGCCCTGGACGGTCGACCGGTACGGCACGTCCTTCTCATCGGGCAGGGCGAGCGCGTCGATGTCGGCGCGGAGCGCGATGGTGGGCCCGTCGCCGCTGCCGACCTCGCAGATCAGGCCGGTGCCTCGGGGGAGCACGGACGGGTTGAGGCCCGCGGCGTCGAGCCGGTCGGCGATCTTCTGGGTCGTGCGGTATTCGGCGAAGGCGAGCTCCGGGTGCATGTGCAGGTCGCGGCGGAAGGCCACCAGATCCTGCTCGTTCTCCACCAGGAACGCGTCGAGTTCCCCCCGCAGCTCACGTCCCTGCATCAGTCACCGTCCCGTCACGTGCGACAGCGCCGTCGCACGGCTCATTGCGCCGTATTCTCGTGCGATCACACGATTCAGCCGTCCGGTCGGGGCAGCTGCCCGGTGAAGCGAATGCCACACACCCGAACGATGAGCGGGGTTAGGCGGTCAGCCTGATGGCGATGCCATCGACTTTATCCCCCCTGCCGCCCCTCCCGCGGACAACTACACCAAAAGTTGGGCCGGGGCATGTCCGTAACCGCAGGTCGTCACGTTGCGTGAGCCTTTATCTGGTCCGGAAATAGTCACATCGGATCATTAGTTTGTCACCCGTTGTGCCCGCGGCCAAACGTTGACCATGTCCCAAATCCTGTCACCTTCTGTCCTGGTGATCATACTGCGACGATGCATGTAAATGAGAAGAATGCGTGTTTCACTCGCAATATGATCACTAAAATCCCGTTCGGGGAGAAGCATGCACGGTTGAGCATCTTCGAGCCGAGCGAGGGGACCCTGGTGGTCGTACCCTCGCTCTCCCTGCCGCAGGATGAGCTCCGCCGCATCAAGGCAGCAAGGTGTTACGAGGAGCGTCTGCTCTTCCTCCTGCTGACCCTGCGCGAGCCGGGGATCTCGGTGGTCTACCTCTCCTCGATGCCCATCCATCAGGAGATCGTCGACTACTACTTCGGCTTCCTTCCCGATCCGGACGACGCGGCCAGGCGGCTGCATCTGATCACGGTGAACGACCCGGCCAGCCAGCCGCTGACCAGGACGGTGCTCGACCGACCCGAGGTGATCGACCGGGTACGGAGCGTCATCGGGGACGACGCGTGGCTGGTGCCGTTCGTCATGAGCGACCTGGAGGAGCAGCTCGCCGCGTCACTCAACGTCCCCATCTACGGACCGGCCATGTCGCTGGCCTACTACGGCTCCAAGAGCGGGGCCCGCGAGATCGGCACCGCGGCGGGTGTGCCGATGGCGCGCGGCTTCGGCGACCTGTACACGATGCCGCAGATCGAGCAGGCCGTGCTGTCACTGCCGGGCGAGCGCGTCATGGTGAAGCTGAACGACGGCTACTCGGGTCTCGGCAACGCGATCGTGCCCAAGGACGACTGGAACGCCACGGAGTTCTCCGCCGGCGCGGACGAGACCTGGGCCGGGTTCGCGGCCAAGCTGGCCGAACGGGGCGGGGTGGTCGAGGAGTTCATCGAGCACCGGCCGCTCTACTACCCCAGCGCGCTGGCCAGGATCACCCCCGGCGGCCACTACGACGTCGTCGCCACCCACGACCAGGTGCTCGACGGCCCCGTCTACCAGGGCTGCACCTTCCCCGCTCGGTCGGAGTACCGGCAGGAGGTCAGCGCCTCGGCCGCGAAGATCGCCAAGCTGCTGGCGGAGCGCGGCGTGGTCGGCCTGTTCGGCATGGACTTCTTCGCGATGAAGACCGACGCCGGCTACGCGGCGCTGCTGTGCGAGGTGAACCTGCGCATCGGCGGCACCACCCACCCGTTCGGCGCCGCGCTGCTGACCACGGACGCCGGCTACGACCCGGCCACCGGGCTGCTGATGAGCGAGGGCCGGCCGAAGTACTACACCGCGACCGACAACTGCTCGGCGGGCTGCCTGCGCGGCCACACGCCCGGCCAGGTGGTACGGATGATCGAGCGGCTCGGGCTCGGCTTCGACCGGCGGCGCCGTACGGGGAACGTGCTGCACCTGCTGGGCGCCATCCCCGAGCACGGCAAGCTGGGCTTCACGAGCATCGGGGACTCGCGGGAGGAGGCCGATGAACTGCACAGGATCACCCACCTGGCGCTCTGCGAGGGCTGACCGGGCCGCCGGTCAGTGATCAACCCTTCTGCCGCGGGGCGCGCATGTAGCCGCGCCATCCGATCAGGGCCAGCACGACGCCCAGCACCACGTTGACGGCGATGAGTATGCCGTGGACCACGTAGAAGCTGGTCGGGTGCCCGTCGGCGAGGTTGAATCCAAGGTTGATCCATTCGAAGACCATGAACGCGCCAATGATGATCAGGAATCCGGCGATCTTTCGTGACATGCCCATCTCTCTGCTGCTTCGCGGGTAGTGACGCCTCATGCGCTATGTGACGAAGCTACGCTGAGGACGCTATGGGGACGAAACTGGTGCCGGTCGCGGCACTTCTCGCCGCGGTCGCTCTGGCAGGTCCTGCCCTGGCCGACCCGCCTGCCGCCGAAGGTCCGCTCGGCGGCGACCAGCTGGCGGGCAAGGGCCTGGTCGTGCCCGCAGGAGTGAAGGCGCCGCCGAAGACGAAGGCCACCTCCTTCGTGATCGCCGATGCAGAGACAGGGCAGGTGCTGGCCGCCAAGAACCCCCATGGCCGCTTGCTGCCGGCCAGCACGCTCAAGACCCTCACCGCCGTGGCGCTCATTCCCAAGCTCGACCGGAACCTCAAGGTCAAGCCCAGCAGGAACGCCGTCAACCAGGAGGGCAGCGCGGTCGGCCTGTCCACCAAGCCCATCTACAAGGTTGACGACCTGTTCAAGGCGCTCATGCTCAGCTCGGGCAACGACGCGGCGATGGCGCTCGCCGAGGCGAACGGGGGTCTCGCCACGACCCTCGCCGACATGAACGCCGAGGCCAAGCGCCTTCAGGCCAACGACACGGTCGCCAAGACGCCCAGCGGCCTGGACAAGCCGGGGCAGAGCAGCTCGGCCTACGACCTGGCGCTGATCGCCCGCGCGGGCCTGGCCAACGCCGAGTTCCGCAGGTACGTGAGCCTCAAGTCCTCGCGCTTCCCCGCGCCCAAGGGCTACTACGAGATCGGCAACCACAACAAGCTGCTGTGGCGCTACAAGGGCATGGTCGGCATCAAGAACGGCTGGACCTCCAAGGCGCTGGGCAGCTTCGTCGGCGCCGCCACCCGCAACGGCCACACGATCATCGTGACGATCATGCGTCACGAGGGCTACTTCTGGGACGAGGTCGAGAAGCTACTCGACTGGGGCTTCGCCGCCCGCGGCAAGGTCGTTCCGGTGGGCGTGCTGGTGGATCCGCTGCCCGCCCAGCCGACGGTGGACCAGGTGACGGTGCGCGCCAAGCCGTCCGCTCCGGCCGTCGCGCCGTCGCCGGCCGCGCGACCCGGCGCGAGCGGCCCCGTCAGCGCCCTGATCATCGGCGCGGGCGTGCTCGGTGGCGCGGGCTGGCTGCTCTACGGCATCCGCAGGCGCCGGACGGCGCGCTAGCCGGCCCGAGTGTGGCGCGGCCGTCCATGTGGCGGCAGGGCGGCGGCGCCGGTACGGGTCCGGTCGTTCAGCAGTCCGTCGAGTAGCCACTGGACGGCAGCGGCGTGGGGTCGGGCGGCGGGTACAGGCCCGCCGTGACGGTCCACGCGGCCACGTACATCGTCAGCCGCGCCGAGAAGTTGATCCACAGGAGCAACCCGACCGTCACGGCGAACGTCCCGTACACGGGATTGCTCAGCGTGCCCGCCAGCAGCAGCGTCGCCACCTGCTTCAGCACGCCGAACCCGATCGCCCCCAGCAGCGCCCCCTGGGCCAGCACCTTGAACGGCTGGCCCGGCCGGCCCACCCAGCCCAGGACGATGAGGAACAGCACCCAGTCGGCGCCCACGCTGGCCGCGAGCCCGACCCCGGTCAGCGCGGCCCCGGCGAGCGCCGACGTCTCCACGCCGAGGAAGGTCGCCACGGTCGTCGTCGCCTGCGTGGCGAAGCCGCCGAGCAGGGTGGAGACGATGAGCGCGACACCGATCATGATCAGGGTGACCAGGTCGCGGGCCTTGCCGACGACGAAGTTCAGCGGTGGGCTGGCCGTCATCGAGATCTCGTGCAGGGCCCCGCGCAGGGCGTTGATGGACCCGAGCCCCGCGTACAGCAGACCGAGCAGGCCGATCACCCCGGCGCTCACGCGTGCCTGGGCGATGCCCTGAAGGTCGATGAGGCCGGCCAGGCCCGGCAGCTGCTCCTCGATGGCCTTCTGCAGCGCTTCGCGGATCTGGGTCCGCTCCTCGAGGACGAAGCCGAACACCGCGAACGCCAGCGCGGTGATCGGGAAGAGCGACAGGAACACGAAGTAGGTGATGGCGCCGGCCAGCCGGTCACCGTTCTGCAGCTGGTAGCGCTGCACGGTCCTGAGGAGATGGTCGACGGGATGCCAGCGCACCCGTGTCCGTTCGGTCGTCCGGCGTCCCCACTCCTTGACCGCGAGGATCCGGTCGGCCCAGGTGCTCATGAGGCGCTTCTACCCGATCCGGCACGGATCCTGCCAGCACCCGGGCGGATCCCGGCGCGGCGGCGGGCCTCATCCCGTGACCGGCCGTCCCGCCCGCTTCACCGCCCGTCCGGCCACCAGCACCGTGTCGACGGCGGCGGTGTCCGCGTTGAGCACCACCGCGCCGATCGGGTCGCGCATGCCCGACATGGACGGCGTGCCGGTCCGCAGGAGCTGCAGGTCGGCCTGCTTGCCCACCTTCAGGGACCCGGTGACGTCGGCCGGCCCCACCACCTCGGCCCCCTCGATCGTCGCCATGCGCGGCGCGTCGCGGGTGGTGAAGCCCAGCCCCGCCCCGTCCGGCCGGCCGCGCTCCATGGCGTGGCCCGCCCGCATCATCGCTCCGGCAGGCGGCCGACGCCCTGCGCGAGCTCACCCTCGCGCTGGGCCGCCGCGCCCGCTGAGCCGTACTAGAACGCGCGAGGCAGGAACCCCACGCGGTCGCGCACCCGCGCCATGGTCTCCCGCGCCACCGCGCCCGCGCGCTCGGCCCCGATGGCCAGCAGCCGGTCGAGCTCGGCCTCGTCGGCCAGCAGCTTCTCCGTACGCTCGCGGATCGGCGCGAACGTCTCGACCACGACCTCGGCGACGTCCTTCTTGAACGTGCCGTAGCCCTGGCCCTCGTAGCGCTTCACCAGCTCGGGGATCGGCGTGCCCGACAGCGCGGACTGGATGCGCAGCAGGTTGGAGATGCCCGGCTTGTTCTCCTCGTCGAAGAGCACCTCGGAGCCGGTGTCGGTGACCGCGCGCATGACCTTCTTGCGCAGCGGCCCTGGCTGCTCCAGCACGTCGAGGATGCCCGCGGGAGACGAGGAGGACTTCGACATCTTGGCGGACGGGTCCTGGAGGTCGGTGATCTTCTCGACCTCCTTGAGGATGTGCGGCTCGGGCAGGGTGAAGGTGTCGCCGAAGCGGTGGTTGAAGCGCTGCGCGAGGTCGCGGGTCAGCTCCAGGTGCTGCTTCTGGTCGGCGCCCACCGGCACGCTGTTGGCCTGGTAGAGCAGGATGTCGGCGGCCTGCAGGATCGGGTAGGTGAACAGCCCGACGCTGGCGGCGCTCTCGCCGAACTTGGCCGCCTTGTCCTTGAACTGCGTCATGCGCGCCGCCTCCCCCATACCGGTGAGGCAGATCAGCACCCAGGCGAGCTCGCTGTGCTCGCGCACGTGGGACTGGACGAAGACGGTGGAACGCTCGGGGTCGAGGCCGGCGGCGAACAGCTGCGCGGCGGCCACGCGGGAGCGGCGGCGCAGGTCGGCCGGGTCGGTGGGCACGGTGATCGCGTGCAGGTCGACCACGCAGTAGAACGCGTCGTGCGTCTCCTGCAGCGTGACCCACTGGCGAACCGCACCGAGGTAGTTGCCCAGGTGGAAGGAGTCCGCGGTGGGCTGGATGCCGGAGAGTACGCGAGGTCTGGCCATAGCCCGCAATTGTGTCAGGAATCCGGCTCGGGCGGCGACTCGACCAGCGCGCGGCGCTTCACCCTGATGCGAGCGATCCGCCGGCCGTCCAGCTCGGTGACCGTGAACTCGAAGCCCGGGATCTCCACCTGTTCGCCCGTCGTGGCCAGGTGGCCGAGGCGGGCCAGCATGAAGCCGCCGAGCGTCTCGTACGGGCCGTCCGGGAGCCTGATGCCGGTCTGGGCGGCGAAGTCGTTGAGGTTGGTCAGCCCGTCGACCTCGATCTCGCCCGCGGGCAGCAGGACGGTCTCCTCCTCGAGGTCGTACTCGTCCCTGATGTCGCCGATGAGCTCCTCGACCAGGTCCTCCATGGTGACGATGCCGGCCGTCCCGCCGTACTCGTCGACCACGATGGCGAGGTGATGTCCTTCGTCGCGCATCTCCGACAGAGTGGTGAGCACCCGCTTGGAGGCGGGCACGTGCTTGATGGGCCGGATCGGCACCAGTTGGCTGATCGGCTCGATACGGCCGGTCAGCACCGGGTCGAGCAGGTCCCTGACGTGCACGAACCCCAGGATCTCGTCGTAGGAGGAGCGGTAGACGGGAAAGCGGGAGTGCGGCATCGCGGCGGCCAGCACCGCGGCCTCGGCCAGCGGCGTGTCGGCCTCCATGAACTCCACCTCGGTGCGCGGCAGCATCACCTCGCGCAGCTGCCGCTTGCCCGCCGAGAACACCTCGCCGATCAGGTGCCGCTCGTCGGCGGTCAGGTCGGTGTGGCCGACCACCATGTCGCGCAGTTCTTCGGTGGTCATCTCCTCGCGGTCGGCCTCGGGGTTGCCGCCGAGCAGCCTGACCACGCCGTCGGTGGACTTCGACAGCGCCCAGATGACCGGCCGGGACAGACTGGCCAGCCGGTCGAGGAAGGGGGCGACGACGAGCGACAGTCCCTCGGCGCGCTGCCTGGCCAGGCGCTTGGGGGCGAGCTCGCCGAGCACGAGGGAGACGTAGGAGATCGCGAGCGTGACCAGGACCAGCGCGGCAGGCTCGGCGACGCCCGGCAGCAGGCCCCAGGCCTCCAGGGCGGGTTCGAGCTCGACGGCCAGGCGGTCGGCGCCGAAGGCGGCCGAGAGCATGGTGGCGACCGTGACACCGATCTGGACGGCCGACAGGAACCGGTTCGGGTCCTGGGCCAGCTTCGCGACTCTCGCGCCTCTGCGTCCCCGCTGCTCGAGCTTGCGGATCTGGCTCTCCCGCAGCGAGACCATGGCCATCTCCGCTGCCGCGAAGAAGCCGCCGATCAGGATGAAGAGCAGGACGATGGCGATATTGGCCGCAACGCTGTTCAACGCAGGTGCTTTCGACGTAGTGGTTTGCCAGCGTACCCGGCGAGGTCCAGGGGGCCGAGTATGCTGGGGCCGTACAAAATTCAACACGAATCAACAGAGGTGCACATGAAGGTGCTCGTCACGGGCGGTGCCGGATACATCGGCAGCGTCGTCGCCGCCCAGCTCGTCGAGGCGGGCCACGAGGTGACGGTGCTCGACGACCTGTCGACCGGCCACGCCGACGCCGTCCCCGAGGGCGCGAGGTTCGTCCACCGGCCCGTCACCGAGCCCGGCGACGCGCTCGACGGGGTCGACGGCGTGCTCCACTTCGCGGCGAGGTCACTGGTCGGCGAGTCGGTGGAGAAGCCGGGAGAGTACTGGGCCGCCAACCTCGGCGGCACCCTCGCGCTGCTGGAGGCCATGCGCGTCGCCGGCGTGCGCAGGATCGTCTTCTCCTCCACCGCCGCCACGTACGGCGAGCCCGAGCGCTCCCCCATCACCGAGACCGACCCGACCCGCCCGACCAACCCCTACGGCGCCTCCAAGCTGGCCGTCGACACGACGCTCACCGCCTTCGCGGGCCTGCACGGCCTCGGCGCGGTCAGCCTGCGCTACTTCAACGTGGCGGGCGCCTACACCGCCCCCGACGGGCGCGTCTACCGCGAGCGCCACACCGTCGAGACGCACCTCATCCCCAACGTCCTCAAGGTCGCCACCGGCGAGCGCGAGTCGGTCAGCGTGTTCGGCACCGACTACCCCACGCCCGACGGCACCTGCGTGCGCGACTACATCCACGTCGCCGACCTGGCCCGCGCCCACCTGCTCGCCCTCGACGCGACCACGCCGGGCCGCCACACGATCTACAACCTGGGCAACGGCGCGGGCTTCTCGGTCCAGGAGGTGATCGAGGTCTGCCGCGAGGTGACCGGCCACCCGATCCCCGCCGTCGTCGGGCCGCGCCGGGCCGGCGACCCCGCCGTCCTCGTCGCCTCATCCGACAAGATCCGACACGAATTGGGCTGGAAGGCCGAGCGCGCCGCGATCCGCGACATCGTGGCGGATGCCTGGAATGCCATCACTCGGTAAAGAAAAATATGCTGAGATAGCGAAATGTGAGGACCTTTTCACAGAAGGTGCTGTTCGCGCTCGCGATCGTGCTCGGCAGCACCGTGACCGCCGCCGGGGTGGTGTTCGCCACGACGGAGCCCACCTCGGCGACACAGCAGCCGCACAGCTGCATGCCCTGAGAAGCCGGAAAGGGCCGACCGACAACCGGTCGGCCGTGCTCGTCCCCGCCCGCGGTCCCGCCCTCGCCTTCTCCGTCCTGCTACGCGCCACGGGCCGCGGCCTGTCCATCACCGTCTTATGCCTCAGCTCGGTGGGCCTGCGTGCTGATCGCCCACGCGGCCGTGGCGCCCGCCCGCGCAGGGCGGCCTCACTGTCGCCAGGACCAGGTCAGCGTACGGAGACGCACAGGGCGGCCTCGCTGTCGCCAGGACCAGGTCAGCGTACGGCGACGCGCAGGGCGGCTTCGTTGTCGTCAGGGCGGCGGTCACCGAGGCGTGACGAGCGGACCTCTCCCCTGACGCGCACCGGCCCGCGCGAGGCCAGATATGGCAGCTCGAAGCGCATCGTGCCGCCCGAGGGCACCGTGACGGGCTCGCACACCGTCTCACCCGCCCTACGCCGGCACGACTGGTCCGCGGCGGGTCCGGCCGGGCGCGCGCCCTCGGCCCGTACCGCGACACGCGCGTCAAGCACCGCGCGCGGCCCCCTGTTGTGCACGGTGGCGACGACGGTGAAGGCGCCATCGCGCTCCTGTCTCGCCTTCAGCCGCACCCCGAGGTCCGCGCCCTGATCGACGCCGGTGACGAGCGTCGCGCCGTTGTCGGCGTCGGTGCCTTGGGCCGCCATGCGCGCCACCAGCCGGAGCGGCCCGACGGCGTCGCGCCGTACGGTGCCGGTGATCGTGACCCCGCCCGTGCCGCCCGCGGCGACGTTCTCCGGCGAAGGGCAGACCACTTCGCCGAGCGTACGGCCGGGCCGGCAGCTGACCACGTCCACGCTGCTGATGTCGACCGCGTCGGGGACGACCACGGTCAGGACCGGCCGGACGGCCTCGCCGGGGCCGGCGTTGCGGACGTCGACCCGGTAGGTGATCGGCCGGCCAGGCTGGGCGGTCGAAGGGCTGGCCGACACGCGTACCGACAGGTTCGCCGGCTCCGGCGCCGCCGCCCGCGCGGGTATCGAACCGCTCACCACTGCCGCAGCCACCGCACCGGCGACCATCTTCACCACAACGCGCACTCCGCCCCCTTCACCGGCCCCCCATTCTGCCCTGGTGACCTGCGAGAACCCCCCGACCGACACGCGCACCTCGCCCGCGTGCAGGACCCGGGACACCGCACCACGACAGCCGGTGCGACGCATGGGTCACGGTGCGGCACCCAAGCCGCCGTGCCCACGGGTCCGAGGGGTGACGGGAACCCAAGGATCGAGGGGCCGAGGGAGCTAAGGAAGCCAGGGGGCCGAGGGATCGAGGGGAAGGCCGACCGGACCGCTGCGGGGAGGGTCGGTGGGGCCGATCGGGTGGGAGGAAGACGAACGGCCACCGGGATGTCCCGGTGGCCGTGATCGTGGCGTGTCGCGGTGGGTCAGATGAGACCCAGCTCGCGCACCGCGTCGCGCTCCTCGACGAGCTCGGCGACGGAGGCGTCGATGCGCTCGCGGGAGAACGCGTCGATGTCCAGCCCCTGGATGATCTCCCAGCGACCGCCCACCGAGCGGACGGGGAACGACGAGATGAGCCCCTCCGGCACCCCGTACGAGCCGTCCGACGGGATCGCGGCGGAGGTCCACTCGGTGCCGTTGACCCAGTCGTAGACGTGGTCGATGGCGGCGTTGGCCGCGGAGGCGGCGGAGGAGGCGCCACGGGCGTCGATGATGGCCGCGCCGCGCTTGGCGACGGTCGGGATGAAGGTCTCGCGCAGCCACTCGGAGTCGACCTGCTCGGCGGCGATCTTCCCGCCGACCTCGGCGTGGAACAGGTCGGGGTACTGCGTCGCGGAGTGGTTGCCCCAGATGGTCATCTTCTGGATGTCGGTGACCGGCACCTGCAGCTTGGCTGCCAGCTGCGACAGCGCGCGGTTGTGGTCGAGGCGGGTCATCGCGGTGAAGCGCTCGGCGGGCACGTCGGGCGCGTTCTGCTGGGCGATGAGCGCGTTGGTGTTGGCCGGGTTGCCGACCACCAGGACCCTGATGTCGTCGGCGGCGTGGTCGTTGATCGCCTTGCCCTGCGGGCCGAAGATGCCGCCGTTGGCGCCGAGCAGGTCGCCGCGCTCCATGCCGGCCTTGCGCGGCATGGCGCCGACCAGCAGGGCGACGTTGGCGCCGTTGAAGGCGACGTTGGGGTCGTCGGTGATCTCGATGCCGGACAGCAGCGGGAAGGCGCAGTCGTCGAGCTCCATGGCGGTGCCCTCGGCCGCCTTCACCGCCTGGGGGATCTCCAGCAGGCTCAGCTTGACCGGGACGTCGGCGCCCAGCAGCTGACCCGAGGCGATGCGGAACAGCAGGGCATAACCGATCTGTCCGGCGGCTCCGGTGACGGTTACCTTGACGGGCGCGGCCATGGCCTTCCCCTAACTCAGAAGAATCTAATCGTGACTTCTGGATGCTACTCGCTCGTCATCCGCAGGACTCCATCACGGGTACCTTCAGATCGGCCTTGAACTCCACGTGGGGGAAATGGGTGGCCACGAGCTGCCCGATGGTGTTCCGCGCGATCATGTCGGAGATGGCGCCCTTGATCGCCTCACAGGTGCGCGCGTCGCCCTTCTTGATGCCCACGGCGTAGCGCTCGTCGCTCAGCGTCGCGCCGAGGATCCGGTAGCGGGCGTTCTCCCGGTTGGCGAACCCGGCGAGGATGAGGTCGTCACCGGCCACCGCGTCGACCTGGCCCGCGGCCAGCATCCTGATGCAGTCGGCGTAGTTGCCGGCGCTGACGGTCACCATGTCGACCATCTTCTGCACCTTGCGCACGGCCGTGCTGCGCTGGTCGCACAGCTTCTTGCCCTTGAGGTCGGCCGGCTTGGCGATCTCCCTGTCCCCGTCGCGCACCAGCAGTGCCTGGTGGGCCATGATGTACGGCCCGGCGAACTCCACGTCGCTGTCGTCGATCGAGTAGGTGGCCACGACGATGTCGACGTCGCCGTCGGCCAGGGCCTCGGCCCGCCTCGGCGCGGGAACGGCGACGAAGGTGATGCCGCTCTCCGCGACGCGCAGCTCCTTGGCGATGTGCTTGGCGACGTCGACGTCGAAGCCGGAGAACCCGCCGTCGCGGTCGCGGTAGCCGACGCCGGGCACGTCGGCCCTGACCCCGATGGTGAGCTTTCCCGTGGCCGCCGCCCGGTCGACGACCGAGTCGCCCCCCGGTGTGGGCTGCGGTGACCGGTCGCTGACCAGCGCCAGCGGCCAGCCGTACTGGAGGGCGGCGAAGGCGAGCGCGGCGACCAGCAGCACGGCCGCCAGCAGCGCCACCCATGGTGTCAGGGACCTGCGCCGCTTCGCCGGCGGCACCGGGGCGGGCCCGCCGTACGGGGCGGGCTGGTCGGTCGGCGGGGTCGGCCCGTGCCCGGGCGGCTGGGTCGGCGGCCGGCCGCCGGGAAGCGCGGGGAAGGCGGTGACGGGCAGGCTCGCGGACACCGTCGAAGGGCCGGACGCCGAAGCGCCGTGGGCGGTCACGGGACCGTGGGAGCTCCCGGAGCCCTGGGAACTCACCGAGCCGTGGGAAGCCGAAGAGCCAGGGGAAGCGGCAGAACCCTGGGAGGCCCCGGAACCGTGGGAGGCCGCCGAACCCTGGGAGGGCACGGGGCCGTGGGGAGCCGCGGAACCCCGGGAACCCACCGAACTGTGGGAAGCGGCAGAGCCGTGGGAAGCCGCGGCGCCTCCGGAGGCGGTGGTGCCGGCGGGGGTGGCGTGCGTGGCCGGGGAGAGCCGCGCCATCGGCGTCGTGTCGTCGCTGGCGATCTTGACACCCTGGCTGAGCACCGCCGTGGACGCGCCCGCCGTACGCGGGGGATGCCCGAGCAGGCGCAGCAGGATCTCGTCGGCGGAGGGCCGCTCCCGCGGGTCCTTGGTCAGCGCCGCGGCGGCCACCCCGCGCAACGGCTCGGGCAGCATGGAGACGTCGACGACGTGGTTGAGGATGCGGTTGAGCACGACCGCGATGGAGTTGCCCTCGAAGACGGTCACGCCGGTCGCCGCGTAGGCGATGGTGGCGCCCCAGGCGAACACGTCGGTGTAGGGCCCGATGTCGTCGCCGGCGATCTGCTCGGGCGCCATGTACGCGGGGGTGCCGATCGCCCGGCTGGTGATCGTTCCGGTCGAGTCGATGATGCGCGCGATGCCGAAGTCGACCACTCTCGGCCCGTCGGCCGCGATGAGCACGTTGTCGGGCTTGAAGTCGCGGTGGATGATCGACGCCTGGTGGATGGCGGTCAGCGCGGTCGCGGTGCCGATCGCCAGCCGTTCCAGCGCCTGACCGGTCAGCGGCCCGTCGTCCTCCACGATGTCCCTGAGGGAGCGCCCGTCGATGTACTCGCTGGCGATGTAGGGCGTGTTGCCCTCGAGGTCGGCCTCGATCACCCGCGCCGTGCAGAAGGAGGCCACGCGCTGGGCGGCCTTGAGCTCCCTGGCGAAGCGCGACCTGGCGATCGTGTCGCCGCTGAACTTCACGTGCAGCAGCTTGATCGCCGCGCGCTCGCCATGGTTGTCGGCCCCCAGGTAGACGATCCCCTGACCGCCTTCCCCGATCCGCCCGGACAGCGTGAACGAGCCCAGGTGGCTGGGGTCGCCCGCCATCAACGGCGCGATCTGCGGCATTCGTCTTCCCCACGTTGGCTTCGGCCTGACGACGCAAACTTTACGACGCCAAGGAACCTCCCAGGGAACCGTTAACCGTTCGTGACGTCACAGTTGGTGCCCGGGGGACGGTCTCGCGACACCGCCTGACCCGCGCGGTCAGCGGAGGTGTCAGCGGTCGCAGGACCGTTCCTGAGTCTCTCGTCACCACGTCCACAGAATGACATTCTGGCTCTCATGTACGACATCGTGCTGCTCGGCGCGACCGGATTCACCGGCGCCCTCACTGCGGACCACCTCTCCAGGGCTGTCCCTCCGGGATGCCGGTGGGCGCTGGCCGGGCGCGACCGGGCGAAGCTGGAGGCGCTGGGCCTGGACGTCCCCCTCCTGCACGCCGACGTCACCGACACCGCCTCCCTGGACGCGCTCGCCGCCGGGGCTCGCGTGGTCGCCACCACCGTCGGCCCCTATCTGCGGTACGGCGAGCCGCTGGTCGCCGCGTGCGCGCGGGCGGGCACCCATTACGTCGACCTCACCGGAGAGCCGGAGTTCGTCGACAGGATGTACGTCCGTCACGACGGCCTGGCCCGCGAGACGGGAGCGAAGATCGTGCACGCGTGCGGCTTCGACTCCATCCCCTACGACCTCGGCGTCCTCTTCACGGTGGGCCTGCTGCCGCCGGACGTGCCGATCAGGGTCAGCGGGTTCCTGCGGGGCGACGGCAGGCCCTCGGGCGGCACCCTGCACTCGGCGGTGACCGCGATGTCGAGGCCACGGCGGATGGCCGAGGCCGCGGCGCGGCGCCGTGCCGTCGAGCCGCGGCCGAAGGGCCGCAGGGTGAGCGCGCTGCCGGGCGGCGTGCGCTACGTCGGCGGCTGGGCGCTGCCCATGCCCACGATCGACCACCAGATCGTCGGCCGCTCCGCCCGCGCCCTCGACCGCTACGGTCCCGACTTCGCCTACCGCCAGTACTTCGCCGTCCGGCACCTGCCCTCGGCGCTGGCGGTGGCGGCGGGGGCCGGGGCGATGGCGGCACTCGCGCAGCTCCCGGCGGGCCGCGACTGGCTGCTCAGGAAGATCGCCGCTGGTGACGGGCCTTCGGCGGAGCGGCGGGCGCGCAGCTGGTTCAGGCTCACCCTGCTCGGCGAGGGCGGGGGCGAGCGCGTCGTCACCGAGGTCTCGGGCGGCGACCCCGGCTACTCGGAGACCGCGAAGATGCTGGCCGAGTCGGCGCTGTGCCTGGCCTTCGACGACGTGCCCGAGGTGGCGGGCCAGCTCACCACCGCCGTCGCCATGGGGCGGCCGCTCATCGACCGTCTGCGCGCCGCGGGGATCGGCTTCACGATCCTGGAGGGTTGAACCCAGGACCGCGTCGCGCACGTCCTATGCATGTGCTGAACGTACGAATGTGGCTCACCGCGGGTGTCCTGGCGACGACGGCGGCGTGCGGCGCCTCTGAGGCCGCGCCCGGTGGCCTGGAGTGGAAGCACGGGGCGGTGCCCGTGGCGGTTCGCTACGCCGTACCGGACGAGTGTCCCGAGACCGACGGCCCGCCCGAGTGCAGGTCGTGGTGGATCCACGCGTTCAGCGGCAAGAAGGAGACGCTCGTCACCGACTACGACGAGACGCGCGACGCCGACGGCGGCTACGCCTACCGGATCAGGGTGACCGACGCGGCGGTGTGGGTGCCGACCAAGGGCGGCGCGTCGGTCATGCCGGGGTTCCGGCTGAGCGCGGACGGGCACCGGCTCGCCTACTTCAGCGTGGCGCGGCAGCGGTTCGTGGCGCACGACCTGCCCAGCGGCGCGGTGCGCGAACTGTCGCCGGAGATCGACACGGCCAACCTGCGCTCCGACGCCATCGCGGTCTCGGCCGACGGCACGGCGTTCGCGGTGAGCGACGGCGAGCAGGTGCTCGTCACGGAGTTCGACAGCGGCAAGGTCACGACCCTGCCGCTGGTCGACGGCGTGATCGGGATCACTCCTGACACCGTCTTCGCCAGCAAGGACGACACCGTGGTCGGTGTCGTCCGCTCCAGCGGGGCGCGGATGAGCACCGTCGAGGTCCCCTCGACGGCACGGCTGTCTCCCGACGGGCGCTGGCTCGCGCTGGTCGGCGACGAGCCCGCCGACACGATCGAGCTGGTCGCCCCTGCGACGGGCAGGCGGCGGGAGCCGTTGCGGCCGAACCCGCTGCGCGAGCCGACCGTCTCGTCCGCCGAGACCTGGCTGAGCCGCGACAAGCTGCTGATCAGGACGTTCACGGCCGACACCCAGGAGTTCGTCGGCTTCTTCTCCCTCGACCTCACCACCGGACGGACCGCGAGGGTCAAGCGGCTGCCGCTCGCCCCCGAGGCCGTCGCGTTCGGCGCCGTCTCCTAGAACGGCGCCCTTCGAGTGCCGTCTCCTGGAACGACGGCCTTCCAGTGCTGCCGTCTCTGGAACAGCGGCCCTCTAGTACGGCAGCGCGCGCTGCGCGAAGGCCTTGCGCAGGAACGGCGCCTTGAACTTCGGGAAGGCCACCGTCTGCGGGTCGCCGTCCGAGGTGTAGCGCTGGTCGGGGTTGGACTTCAGCCAGTCGAGCCACGCGGTGGAGCAGAACTGCGAGCAGTCGCCCTTCTTGTCCATGGCCCTGATGCGCGGGATGCCGAGCGGGTCGAAGTTCTTGTTGAACGGCGCCGCCGCCGGCGTGTACCCGGCCAGGAACACGCCCGCGTGCTTGTAGGAGGTCGGCCCGCTCTTGCCCGTCGCCGCCCACTCCTTCTTACGCGGCTGGTTCCCGTACGGCAGCGCCAGCGTGATCGGCGCCGCCCCCTCCAGGTCGGTGACCAGGCGCTGGCCGGCGGCGATCTCACCCATGACCTGCTTCTGCGACTTGCCCAGGAGGTTGAGGTGGTCGCGGGTGTGGTTGCCGATGTCGAAGCCGTTCTGCTTCAGCCACAGCAGCATCTGCGACTTCTCCTCCGGCGTGGTCTTGCCGAACATGTCGCGCGTCACGAAGAAGGTGGCGACGGGGCGGAAGCCGGGGTTGTTCCTGGCGACGTCCTGCAGGATGGCGACGGCGGTGTCCGGCTTCACCTGGCCGAGCTCGTCCATGGCGAGCTGCGAGGGCGAGGAGTCGTCGAAGGTGAGGACGACGGGGTGCCGGCCCGCCGGGATGTCGATCCTGCCGGTGACGAGCTCGGCGGCGGTGATCGGCACGTAGCCGTCCTTGGCCAGACGCTCGAGGTCGGCGCGGAACTGCTGGGGGGTGCGGTCGTCGTGGGTGGCCGGCTTCTCGATGACCCGATGGAACATGATCACTGGGATCTGACCCAGCTCGTTGGCCCTGACCTTGGCGGCGGCCGCCGCCTTGGCGGCCTTGGCGGCCTGCGCCTGCCGCTGCAGGGCGGCCTGGTCGAGCTGCGGCTTGGCGAGGTTAGCCCCTGTGTTCGCACCGCCGCAGCCCGCGGTCAACACGCCTATCACTATCAGCCCTGCACCCAGCATCCGCATGGGAACCCCCCGGTAGATCGACTACAGGGTGCTCTTACCCACTCACGGTATGTGAATGGACCGGGTGTAGGTATGGAATCGGCCAGGAGAGCCTTCGCGTGCGGCCACGTGTCGCCCTCCCGCCATGTCCGTGTGGGAGGAACGCGAAAGGGCCGCCCACCGGGCGGCCCTCAGGCAGGGTGAGGCGGAGGAAGAAGGTCAGGCCATCTTCTTCTTGAGGTTCTCGTCCAGCGCCGCCAGGAAGTCCTGGGTGGTCAGCCACTTGGCGTCGCCGCCGACCAGCAGCGCGAGGTCCTTGGTCATCTGGCCGCTCTCGACGGTCTCGATGCAGACCTGCTCGAGCTTCTCGGCGAAGCCGATCACCTCGGGGGTGTTGTCGAGCTTGCCGCGGTGCTGCAGGCCACGCGTCCACGCGAAGATCGAGGCGATCGGGTTCGTGGAGGTCGGGTTGCCCTTCTGGTGCTCGCGGTAGTGACGGGTCACCGTGCCGTGCGCCGCCTCGGCCTCGACGGTCCGGCCGTCGGGGGTCATGAGGACGGAGGTCATCAGGCCGAGCGAGCCGAAGCCCTGCGCGACGGTGTCGGACTGGACGTCGCCGTCGTAGTTCTTGGCCGCCCAGACGTAGCCGCCCTCCCACTTCAGGGCCGCGGCCACCATGTCGTCGATGAGGCGGTGCTCGTAGGTGAGCCCGGCCTTCTCGAAGTCGGCCTTGAACTCGGCCTCGTACACCTCGGCGAAGATGTCCTTGAAGCGGCCGTCGTAGGCCTTCAGGATCGTGTTCTTCGTGGAGAGGTAGACCGGGTAGTTGCGGGCCAGGCCGTAGCGCATGGAGGCGCGGGCGAAGTCGCGGATCGACTCGTCCAGGTTGTACATGGCCAGCGCCACGCCGCTGCCGGGGAAGTCGTACACGTCGAGCTCGATCGGCTCGGTGCCGTCCTTCGGGGTGAAGGTCAGGGTCAGCGTGCCCTCGCCGGGAATCTTCAGGTCCGTGGCGCGGTACTGGTCGCCGAAGGCGTGACGGCCGACCACGATCGGCTTGGTCCAGCCCGGCACCAGGCGCGGCACGTTGGACATGATGATCGGCTCGCGGAAGATGACGCCGCCGAGGATGTTACGGATGGTCCCGTTCGGGGACTTCCACATCTTCTTGAGGCCGAACTCCTCGACCCGGGCCTCGTCGGGGGTGATGGTGGCGCACTTGACGCCCACGCCGTACTTGTTGATGGCGTTGGCGGCGTCGATGGTGACCTGGTCGTCGGTGGCGTCGCGGTGCTCGATGCCGAGGTCGTAGTACTTCAGGTCGACGTCGAGGTAGGGAAGGATCAGCTGGTCCTTGATGAACTGCCAGATGATCCGGGTCATCTCGTCGCCGTCAAGCTCGACGACGGGGCCCTCTACCTTGATCTTGGGCATGCGTATGGTTCCCCTTCGTGACAAATGATGATTGAGGTTATCGGAGGCGGCGTCACCGGCCGAAAAGGGCCAGAAGCTGCGCCTTCAGGTCGGGGTACTCCAGGAACAGCGCGGTGACCACCAGCGCGGCTCCGAGCACCACCATGGTGGAGACATCGGCGTTCTTCGCTCGTACGGCAAGCGCCCCGCCGTAGCCGGCGAAACGGACGGCGGCGGCGACCAGGATCACGGCGCCGAGCGCGAAGCCGCCCCATTCGGCGTCCACCAGGAAGATCGCGAGCACGCCGAGAGCCGCACCCGCCAGAATCGGCGGGTACGGTCCCCATCTCTCGTCGCTCGGGCGCCCGTCGAGGCGGGCGCCCTCGCTCTCTTCTGCCTGGCTCATCGCTCGTGCCTATGGTCGCATCCGCGGAGGGCCGTGCCGACCCCGACGCCCGGATTCGGGCCCAAGACCCGGCTCATCGCGCGCGCCCATGGTCGCATTCGCGCGGGCCTGCGTTGGCATCGACGGCCTCGCTCTCTCCGGCCCGGCTCATCGCGCGCGCCCATGGTCGCATTCGCTCGGGCCTGCGTTGGCATCGACGGCCTCGCTCTCTCCGGCCCGGCTCATCGCTCGTCGATGGGCTTCCACTTCTGGTCACGCTCACCGATGTACTCACTGTCTGGCCTGATCAGCCGGTTGTCGGCGTGCTGCTCGATGACGTGCGCCGTCCAGCCGGACATGCGGCTGACCGAGAAGACCGGGGTGAACAGATCGGTGGGGATGCCCAGGTAGTGGTAGACCGTGGCGGCGTAGAAGTCGACGTTGGGATACAGGCCCTTGGACTCGAAGACGACCTCCTCCATCTCCTTCGACATCCGGTAGTAGGTGTCGTCGCCCGACGCGGTGGCCAGTTCCTCCGACATCCTGCGCAGGTGCGTCGCGCGCGGGTCCTCGGTCTTGTAGACGCGGTGCCCGAAGCCCATGATCTTCTCGTGCGCGGCCAGCTTGTCGCGTACCGACTGCGCCACCTGTGACGGGTCCAGCGACTCCAGCGTCTTCATGACCTGCTCGTTCGCGCCGCCGTGCAGCGGGCCCTTCAGCGTGCCGATGGCGGCGACGATGGCCGAGTGCATGTCGGACAGCGTCGCGGCGCACACGCGGGCGGCGAACGTGGAGGCGTTCATCGTGTGGTCGGCGTGCAGGACCAGGCAGGTGTCGAAGATCTCGACCTCGCGCGGGCTCGGCGTGCGGCCGGTGACCTGGAGGAGGAAGTTGCCCGCGATGCTGAGGGAGTCGTCGGGTTCGGGCAGGTCCTTGCCGGTGCGGGCGGCGTGGTAGTACGCGACGAGCACCGGCTGCTGGGCCGTCAGACGGGCGGCCTTGCGCAGGTTGGCGTCGGCGGCGATGGAGTCCTTGTCGGGATCGTCGGCGCCGGACAGGGAGACCAGCGAGCGCAGCGCCTCCATCGGCTTCTGCTTCTCCGCGATCTCGGCGATGTTGGCCGACACCAGCGCGCCCAGCTCGCGTCCCCTGACGAGCTCGTCGCCGTACGCGCCCAGTTCCTGACGTGTGGGCAGCTTGCCGCGCTGCAGCAGGTGGGCGGTTTCTTCGAACGTCGCGTGGCCGGCCAGGTCATGGATGTCGTATCCACGGTAGAAGAGGCGACCGGCCTTCCCGTCGATGTCACTCAGCGCTGTGGACGCGGCGACGACATCGGCCAGGCCTTTTGTGGGCTTGTCCGCCATGTGTGTTTCCTCCGCTTATCTCCGCCGAAAGTCTACCCGTGAGCAGGCAAAACCGGCCGCAGAGGTCCAGACCAATTTCACGCCGGATTCTCCTTATGGCAAAGGCGATTCCCCATCCCTTCGTTTGGGTAAGCCGGAGCTGTAGTAACAGTAACGGCGGGCTACCTGGGGAGGAACTGCCGTGGAGGGGCCCTTCATACGCATCGAGGACACCGGCGAGGTCGTCCCGTTGCGTCCCGAGATCACGACAGTGGGAAGGGGCCGGGGCGTCGACATCCGGCTGACCGACCCGAGCGTGTCTCGGCTCCACGCTGAGTTCGTTCGGCGCGGACCCTACCTGTATGTCGTTGACCTGGGCCTGTCCCGCAACGGCACGCGGGTGAACGGGAGGCCGATCGCCCGGAGGGTCCTTGACGACGGCGACGTCGTCTCCTTCGGCGCGGCGCGCGGACGCATCGGTGGCGTGCCGCGCGAGGACTTCACGCCCGAGGTCGAGCTCCGCAGGGCCGCCGCGCCCGAGCTCACCAGGCGCGAGGTCGACGTGCTCACATCGCTGTGCAGGCCCGCCCTGTCGGACGAGGCGTTCGTCGCCCCGGCCACGGCGCGCGAGATCGCCGACGATCTCGTGGTGACCGAGGCGGCGGTCAAGCAGCACCTGCTCAGGCTCTACCAGAAGTTCCGGATCCCCGAGGGCACCAACAGGCGCACCAGGCTGGCCAACGAGGTGGTGGCGCTCGGCCTGGTCAGGCCGACGCCGGTGGTGCCGCCACAGCGCACCGGAACGTCCCAGGAGAGCCAGCCGGCCGGCCGCCGCGCCAGTTAACCGACCCGCAGGGCGACCGGTGCTTCGGCGAGGGGTTCCGGCAGCCTGAGAGGTCCGGATCCCGGGGTGATCGTGCCGAGTATGCGCGGGCCTGCCGCGCCCGTGCATGCCGGCACGGTGGCGGGCAGGCCGTGCGCGGTCAGCCAGCCGAACAGCGAGAAGGCGATCGCCTCTTTCGCGTCGGAAGGGATGCCGAGCTCGTCGCTCGGGACGAGCCGGGCAGGCGTGAGCGCGGCGAGCATCCCCATGAGCGTCGGGTTGCGCGTGCCGCCGCCGGAGACGATCACGGTGTCGAGCCGGTGCCTGCCGATCTCGTCGGCGACCGTCCTGGCCGTCAGCGCGGTCAGCGTCGCCACGAGGTCGGCCTGCGGCAGGTCCGAGGTGACGTAGCCGGGCGTGAACAGCTCCTTGCCGGTCGTCTTGGGCGGGTCCAGCCGGTAGTACGGCTCGTCCAGCAGCTCGGCCAGCAGCTTCTCGTCGACCGTGCCCGCCGCCCCGAGCGCCCCGTCCCTGTCGTACGGCGGCGCGGCCGCGTCGATGAGCGCACAGGCGGGTCCGGTGTCGTAGGCGTACTCGGCGGTCGTGAGGTTGGCGATGCCGCCCAGGTTGAGCGCCCCCGCCCGGCCGGGCAGCCCGCTGATGAGCAGCCGGTCGAGGTAGGAGACCAGGGGCGCGCCCTGCCCTCCGGCCGCCACGTCGCGCACGCGCAGGTCGGAGACGACGGGCAGGCCGGTGCGTTCGGCGATCCACGCCGGCTGGCCGAGCTGGAGCGTGCCGTGCACCCGGCCGTCGGACACCCAGTGGTAGAGCGTCTGGCCGTGGGAGCAGACCAGGTCGGCCTCGCCCGCGGCGAGCGCGGCGTCGGCGAAGGCCTGTCCGATGAGCGTGTCGAGCGCGCACACCTCGGCCATCGTGACGGGAGAGGGCGGCAGGGCGGCCAGGAGGCGGGCTCTCAGCTCGGCAGGATAGGGACGTTCGCCGGTGTGGGTGATCACACCGGTGAGGACGTCGCCCTCCATCGACCAGTCGACGATCGCGCTGTCGATCCCGTCGTGGGAGGTGCCGGACATCAAGCCGAGAACCCGCATGTCTCCTACCAGACTTTTCGGCCGCGGCTGGGCCGGCTGGTCCTGCTGACCCGGTCGACGGCCATGACGTAGTAGTGGTCGCCGTTCTTGCCCTCGGCGTCCACCCAGCGTACGAGCCGGTCGCCGGGGACGACCGCCACCAGGTTGCGGGCGTCGTCGAAGGTGTCGATCTCCTCGGCCGCCCGGAAGATCGCGAACTGGAACGGCTCCTGACCGCCGGTCGCGACGATGTTCAGCTCGACGCCGCCGGACACCTTGCGCACGTGGGCGAGGACGGGACGCTTCGGCTTCTCGCCGTCGGCGAGCCTGGGCAGCAGCGGCGGCAGCGCGGGCCGCTGGTAGTGGTCGCGGACCGCCGTGGTGACCGAGCCGATCCGGTCGACGCGCAGGTCGTTGGCGTTGTACCAGATGTCGCCGCCGACCTGCGGGTGCGCCCGGTTGAGCGTCAGGTGCTTCGACAGCTCGGCGGGGTCCTGCCACTGCGGAACCTGGGCGGGGTCGCCGGCCTTGTAGGCGGCCTGGCCGATCCACAGCATGGTGCCCGTGCCGTTCGCCACGTCGGACCACCACGGCACCAGCTTGCTGTAGTCGGCGGGCGGCTGGCCGATGTACCAGTAGAGCTGGGGCGCGATGTAGTCGAGCCATCCCTTCTTGACCCAGCCACGGGTGTCGGCGTGCAGGTTGTCGTAGGACTGGCCGCCGTTGGTGTCGGAGCCGAGGGGGTCGGTGCCCTTGTTGCGCCAGATGCCCGACGGGCTGATGCCCCAGGCCACCTCCGGCTTGGCCTCCCGGACCCGCTGCTGCATCTCCGAGACCATCAGGTCCACGTTGTGGCGCCGCCACGAGGCCAGGTCGGGGAAGCCCGCGCCGTGCGTGGCGAAGGTGTCGGCGTCGTTGAAGGCCGTGGTGTTGGTCGGGTAGAAGTAGTCGTCGAAGTGCAGGCCGTCGATGTCGTAGCGGACCAGCGCGTCGAGCATCGCGTCCTGGCAGAACTTCCGCACTTCCGGGATGCCCGGGTTGTAGTAGAGCTTGCCGCCGAAGGGCAGGATCCACTCGGGGTGGACCCGTCCGGGGTGCGAGGGGTGCAGCTTGGTCGGGTCGGCCTGCATCGAGACGCGGTAGGGGTTGAACCACGCGTGGAAGGTCAGGCCGCGCTTGTGGGTCTCCTCGACGGCGAAGCCCAGCGGGTCGTAGCCGGGGTCCTGTCCCTGCACGCCGGTCAGCCAGTGCGACCACGGCTCGAACTGCGACGGCCAGAAGGCGTCGGCGGTCGGCCTGATCTGCACGAAGACCGAGTTGAGCCGGCGCTCGACCGCCAGGTCGAGCCAGGCGATGAACTCGGCCTTCTGCTCGTCCGCGGTCAGCCCCTGCTTCGACGGCCAGTTGATGTTGACGACGGAAGCGATCCACATGCCGCGCATCTGGCGCAGCGGAGGCACGTAGTCGGGCTCGGCGAAGGCGGGGAGCGGCACGACGGAAGCGGCTGCCGCGAGGGCCAGACCCTTCAGAACGGTCCTTCTAGTGGGCATGGGGGGTGCCTCTCGGGGGAGGTGGTTGTGTTCCAGGGCGACGATGGCAGAAAATTACCTTCAGATCAACAATTGTGAAAGAAAATGCCGCGCGGGCCGGTCACCCGGTCACGACGCGAACCGAGGAGGTTCTGTGCCCGCTGACCTGCACCGACTCGCCCTGGCGGTCCTCCAGCCCGGGTTCGAGGGCGTCACCGCCCCCGACTGGCTGCGGAAGGCGCTGGGCGAGGGGCTCGGCGGCGCCGTGCTCTTCGCGCGCAACGTCTCGCCCGCCACGGCGGACCTGGTCGCCGCCCTCCGCGCGGAGAACCCCGGCGTGGTCGTCGCCATCGACGAGGAGGGCGGCGTCGTCACCCGCCTCGAGACCGGCGAGGGCAGCTCCTTCCCCGGCAACCGGGCGCTCGGCGTGGTCGACGACGAGGAGCTGACCGAGCGGGTGGGCCGCCAGATCGGGCGGATGCTCGCCGAACTGGACATCACCCTCAACTACGCCCCCTCCGTCGACGTCAACGCCAACCCGGCCAACCCGGTGATCGGGGTCCGCTCGTTCGGGCCGACCGCCGACCTGGTCGCGCGCCACTCCGCCGCCTACGTCAGGGGCGTGCAGGGGGCGGGTGTGGCCGCCTGCGCCAAGCACTTCCCGGGCCACGGCGACACCGTCACCGACTCCCACCTGGCGCTGCCGACCGTCCACGCCTCCCTCGCCGAGCTGCGCGACCGCGACCTGCCGCCGTTCAGGGCGGCCATCGAGGCGGGCGTGCGGTCCATCATGTGCGGGCACCTGCTGGTCCCCGCACTCGATCCCGCGATGCCCGCCACGCTGAGCCGTACGATCCTGACCGGGTTGCTCAGGGAGGAGCTCGGCTTCGACGGGATGCTGGTCACCGACGCGATCGAGATGAAGGCGGTCGCGGCGATGTACTCGCCGGGCGAGATCGCGGTCCGGGCGCTCAGGGCGGGCGCGGACGCGATCTGCGCGGGGCTGGTCACCGCCGAGGGTCTGGCCGAGATCCGCGACGCCATCGTGGCCGCCGTGCGCGACGGGTCGCTCCCCGAGGAGCGCCTGGCCGAGGCGGCGGGGCGGGTGCGGGCCCTGTCCGACTGGTACGGCAGGCAGCCGCGCGACGCCGCGCCCGACGCCGAGGCCGGCATGGAGGCGGCGGTCAGGGCGCTCACCGTCACGGGCTCGGCCCGGCTGACCACCGCTCCGCTGGTCGTCGAGGTCAACACCCGCCACAACCAGGCCGTCGACCCGAACACCCCGACAGGCCTGGCCGCGGCGCTCGGCGAGGTGCTGCCGGGGACCGAACGGACCTCCTCCCCCGAGCTCTCCTCGGTGCCCGGCGAGCGGCCGGTGGTGCTGGTCGTCCACGACGCGGCCCGGCACGCGTGGGTGCGGGACACGGTGGCGCAGGCCGTACGGCAGCGCCCCGATGTGATCGTCGTCGAGACGGGCATCCCCGCCGAGCCCGCGGGCGCGGCCCACATCGCCACGCACGGCATCTCCAAGGTCTCGGCGAAGGCGGTGGCACGATGGCTGACCAGATGAACGAGCCGGTCAACCCGGTCTCGGCGGTGCGGGCGGTGCTGCCTTCGCTCACGCCCGCGGCGCAGGCCATCGCCAGGATCATCCTGGACGATCCCGGCCTGGTGGTGCGCAGCACGATCACCGAGTTCAGCGCGGTGTCGGGCACCAGCGAGGCGACCATCGTGCGGACGGCGCGCGCCCTCGGCTACTCCGGCTACTCCCAACTCCGCTTCGCGCTGGCGGGCGCCGTCGCGCGGGACACCCCCGAGCGGCTGGTGCCTGGCGACCTCGGACCCGACGACCCGCTCACCGACGTGATCGCCAAGGTGACCAGGGCGGAGGTGGACGCGCTGTCGGACACCGCGGAACAGCTCGTGCCCGACCAGCTCGGCGAGGTCGTCGCGGCCATCGCCGCCGCCCGCAGGATCAACGTCTACGGCGTGGGCGCCTCCGGCCTGGTGGCGGCCGACCTCGCGCACAAGCTGATGCGCATCGGCCTGTCGAGCCATCCGTTCAACGACGCCCACCTCGCCCTGACCAGCGCCGCGCTGTTGCACGAGGGCGACGTCGTGGTGGCGGTGAGCTGCTCGGGCGAGACGACGGACGTGATCGCGCCGACCAGGACGGCGAAGGAGGCGGGCGCGCTCGCCATCGCCATCACCAACAACCCGCGTTCCTCGCTGGCCCAGACCGCCGACCACGTGCTGGTGTCCGCAGGGCGGGAGACGGCCTTCCGGCCCGGGGCGCTGGCCAGCAGGATCAGCCAGCTCCTGATCGTCGACTGCATCTTCGTCGGGCTGGCGCAGCGCACGTTCGACAGCTCCGAGACGGCGCTGCGCGCCACCAGGGAGGCGTTGGAGATCTTCAGAACGCGATGAGGGGTGCCGATGAAGGAAATTTTCACATATAGTCGTGGATAGCTAGCTTTTCTCCATCCTGCGGGGGGACCATGACGCGCGGCATCTCCGATCTCGTCACCGAGCAGCGGCTGCCCGGACTCGACGACCTCGATGTGCTGCCCACGCTCGAGCTGGTCAGGCGCATGAACGAGCAGGACTCCCTGGTCCCCGCCGCCGTCGCGGGCCAGTCCGAGCAGATCGCCGCCGCCGTCGACGCCGTCTCCGCGCGCCTGCGCGACGGCGGCAGGCTCATCTACCTCGGAGCCGGTACGGCCGGGCGCATCGGCATGCTCGACGCCAGCGAGTGCGGCCCCACCTTCGGCACCAGCCCGTCGGAGGTGTTCGCGCTCATCGCGGGCGGGCCCTCGGCCTTCACGGTCGCCGTCGAAGGCGCGGAGGACTCGGCCGCGCTGGCCGTCGCCGACCTCACAGAGGTGGAGGTGTCCGCCGCCGACGCGGTGGTGGGCATCTCGGCCAGCGGGCGCACGCCGTACGCGGTGGGAGGTGTACGGCACGCCCGCGCCGTCGGCGCGCTGACCGTCGGGGTCGCGTGCAACGCGGGCTCGGCGCTCGGCGCGGCGGCGGAGATCGCCATCGAGGTGGTGGTGGGCCCCGAGTTCCTGACGGGGTCCACCAGGCTCAAGGCCGGAACGGCACAGAAGCTGGTCTGCAACACCATCACGACGCTGTCCATGGTGCGGCTCGGGCGCACGCACGGGAACCTGATGACGCACCTGGTGGCCTCGAACGAGAAGCTGTGGGTCCGCGCGCGCGACATGGTCTCGACCATCACCGGCCTGCCGGACGCCGAGGTCGCGCCGGCTCTCCGCGCGGCGGACGGCTCGGTCCCCGCGGCGGTCATCATGCTCCTCACGGGCGCCGACCCGGCCGAGGCCCGCGCCGCCCTCGACCGCACCTCCGGCAACCTCCGCGAAGCCCTCCGTTCCTTCGCCTGACCGACCCCGGGCGAGGACACCGCGTGACCGGACGAGCGACCCTCGTCCGGTCGGCGGACCGCATGGAGAGGGACCGTGTGACGGGGAGAGCGATCCTCCTCCCCGTCACACCCACTCCGTCAGGCGAGCGAGCGCTCCGCCGCCTCGACCACGTTGGCCAGCAGCAGCGCCCGCGTCATCGGCCCCACACCACCGGGGTTGGGGGTGAGGAAGCCGGCCACCTCCGCCACGTCAGGAGCCACGTCACCGGCGATCTTGCCGTCGACCCGCGACACGCCCACGTCGAGCACCGCCGCGCCCGGCTTGACCATGTCGGCCGTGACGAGCCCGGGCACGCCCGCCGCCGCCACGACGATGTCGGCGCGCCGTACGTGTGCGGCCAGGTCGGTCGTGCCGGTGTGGCAGAGGGTCACGGTCGCGTTCTCGGTGCGCCTGGTCAGGAGCAGGCCGAGCGAGCGGCCCACGGTGATCCCGCGGCCGACCACCACGACGTCGGCGCCCTTCAGCGGCACGCCGTACTCCTGCAGCAGCAGCACGATGCCGTGCGGCGTGCAGGGAAGGGGGGCCTCGACCATGTGCACGAGGCGGCCGAGGTTGACCGGGTGGAGGCCGTCGGCGTCCTTGGCCGGGTCCATGCGCTCCAGCAGCGCCATGGTGTCGAGGTGCTTGGGCAGGGGGAGCTGGACGATGTAGCCGGTGCAGGAGGGCGAGGCGTTGAGTTCGTCGATGGCGGCCTCGACGTCGGCCTGGGTGGCCGTCGCCGGCAGGTCGACACGGATGGAGGCGATGCCGACCTCCGCGCAGTCGCGGTGCTTGCCCGCGACGTAGATCTGGCTGCCGGGGTCGTCGCCGACCAGCACAGTGCCGAGCCCGGGCACGACGCCCCGCTCCTTGAGCGCGGTCACCCGCGCGGTGAGGTCCGCCTTGATCTTGGCCGCGGTCGCCTTGCCGTCGAGTTTCACAGCGCTCATGTCCACATCCTTGCAGAGCCTCCCGCGCCGTCCGCAAGCCCCGTCCCGTCAGGTGAGCGCGGGGCCTCGCTACCCTGACCATGCAGAATGGACGGACGAAAGGGGCGAAGGTGGATCTGGCCGCGCGGGGAGCGGGGTTCGCCGAGTTCTGGCGGGAGCGGCACCTGTGCACGCTGACCACCGTCAGGCCGGACGGCACGCCGCACGTGGTGCCCGTGGGCGCGACGCTCGACCTGGAGACGGGGATCGCGAGGGTCATCACCTCCGGCACCTCGCGCAAGGCCCGCCTGCTCGCCGGCGACGACGGCGCCCGGGTGGCGCTGTGCCAGGTCGACGGCCGCCGCTGGTCCACGCTGGAGGGCACGGCGACGGTGCGGACCGAGCCCGAGCGGATCGCCGACGCCGAGGCCCGCTACACCGCCCGCTACAAGCCGCCCCGGCCCAACCCGGCCCGGGTGGTCATCGAGATCGAGGTCACCCGCGCCATGGGCAGCGTGTGATCACCGTCGTCGGTGTCGGCGCCGACGGCTGGGACGGCCTGTCGCCCCAGGCCCGCCAGGCCGTGGCGGAGGCGGGCGTGCTCTTGGGCTCGGCGCGCCAGCTCGGCCTGGTGCCCGACGGCCGGGCGCGGAAGGTGAGCTGGCCCTCGCCGCTGCTGCCCGCGCTGCCGGGGCTGCTGGCCGAGTTCAGCGACGCGGCGCCGTGCGTGCTGGCCAGCGGGGACCCCATGTTCTTCGGGATCGGCTCGACGCTGGCCAGGCTGGCGGGCCCGGAGAACCTGCGCGTGCTGCCGCACCCGTCCAGCCTGTCGCTGGCGTGCGCGCGCCTCGGCTGGCCGGTCGAGGAGACGGCGGTGGTCAGCCTGGTCGGCAGGCCGCTGGACGCGCTGCGGCGCGCCGTCCTGCCGGGGCGCCGGCTGCTGGTGCTGGCGGCGGACGCGCGAGGGCCCGCCCTCGTGGCCGGACTGCTGCGGGAGCACGGGTACGGCGCGAGCACCCTCCACGCGCTGTCGGACCTGGGCTCGGCGGACGAGACGCGCCACACCGGCCAGGCCGCCACGTGGGAGCGGGACGGCACCGCCCTGACCGTGGTGGCGGTGGAGTGCACGGCCGACGAGGGGACGGTGCCACGCCCGCTGGTGCCCGGCCTGCCCGACGACGCCTTCGAGCACGACGGGCAGCTCACCAAGCGCGAGGTGCGCGCGGTCAGCCTCGCCCACCTGGCCCCGCTGCCGGGCCGGCTGCTGTGGGACGTCGGCGCCGGCGCCGGCAGCATCGCGATCGAGTGGATGCGGGCCGACGCCGGCTGCCGCGCGATCGCCGTCGAGAGCCACCCCGAACGGGCGGCCAGGATCGGGCGGAACGCGGCGGCGCTCGGCGTGCCCGCGCTGCGCGTCGTCACGGGGCGGGCGCCCGCCGCCCTGGAGGGGCTCCCCGCGCCCGACGCGGTCTTCGTCGGCGGCGGGGCCACCGTGCCCGGCCTGCTCGAGGCGTGCTGGCACGCCCTGCCGCCCGGCGGCAGGCTGGTCGCCAACGCCGTCACCCTGGAGTCGGAGTCCGTCCTGACCTCCTGGTACGGCAGGAACGGCGGCGACCTGGTACGTCTGTCGGTCAGCAGGGCCGCCCCGATCGGCGGCTTCACCGGCTGGCGGACGATGATGCCGGTGACCATCTGGACAGCGACCAAGGAGAGCGGCACGTGACCGTCCACTTCATCGGCGCGGGACCCGGCGCGGCCGACCTCGTCACGCTGCGCGGGCTGCGCCTGATCGAGCGCGCGCCGGTGTGCCTGTACGCCGGCTCGCTCGTGCCTGAGGAACTGCTGGAGTCGTGCCCGCGGGACGCCCGCCTGGTCGACACCGCGAACCTGACGCTCGACGAGATCGTGGCCGAGCTGGCCGGCGCCCACGCCAAGGGCCTGGACGTGGCCAGGCTCCACTCCGGCGACCCGTCGGTCTTCAGCGCGATGGCCGAGCAGATGCGGCGGCTCGACGCGATCGGCGTGCCGTACGAGGTGGTGCCGGGGGTTCCCGCGTTCGCGGCGGCGGCCGCGTCGCTCGGCAGGGAGCTCACCGTGCCCGGCGTCGGCCAGACGATCATCCTCACCAGGACCTCGGCGCGGGCGACGCCCATGCCGGAGGGCGAGGACCTGGCCACGCTGTCGGCGAGCAGGGCCACCATGGTCCTGCACCTGGCCGTGCAGAGGATCGCGCAGGTCGCGGCGGAGCTGACGCCCGCCTATGGCGCCGACTGTCCCGTGGCGGTCGTCGCCCGGGCGAGCCGCGACGACGAGCTGATCCTCAAGGGCACCCTCGCCGACATCGCCGACCAGGTGCGGGCCGCGGGCGTGGTCAGGACCGCGGTGATCGTCGTGGGCAGGGTGCTGGCGGCCACCCAGTTCCCCGACAGCCACCTGTACTCGGCCGCGCGCTGCCGTCAGCCGTGACGGCCCACGATCACGCCCGCCCGGTCGATCACCACGACGTCCACCTCGACGGGCGCGCCGCGCAGCACCCCGGCCGCGGTGGCGTGGGCCCGCTCGGCCACCAGGTCGCCGAGCGGCACCCCCTCCTCCTGGGCCATGCGGAGGGCGTGCAGCGCGGTGTTGGCGCCGCGGATCCGCTCCGCCAGCCCGGTGCCCTCCCCCGCCAGCCTCGCCAGCAGGTCGAGGTTGACCTGGGAGCGGCCCGAGTGCAGGTCCAGGTGGCCGTCGGCGAGCTTGGACAGCTTGCCGACACCGCCCGCGATCGTCAGCCGCGGCACCGGGTGCCGGCGCAGGTACTTCAGGACGGCTCCGGCGAAGTCGCCCATGTCGAGCAGGGCGTCCTCGGGCAGGCCGTACAGTTCGGCGGCCACGCGCTCGGAGGTGCTGCCCGTGCACCCGGCCACGTGCGTACGGCCCGCCGCGATGGCCACGTCCACGCCCCTGCGGATGCTGTCGATCCACGCCGAGCACGAGTAGGGCACGACGACGCCGGTCGTGCCGAGGATCGACAGGCCGCCGAGGATGCCGAGCCGGGGATTCCAGGTCCGCCGGGCCAGTTCCTCCCCGTGCTCGACGGAGATCTCCACGATGACGTCGCCGCTGCCGCCGACGGCCGCGATGTGCTCGGTCATCATCCGGCGCGGGACCGGGTTGATGGCCGGCTCGCCCACCTCGAGCGGCAGGCCGGGCTTGGTGACCGTGCCGACGCCCGGGCCCGCCCTGAAGGTGACGCCGGTGCCGGGGGCGGCGTGCCGTACCGTCGAGGTGATCAGCGCGCCGTGCGTCACGTCGGGATCGTCGCCGGCGTCCTTGACCACGGAGGCGGCGGCGAAGCCGACGCCCAGCGACTCCCTGGCCAGGGCGAACGCGGGCCGCTGGCCCTTGGGCAGGGTGATGGTGACCGGGTCGGGGAAGTCGCCGGTCAGCAGCGCGGTGTAGGCGGCCGCGGTGGCCGCGGTCGCGCACGCGCCGGTGGTCCAGCCGTGGCGCAGCCCTGTGCTCGGGGACGCGGTGCTCATGTGCCGCGGACGCTCATGTCGAGGACGCTCATGTCGAGGACGCTCAAGTCGAGGACGCTCATGTCGAGGACGCTCATGTCGAGGACGCTCAAGTCGAGGACGCTCTTGTCGAGGATGGAGGGGACGTGCGGCGGATCCTGATCCTGGGTGGCACGGCCGAGGCGCGCGCCCTGGCGGCCGCCCTCGACGGCGCCGTCCACGTCGTGTCGTCGCTGGCCGGGCGGGTGCGCGACCCCAGGCTGCCGGTGGGCGAGGTGCACGTCGGCGGGTTCGGCGGCGCGGCGGGGCTGGCCGCCTGGATCGCCGCCAACCGGATCGACGCCGTGGTGGACGCCACGCACCCGTTCGCGCGGCGGATGACCGCCGGGGCCGTCGAGGCGTGCCGTACCGCGGGAGTGCCGCTGCTGGTGCTGCGGCGCCCCGGCTGGCCGCCCCGGCCCGGCTGGGTGCTCGTCGACTCGCTGGAGGAGGCCGCGCGGACGCTGCCCTCGCTGGGCCGCCGCGTGTTCCTGACGACCGGGCGCAGGAGCCTGCCGGTGTTCGCCGGCCTGTCCGGTATGTGGTTCCTGGCCAGATCGGTCGACCCGCCCGAGCCGCCGGTCCCCGCCAACGTCCACGTGGTGCTGGCGCGCGGCCCCTACACCGTCGAAGGGGAGCGGGCGCTCATCCGCGAGCACCGGCTCGACGTGCTGGTCACCAAGGACAGCGGCGGCGAGATGACCACCGCCAAGCTGACGGCCGCCGCCGAGCTCGGACTGCCCGTGGTGGTCGTGCGACGGCCGCCGCTGCCCGAGGACGCGGTGCTCGTGGACACCGTGGCGGCGGCCGTGGCGTGGGTTCATGCCGGGTATCGCCTCGGGGTGTAGACGACGCCGTCGCCGGTGACGCGGGTGGTCGAGGAGCCGACGATCAGCAGGCAGCGCATGTCGACCTGCGCCGGGTCGAGCCCGGCCAGCGTGGTCACGGTGATCGTCTCCTGCGGCCCCCCGACGTCGCGGCCGATCACCACGGGCGTGGCCGGGTCGCGATGCTCCATGATCAGGTCGCGGGCGGCGTCCACCTGCCAGGTACGGCTGCGCGAGGCCGGGTTGTAGATCGCCAGCACCAGGTCGGCCGCGGCGGCGGCACGCAGCCGCCCGGCCACGATGTCCCACGGCTTGAGCAGGTCCGACAGGGAGATCACGCAATAGTCGTGCCCCAGCGGCGCCCCCGCCCTGGCGGCCACGGCGTGCGCGGCCGTCAGGCCCGGCACGATCCGCACCGGCACGCCGGGGAAGCCCTCGGCCGCCTCCAGCACCGCGCTGGCCATCGCGAACACGCCGGGATCGCCGGACGAGACGACCGCCACCCTGCGGCCCTGGCGGGCCAGCTCCAGCGCGTGCGCGGCCCGCTCGGCCTCCACCCTGTTGTCGGTGCGGTGCCTGACCTGGCCCGCCCGCTGCGGCACCCGGTCCACGTACGGGCCGTACCCCACCAGGTCGGTCGCCTCCGCCAGCACCTGCCGCGCCTCCGGCGTGAGCCACTGCGCTCCCGCGGGCCCGAGCCCCACCACCGCGACGCCCGGCCTCAGCTCCTCGTCGGCCCGCCCGCCGCCGCTGGGCAGCATCGCCAGCGAGAAGTACGGCACGCTCGCCGGGTCCACGTCCTTGAGCGGCTCGATCCGCTGGCTCGCCGTCGTCGCCCGCTCGACGTACCACGCCTCGTCCAGCCGGCCCGCCTCCGCCAGCGCGTCACGGACCTTCTCGAAGGTCCTGCCGAGCTTGAGCACGGCCACCGAGTCGGCGCTCTTCAGCTTCTCGGTGATGACGTCGGCCGGGAGCGTGCCGGGCAGCACGGTCAGCGTCTCCTCGTGCTCCACCAGCGGGCGTCCCAGCACCGCCGCCGCCCCCGCCACCGAGGTGACGCCCGGCACGACCTCGGTCTCGTAGCGGTGGGCCAGCCGCTTGTGCATGTGCATGTAGGAGCCGTAGAAGAGCGGGTCGCCCTCGCACAGCACCACGACGACCCTGCCCGCGTCCAGATGGGCGGCCAGCCGCTGCGCGCACTCGGCGTAGAAGTCCTCCAGCGCGCCCTGGTAGCCGCCGGGGTGGTCGGTGGTCTCCGTGGTCAGCGGGTACTTCAGCAGCTCCTCGACCTGCCCCTCCCGCATGTACGGCAGCGCGATCGACCGCGCGATGCTCCTGCCGTGCCTGGCGCTGTGGTAGGCGATCACGTCCGCCTCGCCGATCAGCCTGGCCGCCTTGACCGTCACCAGCTCGGGATCCCCGGGCCCCAGCCCCACCCCGAACAGCCGTCCCGCCACGTCGCTCACTCTCGTTCGGAGGCGATCGCGTTGACCGCCGCTGCCGCCATCGCACTGCCGCCCCTGCGGCCGTGCACCACCAGGTACTCCAGGTCACCGCTCGCCAGCGCCTGCTTCGACTCGGCCGCCCCGATGAAGCCCACGGGGATGCCGAGCACCGCCGCGGGGCGTCCCGCGCCCTCCTCGACCAGCTCCAGGAGCCTGAACAGGGCGGTGGGCGCGTTGCCCACGGCGACGACCGCGCCGTCCAGCCGGTCGCGCCACAGCTCCAGGGCGGCGGCGCTGCGGGTCGTGCCCATCCGCTCGGCCAGCCCCGGCACGCCCGGGTCGCCGAGGGTGCAGATCACCTCGTTGTCCCTGGGCAGGCGCGCCCTGGTCACCCCGGAGGCGACCATCATGGCGTCGCACAGGATCGGCGCGCCCCCGCGCAGGGCCGCCCGCGCCGCGGCGACCACGCCCGGCGAGTAGGCGAGATCGGCGACCAGGTCGGTCATGCCGCAGGCGTGGATCATGCGGACGGCCACCTGGGCCACGTCCTGCGGCAACCCGGCCAGGTCGCTCTCCGCGCGGATGGTGGCGAACGAGCGCCGGTAGATCTCCGCGCCGTCGCGGATGTAGTCGGTCATATCCCCTCTTCTTCGGTACGGCCCGCGACACGGTAGCCGGTCGGGGTGGCGACGACGTCGACCACCTCCCCCGCCGGACGGCCGCACCGCCGTTCGCACCCGGCCCAGTGGACCGGGCGGGCCGGT
Organism: Nonomuraea sp. NPDC004354; assembly: GCF_053602555.1. Taxonomy (NCBI): domain Bacteria; kingdom Bacillati; phylum Actinomycetota; class Actinomycetes; order Streptosporangiales; family Streptosporangiaceae; genus Nonomuraea; species Nonomuraea sp. NPDC004354. The sequence goes on along the minus strand of NZ_JBSGDV010000013.1, from coordinate 185,078 downwards.
GGTTCGTGGCCGGGCCGTTCCGCCCAGCGTCTGGCGTCGAGCTGGACGTCGGCCAGGGATTTCGCGCACCCCGGGCGGCCCGTGCAGGCCGACAGGCCCGCCCACGGCGTCCCTGCGACGGCGACCAGCCCGGCAGCGGTGAGCCGGTCCGCGATCGGCTGGACGGCGTCGGCGGGCAGGTCGGGCAGGACGACGGTGCGCCACGGCGTGACGCGGATCTCGGCGGCGCAGGCGGCGAGCGCCGTGGCCTGACCGGCGGACAGGCGGCCGAGCGGGACCACCACCTCGAGCGCGACCCTGCCGTCACGCTGCGGGCGGGTCCCCGCGTCGCGCACCCCGGCACCGCGCGCGGCCGTCTCGACATCCGGGGCCACCATCTCCAGGTCGTCCCCCTGTCGGGCCTGCGCGGGAGCCTGGTCGTCCCCCTGCCGGGCCGGGGCGGGAGTCTGGTCGCCCTGCCGGGCCGGGCCGGGGAACCGGGCGTCCTGTCGCGGAGTCGCCGGGCCGGGGTCCTGGGTGGTCGGCGGGTTCAGGCGGGCGGCGAGCCGGGCCGGGCCGTCCGGGAGGTCGGTGACGCGCCAGGCGGTGCCGTCGCTCAGCTCCATGAAGACCGAGGCCGCCGCGAGCATCAGCGGAACAGCGCCGGACACGGTCACGGGTACGGCCTGCCGTTCCCCACCGAGCAACAGCACCCCGCCGACGGGCGAGGTGGCAAGGAAGGTCACGTCGGCGCCGCAGGACAGGACGTCACCGGTGCCGTCGTCCAGGGCGAACAGGAAGCGGCCGGAGAGCGCGGCCAGCTCGGGGGCGGCGCACAGCCGGCGGTCCAGGTCGGCGACCAGCGGCCGGACGTCCACCAGGGACGAGGGGGCGCGTCCCGCCAGCGGTGAGGCGAGGATGTTGCGGACCCGCTCGTGGGTGGCCGACGGCAGCAGCCCCGCCGCCGCCATCCGCGCCGCGAAGACCGGCACGCTCGCCGCGGCCGCGCCCGGTCCGGGACCCGCCCGAAGCCCGTCCGGCGCCACGCCCGCGGAAACCCCCGCCTGCGCCGCGCCGGCGAGCGGTGCGCCCGGCACCGCTCCTGAGGGGATGCCGTCCGGCGCCATGTCCGCTGCCGCGACGCCGGCCGGGGCCGGGCGAGCGGGCGTCCCGGCAGGTGGAGCGGCGGGCGGGGCGGGGGTGACGCGCAGGCCGCGGACCTGGAGGTTCGCCCGGGAGGTCAGCTCGATCACGCCCGATCCCAGCTCGGCCGCGCACGCCGCCACCTCGCCCAGCTGGGCCGCCGTGAGGACGCCACCGGGGATGCGGACCCGGGCGAGCGCGCCGTCCGCGGCGGTGTGGACCTGAAGGGCCCCGGGACACGCATCAGGGCGCAGGTGTCCTGAAACGTCGGTTATGTCCACGGGGAGGATGGTAACCCGTTCAAAACCCTCTAGTCTGATCACAGACGAGGGCGACGGAGGAAGCCGGTGCGAAGCCGGCGCGGTCCCGCCACTGTGACCGGGGAGCGAACCCCACCGCAGGCCACTGTCCGGCGACGGACGGGAAGGCCGGGGTGAGCGTCGATCCGGGAGCCAGGAGACTCCCGCTCTCGTGACACCCGCGACCGGGGCGAGGACCCCGAGGGAGGAGTTCCTGTGCCCGAGAGCACGGCCGTCCTGCTGCTGTCCACCTCCGACACCGACCTGCTGAGCGCGAGGGCGAGCGGCGCGCCGTACCGCCTCGGAAACCCCGCCCGGCTGACGGTCGACGACCTGCCCGCGCTGGTCGAGGGCACGGACCTGGTCGTGGTGCGGCTCCTCGGCGGGCGCAGGGCCTGGGAGGAGGGGCTCGACCGGCTGCTCGCGGGACCACGGCCCGTGGTGGTGCTGGGCGGCGAGCAGGCGCCCGACGCCGAGCTCATGGAGCTGTCGACGGTCAGCGGCGGCGTCTGCGCCGAGGCGCATGCCTATCTCGCCCACGGCGGCCCGGCCAACCTCGCCGAGCTGCACGCCTTCCTGTCCGACACGGTGCTGCTGACCGGCAACGGGTTCGCGGCGCCCGAACCGGCCCCGGCCTGGGGGCTGCTCGAGAGGGAGCGTTCCGCCGCCGAGGGGCCCGTCGTGGGCGTGCTCTACTACCGCGCGCACCACATGGCGGGCAACACGGCCTTCGTGCGGACGCTCTGCGACGCGATCGAGGCCGCGGGCGGCCGCGCGCTGCCGGTCTTCTGCTCCTCGCTCCGCACGGCGGAGCCCGGCCTGCTCGACACGCTGCGGACCGCCGACGCGCTCGTGGTGACCGTCCTGGCCGCAGGAGGCACGCGGCCCGCGACGGCCGGAGCCGGCGGCGACGACGCGGCGTGGGACGTGGGCGCGCTGGCCGAGCTGGACGTGCCGATCCTGCAAGGGCTGTGCCTGACCACGAGCAGGCAGGCGTGGGAGGAGAACGACGACGGCCTGTCACCGCTGGACGCGGCGTCGCAGGTGGCGATCCCCGAGTTCGACGGCCGGATCATCACGGTGCCGTTCTCGTTCAAGGAGGTGGACGCGGACGGGCTGACCGTCTACGCGGCCGATCCCGAGCGCGCGGCCCGCGTCGCCGGCATCGCCGTACGGCACGCCCGGCTCAGGCACGTCCCGAACGCCGAGAAGAAGCTCGTGGTGATGCTGTCGGCCTACCCGACCAAGCACGCGCGCGTCGGCAACGCGGTCGGCCTCGACACCCCCGCGAGCACCGTGAAACTGCTGGCCAGGCTGGCCGGCGAGGGCTACGACCTGGGCGAGGGCCTGCCCGGCGTCGCCGAGGGCGACGGCGACGCGCTGATCCACGCGCTCATCGCGGCCGGCGGCCAGGACCAGGAGTGGCTGACGGAGGAGCAGCTCGCGGCCAACCCGGTGCGCGTGCCCGCCGCCACCTACACCTCCTGGTACGGCACGCTCCCCGCCGAGCTGCGCGAGGCGATGGAGCGCCACTGGGGGCCGCCGCCCGGCGAGCTGTTCGTGCACGAGGGCGACATCGTGTTCGCCGCGCTGCGGGCGGGCAACGTCGTGGTGATGGTGCAGCCGCCGCGCGGCTTCGGCGAGAACCCGATCGCGATCTACCACGATCCGGACCTGCCGCCCAGCCACCACTACCTGGCGGCCTACCGGTGGCTGTCGGCGGAGTTCGGCGCGCACGCGATCGTGCACGTCGGCAAGCACGGCAACCTGGAGTGGCTGCCCGGCAAGTCGGCGGGCTTGTCGGCCGCGTGCGGGCCCGACGCGGCGCTGGGCGACCTGCCGCTGGTCTACCCGTTCCTGGTCAACGACCCGGGCGAGGGGACGCAGGCCAAGCGGCGGGCGCACGCCGTCCTGGTGGACCACATGGTGCCGCCGATGGCCCGCGCCGACACCTACGGCGACATCGCCCGCCTGGAGCAGCTGCTGGACGAGCACGCCTCGATCGCCGCGATGGACCCGGCCAAGCTGCCCGCGATCAGGGCGCAGATCTGGACACTCATCCAGGCGGCACGGCTCGACCACGACCTCGGTCTGGCCGACCGGCCGCACGACACGGAGTTCGACGACTTCCTGCTGCACGTGGACGGCTGGCTGTGCGAGGTCAAGGACGTGCAGATCCGCGACGGGCTGCACGTGCTGGGGGCGGCGCCCGAGGGGTCGGTGCGGGTCGACCTGGTGCTGGCGATGCTGCGGGCCCGGCAGATGTGGGCGGGCGCCGAGACGCTGCCCGGCCTGCGGGAGGCTCTGGGGCTGGCCGAGGACGGTACGGCGGGCCTGGCGAGCGTGGACGCGGCCGAGTCGACGGCCAGGGCGCTGGTGGAGGGCATGGAGGCGCGCGGCTGGGAGGTGGCGGCGGCCCGCGAGGTGACCGACGCGGTCCTCGCCCCCTCCGGCGCGCGGCGGGACCTGGTCGTCCGGATCCTGGAGTTCGCCGCCACCGAGGTCGTGCCCAGGCTGGCCAGGACCGGTGACGAGCTCGACCACCTCCTGCACGCGCTCGACGGCGGCTACGTCCCCGCGGGCCCCAGCGGCTCCCCGCTGCGCGGCCTGATCAACGTGCTGCCCACCGGCAGGAACTTCTACTCGGTCGACCCGCGCGCCGTCCCCAGCAAGCTGGCGTGGGAGACCGGCCAGGCGATGGCCGACTCGCTCCTGGCCCGCTACCGCGCCGACACCGGCGAGTGGCCGCGTTCGGTGGGCCTGTCGGTGTGGGGGACCAGCGCCATGCGGACGGCGGGCGACGACGTCGCCGAGGTCCTCGCGCTGCTGGGCGCCCGCCCGGTGTGGGACGACGCCTCCCGGCGGGTCACCCGCCTGGAGCCGGTTCCGCTCGACGAGCTCGGCCGGCCGCGCATCGACGTCACGGTGCGCATCAGCGGCTTCTTCCGCGACGCCTTCCCGCATGTCGTGGCCATGCTGGACGACGCCGTGCGCATGATCGCCGCCCTGGACGAGCCCGCCGACGACAACTACGTCCGCGCCCACGTCGCCGCCGACCTCGAGACGCACGGCGACGAGCGCAGGGCCACGATGCGGGTCTTCGGCTCCCGTCCGGGCGCGTACGGCGCGGGCCTGCTGCCGCTGATCGACAGCCGCAACTGGCGGGACGACGCCGACCTGGCCGAGGTCTACGCGGTGTGGGGCGGTTTCGCCTACGGCCGCGACCTGGACGGCGTGCCGGCCCGCCAGGACATGGAGAGCGCCTACCGGCGGATCGCGGTCGCGGCGAAGAACATCGACACCCGCGAGCACGACATCGCCGACTCCGACGACTACTTCCAGTACCACGGCGGCATGGTGGCCACCGTACGGGCGCTCACGGGCCGCGCGCCCGCCGCGTACGTGGGCGACAGCACCCGCCCGGACGCCGTGCGCACGCGCACGCTGTCGGAGGAGACCTCGCGGATCTTCCGGGCCCGCGTGGTGAACCCCAACTGGCTGGCCGCGATGCGGCGGCACGGCTACAAGGGCGCCTTCGAGCTGGCCGCGACCGTGGACTACCTGTTCGGCTACGACGCCACGACCGGCGTGGTCGCCGACTGGATGTACGACAAGCTCACGCAGACCTACGTGCTCGATCCCGTGAACAGGGAGTTCATGGAGAAGTCGAACCCGTGGGCGCTGCACGGCATCGCCGAGCGGCTGCTGGAGGCGGCCGAGCGGGGGATGTGGGAGCACCCGGATCCCGACGTGCTGCGAGAGCTGCGGGAGGCCTATCTCAAGGCGGAGGGCGATCTGGAGGACGACACCAGGCGCTGAGCCGACAGCGGCCGGCCCGCCCAGTGCAGGTGCAGGTAGGAGGCGGTCACCAGGGCATCCCCGTGACCGTCTCCGCCGCCTTCCCACCGGAACAGGGGCTCTCCGGAGGCGGTCACGGCCGTCCGGTGGAACTCGTGGCCCCGGTAGCGCTCGCCCGCGCGGGTGAGCAGGGAGTCGCGGGTGGCGGTGGCGTCGCGGTAGCCGAGCGTCAGCCGAGGCGTCATTTCCGCCTTCGCCGCGATTTTTCCGCACATGGGGTGGTTGTCGAGGCTCTCGCACAGGTACAGCAGGCCCGCGCACTCGGCCGCGATCGGGCCCCGGAACGCGGCGATCTCCCGCTTCAGCGGCTCGTTGGCGGCCAGGTCGGCCGCGTACATCTCAGGGAAGCCGCCGCCGATCACGACGGCCGCGGTGCCCTCGGGGAGCGCCCGGTCGCGCAGCGGGTCGAAGGTGACCACGTCGGCTCCGGCCGCCCGCAGCAGTTCGGCGTGCTCGGCGTACCCGAAGGTGAACGCCGCTCCCCCGGCCGTCGCCACCACCGGCCGGCGCCCACCCCCTGAGCTCACCGCCGGCCCCTCGCGCCGGGTCTCCTCGGTGGCCGCCATCCGGAGGGCCGCGGCCGGGCTCCACGGCCGCGCGCGCAGCGCGGGAGCCGTGCGCGCCAGCCGTACCAAGGCCTCCAGGTCGCACGAGCGGGCCACCAGCGAGCCCAGCCGCTCCACGGCGGCCACCGCCTCGCTCTCCCGCTCGGCGGCCGGGATCAGGCCCAGGTGGCGCGAGGGCGTCGAGACCGCGTCGTCCCGCCTGATCGCGCCGAGCACCGGAACCCCCGCCGCCGCCAGCGCCGACCTGCACAGCTCCTCGTGGCGGTCGGAGCCCACCCGGTTGAGTACCACCCCGCCCACCCGCACCCGCGGGTCGAAGGTGGCGAACCCGTGCACCACCGCGGCGACCGACCTGCTCTGCCGCGCCGCGTCCACGACGAGCACGACGGGGGCCTCCAGCAGCCTGGCGACGTGCGCGGTCGAGGCGACGTCGGTGTCCGCCCTGCCGTCGAACAGGCCCATGACGCCCTCGACCACGGCGACGTCCGCGCCGGACGCGCCGTGCAGGAACAGCGGCGCCACCAGGTCCTCGCTGGTCAGCCACGGGTCCAGGTTGCGTCCGGGCCGCCCCGTCGCCAGCGCGTGGTAGCCGGGGTCGATGTAGTCGGGGCCGACCTTGTGCGGCGAGACGCGCAGCCCGCGCGCCCGCAGCGCCGCCATGAGCCCCGTCGCCACGGTCGTCTTGCCGCTCCCCGAGGCGGGCGCGGCGATCACCAGGCGCGGGACTACCACTCGATGCCCTTCTGGCCCTTCTGCCCGGCGTCCATGGGGTGCTTGACCTTGCCCATCTCCGTCACCAGATCGGCGGCGGCCAGCAGCTTCTCCGGCGCGTCCCTGCCGGTGATCACGACATGCTGGCTCCCCGTACGGCCGGCGAGCGTCTCCACCACGTCGTCCAGGTCGAGCCAACCCCACTTGAGCGGGTAGGTGAACTCGTCGAGCACGTAGAACCGGTAGGTCTCCGCCGCCAGGTCGCGCTTGATCTGCTCCCAGCCCTCGCGGGCGTCGGCGGCGTGGTCCTCCTCCGTGCCGGGGCGCTGGATCCACGACCAGCCCTCACCCATCTTGTGCCAGCTCACCGGCCCGCCCTCGGCCGAGTCGCCCAGGACGCGCAGCGCCCGCTCCTCGCCGATACGCCACTTGGCCGACTTCACGAACTGGAACACGCCGATCGGCCAGCCCTGGTTCCACGCCCGCAACGCCATCCCGAACGCGGCCGTCGACTTGCCCTTGCCGGGGCCGGTGTGCACGATCAGCAGCGGCCGGTTCCTGCGCTGCCTGGTGGTGAGGCCGTCGTCGGGGACGACCTCGGGCTTGCCCTGCGGCATCTCAGCCCGCCTTTCTGTAGTCGCGGATGAGGTCGTCCATCCCGTCGAGCGGGATGAGTCGGGCGCGCAGCCTGGTCGCCAGGCGTCCGGCCAGGCCGAGCCGTACGGGGCCGGACTCGCAGTCGACGACCACGCTCGCCGTACCGCTGAGCAGGGCGGCCGCGCGGTCCACGTCGCCGCCGGCGGTGGCGCGGCCGTCGGTCACCACCACCAGCAGCGGCCTGCGGTCCGGGTCGCGCATGCGCTCCACGCGCAGCACGTCGGCGGCGCGGGCCAGGCCCGCCGCCAGCGGGGTGCGCCCGCCGGTCGGCAGCGCGCGCAGCCGTGCCGCGCCCGCCTCCACCGACGAGGTCGGCGGCAGCGCCACCTCGGCGGCGTTCCCCCTGAACGTCACCATGCCGACCTTGTCGCGCCGCTGGTAGGCGTCGAGCAGGAGGCTGAGCACGGCCGTCTTCACGGCGGTCATCCGCTTGCGCGCGGCCATCGAACCGCTGGCGTCGACGACGAACAGCACCAGGTTGCCCTCCCTGCCCTCCTTCACCGCCTCGCGCAGATCCCCTGCGCGGATGAGCAGGCCGGGCGCGATACGCCCGCGCTCCTTCTGGTACGGCGCCGCGGCGACGAGCGTCGCGGTGAGGTGCACCGAGCGCAGGTGCCCCTCGGGAACCCGGGAGCCGGTGGTACGGCCGTGCGGGGTGCGGGCCCGCGACCGCCTGCCGGACGCGCCGTCGCCGAGGCCCTCCACCGTCAGCCACGGCACCCGGTACGGCGCCGCCACCCCGGCCACCTGGACCAGGCCCTCCCCGTCCACGGACGCGTCCTGGCCGGTGGGGGCGCTGTCGCGGTCGTGCTGCGGGGTCCGGGCGGCGCCGTTTCCGCTCGCCGCCTCGCCAGCCTCTCGCCCGTCCTTGCCATGTCCGTCCTGGTCCTGCCGGTTCTCGGCGCGGGCGGCCGGAGCGTCGGACGGCGGTCGACCGCCGTCCTCCGTGCCGCCCCCACCCGAGGGGCCGTCAGACCCGTCGGCGCCGTCGGGGCCTTCGGGGGCGGTGTCGGGGTCTGAGCCGGTGTCAGGGTCGGGGTCGGGGTCGTCGTCGGGGCGCTCGTCCTGCGAGGTCCTGGCCAGCAGCTCCTCCAGGAGCCGCTCGTCCAGCCCCGGCGCGTCGAACGGGTCGCGGCGCCGCCGGTGCGGCAGCGACAGCCGGGCCGCCACCCGCACGTCCTCGGTCGTCACCACCCGCGAGCCCCGCCAGGCGGCATGCGCGACGGCGGCGTTCGCCGTGACGAGGTCGGCGCGCAGGCCGTCCACCTCGAAGGCCGCGCACACCTCCGCGATCTGCCGCAACCGCGCGTCCGGCAGCTCCACCGCCGCCAGACGTTCCCTGGCCGCCGCGATGCCGGCCGCCAGCTCCGCCTCCTGAGCCGTCCAGCGTGCCGCGAAGCCCTGCGGATCCGCGTCGTGCGCCATGCGCCGCCGTACGACCTCGGCCCGTTCCGACGGGTCCCTCGACGCCCGCACCTCCACCGTCAGCCCGAACCGGTCCAGCAGCTGGGGCCGCAGCTCGCCCTCCTCCGGGTTCATGGTGCCGACCAGCAGGAACCTGGCCGCGTGCCGTACCGAGACGGCCTCGCGCTCGACGTAGCAGGTGCCGAGCGCGGCCGCGTCCAGCAGCAGGTCCACGAGGTGGTCGTGGAGCAGGTTGACCTCGTCCACGTACAGCACGCCCCTGTGCGCGGCGGCCAGCAGCCCGGGCTCGAACGCCTTCACGCCCTCCGTCAGCGCCCGCTCCAGGTCGAGCGACCCCACCAGACGGTCCTCCGAGGCGCCCACCGGCAGCTCCACCAGCGCGGCCGCCCTGGTGACCACCTGCTCGCCCGGCTCGTGCGGCCCGTCGGGACACGTGGGGTCGGGCGCGACGGGGTCGCACGCGAACCTGCAGGCGGCCAGCACGTCCACCGGCGGCAACTGCGCGGCCAGTGCCCTGACGATCGTGGACTTCGCGGTGCCCTTCTCCCCCCTGACGAGCACGCCGCCGACACGGGGGGAGACGGCGTTGAGCACCAGCGCCAGCTTGAGATCGTCCAGACCGACGACGGCGCTGAAGGGATAGGTGGCGGTCACGGTGTGGCCTTCCGGTTGACGTACCCGATCCGCCAGCCCTCGCGGGAGGCGGACACCTGCGTGAGAGAAAGAGGGGCGATGTCGAATCGCGCGGCGACGAGAGGGCCGACGCCGAGCGCATGTCCCAGCACCGCCCGCACCACCGCCACGTCGCACACGACCACACACCGCCGCCCGCCCGAACCCGGGCCCGACCGCCCCGAGGTGCCGGGTTCCGGTGAGGGGGCGTCGGGGCGGGCGAGCTCGCCTGGTGGGGTCTCGCGAAGGGACTCCACCCAGCGGACCACCCTGTCCGCCGCCTCGACGTGCGACTCCCCACCGTGGGGCGCGGCGCCGGGGTCGGCGAGCCACCGGGCGAAGGACTCCGGGTCGGCCTTCACGACCTCCTCGTACGGCAGGCCGCGCCAGCTCCCGTAATCCGGTTCGGCCAGCTCGGGCACGACCACGGGCGCCAACCCGAGCGCCACGGCCGTCTCCCGAGCCGCCCGCCCCGGAGCGACGAACGCCGTTCCACCCTCCCCGAACACCCCGGAACCCGGTGTTCCAGGAGATGACGGTGTTCCAGGAGATGACGGTGTTCCAGGAGATGACGGTGCCGGAGATGACGGTGTTCCGGGGTGAAGGACGGAGGCCAGGGTTCGGCTCAGGCGCTGGGCCGTTTCAAGGCTCGCCGCGTCGGCGCGTTCCTCCCCCGTAGGGAAGCGCGCGCCACGCATGCCCGGTGTCGAGGCATGCCGTACGAACAGCACCCTGGTCAGCTGACCCGCGCCTTCGCCCGTTCGCCCGCCACCGCGAACAACACCCCGAAGGCCACCCAGAACACCACCTGGGTGCCGAGGGAGGCCAGCCGGAAGTCCCACAGCAGCGAGGCGGGGAAGCCGGGCGGCACCTCGTCGACACGCGGCAGTAGCACCCACGCGGCGATCACCGGAATCAGGAAGGTCACCCCGCCCACCAGGCCCTTCGCCCAGACGCCGGGCACGGTGACCCTGCGGGTGGCGGCGACGGCGATCGCGATGGAGGCGAGGCCGACGAGGACCATCACGACGTAGAGCAGCGTTCTGGCGTTGATGGTTTCGGGGTCGCCGACAGCGGGTGGGTTGGCGGGATATTTCAGGAAGGGGACCAGGGTGATGGCACCGAACGCGCACGCTGCCGTCACGATCGCCAGGCCAGGCTCCGACCTGGGGCCGACCCTGCCGCGCAGTGCGGCGAAGACGAGGGCGAAGATGCCGCCGACGGCCAGGCCGTACAGGCCGGTGGCCAGGAAGAGGCCGACCTTCTGTACCGGCCTGCTGACCACGGCCTCCTCGCCGTGGCTGTGGCCGGCCGAAGCGCCGTCGTCGTGACTGTGCGCCTCCTCGCCGCCGCCTGCCGGGGCCGACGGCCGAGCCGCGTCCCCCGGGGCCGACGGCTGAGCCGCACCATCCGTCGAGGCTGACGGCTGAGCCGCATTAGCCGGAGCGGACGGCTGAGCCGCGCCGTCCGCCGGGGCGGACGGCTGACCGGCGCCGTCGGAATGGTGGGAGGACGGGGTGTCGCCGCCGTCAACCGATACGGCGGCGGCCGCCTCCTCCAGGGCGATCGCGGCGTCGACGCGCGGCTCCCCCACGAAGAAGGCGAACACGCCCGCGACGAGTCCGGCCAGGAGCCCGACGAGCAGGCCCCTGACCACCAGGGACTTGACCATGACGCTGCCTCAGTGGCAGGGCACGCCGAGCAGGTGACGCCCGTCGTGCATGAGCTCGTGCAGGAGCGTGCCGGTCTGCGAGATCGCGCCGTTGTCCATGAGGACGAGGTACGCGAGCAGCATCAGAACGGGCACGGCCAGCAGCCAGCGCGTGAGACGGTGAAGCGGAATTGCGGTTACGGACGTGGACAGACCACTCATGTGAAGCCTCCTCAGGGATGACGCGTCCCGCTGGTTGAGGTCGCGACGGTCAGGTGACCTGGCTCCCGGGGCTGTGGGCCCCGGATACAGTGGCGCGTCCGCACCGGCATCTCACCGGATTTCCCCTGATTCGCCGCGAAATCTACCGGAACGTATCCCTTTCTCCGGGTCTCGTCAACATCACCCGATCCTGTTCGGGCCCTTTCTGAGATGTAGATGCCCACGTCCGGGGTTTCCGGCGCGCCACGAAGGACTGTCCCGGCGCAGGCGGGGCACGGACTGTCCGCTTCCAGGAAACGCCGGGATCAGCGTTCCCGGGGAGAGCGGGCGCGGGCTATGACAACGTTGCCATTGATCTTGATAGGACCTAGTGTGACGGCGACCGCCCCCTAGAACGCCGAGGGAGACCCCGTGCCCGTTCGCCTGTTGACCGCCGAGTCGACCGACCTCTTCGTCGGGACGGAGGCGCAGCCGTACCAGGTCCTCCGGGTCACCGCCGAGCAGGGTGAGCACGACGCCGACTTGGAGGTGCGCGGCGACGGCGTGGCGGGACGCGCGGTCGTGCCCGCCGGCGAGGGGACCGTCGTGGTGGAGGTCCCGCTGGAGGTGAACGCCGAGCCGGGGACCGTCCTGCCGTGTGTGGTCACCTCGGCCGGCGACGAGCTCGCCGCCCAGGTGACCGTGGAGGAGCCGGGCTGGACGATGCACATGGTGTCGCACTTCCACTACGACCCCGTCTGGTGGAACACGCAGGCCGCCTACACCAGCCCGTGGGAGCTGCTGTCGGGTGACGCGACCACCAGGCCGCTGTGGGAGCGCAACGCGTTCGCCCTGGTGGAGGCGCATCTGGCGCTCGCGGCACGCGACCCCGACTACAAGTTCGTGCTGGCCGAGATCGACTACCTGAAGCCGTTCTTCGACACCCACCCCGAGCGCAGGGCCGACCTGCGCCGCCTGATGGCCGAGGGCAGGGTGGAGCTGATGGGCGGCACCTACAACGAGCCCAACACCAACCTGACCGGCGCCGAGACCACGATCCGCAACATCGTGTACGGCATCGGCTACCAGCGCGACATCCTCGGCGGCGAGCCCCTTACGGCATGGCAGCTCGACGCCTTCGGCCACGACCCGCAGTTCCCCGGCTACCTCGCCGCCGCCGGGCTGACCGGCAGCGCGTGGGCGCGCGGCCCCTTCCACCAGTGGGGCCCGATCAGCAAGAACTTCAAGCAGGCCAAGAACGACGCCACGCTGATGCAGTTCCCGAGCGAGTTCGAGTGGATCTCGCCCTCGGGGCTCGGTGTCGTGACGCACTACATGCCCGCGCACTACTCGGCGGGCTGGTGGATGGACTCCTCGGCGACGCTGGAGGAGGCGATGACGGCGGTTCACGAGCTGTTCGCGAGCCTGAAGCCGGTGGCCGCCACCAGGAACGTGCTGCTGCCCGTCGGCACCGACTACACCCCGCCGAACAAGTGGGTGACGGAGATCCACCGGGAGTGGGCGGCGCGGTACGTGTGGCCGAGGTTCGTCTGCGCGGTGCCGCGCGACTTCTTCGCCGCGGTCAGGGCGGAGACCAGCACGTTCAGCCCGCAGACGCGCGACATGAACCCCGTCTACACCGGCAAGGACGTCTCCTACATCGACACCAAGCAGGCCCAGCGCGCCGCCGAGGTGGCCGCGCTCGACGCCGAGCGGCTGGCCGCCTTCGCGTCGCTGCTGGGTCTGGGCCGCTACCCGCACACGGCGCTGGACAAGGTGTGGCGTCAGCTGGCCTACGGCGCCCACCACGACGCGATCACCGGCTCCGAGTCCGACCAGGTCTACATCGACCTGCTCACCGGCTGGCGGGAGGCCTACGACCTGGCGGCGGACGCCCGCGACCGCGCGCTCGACGCGCTGCTGGGCCGGGTGGCCGTGGACGGCCGCTCGGTCGTCGTCACCAACACGCTCTCCTTCGCCCGCGACGGCCTGGTCAGGGTACGGCTGGAGCCCGGGCTGCGGGTGGACGCCCCCTCCGTCGTCGAGGACGGCACGCACGTCTTCCTCGCCGAGGACGTGCCCGCGCTCGGCTGGCGGTCCTACCCGGTGGTCGAGGGCGAGGCGGACGGCTGGCGGCCCGTCGAGGGCCACACCGTCGAGAGCAACCGCTGGCGTGTCACCGCCGACCCGGCCCAGGGCGGCGGCCTGACCTCCGTCACCCGTGACGGCCGCGAACTGCTCACCGGTCTGGCCAACGAGCTGCGGCTCTACGACGAGTACCCGCAGCACCCGGACATGGGCGAGGGCCCGTGGCATCTCATGCCGACGGGCGCGACCACCGCCTCGGGCGCGACCACCGCGACCGTGCGGGCGGAGACCAGCCCGCTCGGCTCCCGCCTGGTCGTCTCAGGAGAGGTCGGCGACCTGACCTACGAGCAGGTCGTCACGCTGAGGGACGAGCGGGTCGAGTTCACCACCCGCGTCCTCGACCACACGGGCGCCGACCGGCTGCTCAGGGTTCGCTTCCCGGCTCAGGTGCGCGGCGCGCTGCCGGTCTCGGACGTGGCGGGCGCGGTCGTCGGGCGCGGTTTCGCCCTGCCCGACGTGGACAGCGCCGAGCACCCGTGGACGCTGGACAACCCGGCCAACACCTGGTTCGGCCTGTCGTCGACCGCCCGCGTCGACCTCGGACCCGCCGGTGCCCGCGCGATCGGCGTGGCGGAGATCGTCGTGTCCTCCCAGGAGGCGGCGGCCACCGCCCGTGACCTGGTGGTGGCGCTGGCCAGGGTGGGCGTGACGGCGACCGTCTCGTCGGCCTCGGGCTCCAGGTACGGCTGGCTGGACGTCGACTCCAACCTGCCCGACGTGCGCATCGTCCTGGGCGGCCCCGACACCAACCCGCTGGCCGCCGAGCTGCTGTCGCGCAGCGACCCGGCCTTCCTCGACGCGCTCAAGTCGGGCGAGCGGCGCGTGTGGGTGCCGGCCGAGAAGCCGCTGGCCGAGGTGTGGCAGCCGAGCGCCGACCTGCGCGACGTGCGGGCCCTGCCCGCGCTGATCGTGGCCGACCCCGCCGACACGCTGCTGGACGGCGCGGTCGTCCACGCGTCGTGCCCGCTGGGGCGCGAGGAGCTGGAGGACAGGACGGTCGCGCTGCTCGCCTACGGCCTGCCGGGCTTCGCCGTCGACCCCTCGGGCGCGCTGCACCTGTCGTTGATGCGGTCGTGCACGGGCTGGCCGTCCGGCGTGTGGCTGGATCCGCCGCGCCGTACGACGCCTGACGGGTCGGGCTTCCAGCTGCAGCACTGGACGCACGAGTTCTCCTACGCGCTGGCGGCCGGTGACGGCGACTGGCGCGCGCTCGGCCTGCCCGCGGCGGGACAGGAGTTCATCACGCCGCTGCTGCCGCGCGTCCTGGACGCGCAGGGCGGCGACCTGCCGTCGCCGCACTCGCTGCTGCGCGTGGACCCGCCGCGCGAGGTGCTGTTCAGCACGGTCAAGGCCACCGGCAACCCGCACGCGCACGGCCTGTCCGGGGCCGGGGCCGGGAACGGGGACGGGGACGGGGTGACGATCAGGCTTGTCGAGTCGACCGGCCTGGGCGCGATCGCCGCCCTGCACTCGCCGGTGCTCCCGCTCGACGCGCTGGTCCCCTCCGACCTGCTCGAAACCCCGGACCGGCCGACCCCGTCCGGAGAGAGCCACGCCACGCCCGACCGGCCGACCTCGTCTGGGGCAGGCCACGCCGCTTCCGACCGGTCGGCCGGCTCCGGGCAGGGTCCCGTCGCGCCGCTCGAGCTGTCCGGCGCCGAGGTGGCCACGTTCGTCGTCCCTGCGGTGCTCGACCAGGCGGGCGCGGAGCTCGGGGTGACGGCTGAGCCGGCGCAGCCGGTCTACAGCCGGTACTGGCTGCACAACAAGGGCCCGGCGCCGCTCGGCTACCTGCCCGTGAGCCTGGCCGTCTCCCCCGGCCTGGTCACCCCCGAGGGCCCGTTCGAGGTGGACGTCGTCGTCTCCTCCCACCTGGTGGACGCGGCCCACGAGGGCGTCGTGACCCTGGACCTGCCCGGCGGCTGGACGGCCGAGCCGTCCCGGCGGGTCTTCCGCCTGGAGCCCGGCGGTCATGCCCGCTTCCCCTTCACCGTCACGCCGGCGCAGGGCTCCGGCCTCCACTTCGTGACCGCCCGCACCCGGGTGGGCGAGCAGGTGATCGAGGACGCCGTCACCGTCGCCCTCGGCCCGGTCCCCGAGCTGCCCGCGCAGGTCGAGTCGGTGCCCGAGGACGGGGTCGCGGCGCGGGGCACCACGGCCGCCGAGGGCCGGCCGACCGGGTTGACAGTCCGCGCCGTCACCGGCTCGCTGTCGCTGCGTCCCTGCGACCGGGCGGCCCTGACCGTGCGGCTGGCCAACACGACCGCGGGGACCATCCGCGGCGAGGCCCAGCTCGCCTCCCCGTGGGGCACGTGGGAGTTGCTGCCCGAGGTCGTCCAGGGCTTCGAGGTGGCTCCCGGCGAGACGGTGGACGTCGCCTTCCCCGTCACGGTCCCGCCCGACGCTCAGGAGCTGCGCTCGTGGGCGCTGGCCAAGGTCATGTGGTTCGGCAGGTGCCAGTACGCGCCCGCCGTCCGCCTGGAGGTGGCACGATGACGCGCCCGCAGGTGATCGGCACGGTCGACGGGCAGCCCGTCCCCCGTGAGCTGCTCGACGTACGCCTGCGCGACCTGCGCGAGGGGCCGCTCAGTGCCGCGCTGCCCACGCCCGGCAGCTCCGAGGACAGGCAGATGGCCCGCTGGGTGACGCAGGTCGTCCTGACCGAGGTCCTGTGCGAGCGCGAGGCGCTGGCCAGGGGCCTGGCGCCGCTCGAAGGGCCGCCGCTCGACCGCCTCGCCGCGGTCGAGCTGGGCTCCATCAACGCCGCCGCCTACAACGGCAGCCCGTGGGTGCGCGCCGTCCACCGTGCCGTGGCCGCCGCGGCGCAGGTCCCGCCGGCCTGGTCGGCTCCCCCTCCGGCCGCCCGCACCCCCCTCCACCTGGTACGGCACGCCCTGTTCGGCGACGAGCCGGCCGCCCGCGCCGCCACGCCCGGCGACCTGGAACGGCTCGGCGCGATCAGTCTCGACTCGCTGCCTTCCGCGATCGCCGAGGCGTTGCGGCGCCTGCCGTACGGGACGCAGGCCGGGCCGGTCCGCGACCCGCTGGGCTGGCACGTGGCCGTCGCCGAGCCCGCGCCCGTCACCGACCCTGACCCTGACCCCGGCTCCGGCACCGGCACCGGCACCGGGGACGTGCCGCTCGCGGAGGCCGCCGGGCGGCGCGCGTTCGCCCGGTGGCTGGACGAGCAGCGGGCCACCCGGGTGGAACTCGTCCCCGGTCTCGAACATCCTGGCGACCCTCGCCAGCCCGACAACCACCACAAACACTGATGACCCACGTACTGGCCGTCGACATCGGCGGCACCAAGCTCGCGGCGGCCCTCGTCGACCGCGCGGGAACCGTCCTGCGCTCGGCCACCCGCCCCACTCCGCGCGAGGACGTCTTCGGCGCGCTCGCCCTGCTCGTCAGCGAGGTCGTGGCCGAGGGCCCGGCGCCCGTCGCGGTCGGGATCGGCTGCGCGGGCCCGCTGAACCTGGCCACCGGCACGGTCAGCCCCGTCAACATCGGCACCTGGCGCGGCTTCCCGCTGCGCGAGCGGGTGCGGGAGCTCACCGGGCTGCCCACCGTGCTGGCGGGCGACGCCCAGTGCTTCGCGCTGGGCGAGCACTGGCTCGGCACCGGCGCCCGGAGCCCGTCGATGCTCGGCATCGTGGTCTCGACGGGCATCGGCGGAGGGCTGGTCATCGACGGCGCGCCGCTGCTCGGCCCCACAGGGAACGCCGGACACGTCGGGCACATGACGGTCGACCCCGCCGGCGAGCCGTGCGCGTGCGGGAGCCGGGGCTGCGTCGAGAGGTACGCCAGCGGGCCCAACCTGGTCCGCTGGGCCGTCGAGAACGGCTGGACCCCCTCGCCGGAGGGGGCCGCTCCCGACGGGCCGCTGCTGGCCGGGGACGCCGCGGCGGGTCACCCCGTGGCGCTGGCGGCGTTCGAGCGGGGCGCCCGCGCGCTGGCCGCGATGATCGTCTCCACGGCCGCCGCGGTCGAGGTGACGGATGTGGTCATCGGCGGCGGCGTGGCCAACGCGGGCCCGATCCTGTTCGACCCGCTCCGCCGCGCGATGGACGAGCTGGCAGGACTCGACTTCGTCCGGCGGGTCGAGATCCGCCGGTCCAGGCTGGGTGTGCGGGCCGCGCTGGCCGGGGCCGCCAAGCTGGCTTGGACGGCGACGCCGGCTACCGCCGTTCCGCCTGAGCCTCGCGACGCTCGATGATCCTTCGCGTGTAGGGGATGACCTCCACGACCTTCGCCCCGAGGTAGGCGCCGATGAAGGCCAGCACCAGCAGGACGATCGGACTCGTGGCGAACCCGTTCACCGTCACGAACACCTGCAGGATCACGTCGAGCATCGGCATATGCGGACTCCGGGGAAAGAACCAGACAGAGGACTCACCATAACCGGCGGCCACGCATGGTCGACGCGGTTCAAACCTGTCCCGGCCGCCACTGTCTTCTCCCATTCGCCTTCGCCTTTCCGCGGCGAGGAGGCGAAGAGGATTCGGATGTCGATCCGATAGCCGGCGTTTCTACGGTTGTCCCATGCCTCGAGGAGAGCGGCCTCCAATGGGGGGGCGGGGGCACTCGCCTGCGCTGGTCGCCGCACTCTTCCTGGCCGGAACACCCGACGCGGGCACGCCATCGGGCCGCCCGCCGACCGTGGAAGGGAGGCGAACCATGAGGATCGAGATCAAGCGGATCGAGAACGTCCGTCTGACCGGCGACTGCTTTGGCACCTGGAACAACCCTTGCGGGTGACGAGTCGCGTGGTCATGAGTCCCGGACGGCGCAGCCGTCCGGGACTCATGACCGGAGGAAGGAAGGAGGGGCACCTTGTCCGAGGAGGAGGCAAGGGCGGCGCTGTGCCGCTTCGTCGTCGGTCACGACGGGAACGATTTCGTGATCGGCCGGCCCGATCTCGGCGTGTACGTAGCGGTGCCCGAGCCAGGGGCCGTGTTCGTCGAGGCCGTGCGGAACGGAAGCGCACTCGCCGAGGCGACGGCCAAGGCCAGTGACGTGGCAGGTCAACCGGTCGACGCCGACGACTTCCTGGACGGGCTGGCCGCGGCGGGGCTCCTGGAGCCGCCGCACCTCCCCGGCGCCGGGCGCGCGCGGAGCAGGCGCCGGATCCGCTGGATCGAGGGCGTCAGCCAGGTGTCGGCCCGGCGCCTGTTCGGCGTCGGCGCGTGGACCGTCTACGGCCTGGCATGGGTGTTCGTCGTGGCCGTGCTGGCGCTGCGGCCCGACCTGCGGCCCGCCTACGAGCACGGGTGGTGGTTACCCGATCCGGTGATATCGGTTCTCGTGCTGTTCCCCGTCAGCGTCGCGCTGACCGCCTGCCATGAGGGGTGGCACTGGCTCGCCGGACGCGCCGCCGGCATACCGGCGGTCTTCCGCGTGTCCTACCGGGGCGCTTTCCTGGTCTTCGAGACCGATCTCACGCAGATCGTGGCCACGCCGCGGAACCGGCGTTACGGTCCCTTTCTCGCCGGGATCGCCATCGACGGCCTCGTCATCGCCTGCGCGCTGGCCGTACGGCTGGCCAATCGCGACGGGTGGCTGGCCGTGCCCGGCGTGGTGGACCGGTTGCTCGCGGCCGTGGTCCTGGTCCAGTGCCTCGCCGTCGCCTGGCAGTTCGCGGCCGTGTTCATGCGCAGCGACATGTACGCGGTGCTGGCCAACGCGCTCCGCTGCCACGACCTGTACCGGACCACCTGGCTGCTGTTGAAGGACCGTCTGTGGCGGCTGTCCGCGAGCGAGGCGGCTGAACTGGCCGCGACGGGCGAGCGCGATCGGGCGGTCGCCCGGTGGTTCTCCCTGCTGTACCTGGCCGGAATGATCGGCGTCGTATGGCTGGTACTGAACTTCGGCCTCCCCTTCATGATCGGAATGGTGACCTGGGCGGCCGCGAATCTCGCCGGATTCCAGCTCACGTCCTGGGTGTTCTGGTCGTCGCTGCTCATGGCGATGTTCGTGGTGGTTCCCCGGGTGGCCCCCGCGTTCCTCGCCGTCCGGGAGCACCGGCGGCGGAAGGAGGGCGCGTTGCGATGAGCCGGCGATGGATCTGGCGGCTGGCGACCGGCGCCGCTCTTGCCGCCACACTCATGGCGCTCGCCTCAGGGCCGTACCAGGTCATCTTCGGCGCCGTCACGGGCTCGGTCGCGAGCAGCAGGCACGCGCCGTGCCTGCCCGGCCTCGAGGTGCCCGTTCTCGACAGCCCGCACATCCCCGAGGCGGAAGGCGCGGGCGTCCGCTACAACTCCCAGCCGCCGACGTCGGGGCCGCACTTCGCCTTCACCGTGGCGACCGGAATCTACGACTCCCCTGTCCCTCCCGGCCTGTACGTGCACGCGATGGAACACGGTCATGTCGTCATCCACTACTCACCGGACACGCCACCGGCGCGGGTGGACGCGCTGAAACGGATCGCCCGCCGGTACGGCGCCGACGTCGTCATGTTCCCCGACCCGGCGATGGGCGGCGGCATCGCCCTCACCGCCTGGGGCAGGCTCGACAGGATGATCGAGCCCGACGAGCCTCGCATCTCGGCCTTCATCGAGAGGCTGAGCGGGCGCTACGTCCACGGCTGGAGCAACCCGACCGACTGCTGAGTCGATAGCGATTGGATAGCGCGGTTTCGGAGGATACCTGGGACATCGTTCGTCTCCGAGAGGAATCCTGATGCGCGCGTTCTTCGCCTCGTTACTGAGCGGGCTCGCCCTTGTCACCGTGCTCACCGCGGCGTCCACACCATCCGAGAACGAGGGACAGACGCGACCGGCGACCGTCCTGGCAGGGCCGTGCGGCCCCTTGTGGGGGACGATCTGCTGATCTCATGATCTTCCCATGGACGACAAGACCGGTACCGGCGAAGCGACGGCGGGCGAGGGCTCAGGCGACGTCGAGTTCCGCCTGCTCGGTTCGTTCGAGGCGCGAGCCGGCGGTCGCGCCCTCCGCCTCGGCGGCCCGAGGCAGGAGAAGGTGCTGGCGGCGCTTCTGCTCAACGCCAACACGGCGGTGAGCACCTCGGCGCTCGTCGACGCGATGTGGGACGACGACCCTCCGGAGACGGCGAGGGAACAGGTCCACAACGCGGTCGCGACGCTTCGCAGGAAGCTGGGGCCGCTGAGCCGGATCCTGGTCACGGAAGGGCGCGGATACCGGCTCGACATCGCCGAGGAGCAGGTCGACGCCAGCCGGTTCTCGCGCGCGATCGAGGCCGCGCGGAGACAGCGTGACGCCTCTGCCGCCGTCACCATGGTGTCCGAGGCGCTGGAGCTGTGGCGTGGCCCCGCGCTGTGCGGGATGACCGGGCGCGTCATCGAGGCCGCCGCGACCCGGATGAACGAACACCGGCTGTCGGCATGGGAACTCCTCATAGATCATCAGCTCGAGCTCGGCGAGGTGGCGGGTCTGGTACCCGACCTCGCCGAGCTGGCGGCGGCGAACCCGTTACGCGAAAGCCTGGTCGGCAGGTTCGCGCTCGTGCTCGCCCACGCGGGACGCCAGTCGGAGGCGCTGGAGGTCTACGAGCGCACCCGCGTGCTCCTCGCCGACGAACTCGGCGTCGACCCCAGTCCCGAACTGCGAGCCGTTCACGCCCGGTTGCTGC
This sequence comes from Nonomuraea sp. NPDC004354, assembly GCF_053602555.1. Taxonomy (NCBI): domain Bacteria; kingdom Bacillati; phylum Actinomycetota; class Actinomycetes; order Streptosporangiales; family Streptosporangiaceae; genus Nonomuraea; species Nonomuraea sp. NPDC004354. Next base: position 164,156 of record NZ_JBSGDV010000013.1, on the reverse strand, counting down.
GCGACGAGGCCCGGCCCGCGCCACGCGAACGGCGCGACATCAGGCCGAACGTCAGGCCGAACGTCCTGCCGTACGACATCGCCGACTTCACGGGACGGACGCGGGAGATCGACCGGCTGCTCGGGATGACGGCCGCGCCCGCGACCACCGCGATCGTGATCACGGCTGTGGACGGCATGCCAGGTGTCGGCAAGACCGCGCTCGCGGTCCACGCCGCGCATCTGCTCGCGGCCCGATATCCCGACGGGCAGCTGTTCATCGATCTGCACGGTCATACACCGGGGCAACGCCCGCTCGACCCGTTCACGGCACTCGACCTGCTCCTGCGGGATCTCGGCCATCCGCCGGAGCAGATACCCGACACGCTGGACAAGCGAATCGGCCTCTGGCGGGCCGAGGTGGGCGGCAAGAGCGTGCTCGTGGTCCTCGACAACGCGAAGGACGCCGCCCAGGTTCGCCCGCTCCTGCCGGGAACTCCCTCGGCGCGGGTCCTGGTGACCAGCAGGCGGCGGCTGACCGCGCTCGAGGGAGCGACGTCGTTCTCGCTCGAGCAGCTGACCCCCGCTGAGGCCGCTGAGCTGTTCGTCCGCATCGCCGGCGCCGACCGCACGGCCGCGCGTCCCGAGCTGGTGGACCAGGTGGTGGCCATGTGCGGGTTGCTACCGCTGGCCATCCGGATCGCGGCCTCCCGGTTCGCGCACCGCCCGGCCTGGACCCTGACGACCCTGCTCGACCGGTTACGCGACGAGCGCCGCCGCCTGGCCGAGCTCACCGCGAGCGACCGGGGCGTCATCGCCGCGTTCACCGTCTCCTACCAGCACCTCTCCGATGCCGAACAGCGCCTGTTCCGCATGCTCGGCGTCCATCCCGGCGCCGACTTCGACGCCTACGGCGTGGCGTCGCTCATCGGCGTGGACGTGGCGGAGACCGAGCGACTTCTGGAGAACCTTCTCGACGTCCACCTGCTGATCCAGCTCGCCGCCGGCCGCTACCAGTTCCACGATCTGATCAGGCACCACGCGCGGATGCTGGCGGAGCAGGAGGAGAGCGAGCAGTCCCGCCTGGCGGCGGTGCGGCGGCTGGTGGACTACTCCCTCAGGCTCGGGCACGCGTGCGAGACCCTGATCAATCCGGGCCGCCAACTCGGCGAGATGGACGCGGAGGACCACCGCTCGCCGTTGCCCGTGCTGCGGACCACCACCGGCGTCCGCGACCTGATCAGGGCCGAGCACCGCAACCTCACCGCCGTCATCGGTCGGGCGGAGGAACTCGGGCTGCTGACACGGGCGTGGCGGCTGTCCGCGACGTTGGGACCGCTGTTGCAACGGCACGGCCACGGCGACGAGGCGCTCGAGTGCTACGGCGCCGGGCTGCGCGCGGCCCGAGCCACCGGTGACCGCGCGGGCGAGGCGACCGTGTGCCGGCACCTGGGCGTGGCCTACATCGGGATCGGCCGGTACGGCGACGCCCTGGAGGCGCTGAGCGCCGGCCTCGCCCTCGAGGAGACCCAGGACGGCACCGCCCGGTTGCTGAGCAACATGGGGATCGCGCTCATCCGGATCGGACGGTTCGAGGAGGCCCTCGGCCATCTGGACAGGGCGCTGGATCTCCTGAGGGTGGAGGGCACACCACACGATCTCGCCATGGTGCTGACCAACATCGGCGTGGCCCACACCCAGCTGGGCCGCTATGCCAAGGCGACCGACAGTCACCTGCGCGCGCTGGAGATCCAGCGCCCGCTCGGCAACCCCTTCGCCGAGCTGCTGAGCCTGGTGAACGTGGGATGGGTGGCGACGCTGTCCGGCGATCTGGAGACCGCGTCGGACCATCTCGAGCGCGGGCTGGCCCTCAGCCGCCAGATCGGCGCGAGAGAGGTCGAGGCACGTGCGCTGTTCCTGCGCGCCGACTGCCTGCGGCGGGCCGGGAAACCCGCGCGGGCGCTGGAGGACTGCAGGCAGGCGCTCGTCTTCGCCAGGGAGATGGGTGATCGCGACATCGAGGGGTCGGTGCTCAACGTCCTGGGCCGGGTCCACCAGGCGATGGGCGACGTGGAGGCGGCGGCCGACTGCTTCACCACGGCGCTGCGCGTCATCGAGGACGGAGGGCAGGCGGCCAAGTCCGCCTCGGCGCATGAGGGGCTCGGCGAGGTCTGCTGGGCGAGAGGCGACCAGCGCGGGGCGCTGACCCATTGGGAGAGGGCGCTGACCATCGCCACCGCCGCGAGTCTTCCCGTCGCCGAGAACCTGCGCCACCGTGTGGCTGCGGCGAGGCAGGCGCTCGCCGGTCACGAACGGCCATCGCCCCCTGCCCAGGGGCGATGGCCGTAGCGTGCCGGTCAGTGGAAGAAGTGCCGCGTCCCGGTGAAGTACAGGGTGACGCCGGCCTTCTCGCAGGCCGCGATGACCTCGTCGTCCCTGATCGACCCGCCGGGCTCCACGATGGCCTTCACCCCGGCCGCGATGAGCACCTCGGGGCCGTCGGCGAACGGGAAGAACGCGTCGGAGGCCGCCACCGACCCGGCCGCCCTGTCGGCCGCGCGGGTGACCGCGAGACGGCAGGAGTCGACCCGGTTGACCTGGCCCATGCCGACGCCGACCGTCGCGCCCGCGGCCGCCAGCACGATCGCGTTGGACTTCACCGACCTGGACGCCCGCCAGGCGAAGTCGAGCTCCCGCAACAGCTCGGGCGTGGCCGCGGGCCCCGCCTTCAGCTCCCAGTTCTGCGGCGCGTCGCCGGGGGCGTCGATCCGGTCGGCGGTCTGCACCAGCAGCCCGCCGTCGACCCTGCGGAACTCGGTGGCGTTGGCCGGCCGCTGCCCGCACCGCAGCAGGCGCAGGTTCTTCTTCCCGGTGAGAACGGCCAGCGCCTCGTCGGCGAACGAGGGCGCGACCACCACCTCGGTGAACACCTCCGCGATCTGCCTGGCCAGCTCGACGCTCACCTCCCCGTTGACCGCGATGACCCCGCCGTAGGCCGACACCGGGTCGCAGGCGTGGGCCTTGCGGTGGGCGTCGGCCACGTCGGCGCCGACGGCGATGCCGCACGGGTTCTGGTGCTTGATGATCGCGACGCACGGCGCGTCGAAGTCCCACGCGGCCCGCCAGGCGGCGTCGGCGTCGAGGTAGTTGTTGTAGGACATCTCCTTGCCGTGCAGCTGCTCGGCGTTGGCGAGCCCGCCGTCCTCGGAGACGTACAGCCAGGCCTGCTGGTGCGGGTTCTCGCCGTAGCGCAGGACGTTCTTGAGCCGGCCGGCCGTGCCGCTGAACCGCCGGTCGCCGGTGTAGGTCTCGGCGAACCAGGTCGCCACGGCGACGTCGTAGGCGGCCGTGTGCGCGTAGGCGCGGCCCGCCAGGCTCCTGCGCTCGTCGAGGGTGAAGCCGCCCTCGACGAGGGCGCGGTAGATCTCGCCGTAGGAGCCGGTGTCGACCACGACGGCGCACGTGGCGTGGTTCTTGGCGGCACCGCGGATCATGGCGGGGCCGCCGATGTCGATCTGCTCGACGCACTCGGCGTCGGAGGCGCCCGAGGCCACGGTCTGCTCGAACGGGTAGAGGTTGACCACGACCAGCTGGAACGGGTCGATCTCCAGCTCGTTCAGCTGGGCGACGTGGTGCTCCTTGGTCAGGTCGGCCAGCAGGCCCGCGTGGACGCGCGGGTGCAGGGTCTTGACCCTGCCGTCCAGGCATTCGGGGAAACCCGTCAGCTGCTCGACCTTGGTGACGGCGATGCCGGATGAGGCGATCGCGGCCGCCGTGCCCCCCGTGGAGACGATCTCCACCCCCGCGGCGTCGAGCGCTCGGGCCAGCTCCTCGAGCCCGGACTTGTCGTACACCGCGATCAACGCGCGCCTGATGGCGATGCGGCTGTCGGGCTGGGCAGCGCCCTCGCTGCGCTCGGTCACTTCTTCTCTCCTCCTGGTCCGATGCGGACGGTACGGCCGGAGACGGTCCAGCCCTCGCGGACCATCCGGCCGACGGTGTCGACGAGCAGCTCTCGTTCGACGGTCTTGATGCGCTCGTGCAGCTGGTGCTCGTCGTCCCCGTCGAAGACGCGCACCGCCTCCTGCGCGATGATGGGCCCGGTGTCGACGCCCGCGTCGGCCAGCATCACCGTGCAGCCGGTGACCTTGACGCCGTGGGCCAGCGCGTCGCGCACGCCGTGGGCCCCGGGGAAGGACGGCAGCAGCGCGGGATGGGTGTTGACCACGGGGAAGGCGCTCAGCGTCGGTTCGCCGAGGATCTTCATGAAGCCGGCCGAGACGACCAGGTCGGGCCGGTAGGCGGCGATGCGCGCGGCGACGGCGGCGTCCCACTCGGCGCGGGAGCCGTACCCGGAGAGCTTCTCGACGAAGGTCGGCACGCCCGCGCGCTCGGCCCTGGCCAGCCCCTCGATGCCGTCGCGGTCCGCACCCACCGCCACGATCGTCGCGCCGTACGACGGATCTGCTGAGGCATCCAGAAGGGCCTGTAGGTTGGTTCCAGAGCCGGAGACGAGAACCACAAGCCGACCTGCCTGCGACACAGGCGCACTCCATTCACATGCTCGGGGTGGGGTTGCCAGGGTATCTGTTCCTCGTCCGGCAACGTTGAGGAGGTCAGGTGACGACACCGGTGCAGGCACCGGGCGACCAGCAGCTCGCGGAGTCCGCGGGCCGCAGGGCGATATGGCTGGCCATCGCGGCGCTGGCCATGACGTTCATGCTTCCGCTCGCCGGCCTGGTCATGGCGGTCTTCGCCCTGCTGGCGGGATTCAGGGCGCGGCCGGCGCTGCGCGCCGCCGGCAGGTCCACGGGCGTCGCGGTGGGCGGCATCGTGATCTCCGCGATCGCGCTGCTGCTGTCGGCGTCGGCGACGGCGATGCAGCTGTACCTGATGAACGAGTACGCCGCCTACCAGGAGTGCAGGAAGGGGGCGGGCACGGTGGCCGCGCAGAACGCGTGCTTCGCGGAGTTCAGGAACGCGGCGGCGGCCAAGCTCCCGCCCGGTGTGATCGAGTTCCTGGGCGCGGTGGAGTAGCCGCCTAGTCGCGGTCCCAGGCGTAGGGGTCGAGGTAGATGACGTGGCCGCCGCGGTCGTCGGACTCGTCCACGATGTCGCGGCGGGGCGGCCCTGACCGTTCGGGGCCGCGCGGCTTGGCCTGCGCCAGCGTCTCGGCCGCCGCTGAGGCGTGCTCGTCCTGCCAGTCGTCGCGGATGACCGGGATGGGCTGGGTGTCGGCCTCGGTGGCGTCCATCCAGTGGCCGGGCAGGGCGCGCCCCTCCGGCTCGGCGAAGCCGACCTTGCTCGCCGCCTTCGCGATGGCCGCGCCGGCCTTGCGCGCCGTGTCGAGCTTGCGGGCGATCGGGCCCTTGCCGCGCGCCCCCTGGTAGAGCAGCCACCAGTTGGCCAGCCCCGCCGAGATGCCGGCGGCGACGCCGACCTCCAGGCTGACCGACAGCGCCACCTCCCAGGCCGAGGGGCCGACCACGGCCAGCCTGGCCCCGCCGATCGAGCCGCCCGACAGCTCGGCCAGCAGCCCCGCGGCCAGTCCCGTGGTGACGCCGGTGACGAACCCCCACAGCGGTGCCGCCTCGTACGACGGCGACGGCGCGATCCTGGCGACCACCACGCCCGCCACGGCGCCGGCGGCGAACGGCAGCGCGATCAGCCCCATCATGATGGCCGGCACCGGCCCGTTCTCGGGGAGCGCGCCGAGCAGCGGCAGCGTCGGCACGTAGCCGAGCTGCACGCCCGTCGGCGCGACCAGCGTGCCGGTGCCGACGGCGAACCCGGGACCGGCGATGTAGGCCAGCCCCCAGATGACGGCGTTCAGCAGGTACAGGGCCTGGACCAGCAGGAGCAGCAGCCCGCCGACGAACCCCGGCGCCAGGCCGTCGGTCAGCTCGCGTACCTGCTGGAAGTTGACCGCGATCGCCACCAGCACCAGCACCAGGCCGGCGACCAGCATGACGGCGACGGCGACGGCCGTGCCGACCGTGACGGCGCGCACCCGCTCGGGCAGCAGCCGCAGCATCGACCGCCACGGGCCGATGGTGCGCGCGGTGGCCAGCACGCCCGCCACGAACGCCAGCAGGAAGTGGCTGAGCAGCGCCTCACCGATGAACGGCTGGGTGACGTCGTTCCTGGCCACCAGCGCCATCAGCCCGGCCAGCAGCGCGTACGGCGCGGCCAGCGACACCCCTGCCTGCGCCACCAGCACCAGCTGGGCCTTGCGCCGGGCGCTCGCCTGCTCCTTCGGGCTGTTCTTCGGCAGCCGCGCGGGCAGCCGCAGCCGCAGGTCGGCGTCGCGCGCCATCCACATGGCCGCCTTGTACAGCAGCATCGAGGGCAGCACCATGAGCCCCAGCGGCAGCAGGCCGAGCTGCCCGCCCGACCAGGAGAACCCGGTGTGGTGCGCGGCCAGCCAGATCTGCGCCGCGGTGCGGAACACCCCCGGCAGGCCCGCCCCGAGCGCGCCCCTGGGCGCGGCGATCCAGCCGACCAGGGTGAGGGTGACGAGCACGGCCAGGCCCACCCCGAGCGTGGCCGCAGCCGCGAGCATCCCTGAGACGGGCAGCGGCCGCCGCGTCTCGTCGTCATCTCCGGAGATCTTGCTGAGTACCGTCCGGGGAGCTGTCCGCAGGTGATCGAGAAGGGCCGTCACAGTGCTCGATGTTCTCAAGTTTTCAGTCAAGAACCTCTCAGCCGCGCCGTGAGTCGCCATTCATCCTGGACGGCAGGCCGCGATCGAGCGGCGCCTGCCACGTCACGGCGGGCACCGGAGTCCCGCTGGAGTGGCGTGGACATGCGGACGGCCACCGGGTGACCCCGGTGGCCGTCATCACGCTCCGCCGTACGGAGGAGAGCCCCCGCGATGGACGGGAACTAGCGCGACTGCATGATCTCGCGCATGAGGCGGGCGGTCTCGGAGGGCGTCTTGCCGACGCGGACGCCGACCTTCTCCAGCGCCTCCTTCTTCGCCTGGGCGGTGCCGGCCGAGCCGGACACGATCGCGCCCGCGTGGCCCATCGTCTTGCCCTCGGGGGCGGTGAAGCCCGCCACGTAGGCCACGACCGGCTTGGTCACGTGCTGCTCGATGTAGGCGGCGGCCCGCTCCTCGGCGTCGCCGCCGATCTCGCCGATCATCACGATCGCGTCGGTGCCCGGGTCCTCCTGGAAGGCCTGCAGGGCGTCGATGTGCGTGGTGCCGATGACGGGGTCGCCGCCGATGCCGACGGCGGTGGAGAAGCCGAAGTCACGCAGCTCGTACATGAGCTGGTAGGTCAGCGTGCCGGACTTCGACACCAGGCCGATGCGGCCCGCGGTGGTGATGTCGGCGGGGATGATGCCCGCGTTGGACGCGCCGGGCGAGGCGATGCCGGGGCAGTTCGGCCCGATGATGCGGGTCTTGTTGCCCTTGGCGACCGCGTAGGCCCAGAAGGCCGTGGTGTCGTGGACCGGGACGCCCTCGGTGATGACCACGCAGAGCGGGATGCCCGCGTCGATGGCCTCGATGACCGCGTCCTTGGTGAAGGCCGGCGGCACGAAGACGACGGAGACGTCGGCCCCGGTCTGCTCCATGGCCTCCTTGACCGTGCCGAAGACGGGCAGGTCGAGGTGGGTGGTGCCGGCCTTGCGGGCGTTCACGCCGCCGACGACCCTGGCGCCGGAGGCGAGCATGCGCTTGGCGTGCTTGGTGCCCTCACCGCCGGTCATGCCCTGAACAATGATCTTGCTGTTCTCGGTCAGCCAGATTGCCATTACGCACCTACCGCAGCGAGCTCGGCGGCGCGCTTGGCCGCGTCGTCCATCGTGTCAACAAGCTCGACGCCCTTGAGCCCGGCGTCGCGCAGGATCTGCCGCCCCAGCAGGGCGTTGTTGCCGTCCAGCCGGACGACCAGCGGGCGGGTCACCGCCTCGCCGCGCTCCTCGAGCAGCTTGAAGGCCGCGACGATGCCGTTGGCGACCGCGTCGCAGGCGGTGATGCCGCCGAAGACGTTCACGAAGATCGACTTCACCGCGACGTCGGACAGGATGATCTCCAGGCCCGCGGCCATGACCTCGGCGCTGGCGCCGCCGCCGATGTCGAGGAAGTTGGCGGGCTTGGGCTGACCGGGGAAGGCCTCGCCCGCGTAGGCGACGACGTCGAGGGTGGACATGACCAGGCCCGCGCCGTTGCCGATGATGCCGACGTTGCCGTCGAGCTTGACGTAGTTGAGGTCCTTCTCCTTGGCCGCGGCCTCCAGCGGGTCCTCGGCGGCCTTGTCGGCGAACTTCTCGTGGTCGGCCTGGCGGAAGGTCGCGTTGTCGTCGAGCGTGACCTTGCCGTCGAGGGCCTTCACCTGGCCGTCGGCCGACAGGATCATGGGGTTGACCTCGACGAGCGAGGCGTCCTCGTCGACGAAGCAGCACCAGAGCTTCTCGATGAGCTCGGCCGCGCCGTCCAGGGACTTCTCGGGCAGCCCGCCGGCGACGGCGATCTCGCGCGCCTTGGCGCGGTCGACGCCGGTCAGCGCGGAGACCGGCACCTTGGCGACCTTCTCCGGGGCGCTGTGCGCGACCTCTTCGATGTCCATGCCGCCGGCGGCGGAGCAGATCGCGAGGAAGGTACGGTTCGCACGGTCGAGCAGGAAGGAGAAGTAGTACTCCTCCGCGATCGCGCTGGCCTCTTCCACCAGCACCTTGTGGACCGTGTGGCCCTTGATGTCCATCCCGAGGATGTCGGTGGCCTTCGCGACGGCGTCCGCCGCGTCGTCGGCGACCTTGACGCCGCCCGCCTTGCCGCGACCCCCGGTCTTGACCTGGGCCTTGACGACAACGCGGCCGGTCAGCCGCTCGGCAGCCGCACGCACCTCCTCCACGGTGTGCGCGACGATGCCGCGCGGCACCGGGATGCCGTAGTCCGCGAAGAGCTCCTTCGCCTGATGTTCGAACAGGTCCACGAGGGTCCGTCCTTCTCCTTGGTCGCTCCCCCTCCTCACTCGCTTCGCGGAACGCCTCGCTCCTCGGCCTTCCACTCCGCTCGCTCGGTCGGGCTCGCTCCCTGCTATTCGACTGATGTTCGACGGCCCGGGCCCACCCCCGTGTGCCGGGCGTTTCCGCCAAGGAAGCCTAGTCCCAAGCTCGACCTGCCCAGGTCATCGGGTCATAGATATCGCTCGCGCGCCATACCAATGTGCGGCAAATCGCCTGATTGTCCTCTTTAGCGATCTAGGATGTCCCGCACATCTGACCGAAGGGGCACAAACCAACATGAGGCGTTTGATCGCCGCCACCGCGCTCACCGCAGCCGCGGTCGCGGTCGCCACCCCCGCTTTCGCGTACTCCGCCGCGCCGAAGAACCCGGTGGAGGCGCTGAAGAAGCAGTTCGTCGCCGGCAAGGGCGTCAAGGTCTCCGAGACCACCACCATGACCACGGACGGCAAGCCGTCCGGCGGCGTCGGCCGCATGACCGGCGTCCTCGCGTTCGGCAAGAAGGGCGTCGTCGCCTCCGACCTGACCCGCCGCACCAAGGGCCCGAAGGTCGCGGACGACGACGAGTTCGCCGCCCTGTTCAGCCCCACCAGGTACATCAGCGTCAACGACCAGACGTACGCCAAGGGCGGCATCTACTCCCGCGACCTGCCCGAGGGCAAGAAGTGGGTGCGCGTCGACGGCGCGCCCGACGCCACCATGTCCAGCAGCCAGCTGATCAACATCTTCGACGCCTCCGTCCTCAAGACGGTCCTCAAGGGCGCGTCGAGCGTCCGCGGCGGCGTCTACAAGGGCGCGATCAGCCTCAACGACCTCAGCAAGGCGTCGGGCGGCAGCCCCCTGCCCGGCAAGGTGGGCAAGGTGAAGGTCGCCTACGCGGTCACCGTGAACTCCAAGCTGCTCGTCACCAGGGTGACCACCGTGGCGAAGCTGGACTTCGGGCTGCTGGGGGTCATGAGCATGACCGCCGACACCCGCTACAGCGACTGGGGCACCAAGGTCGTCATCACCGCTCCCCCCGAGGAGGAGGTGGTCGACGCGGCCGACCTCGGGACCGAGGTTCCCGACCTGCCCAGCGTCCTCACCGAGGCCGCCGGCTAGGAGCCGACGCCGTCGAGAGCCCGGCCGCCCCTCGACGGGGGCGCCGGGCTTTCCGCTGCCCGGGGTGCCGAGCCACGCCTCCTGTCCTTCACGCGCCATGCGCACGGTGTCCCGAATGATGAGACGCGGTCGTGATCTTCAAGTGAAAAGATCTTTCCTCCCCCTCCAGAAGGAAGAAACACATGAAGCGAACCATCGTCGGCCTCGCCCTGGCCACGGGCGTCGCGCTGATCACCGCCGTACCCGCTCAGGCGGCAGCGCCCAAGGCCGACCCGGTCAAGGCGCTCAAGGCCCAGTTCGTCCCGGGCAAGGGCGTCAAGACCACCGCCACCCTCAGGATGTCGATCTCCGGTGACCCCGTCATCACCGCCCGCGAGACCGGCGCCCTGGCATGGAGCAGGTCGGGCGTCGCCGCCTCCGACAAGACCGTGAAGTTCAGCCTCGACCCGGTCGTCGTCTCGGCGCTGGAGGAAGGCGACGAGGACGGCGCGGCGCTGAAGGACCTGGTGCGCACCCCGACCCGCCAGATCAACGTCAAGAACTGGAGCTACCTGTCGGGCGGCCTCGTGGCCGGCTCCCTGCCCGAGGGCAAGACGTGGGTGCGCGGCCCGCGGACGGACGCGGCCAGCCTCGGCGGCCCCAGCGTCGACCTCTTCTCCCCCGGCACGCTCAAGACGCTGCTGTCCAGCGCCTCCTCCGTCAAGAACGGCCTGGCCAAGGGCACCATCAAGGCGGGCAAGCTGCCCAGCAGGCCGCTGGGCTTCAAGGCCAGCCAGAAGGTCACGTGGGCGCTCTGGTTCGACAGCAAGGGCCTCGTGAGCCGGTTCACCACCAAGATCTCGTTGCCGATGGGCCGTGGCGAGACGATCGACTTCACCGCCGACAGCAGGTACACCGGGTGGGGTTCCACGGTCAAGGTGACCGAGCCCGCCGCCGAGTCGTGGGTCGACGCGAAGGACCTCGACAAGGAGCTCCCGAACGTGCCCGGCATGCCCGAGTCGCTGACCGAGGCGTCCAAGTAGGGCGACCCCTCACTGACCTCGCCTGAAGCGGGCGGGTGAGGCGTTGGACGCGTGCCCGAGCGGTGGAGGAGACACCCTCGGGCACGCGTCACCTCCGTACCAGGGCCTCGGCGTAGGTTCCTGCTCTTACTGATCGGCTGCACCGTTCACCCGAGTTCTCGGCGGCGGATCAAGGTCCCGTTCCACAGTCGCCGAGCCGGAGAACGGGCTACCCTGAGGGCCGCTTCGATCAGAAGAAAGGCATTCGATCGAAGCCGGATTCCGTCGCGACGCGATTCTCGCCTGCCCTTTGGCCGAAGTCAGGGAGTGCGAAGATGGTCGCCATGAGCGTGAAACGGCAGGGCGAGGTCTTGAACGAACTGGCCGAGGCGATCCGGAACATGCGGATGCCAAGCGCGCCGGGCATCCGGCAGGCTTCTGTCGAGCCGTACGTCGACGCCGATGGCGAGGCGGCGCTCAGGGCCATGATCATCCTGGACGCACCCGATGAGGACGGGTGGTCGGCCGATTTCACGCATGCGCTACGTAAGCAGGTGAACAGGCTCGCCGCCGAACGCCATCTCGACGAGCACGTCTACCTCACACTGTTCACCCAGGAAGAGTTCGAAAACCGAGAAGACGCCGACGAACGGGCGGAGGACAACAGCACAGGCGCCATCGACCGGGCTCTGACCCGGGATCAGCAGGACAGCCTGTGAGGCGCGATTTCAAGGCAGACGATTACCTCCACCTCGCGGACACCCTCGCAGGCCGTACCGCAGGGCGGGGCCGTCCTCGAACTGCCTACCTCAGACGTGCCACCTCAACCGCCTACTACGCGCTCTTCCACGAACTCGTTCAGCATGGCGCAAGACGTGCGGCCAGGAACGGGCCGACTGAGCATCAGCAAGCCATCGGCCGCTGGTACGCCCATGGCAACTTCAAGAAGGCCGCCCGATGGGTGGAGGACATCGCGAGCGGACGCACCCCACCGAACCCCGTCCGGCTTCTTCTGGTCGATCCCCTCATCGGAGGCGTCCCGGCGGACCTCGAAGTGCTGGCCAGCGCGTTCAGCGAACTCCAGGAAGCCCGGCACGGCGCGGACTACGACCCTGCCTTCGACGCAACCCGCCTGAGCGCCCTCGGCCACGTCAACACCGCTCGCTCCGGTATCGAGGCCATCAAGCGAATGGACAAGGCAGACCTTCACCAGTTCGACATGTTCCTCCTTCTCGCCCTGGGCGGCGACCGTACGATCAAGAACAGCTGACCAAGCGACATTGCGCGAAGTACCCGACCGCTGTCCTTACTCGCTTGCGGCAAGAAGTGCCCGAAGTCCTGCGGAGCGGGGTGCGAACGGAACCGCGGAGTCCATAGGGCCGTCAACGGAGACGGGGTGCTGGGTGGGAACACGGCAGGCCCGCAAGGCGGGCGGTATCGCGGCCAGAACGACGGTCACCGGGGCGGTGGCAGGCGCGGCGGCCGGTCTCCTGACCATGGTGGTGATCCTCTCCGCCCTGATGGTGGAGTATCAGGAAGGGGAGATCACGCTCATGGCCATCCCAGGACTGTTCACGTTGGTGCTGGTGTCGCTGCTGCTGGGGGCGGTACTCGGGCTCCTGGTGGCGGGCACCGCGCTGGTGGCGCTCATCCCGCTGGCCGGCTGGGCGCGGCACACCGCGTGGCGGGCCAGGCTGCTGGTCGCGTGCGCCTGCGTGCTGAGCCTGGCCGGGTGGGAGGCGGTCTACGTGGTCTTCACCTCCAACGGCGAGCCGTCCTTCTGGACCAGCGTGATCCTGCTCGGGCCGCCGCTGCTCGCGGCGGCGGCGGCAGGCGTCTGGCGCGGCCCCGACCTGCTCACCACAGCACCATGACGCCCTCCGCCGGAACGGGCCGGCACGGTCACGATCCGGTGCGGTAGCGCAGGTGGACCGTGCCGTTGTGGTAGCCGGAACCGGACGCCCTCGCGAGCGGAGGGATCCCCTCGCCCGCGAGGGCCGTGCCCCTAGAGCTTCTCCAGCGGCGCGTAGGCGAGCAGGAGCGTCTTCTCGCCGCCACCGCCGAAGTCGATCTTCACCTTGGTCTTCTCGGCCACCCCGTCGACGGACACCACGGTGCCCAGGCCGAAGGCGTCGTGCGTGACGCGGTCGCCCGGCGCCAGCGACGGCAGCTGCTTGCCCCCCGCCTTCTTCGCCGGGGCCGGAGCCGCCTTGCGTGCCGTCGCCGCGCTCCACGCCGACTTCTCCGGGTCGGTACGCCACTCGATGAGCTTGGCGGGCACCTCGTTGACGAAGCGCGAGGCCGGGTTGAACGACGGCGAGCCCCACGAGCTGCGCACCGCCGCCCGGGTGATGTAGAGGCGCTGCTCGGCACGGGTGATGCCAACGTAGGCCAGGCGGCGCTCCTCCTCCAGCTCCTTCGGCTCGCCGAGCGAGCGGATGTGCGGGAAGACGCCGTCCTCCATCGCGGTGAGGAAGACGACGGGGAACTCCAGGCCCTTGGCGGTGTGGAGGGTCATGAGCGTCACCACGCCCTGCCCGCCGTCGCTCTCCGGGATCTGGTCGGCGTCGGCCACCAGCGAGACCTGCTCGAGGAACTCCACCAGGGTGCCCTCGGGGTTGGCCTCCTCGAACTCGGTGGCGACGGAGATCAGCTCGTTGAGGTTCTCCAGGCGCGACTCGTCCTGCGGGTCTTCGGAGGCCTCCAGCTCGGCGCGGTAGCCGGTGGCCGCCAGGATCTCCTCGGCCAGCGCCGAGGGCGGCATGCCCTCGGCCTTGCCGATGAGGTCCTCGACCAGCGCGACGAAGTCGCGGATCGCGTTGAGCGACCTGGTCGCCATGCCGTACGCCTCGTCGGCCCTGCGCAGCGCCTCCCAGAAGGAGATGCGCTCGCGCGAGGACAGCGCCTCGACCATCGCCTCCGCGCGGTCGCCGATGCCGCGCTTGGGCACGTTGAGGATGCGCCGTAGGGAGACCACGTCGTTGGGGTTGGCGACGACCCGCAGGTAGGCCAGCAGGTCCTTGACCTCCTTGCGCTCGTAGAAGCGCACGCCCCCGACCACCTTGTACGGCAGGCCGGTGCGGATGAAGATCTCCTCGAACACGCGGGAGGCGGCGTTGGTGCGGTAGAAGACCGCCACGTCACCGGGCCGCACGTCCTCCTCGTCGGAGAGCCGGTCGACCTCCTGGGCCACGAACATGGCCTCGTCGTGCTCGTTGTCGGCCACGTATCCGACGATCTTGGGCCCGTCGCCCTGGTCGGACCACAGGTTCTTCGGCTTGCGCGACTCGTTGCGCGCGATGACCGCGTTGGCGGCGGCCAGGATGTTCTGGCTGGAGCGGTAGTTCTGCTCCAGCAGGATCGTGCGCGCGTCGGGGTAGTCGCGCTCGAACTCCAGGATGTTGCGGATCGTCGCGCCACGGAAGGCGTAGATCGACTGGTCGGCGTCGCCGACGACGCACAGTTCGGACTGGTCGGCGCCCGAGCGCACGGGCTCGCCGTCGACGGTGGTCAACTGCGGCCGCCCGACCAGCTCCCTGATGAGGATGTACTGGGCGTGGTTGGTGTCCTGGTACTCGTCGACGAGCACGTGCCGGAAGCGCATCCGGTAGTGCTCGGCCACCTCGGGGAAGAGCTGGAAGAGCACCACGGTGTTCATGATGATGTCGTCGAAGTCCATCGCGCCGGACTCGGTCAGCTTGAGCTGGTAGGCCTTGTAGGCCTCGGCCAGCACCTTCTCCAGGTGCGAGCCCGCCCGGTCGATGGCGCTCTCGTAGTCGATCAGCTCGTTCTTGAAGTTGCTGACCTGCGCGGAGAACGAGCGCGGCGGGTAGCGCTTGGGGTCGAGGTCCATCTCACGGCAGACCATGGCCATGAGCCGCTGGGAGTCGGCCTGGTCGTAGATGGAGAAGCTGGACGGGTAGCCGAGCCGCTTGGCCTCCCTGCGCAGGATGCGCATGCAGGCGCTGTGGAAGGTCATCACCCACATGGCCTTGGAGCGCGGGCCGATCAGCTTGTCGATGCGCTCCTTCATCTCCCTGGCGGCCTTGTTGGTGAAGGTGATCGCCAGGATCTGGCCGGGGTGGACCTCGCGCTCGGCCAGGAGGTAGGCGATGCGATGGGTGAGCACCCGCGTCTTGCCTGACCCCGCCCCCGCGACGATGAGCAGGGGGCTGCCGTGATGGATCACGGCCTCGCGCTGCTGCGGGTTGAGGCCGTCGAGCAAGGGGTGGTCAACAGAGACTTGGGTGGGCACGGACCTAGGGTAAAGCGCCCCACCGACAAACGCGCCCAGGAATGCGCCGCCGTTCCGCTGGGTTGCCTGATTCGTCCCCCATTGAAGGAGTCAATATGGAGTTCGCCCGGGTCCTGGTGGTGACCGCGCATCCCGACGACGTCGACTTCGGCGCGGCGGGCACGATCGCGCAGTTCGTCGACAAGGGCGTCGAAGTGACCTACCTCCTCGTCACGGCAGGCGACGCGGGTGGTCACGAGCGCGAGACCGACGGCGAGGGCATGGCCGAGCTGCGCAGGGCCGAGCAGGCCGCGGCGGCCAAGGCGGTCGGCGTCACCGACGTACGTTTCCTGTCCGGTTACCGGGACGGCAGGGTCGAGCCCACCATCGAGCTGCGCCGCGACATCGCCGGGGTGATCCGTCAGGTGCGGCCCGACCTGGTGATCACGAGCACGCCCGAGCGCAACTACCAGTTCATCGGCCCCAGCCACCCCGACCACCGCGCGGTCGGCGCCGCCACGCTCGACGCCGTCTACCCCGACGCCCGCAACCCCTACGCCTACGAGGAGCTGGCCGGCCTCGAGCCCTGGACGGTCGGCGAGGTGTGGCTGATCGGCAGCATGACCCCCGACCACTGGGTGGACATCACCGAGACCATCGACCGCAAGCTCGCCGCGCTGGCCGCGCACGCCAGCCAGGTCGGGCACCGCGAGGGGTTCGAGGAGTTCGTCCGCGAGCGCTGGGCGGGCATCGCGGTGAAGGGCGGCCTGGGTGAGGGCCGCTACGCCGAGGCCTTCCAGGTGGTCCCCACCGCGTGACCCCAGGCTGCCCAGGAGCGGCCCGCGCCGCTCCCAGGTAGAAACCTGTCCATGGGACTCACGCTCACGCCCGCCCTCGCCGTCACGGTCGTCCTGCTGGCCGGGGGCGGTGCCGCCGTGGCCCGGCTGGGCGGGCTCGGCCACGCCCGCGCCGTCCTCACCGCGAGCCTGCGCGCCGCCCTCCAGCTGGGCGCCGTCTCCCTGGTGATCACCTGGGTGATCGGCGCCCCACCCGCCGTCGCCGGCTTCTTGCTCGTCATGTACGGCGTGGCCGCCGTCACCGCGGGCCGCAGGATCAGCAAGGAACGCCCGTGGCCCGCCGCCCTCCCCATCGCGGCCGGCACCCTGCCGGTCCTGGTCGCGCTGTTCGGCACCGGAGTGGCGCCCATGCGCGGCGTCACCGTCATCCCGATCGCGGGGATCCTGCTCGGCGGCTGCCTGACCGCCACCGCGCTGGCCGGCAGGCGCGCCCTCGACGAGCTGCGCCAGCGCAAGGGCGAGGTCGAGGCCGCGCTGTCGCTCGGTTTCCTCGACCGGGACGCCAACCTGGAGATCTGCCGCCCTGCCGCCGCCCAGGCGCTGATCCCCGCGCTCGACCAGACCAGGACGGTCGGCCTGGTCACGCTGCCCGGCGCGTTCGTGGGGATGCTGCTCGGCGGCGCGCGGCCGCTGGAGGCGGGCGTGGTTCAGCTCGTGGTGCTGGTCGCCCTGCTGGCCGCCGAGGCGGTCGCCGTGCTGGTCACGGTCGAGCTGGTGGCGCGGGGGCGATTCGGGCGAACAGATAGCCCAGCGAGTTAGTGGCCAGATGCAGCAGCGCGGGCGCCAGGAGCCCCCGGTGGCGGCGCAGCTCGCAGAACAGCACGCCCGCCGCCGCCGTGGAGACGACGCTGCCCACCACGACTCTGGCCATGTCGCCGTCGCCGGAGGTCAGCTCCCCGAGTGCCGGGTTGGCGCGGGCCATCTCCATCGAGGGCAGGATGTGCCACAGCCCGAACAGCGTGGACGAGACCGCCGTGGCCGTCACCGTGCCGTGGTCGCGTCGCAGCATGCCGTACAGGGCGCCCCTGAAGCCGACCTCCTCCAGCAGGACCGTGCCGACGGGCACCTGGAGCAGGACCGCCTCGACGACCTCGGCCGTCGACAGCGACAGCGCCCGCTCGTCGTGGAACAGCGCCCGCGTCCGCGGGACGGCGATGCCCGCGGTGTAGCCGGCGGCGACGGTGGCCGCCAGCGCGGCGCCCGCCCTGGCGCCGGGCATGCCGCGGGTGAAGCCGATCTCCTCCCACGACAGGCCCGACTTCCTGGCCATGGCCACCAGGGCGCCGGTGGCCAGCGCGGAGGTGAGGGGGGCGAGCCTGGGGGCGACGCGGTTGTTCATGACGTTGGCCGCGACGAGGACGGCGAGGGAACGAAGCAGCACCCCTGCAGGCTATGCGGTCCGCTGCCGCCATCCGGCGGGGAAGCGCAGCCGTCTGCGTTCGTCGGGGGTGAGCCCGCCCCAGATGCCCTCGGACTCGCCCGCGCGCACCGCGTAGGCCCTGCACTCGGCGAGCACCTGACAACCCGAGCAGACCGCCTTGGCCTGCGCCTCCTGCGCCGGCGACGGCGCGGGAGGGAAGAAGAGATCGGGGTCGCTGGTCCTGCAGGCACCCCGCCGCAACCAGCCGATCTCCTTGACGTTCCCCAGTGGCATGCGTTCACGCTAGACCGCCCGACCGGCGGCCGCATCACCCTTGAGGCGTACTTCCGCCTACGTCAGCAGGAACCCACGCCCTTGGTGTAGCCCGTCGTGAAGGCCTGCTGCCGCTGCTGCGCGGTGCCGTGGGCGTCGGGGCTGAACCAGTCGTCGTCGGGGTCGCCCGCCTCCTGCAGGTTGAGCATCAGCTCCTTGTCGTCGCCCGGCTCGGCGCTCAGCACGTCGGCCTTCACCAGCCCGGCCAGCGCCGCGCCCGCGTAGCAGTCCGCCTGCAGCTCGTACTGCACGTTGAGCTCGAACTCCGTGCCCAGCTGCGCCTGTACGGCATGGCCGATCTCGTGCGGGATAATCAGATAGGTGGAGCCGTCGCCGAGCTGCTTCCACAGCTGCTCCATCCAGTCCTTGTCGTAGGCGATGAAGTGGCCCTCGGGGCAGTAGAAGGCGTTGCCCGACGCGGCCGGCTCGCCGCCGCACGCTGGGCCCTTGTCGCCCCGGTAGGGGATGAACTCGGTGATCGGCCGGTAGACGCGGCCGATCGATCGAAACTGCGCGGCCCAGAACTGCTCGGTATAGGTCTGGGCGAGCTGAACGTCCTCCTCGAAGGTGTCGCCCTGGACGCCGGCGCTCGAGCTCGCGCCGGCGCTCGAGCTCGCGCCGGCGGTCGAACTCCCGCCGGCGCTGCCGCCGCACGAGGCGAGCAGCAGCATCAGGAGGGCGGCTGTCAGGAGACGCGCGGTCATAGCTCCATCCTGCCTGGCAGGCTCGGGACACGCGCCGTTGGGGGCGGGCGCGGGCAACGGCGGGACAGGGGGCCGGGGCTCCAGGGGTTCCAGGGTTACGCGATGTCAGAGGGTCCACGCGTGGGCGGGCTCGTTGGCGTGCATGCGGTCGATGTACTCCAGCGTCATCCTGCGCAGCGCCTCCCGCCGCTCCCCGCCGAACGCCTGGACCGCCTCCACCTGCCAGGTCGCTCCCGTCCTGCCCAGCAGGCAGCGTCCCTCGATCACCCCGAGCAACCGCTCGGCGACCGGGGTGTCGACGCCCCACTGCGCGAGCCCCTCGGCCGCCATGGGCAGCAGCCTGCGCAGGATCAGCTCGGCCGCCGGGACGTCGCCGAGCCCCGGCCAGTACAGCCGGGCGTCGATGCCGTGCCTGGCCGCGCCGGCCAGGTTCTCCTCCGCCGTGGCGAACGACATCTGGCTCCACACGGGCCGCTCGGCGTTGGGCAGCACCCGCATGAGCCCGTAGTAGAAGGCCGCGTTGGCCGCGATGTCCAGGACCGAGGGGCCCGCCGGCAGGACGCGGTTCTCCACGCGCAGGTGCGGGGTGCCGTCGACGACGGCGTAGACGGGCCGGTTCCACCGGTAGATGGTGCCGTTGTGCAGGGTCAGCTCGTCGAGGGATGGGATGCGTCCCGCCGCCAGCTCCTCGTGCGGGTCCTCGTCGGAGCAGATCGGCAGCAGCGCGGGGAAGTAGCGGACGTTCTCCTCGAACAGGTCGAAGACGCTGGTGATCCATCGCTCGCCGAACCACACGCGGGGCCGTACCCCCTGGCTCTTGAGCTCGGTGGGACGGGTGTCGGTGGCCTGCTCGAACAGCGCGATCCTGGTCTCCCTGTGCAGCTCCTTGCCGAACAGGTAGGGCGAGTTGGCCGCGACGGCCACCTGCGGGCCCGCGATGGCCTGGGCGGCGTTCCAGTGGGCGGCGAACGCCTCGGGGCTGACCTGCAGGTGCAGCTGGACGCTGGTGCAGGCGGCCTCGGGGGTGATGCTGTCGGCGTAGGTGTCGAGCCGTTCGACGCCCTCGATGAACAGGTGCAGGTCCTCCCCCCTGGCGGCGAAGATCTGCTCGTTGAGCAGCTTGTAGCGCGGGTTGGCCGACAGGGTGCCCTCGTGGGTGTCCTCCTGGTGGAGGGTCGGCAGGATGCCGATCAGGACCAGGTGGCCGCCCTGGGTCCGGGCGTGTTCCTCGGCGTGGTTGAGCTTGGCGCGCACCGTCTCCTCGAGGCGGAGCGCGCCGTCGCCCTGGAGGCTCTGCGGCGCGATGTTGATCTCGACGTTGAACTGGCCGAGCTCGGTGGCCCAGTTGGGCTGGGCGATGGCCGCCAGGACCTGCGCGTTGCGCATCGCGGGCTCGCCGCGCTCGTCGACCAGGTTGAGTTCGATCTCCAGCCCGGCCTGGGGCCGGTCGAACTCGAAGCGCGACTCCCGCAGCATCTGGGCAAACGTGTCCAGATTTCTCCGCACTTTGTCACGGTAATTCCGTCGATCATCTCGACTGAACACGACGACTGGCACGTCTCTGCCCATATCCGCAATGTCGCATGAGACCCGGGCTCCTTCAAGGCTCGGACCCCTCGCGACCTCGGCGAAGTCGTCAACCGCCCTTACACGAGGCGCCTGGCGGTGGCCCAGCGCGACAGCTCGTGCCGGTTGGACAGCTGGAGCTTGCGGAGCACCGACGACACGTGGGTCTCCACGGTCTTGACGGAGATGAACAGCTCCTTGGCGATCTCCTTGTAGGCGTAGCCGCGCGCGATCAGCCGCAGGACCTCGCGCTCGCGCTGGGTGAGCGAGTCGAGCTCGGGATCGATGGAGGGCGCCTCCGTCGAGGCGAAGGCGTCGAGCACGAACCCCGCCAGCCGGGGGGAGAACACCGCGTCGCCGTCCGCGACCCGGCGGATGGCGTCGGTCAGCTCGCGGCCGCTGATGTTCTTGGTGACGTAGCCGCGCGCCCCGCCCCTGATCACGCCGATCACGTCCTCGGCGGCGTCGGAGACCGACAGGGCGAGGAAGCGCACCTGCGAGCCCGCGCCGAGCACCCTGCGCAGCACCTCCTGGCCGCCGCCGCCCGGCATGTGCACGTCGAGCAGCACCACGTCGGGCTCGAGCGCGGCGACCGCCTTCACCGCCGACTCGACGTCCTCGGCCTCGCCCACGACCTGGATCGAGTCGCCCAACTCGGCCCGGACGCCGGAGCGGAACAGCCGATGGTCGTCGACGATCAGCACGCGAATCATTTCTCCACCTTCATGGTCAACATCACTTCCGTGCCCTCGCCGGGCTCGGTGCGCACCCTGGCGCTGCCGC
This sequence comes from Nonomuraea sp. NPDC004354, assembly GCF_053602555.1. NCBI lineage: Bacteria > Bacillati > Actinomycetota > Actinomycetes > Streptosporangiales > Streptosporangiaceae > Nonomuraea > Nonomuraea sp. NPDC004354. The sequence continues at coordinate 143,266 of NZ_JBSGDV010000013.1, read as the reverse complement.
CGTGGCGCTCCATTCTCCCGATGATGGACTCCCTGATCCCCATGCGATCCAGCGGCACCTCGTCCAGGTCGAAGCCCTTACCCCGATCTTTCACGAAAATTGTGACTTCTTCACCCTCCACCTCCGCATAAACGGAGATGACCGGGCTATCAGAATATTTCGCCGCGTTGACCATGGCCTGCCTCGACGCCTTGAGCATCGCGGCCAGCCTGCCGCCCGAGTCGAGATCGACGTCGCCGACGCAGACGACCTCGATCGGCACGCCGTGGGCGTCCTCCTCCTCCGCCGCGATCCGCCGTACGGCGGCGGCGAGCGTGGCGTCGGCGTCCTGGGCCGGCTGGTACAGCCAGTTGCGCAGGTCGCGCTCCTGCGCCCGCGCCAGCCTGGTGACCTCGCGCGGATCGTGCGACACGCGCTGGATCAGGGTGAGGGTGTGCAGCACCGAGTCGTGCACCATCGCGGCGACCTCGGCGCGCTCCTCCTGCCTGATCCGCTCGCGCCGTTCGAGCTGCAGTTCCTTCCACAGGCCGGCCAGCCACGGCGCGGCGATGACCGCGAGACCGCCGACGACGACGGCCGTGTAGAGCAGTCCGGGCCTGGCGGCGTCCAGCTCCCCCTCGAGGAAGAGGAAGCCGATCGCGCCGGCGACCACCAGGATCACGCCGAGCAGCGTGCGCACCCGGTTCTGGCGCATGCCCTTGGTGGCCCCGCTGACCCAGCTCTGGCGCCGCTCGGGATCGGCCTGCTGCCACAGGATGAGCGCCCCGATGCCGCCCACCGCGAACGGCACCATGCCGAGCCCGCCCTTGGACGCGCCGGTGAGCCACCCGAACGCGAACAGCGCCACGCCGATCGCGGTGAAGGCGGCCAGCTGGCTCCAGTCGCGCGGGGGCACCGCGCCCTCGTGCTGCCTGCGCGGCGTGATCATCCACAGGACGGCGTAGGCGACGACGCCCACCCCGTCCACGACGCTGAGCAGCACGAAGCTCAGCCTGATCACGATGGGGTCCAGCTTGAGCTGGGTGGCCAGCGCCTGGGCCACGCCGCCCACGAGCCGGCCCTCCAACGGACGGATCAGGCGGGGAAAGGGCGCGTCGTCCGTCTCGCGCAGAGTCTGTTGGTCAGCCATAACACCGCAATAGTCACACGTCGCGGCCTCGCGGGCATCAGGGAAGAGCCCTGGTTCGTCTTCTCGGGGTCGCCTCAGGGGAGTCCCGGATGCGGGCCGGCACCCGGCACGCCACCATGGTGTCATGACCGAAGCGCCGCCCATCGACCAGGCAGCCCCGCCTCGCGTGCTCAAGAGGAGCGACGAGGGCAGGATGCTCACCGGCGTCTGCGCGGGCCTCGGCCGTTACACGCGGATCGACCCGGTGGTCTTCCGCGTCGGTTTCCCCATGCTGGTGCTGGGTTCCGGCATCGGCCTGTTCCTGTACGTCGCCGCCTTCCTGCTCATGAAGGAGAGCAACGGCCGTCCCGGCTACGTCGAGCAGTGGACCAGGCGCGACTTCGACGCCGAGACCGTGTTCGCGCTGCTGACCGGGATCGCGGGGTTCGGCCTCATCGTCAACCTGGCCACGGTGTGGCTGGGCACCGGCACGCTGGTGGTCGCCACGCTGATGGCGATCACGCTGCTGACCGCGCACGCCAGGGGAATGGACCTGCCGGCTCTGGCGCGGTCGCTGCCGGAGCGGCTCAACCGCAGGACCGAGCCGCTCGCCCCGGAGGACATCGGCCACGGCCCTGCGCCGACCGGCCTGCGCAGGGAGCCGGCGCCGGTCAGGCGCGAGGCCCCGCCGACGACGTCGTTCGCGACGGCGGCCTTCCGCACGCCCCCGGCGCCCGGCACGCAGGCCCCGGTCACCCCGCCGGCCGGCGACGCGCCACAGCCTCAGGAGGTCCGGCACGCCGAACCGGTCCGGCCCGCCGACGAGGACCAGCACACTCAGCAGATCCAGGGCGCCCAGGACATCCAGGAGACCCAGGACATCCAGGAGACCCAGGACGTCCGGGAGACCCCGGATGTCCAGGAGACCCGGGAGGACCGGGACAGCGGGGAGGGGGCGGACCTGCGGGGTCCGGCGCCCGAAGAGGGGCACCGGCCCGGCGCCGATCGACCCGCCGCCCCTGAGCCGCAGCCGACCGTCGAGATCCACCAGCCGCCGGCGTGGCAGGCGAGCCGAGAGGCCGAGCGGCCGGCGCCGACCCGGGTCAACGAGATCCCCGTGGCGGAGCCGTACGGGCCGCCCGTGCCGCCGCGCCGCCAGGCTCCCCCGCCGCGGCAGCCCGCCTACTCCTACGGCGAGCCGTTCGCGCCGCACGGTCCCTTCCAGCCGCTGGACCCCCGCAGGCGCGCCGGCTACTCGCCCTACGACCTGAGCCGGTACGGCCCGCAGGTCGACACCCCGCGCCCCAGGCGACGCAGGTCGTTCACCGGCGTGATCACCGTCCTGCTGGCATTGATCGTTGGAGGGATCGTCGTGGCGGCCCAAGCCACCTCAGGATCCACCGCCCCCAGCCTCACCGCCGTGGGCGGCGCCATGCTCATCACCATCGGCGCGGGCCTGCTGGTGGCCACCTGGCTCGGCCGCGGGGCCGGGCTCATCGCGCTCGGCACCGTGCTGACGCTCATCATCAGCGTGAGCCTGATGCTCGGCAACCTGCCCGGGAAGATCGGCACGTCCACCTGGACGCCGACGACGATGGCCGAGGTCCGGCGCACCTACGAGGTGGGCATCGGCGACGGCACGCTGGACCTGTCGGAGCTGAAGCTCTCACCTGGCGCGAAGGTGACGTTCAACGCCAAGCTGGCCGTCGGCGAGCTCGTCGTGATCGTCCCGCCGACGGCGCGGGTCGAGGTGCACGCCACCTCGAGGGTGGGCGACGTCAAGGTCGGCCCGTCGTTCGAGGGCGGCACGGACGTGGAGGTCGACAGGGTGCTCGAGCCCGAGACCCCGCCGAAGGGCGAGCCGCCCACCATCGTGCTGAACCTCAAGGGCGGCCTGGGTGACATGGAGGTGCGCGTTGCGGCGTGACCCGTACCTTCCGCAGCCCTCCCGGCAGCCGCTGCTGCACCGCACCGACTGGATGGCTCTGCTCAGCGGCATCCTGTTCGTGGTCCTCGGCATCCTGCTGGTGACGGGCGTCATCAGAGACTTCGTCCTGCTGCTGGCGCTGCTGTTCGGCTGCCTGGGGCTGGCCGGTGTCGTCGCCGTCGTCGCGCGGTCGGTGCGCCGCACTTGACCTGGCGTTAGTTAGGCGTACGTTCCATTTATCGATGAGAAACGCCCCCCGGACCGCCGCCTCGCTCCGAGCGGGCGCATCACCGCGGCGGCCCGGCACGCGCCTTTCTCGCCGACCTCAGGAATCGAGGGAGGACGTATGCCTCGCATCTCCGTCACCGTCGACGGGATCCGCTACGAGGAGGACGTGGAGCCGCGGCTCCTCCTCGTGCACCTGCTCCGAGATCGTCTGGGAAAGACCGGGACTCCCGTCGGCTGCGACACCAGCAACTGCGGCGCCTGCACCGTCATGCTCGACGGCAAGAGCGCGAAGAGCTGCTCCGTGCTCGCCGTACAGGCGGACGGCGCGGAGGTCGTCACCATCGAGGGCCTGGCGTCCGACGGCACCATGCACCCGATGCAGCAGGCCTTCCACGAGGAGCACGCGCTGCAGTGCGGCTACTGCACGCCCGGCATGGTCATGGCCGCGATCGACCTGGTCAACCACAACCCGGACCCGTCGGAGGAGGCCATCAGGGAGGGTCTCGAGGGCAACCTCTGCCGGTGCACCGGCTACTGCAACATCGTCAGAGCGGTACGGCGAGGGGCGGCGGTGAGGACGCCATGACCGAAGAACTCGACGCCGGCCTGGTGGCCGAGCAGGTGGCCGAGAGCGGCCAGCTGTCCGAGCCGGCCGACGGCCGGGAGGTCGGCAGGGCGCGCAGGCGCAAGGAGGACGCCCGCCTGCTGACCGGACGCACCCAGTGGACCGACAACATCCAGCTGCCCGGCATGCTGTACGTCGCCTTCAAGCGCAGCCCCATGGCGCACGCCAGGATCACCGGCGTGGACGTCTCGGCGGCGAAGGACATGCCGGGCGTGGTGGCCGTCTTCAGCGGTCAGGACTTCGCCGGCGAGCAGGGCAGCCTGCCGTGCGCGTGGCCGGTGAGCGAGGACGTCGTCATCCCCGACCACCCGCCGATGGCGGTGGAGACGGTGCGCTACCCGGGCGAGGCCGTCGCCTGCGTGGTGGCCACCGACCGTTACCTGGCGGCCGACGCGCTGGACGCCATCGATGTCGACTACGAGCCGCTGCCGGCCGTCATGGACATGAGGCAGGCGCTCACCGACGCGGGCCCGAAGGTCCACGAGGCCGGGAACAAGGCCTTCACCTGGACGTTCGCCCAGGGCGACATGGAGGCGGCGCTCAGGGACGCGCCCGTGCTCGTCGAGCGCACCTACGTCCAGCAGCGCCTCATCCCGTCGGCGATGGAGCCGCGCGCGGTGGTGGCGACCACCGACGGCGACGGCTTCACGCTGTGGACCGCGACGCAGGTCCCGCACGTGCTGCGGGTGATGCTGGCGCTCACGACGGGCGTGCCCGAGCACAAGCTGCGCGTCATCGCGCCCGACGTGGGCGGCGGGTTCGGCTCCAAGCTGCAGGTCACCGCGGAGGAGGTGCTCTGCCTGCTGCTCACCAGGAAGCTCGGCAAGCCGGTCAAGTGGACCGAGTCGCGCTCCGAGGGCAACCTGACCGTGCACCACGGCCGCGACCAGATCCAGCACGTCACGCTGGCCGCCGAGTCCGACGGCAGGATCAGGGGGGTGAAGGTCGAGCTGCTCGCCGACATGGGGGCCTACCTCATGCTGGTCACGCCCGGCGTGCCGCTGCTCGGGGCCTTCATGTACAACGGCATCTACAAGATGGACGCCTACAGCTTCGACTGCACGGGTGTCTTCACCACCAAGATGCCGACCGACGCCTACCGCGGCGCGGGCCGTCCCGAGGCCACCTACGCCATCGAGCGGGTCATGGACGAGCTGGCCGCCGAGCTCGGCCTCGACCCCATCGAGGTGCGCAGGCGCAACTGGATCAGGCACGAGGAGTTCCCGTACACCACGATCGCGGGGCTCACCTACGACTCGGGCAACTACGAGGCGGCCACCGAGAAGGCGCTGGCCCTGTTCGGCTACGACAAGCTGCGCGCCGAGCAGGCCGACAGGCGCGACAGGGGCGACCCCGTCCAGCTCGGCATCGGCGTCAGCACCTACACCGAGATGTGCGGCCTGGCGCCCAGCAGGGTGCTCGGCTCGCTCAGCTACGGCGCGGGCGGCTGGGAGCACGGTTCGGTGCGCATGCTGCCCACCGGCAAGGTCGAGGTCGTCACCGGCACCTCGCCGCACGGCCAGGGCCACGAGACCGCGTGGAGCCAGATCGTGGCCGACTCGCTGGGCGTGCCGTTCGAGGACGTCGCGGTCATGCACGGCGACACCGCGATCTCGCACAAGGGCATGGACACCTACGGCTCGCGCTCGCTCGTGGTGGGCGGCATGGCCGTCCTGAAGGCCTGCGAGAAGGTCAAGGAGAAGGCCCGCCGGCTGGCCGCGCACGCGCTGGAGTGCTCCCCCGACGACCTCGAGTTCACCCGCGGCGCCTTCACGGTGAAGGGCACCACGTCGAGCAAGACGATCCAGGAGCTGGCGCTGGCCGCCTTCGCCGCTCACGACCTGCCCGACGGCGTGGAGCCCCGGCTCGACGCCGACGCCACGTTCGACCCGGAGAACTTCTCCTTCCCGCACGGCACGCACCTGTGCGCGGTCGAGGTCGACACCGAGACCGGCCTGACGAAGATCCGTAAGTACGTGGCGGTCGACGACGTCGGACACGTGGTCAACCCGCTGATCGTCGAGGGTCAGGTCCACGGCGGCCTCGCCCAGGGCATCGCGCAGGCGCTGTTCGAGGAGGCCGTCCACGACGCCGACGGCAACCTGTTGACCGCGACCATGGCCGACTACCTGGTGCCGTCGGCCGCCGACCTGCCCGACTTCGTCACCGACAGGACCGAGACGCCCGCGACGTCCAACCCGCTCGGCGTCAAGGGGGTCGGCGAGGCGGGCACGATCGCCTCGACTCCGGCCGTCGTCAACGCCGTCGTCGACGCCCTGCGGCCGAGAGGCGTCCACGACATCCAGATGCCATGCACGCCCGAACGGATCTGGAGGGCCATCCGATGATTCCGGCCCAGTTCGACTATCTGCGCCCCACCTCCCTCCGGGAGGCGAGCGAGGCGCTGGCCGCCGACGAGGACGCGAAGGTCCTCGCCGGGGGGCAGTCGCTGCTGCCGCTGCTGCGCCTGCGGCTGTCGTACCCGTCGCTGCTGGTGGACGTCAGCAGGATCGAGGAGCTGGCCGGCATCCGCGACGAGGGCGAGCACGTCTTCATCGGCGCGACGGCCACGCACGACGAGGTGATGCGCTCGGCCGTGGTCACCTCCGGCTGCCCGCTGGTGGCCATGGCCGTCGCCACCGTCGCCGATCCCGCGGTACGGCACCGCGGCACCTTCGGCGGTTCCCTGGCCCACGCCGACCCGGCGGGCGACCTGCCCGCGGTGGCGCTCGCGCTGGAGTGCGTGCTGGTCACCTCGTCGAGGGAGATCCCCGCCGCGGACTTCTTCCTCGACTACCTGGAGACGGCGCTCGAGCCGGGGGAGATCCTGGTGGGTGTCAGGGTGCCCAAGCTGGGGCCGGGGTGGGGCTTCCACTACGAGAAGTTCCACCGTACGGCGCAGGCCTGGGCGATCGTCGGCGTGGCGGCGGCGGTCCGCAGGTCCAACGGCTCGATCCAGGAGGCGCGGATCGGGCTCACCAACATGGGGCCGACGCCGCTGCGCGCCGGCGCGACGGAGGCGGCGCTGCGGGGGGCCGAGCTCGGCGACGCGGTCGCGCAGGCGTGCGCGGCGGCGGCGGAGGGCACCTCCCCCACGGCCGACCTGCACGCCCAGCCCGACTACCGGCGGCACCTGGCCCAGGTGCTGACGCGGCGGGCGGTGCTGGCGGCGACCGGCGCCCCCTGACCCACCCGGTTCCCGAGGGCGCCCCGTGCCACCGGTTTCGAGGGCGCCGCGAGCCACCGTTCCTGAGGGCACCTCGATACGCCGGGGTGTCCTCGGGGCGGGCCGTTCCGGGGGACGGCCGGGCGCGGGCTGCCCGGAGTGCCTGATCGCCGCCGCCGAGGGCAGATGCGTCCTGCGAGGAACCGGCGCGTGCGGTCCTGCGGAGCAGGCGGTCCTGCCGATTCCCTCGTACGGGTCCGGAGGGTAGCCGTCGAAGGGCGCGGGGGACGAGGCTGAGAGAGCGTGAGCAGACAGGTGGAAGGAGCGGATCGATGGCGATGCGGTTCGAGCACGAGTTCACGGTTCCTGTCCCGATCGAGCAGGCCTGGGCGGCGCTGCTCGACGTCGAGCGCGTGGCGCCGTGCCTGCCGGGGGCGACGCTCGACACCGTCGAGGGGGAGGAGTTCACCGGCCGGATGAAGGTGAAGGTGGGCCCGATCACCGTCACCTACCGGGGCGGCGCCAGGTTCGAGGACGTCGACAAGGACGCCTACGCCCTCACGCTCGGCGCCTCCGGCAAGGAGGCGCGCGGTTCGGGCACCGCCAGCGCCACGGTCACCGCCCGGCTGACCCCGTCGGACGGCGCCACCACGGTGAAGGTCGAGACCTCGTTCAACGTCACGGGACGGCCCGCGCAGTTCGGCAGGGGCGTCATGGCGGAGGTGGGCGCCAAGATCATCGACACGTTCGCGGCGAACCTGGCCGAGCTGCTGGGCGAGCCCGCCGCCGAGGAGCGCCATCTGGCGGCGGTCCCGGAGATCGAGGAGGAAGAGCAGGACGTCCGGCCGAGCGGCACGCTGCGCACCTCGCGCACACCCGACGAGGAGGCGCTCGACCTGCTGGAGATCGCCGGAGCGCCGCTGCTCAAGAGAATCGCGCCCATTGTCGGGGCAATTGTCGGAATAGCCCTAGTTGTGTGGCTAATCCGGCGAATTGTCCGGTAAAAAGGCCATCAAGTCACGACACTTGGGCAATTGCAGGGGAATGTCTTTTTCGAGCCTCAGGACTCGGGGGAGAACACGCATGCCGGACTGCACCGTTGTCGTGATCACCTACAACGACGCCGCCCGCCTCCCCCGGGCGGTCCGCTCCGTGCTCGACCAGACGCTCCGCGACCTCGAAGTGATCATCTGCGACGACGCGAGCACCGACGACACCCCGCGCGTGGCCGGGGCTCTCACGCGCGCCGACCCCCGGGTGCGCTACGTGCGCAGGCAGGTCAACTCGGGCGGATGCGGAGCGCCGCGCAACGACGGGCTCGACGCGACGCTCTCGCCGTACGTGATGTTCCTCGACAGCGACGACACGCTGCCGCGGCACGCGTGCAAGAGCCTGCTCACCGAGATCGAGCGGACCGGCGCCGACTTCGTCTCGGGACAGATCGCGCGGCTGTACGAGCCGAGTGGCCGGACCCACCGCTACTACCCGCACCTGTTCGCGAAGCGGCGGGTGGTCGAGGGCATCCGCGAGGAGCCTGAACTGTTCCTCGACTGCTTCACCACCAACAAGCTGTTCGACGTGTCGTTCCTGCGCCGTCACGCGCTGCGCTTCCCCGAGGACATCCTCTACGAGGACCACGTCTTCGGCGCCGAGATGTACTGCACGGCGCGCAGGTTCGCGGTCGTGCCGTGGACCGTCTACCACTGGCACAGGCCGCAGGACGGCACCTCCATCTCGATGAGCACCAAGGAGATGGACAACGTCCGTCACCGCCTCGAGGCGGCCAGGCGCAGCGACGCGGTGCTGCGCGCGCACGGGTTCGGCGACCTGGTGCCCGATCGGCAGTACCGCTTCGTCCGCCAGGACCTGCGCGTCTACCTCAACCCGCTGCCCTCGCGCGACGTGGCGTGGGCCGCGGAGTTCGCCGGGGTGGTCAGGCCGTACCTCGCCCGGATCCCCGGCGAGGTGCTGGAGCGGCTGCCCGCCACGGCGCGGGTGTGCTGCCACCTGATCCTCGCCGGCAGGGCCGAGGACCTGCGCGTGGCCGCCAGGTCGCTGAACGGCCCGCAGGCGCCGCCGCGCGAGGTCGTCACGCGCGGCGGGCGCACGTACTGGGGCCGCACCCCGGCGCCCGGCATGGACATCACCGCGCTGCACCTGGCCGAGCTGCCCTACACCGCCTCCAGGCTGCGCCACGAGGTGGTCGCGCTCGCGTCGGCGGGCACGCGGATGCGGCTGCGGGTGCGCACCTACGACCCCTTCGGGGTCCTCACGGCGGCGCCCGGGTGGACCGCGTCCCTGCGGTGCGGCACCGTCAGGGCGCCGCTGTCCCCCGTGCCCGACCCCGACGGCGGCTACCTCAGCGAGGTCACCGTCGATCTGGCCAGGCTGCGGGGACGGGGTGACCCGCGCATCGGCTTCACCGGACCCGACGGCCGCACCACGACGGACGTGCTGCTCGCCGACCCCTGCATGGCGCCGTTCACCCTCCGCCACCTGCGGATCAGCGCCGAGGGCAGCGCGGGCCAGCTGTGCGTGCGCCCGCGGCGCACGCCGCGCGTGGCGCTCTCCCGGCTGAAACGGGGCGTGCTCAGGAGACTGGGCATGCCCCGGATGAAGCTGGCCGCCTACAAGGCGCTGATCAGGCTGGTCCCGCCCCGCCCTGACCTGGCCCTGTTCGAGGCCGACTGCGGCAAGGGCTACACCGGCAGCCCCCGCGCCGTCTACGAGGAGGTACGACGCCGCGGCCTGCCCGTCAGCGTCGTCTGGTCGGTCGCCCGCGGCCGGGCCGACTTCCCCTCCGACGCCGCCCTCGTCCGGCGCGGCAGCTGGCGCTACGTCTGGACGATGGCCCGCGCGGGCGTCTGGGTCGACAGCCACGGCTTCCCCCTCGACCACCCCAAGCCGCGCGGCACCCGCTACCTGCAGACCTGGCACGGCCAGGGCATCAAGTCGATCGGTTTCGACGCCCCCGACCTGCGCGCCGACCTGCCCGGCCCGCGCGAGCAGTGGCGCGCGGCCGTCGCCCGATGGGACGCGCTGATCTCGCCCAGCGCCGAGTTCTCCCGCTACTTCGTGCCCGCCCTCGGCTACGAGGGCCGTGTCCTGCGGTACGGCACGCCGCGCTGCGACGCGCTGGTGCGCGGCCGGCCGCCGGAAGGCGTGCGCGAGCGGCTGGAGATCCCGCCGGGACGCAAGATCCTCCTCTACGCGCCCACGTACCGCGACGGCGCCAAGGGCTCGGGCGCCTCGGTGCGCGTGGACCTGGAGGAACTGGCCGAGGCGCTGTCGGGCGAATGGGCGCTGATCCTGCGCACCCACCCCGTCGAGCGCTACCAGGTGCCCCCGCACCTGCGCCACTTCGTCACGCCGGCCGGCTCCTATCCGGAGATCAACGACCTGATCCTGATCTCCGACGCGCTGCTGACCGACTACTCGTCCGTGATGTGTGACTACGCGGTGACGGGCAAGCCGATGCTGTTCTTCGTCGACGACTGGGACGAGTACCGGCTGACCGAGCGCGGCGTCAACACCGACCTGCCCGCCATCGCGCCGGGCCCGTGCGTCACCACGACCGCCGAGCTCGTCGAGTGCCTGCGCCACCTGCCCGCGGTGCACGCCTCCTTCGCCGCCAGGTACGCCGCGGCGCGCAGGCTGTGGTGCGAGGAGGAACGGGGTGACGCCGCCGCCAGGGTCGTGGCCGACTTCTTCCGGGCGCCGCTCGCCGTACCTGTGGCCGAGCGGTCCCCGCTGCCGGGGGCGACGTGAGCGGGCCGCTGGTGTTCGCCTGCGTGGACGCCGACACCCTCGGCGGCATCCAGCAGGTCACCCACACGCTCGCGCAGGGTCTGGCGGAGCGCGGCCACGAGGTGCACGTCGTGGGCCTGCACCGGGCGCGGGATCCGTTCCGGTACGTCGCGCGGCCGCTCTACCGGCGGCACGTGGTCAACCGGTCCTCCCGGGCGTCGCGGTTCGAAGGAGCGCGGCTGCGCAGGCTGTTGACCGGGATCGGGCCCGGCTTCGCCGTCCTGACCTCGCCGGGAGTGGTGACGCGGCTGTCGGGGCTGCTGCCCGCCCGAACGCGCACCATCGGCCAGTACCACGGCTCCTACCAGCACGCCCGCATCTGCTCGCACCTGGGTTCGATCAGGAAGCACTACGGCGGTCTCGACCAGGCCGTCTTCCTCAGCGAGGACGACGCGCGGCTGTTCGCCGAGCACGCGCTGCTGCCCAACACCTGGTCGCTGCCCAACCCCCTGCAGGGCTGGCCCGGCGCGCGGGCCGAGCTGTCGGCGCCGCGGGTGCTCGGCGTGGGCAGGCTGGCGGGCGTGAAACGGTTCGACCGGCTGATCAGCGCTTTCGCCGAGGCGGCGGCCCCGCCATGGGAGCTGCACCTGCTCGGCGACGGGCCCGAGGAGCCGAGGCTGCGCGCCTGGGCGCGGAAGGAGGGCGTCGCCGACCGGGTGGTGTTCCGCGGGCGCGTGCCCGCGGCGGCGATGACGCGGGAGTACCTGTCGGCCTCGATCGTCGCCCTGTCCAGCGAGCACGAGGGCCTGCCGCTGGTACTGATGGAGGCGTCCGCGCACGGCCTGCCCTCGGTCGCCTTCGACGTCTCAGGGGGGGTGCGCTCGATCGGCGGGCTGCTCGCGCCCCCGGGCGACGTGCCCGCCCTCGCCGGACGGCTCGCCGCCCTCATGGGGTCGGCGGACGAGCGGCGGCGCCTTGGCGCCGCCGCTCGCGCCAGGGCCGAGACGTTCCGTCTGGAATCCGTGCTCGACCGCTGGGAGGAGCTGTTCGCTCACATGACGCGCTGAGGGATCTCCGCCTCGGTGCGCTGCTGGGGGACCCCGGCGAGCGAGCGCTGGGTCGAGGTCAGCAGCGCCGCCACGGGACCGGGCTCACGGAAGCGGAGGAACCGGTCGCGCATGCTCTTGCGCAGCCGTGCCCCGCGCCGCTTCTGCATGACCTTCTGCAGGCGGGCGACGTGTTCCATCGCCGCCTGCGGCACGCCGGTCAGCTCGTAGCCGTTGGCCTCGAGCCGCTTGCCGAGCGCCTGCTCGCACAGCCTGATCTCCCACTCGTCGAGGCGCGCCGACCAGCTCCCCACCCGCGACTTCATGACCTCGCCGTGCGTGTTGCTGTGCCATACCTTGTGGACGGGCACCGCGACGCTGGCCACCTCGTGCGGCGAGCACATCGCCGGGTCGAAGTCCTCGTCGAGGAAGTAGCAGAGCTTCTTCAGCTCGGTCGCGGGGTCGTCGGTCAGGTCCTCGTAGCGCAGCTCGTAGTAGCTGTCCTCCGGCATGGTCTTGCGCAGCCGCCTGCCGGCGTCGATCGCCTCCGCCCAGATGGAGATCGCGTGGAAGGAGTCGTGCTTGAACCACGGCATCTCCTTCAGCGAGGAGACGCAGTCGCGACCGTCCCTGATCAGGTGCACGAACTGCGCGTCAGGGAACAGCCTGACCAGCATGTCGACCTGCTTGACGTAGCTCGGGCGCTTGTCGCCCCACCGGGGCTTGCCGAAGCGTTCGGCGTACATCCTGAACGCGATGCCGATCACCGAGCCGAGCGAACCGGGCCCGTCGACCGCCTGCCTGATGAACTCGTCCCTGTCGATGCCCAGCTCGCGGAACTTCGTACGCTCCCCCGACATCCACTCGGCCAGCGCGAGACGGTTGGCGCCCAGCCGCATGTCGCCGAACGAGCGACGCTTGTTGTAGACGGCGCCCACGAACCTGGTCTCCGGCGGCACCGCGATCCTTGGGTGCTGGTGCAGCATGAGCTGCAGCAGCGTGGTACCCGAGCGCGGACAGCCAACGACGAATATCGGCCTGTCAGACATTTAGTGAACCCCCCATTGGCACGTACTCTCGGCTCTCCTCGGGCTTGGGGACCGCGCTGTTGCGGCGGGTGAAGAGCCACATCCGATAGACAAGGAAGATCTCGTTGGTCAGGAACAGGACGCTGATGCCCGCGATGACGGGGATGAGTGACGACTGTCCCAGCAGCGGCGCGATCACGAAGACCGTCGCGTGGAATTCGATGCCGCTGATCACGTGGGATCTGACCCTCCGCCTGGCCATGGCTCTGGTGAGCCTTCGCAGCATCCGGCGCCGTGGCCCGGGTCGCTGCGGCCTCGAGGGCGGTGCCTCCGTCTGGTGCGCCGGTGCCGGCCGCGTCCCCTGCAGCGAACTCGGCTGGCGTACCAGTGGCTGGTGCGCTCTCGGCGCCGGCAGCTGAGGCGGCGTCCTGGAGGCGATCTCCTCTCTGATCGTCTCCCTGACCCGCTTCATCTGCGGCGCGTTGACGTACCTGAACATGTCGAGCACGGCCACGACGGCGCCCAGCACGATGAAGGCGACGTTGCCCGTGGCCGCGTACTGGCCGTAGGCGAGACCGGTGGCGCAGCACAGCTCCCTGATCCTGTCGCCCATGAAGTCGAGCCACAGGCCGAACGGCGTCCCCGTGCCCTTGAGTCGGGCGATCTTGCCGTCGACACAGTCGATCATGAAGCTCAGGTAGAACAGCACCGCCCCCGCGGCGAGCTGACCGGCCGCCAGACACGCGGCCGACGCCATGCCGAGAACCAGCGAGAAGACCGTGAGCCCGTTCGGCGTGATGTTCGTTCGGTTGGCGACGAACAGCGCGACCCGGCAGGCGACCGGGTCCACGAAGTACACGGTCCACCACGAGTCTCTCCGCTTGCATGTCGCGTGGACATCATCGAGCGAGTAGGTCCTCATGGATCCCAGCATGACGACAGCCCGTTGTTCTTCGATTACTCTCTGGAACTACTGGAGAATGTCCATGCTGCTTCTTGACCATCCCGGCACCCCTGGGGCTCCTGGGTAGATCCCCCAGCGTCCAGGTCGTCGTCGTCAGCGCCGTCGAATTGCTCTGCCATGGGCGCCAGCCGAAGGTAGCCGTCCTTGACCAGGTCGCGGTAGGTGGCGCGCACGCCGATCCGCCACGTGCCGCTCTCGAGCGCGGCCGTGTCGATGGCGGCGGTGAAGGTCCTGCGCTTCTTCCAGCGGGCCTTCAACGGCAGCGCGGTCTGGCCGCGTTCCAGCCAGAGCGCGACCTTGACCCTGCGGCCCTCCAGCCGCCTGATGAAGACCTCGCCCTCCAGCTTCAGGCGGCGGCCGTCCCGGGCGGCCTGGCTGATCCTGGCGACGAGCCTGAGCTCCTCGCTGATCTCGTAGACCTTGTAGGGAATGTCCAGCCGCTTGTCGCCGAGGTAGGGGAAGTCGCCGTACCAGCCTTTGGTCTTGCCGCGCAGCTGGACCGCGCGGGGCTCCCCCGCCGCCTTGACGCGGTACTTGCGAACCTCGGCGAGTTCCTTGACCAGTCCCTTGCGGAGCAGGTGCAGTTCGAGGCGGCGCAGCGCGGGAGCCTCCTTCACCACCGAGCGGCGCAGCCCGGACAGCCAGTTCCTGCCCAGTTCGAGCAGCTCGCCGCGGTCGTCGGCGCTGGAGTCGGCGACCGCCTGGAGGAGGAAGGCGGTGTCCTTCTCCAGCACCACGCGGTCGAAGGGCACCACCAGCCGCGGCGCGGCCTCGGCCATGAACCCGCGCACCTGCCTGATCGCCTGGTGGCGCGCCATCAGGTTGGGCAGCTCCTCACGCCGCTGCGTGATCGAGGGCTCCCCGACGTCCCGCTCCCTCCACCGGTAGACGACGTCGGACAGGACGTCGACCTGTTCGGCGGCGACATGCGCCTTGATCGCGACGGACAGGTCCTCGTAGATGCCTTCGGCGAACTCCAGCTCGGCCGCGTCCCAGAAGGAACGCCGGTACACCTTGTTCCACACCGTCCGGTCCCTGACCAGGACGCGCATGCGGGAGATGTGGGTGCGCTCCACACTGCGCCTGAACGGCTTCATGTGCAGCGCCGACGGCGACAGCTCGCCCGAGCGCAGCCGTTCGACGCCGCCGCAGGCCAGGTCGGAGCCGGTCGTTTCGAGGGAGCCGACGAGCGCGTCGTAGGCGCCGGACGGCACCAGGTCATCACTGTCGGCGAAGGCCAGGTAGGTGCCGCTCGCGTGCCGTACACCGGTGTTGCGGGCAGGGCCGGGGCCGCGCCGCTCCTGGGTGACCAGGGTGAATCTGGGGTCCGCCTCGACGAAGGCCGCGGCCATCGCCCGGCTCCCGTCGGTGGACCCGTCGTCCACGAGGATCACTTCGAGATCCCGCAGGGTCTGGGTGGCGAGCGACTCCAGGCATTCGGTGATGTACGGCTCGACATTACAGAACGGCACTATCACGCTGAGCAGGGGCATGCTCGCAGCATGCCTGGCCCATGACCGCCCGGCAGCCGCCATGCCTGTCCCTGATCAGCTCTTTACCCACATGCGAATCCGCTACGTTGGGCATCGACACGAGCACGCTTCGTAGGGGGACGAGGTGCTGAGACACGTCCGCGAGCACGACCTCGAGATCATCCGGGGCTGGCGCAACCATCCGAAGGTCAGGGCGGCCAGCCTGACCACCCACGAGATCGGCCCCGACGAGCACGCCCGCTGGTGGGCGACCCTGAGCGGCGACCCGAGCCGGCAGGTGCTGGTCTACGAGCACGCCGGCGTCCCGTCCGGCGTGGTGACCTTCGCCGGTCTCGGCCCCGGCGTCACGACCGCGACCTGGGGCTTCTACCTCGACATCGACGGCCTGGAGTCGTCGGGCGAGCTGCTGCGGGCGTGGATCGGCCTGGAGCGGGCCGCGATCGAGCACGCCTTCGGCCCGCTCGGCCTGGTGAGGTTGCGCGGCGAGGTGCTCGAGGACAACGAGTCGGTCAGGCGCCTACACCGGCGCTTCGGTTTCGCCGAGATCGGCTCCGACACCCGGGCCGTCGACGGCGCCGACAGGAACGTCATCACCATCCAGCTCAGCAGAGAGGACAACGCGTGATCTCCATCGCGGGGCGCGAGATCGGGGCGGGGCACCCGCCGTTCGTCATCGCCGAGATGTCCGGCAACCACAACGGCGACCTCGGCCGGGCGCTGGCCATCGTCGACGCGGCCGCCGCCGCGGGGGCCCACGCGCTGAAGCTGCAGACTTACCGGCCCGACACCATCACCGTCGACGCCGACGGCCCGGCCTTCCGCATCGGCGAGGGCCACGCGCTGTGGGGCGGCGAGAACCTCTACCGGCTCTTCGAGCGGGCGCACACACCGTGGGAGTGGCACCGGCCCATCTTCGAGCGGGCGCGCGAGCGGGGGATGGTGCCCTTCTCCTCCCCGTTCGACCCGACGGCGATCGACCTGCTGGAGAAGCTCGACGCGCCCGCGTACAAGATCGCGTCGTCGGAGATCGTGGACCTGCCGCTGATCAGGCTGGCGGCGGCCACCGGCAAGCCGCTGGTCATCTCCACTGGCATGGCGACGATCGCCGAGATCCACGCCGCCGTCGAGGCTGCCCGCGAGGCGGGGTGCACCCAGCTGGCGGTGCTGGCCTGCACCGTCTCCTACCCCGCCGACCCCGCCGAGAGCAACCTGCGGGCGCTGCCGCTCCTGGCGGGCGTCACCGGCACGGTGGTCGGCGTGTCGGACCACACGCCCGGGATCGGGGTGCCGCTCGCGGCGGTCGCGCTGGGCGCCTGCCTGATCGAGAAGCACGTCACGCTCTCGCGTGACGACGGCGGGGTCGACTCCGCCTTCTCCCTGGAGCCGGCCGAGCTGGCGGCGCTGGTGGTGGAGAGCGAGCGGGCCTGGCGCTCGCTCGGCGCCCCGGTGCTCGGGCCGCGGCCGAGCGAGCGCGAGGGCCTGCGGTTCCGGCGCTCGCTCTACGTCGTGCGCGACGTGCGGGCGGGCGAGCCCGTGACCCCCGACAACGTCAGGTCGATCAGGCCGGCGGGCGGGCTGCCGCCGGCGGCGGTGAGCACGGTGATGGGCCGCACCTTCACCAGGGACGTCACCCTGGGCACGCCGTTGACCTGGGACCTCATCTGAGCAGGGCGTCGACGACGCGTTCCCTGCCCCTGCCGTCGACGAGCTCCCGGCCGCGCGTGCCGTACTCGGCTCGCAGGCCGGGGTCGGTGAGCAGACGGCGCAGCGCGGGCACCGCGAGCTCGGCGCTGCCGCCGAGCCCCGCCGCCAGGCCGCGGCCGACCAGCGCCTCGTATCCGATGAGCTGGTTGTCGGCCACCCAGGTGAGCGCGGCGGGCACCCCGAGATACAGCAGCTCCCAGACGGCCGAGCCGGCGGCGGTCACCACGAGGTCTGCGGCGGCCATCAGGTTCGGCAGCAGGTCGGTGGGCGGCATGACGGTGATGCCCTCCCCCGCCTCCAGCGGGGCCGAGCTGATCACGGTGGCGGTGAACGGCACGCCGGTCGCCCGCAGCGCCTCGACCCACCGCGGCGTGACCCCGGCGGCGTCGGTGCCGCCGAAGAAGCACAGCACGTGGGGCACGGCGACCCCCGGCCAGCGGGGCGGGCGGATGGCGCGCCGCACGCTGTCGCGCAGCAGGACGTAGCGCGCCCCCGCCAGCCGCACCCCCGGGTACGGCAGCCGGCAGGGCACCTCCTCGGCGCCGAGGTTCTGGTCGAGGTAGAGGTGCGCCTCCTGCCCGAGCGGATCGCCGTCGATGACGGCCAGCACGCGGGTGCCGGCCGCCATGAGCGCGGCTCCCGTCCCGGGCGGCAGCGTGTAGGAGTCGAGCACGACGAAGTCGAGCCCGAACGCCGCGAGCCGTTCGGGCTCGGCCGGCGCCGGGCGCACGGGCAGGGCGCGCAGGTCGAGCTGCCGCCACGCCCACGGCAGCGAGCCCATGTCGCCGAGGAAGGACACGCGGGTGCCCCGCGCGCGCAGCTCCTCGGCCAGCGCCACGCAGCGGATCAGGTGCCCCACACCGATCGTGGTGCCCGCGTCGCAGCGGATGCCGACGCGCACGCTACGCCTCCCGCAGCGCCTTCTGCTCGACGTGTGCGTTGATCATGCACGCCTCCGGTCGCGCACGCAGCCATGCGACCAGCTCGCGCACGCGGGCGCAGCGGTCGCCCAAGGCGGCCACCATCAGGGCGATCAGCCGCCAGTCGTCCTCGGTGTCGAGCGTGACGCGCAGGTCGGGAGCGGCCGGGCGGTAACTGAGGCCGAGCAGGTGGAAGTCGTCAGGATGAGTGTAGATGTGGGAGGTGACGTGCGTGCGGTGGTAGCCGGTGGCGACCTTGCCGACCGCCTCCAGTACGTCTCTGCCGACGATCTCGACGTCCATGCCGCGCGGCAGCGTACGGACCAGGCTCGTGGTCAGGTAGTCGAGCCCCGGCAAAGCCTGGTAGGCCAGCGCCGCCTGACCGATGACCTCGGGGTCGAGCAGCGGGCAGTCGGCGGTGAACCGCATGACGGCCTCGCACGGGCGGCTCTCCAGCGCGCCGAGGAACCGGGTCAGCACGTCGTCGACGGGACCGCGGTGCCAGGCGACGCCGATCCGCCGGCACTCGGCGACGACCGCGTCGTCCGCGGCCTGCCCGGTGGTCGCCACGACGAGGTCGTCGACGGCCCCCGACCGCTCGACGGCCCTGACCACCCAACCGAGCACCGAGCGACCCCCCAGGTCGCGCAGCACCTTGCCGGGCAGCCGGGTTGATCCCATGCGCGCTTGAATGACTCCGACAATACGCACTGATGCCCCATTCCCCCGTGTGACCGTGCGTGTCTGCTTCGTCGCGCTAGGCTACCGGCCAACCTGCGCAGACGCAGGTCGTACCACCGAAATGAGGGGGCGGCGTGAGCGTGGTGAGCGGATCGTCAATGTTGATCACGGGGGGCACGGGCTCCTTCGGCAAGGCCTTCGTACGCCACGCCCTCGACCATCTCGGCGTGCGCCGCCTGGTCGTCTTCTCCCGCGACGAGCTCAAGCAGTACGAGGCCCGGCAGCTGTTCGGCGAGGACGAGCGGCTGCGCTGGTTCATCGGCGACGTGCGCGACCGCGACCGGCTGACCCGCGCCATGCACGGCATCGACTACGTCGTCCACGCCGCCGCGCTCAAGCAGGTCGACACGGCCGAGTACAACCCCTTCGAATACGTCAGGACCAACATCGCCGGCTCGCAGAACGTGGTCGAGGCGGCGATCGACTGCGGCGTGCGCAAGGTCGTGGCGCTGTCGACGGACAAGGCCTCCGGCCCCGTCAACCTGTACGGCGCGACCAAGCTCGTCGCCGACAAGCTCTTCGTCTCCGCCAACCACTACGCCGCCGGCCACGTCACCAGGTTCGCCGTGGTCCGCTACGGCAACGTGGTGGGCAGCCGGGGCTCGGTCGTGCCGTTCTTCCTGCGCCTGGCCAGGGAGGGCGCGAGCCTGCCGATCACCGACAAGCGGATGACCCGCTTCTGGATCACGCTCGAGCAGGCGGTCGGGTTCGTCGTCGACTCCTTCGACATGATGCAGGGCGGCGAGCTGTACGTGCCGCGCATCCCGAGCATGCGCATCACCGACCTGGCCGAGGCGCTGGCCCCGGGAAGCCCGATGGAGGAGATCGGCATCCGGCCGGGCGAGAAGCTGCACGAGGAGATGATCGGCCCCGACGACGGCAGGCGCACGTTGCGCCTCGCCGACCGTTATGTGGTCCAGCCGACGATCGCGACCTGGGGCTACGTCCCGCCGCAGGGCGGTGAGGTGCTCCCCGAGGGATTCGCCTACCGCTCCGACACCAACGACCGGTGGCTGTCGGTCGAGGACCTGCGCGCCATGGTGATGGTGAGCGCCTGATGCTGCCCTACGGACGCCAGTCGATCGACGAGGCCGACATCGCGGCCGTCTGCGAGGTGCTGCGCGGCGACTGGCTGACGACGGGTCCCGCCGTCGCGCGGTTCGAGCGCGAGCTGGCCGCGTGGACGGGCGGGGTGCCGTGCGTCAGCGTCACCTCGGGCACGGCGGCGCTGCACGTCGCCTACGCGGCGGCGGGGATCGGGGCGGGTGACGAGGTGGTCACCTCACCGCTGACGTTCGTCGCCACCGCGGCCACGGCGGTGCTGCTCGGGGCCAGGGTGGTCTTCGCCGACGTGGAGCCGGGCACCGGCACCCTCGACCCGGCCGCGGCCGCCGCCGCGGTGACGGCGCGGACCCGCGCGATCACCGCCGTCGACTACGCGGGTCACCCCGCCGACTACGACGAGCTGCGGCGGGTCGCCGACGGGTGCGGCGCGCTGCTGGTCGGCGATGCCGCGCACTCGATCGGGGCCGCCTATCGCGGGCGGGCGGTCGGCTCGGTCTGCGACCTGACGACGTTCTCGTTCTTCCCCACCAAGACGGTCACGACGGCCGAGGGCGGCGCGGTCGCCGTGCGTGACGCCGAGCTGTTCCGGCGCGCGGCGATGTTCAGGAACCACGGCCTGGTCCGTGACCCGGCCCTGCAGCGCGACCCCGAGGTGGGCGGCTGGCACCAGGAGGTCCACGCCTTCGGGCTCAACTACCGGCTGCCCGACGTGCTGTGCGCGCTCGGCATCAGCCAGCTGCGCCGCCTGCCCGCGTTCATGGCGCGCAGGGCCGAGCTGGTGGCGCGCTACACGAAGCTGCTGGGCGGGGTGCCGGGCCTCACGCT
Organism: Nonomuraea sp. NPDC004354; assembly: GCF_053602555.1. NCBI lineage: Bacteria > Bacillati > Actinomycetota > Actinomycetes > Streptosporangiales > Streptosporangiaceae > Nonomuraea > Nonomuraea sp. NPDC004354. The sequence continues at coordinate 122,679 of NZ_JBSGDV010000013.1, read as the reverse complement.
GCCCGTCCAGCGCGACCACGTCACGCCCTCGTGGCATCTCTACCCCGTCCGGATCCATGACGGGCGGCGGCGCGAGGTCTACGACAGGATGCGCGCCGCCGGCATCGGGGTCCAGGTCAACTACATCCCCGCCTACTGGCATCCGGTCTTCGAGGACCTCGGCTACCGCCGCGGCCTGTGCCCCGAGGCAGAGGCGTACTACAGCGAGCAGCTGTCGCTGCCGCTCTTCCCCGATCTGACCGACGGCGAGCAGGACCGCGTCATCGAGTGCCTGGCGGGCATCCTCAGCCGGCGCTCCGCTCCCTGATCATGAGGCAGCCGTCCTCGCCCCTGTCGACGAGGTAGCGCCGGTCGCCGACCTCGGCCTCGGGCTTGGCCGCGGTCTCCACCACGAGCCTGACGATCCTGCCCTGGTCGATGACGACGTCCCACCAGGCCTCCTCCTGCTGGGAGTCGTCGATCGCGGCGAAGGACAGGCGGCTGGTGAAGGCGTTGCCGTCCAGGTCGACGGGGAAGTAGATCTCCTCGCCGTCGTGCCGGCGGATCAGGCGCAGGACGGGCTCGCCGTCGCCCAGCGCGCGCAGCTCTCCCGACACCACGAGCCGGTCGTCCTGGACGTGGCACTCACGCACGACGGCGTCGCGCCGCAGCAGCCGGATCCCCCACGCGCCACGGAAGGACCGCACCGGCACCAGCCACCGGCCGCCCATGCGGACGGGCACCGGTGTCGAGGGCGGATCCCAGCGCACGCCACCGACCTTGCCCTCCAGGCACAGTCCTGGACGGCGCAGCTCCACGCGCAGGTCCCAGTGGCCGACCCCGCGGGCGGGCAGCGCGGCGGGGTCGATCGTGAACGCGAAGTCGTAGCCGCTCTCCAGGGCCGCGCCGGCGCCCCAGGCGATCCTGTCCCAGGAGGGGAAGGCCGTCGCCTGGCCCAGCGGTATCCTCGCGCCGCTCTTGCGCTCCCGCAGCGACACGCTGAGCCTGGCCCGGCCGAGGGCGCCGGCGTCGAACCTGCCGATCGCGGCCCTCCCCTCGCCGCGCAGCTTCCCGTCCTGCCAGTCCAGCCGGACCAGCCGGGAGGTCAGGGACAGGTCACGGGACAGCGGCGTCAGATGGCCCGGCAGCTGGGGGTGCTCGGCGACCCAGCGCCGTCCCCGCAGGCCGGACCTGCGCATCAGAGGCTGCAGGGCGCCGCTCTCCACCTCGTCGACGACGTCCAGCAGCGGGCCGAGCTCGCGCCGGCGCAGGAGGTGGACCAGCAGCCGGCGCGCCCACGGCAGGTCGAGCCAGCCCGAGAGCGGGACCTGGTCGAGGTAGGAGACGGCCAGGTCGACGATGTCGGGGGGCAGCGCGTCGCCGTGGTGGGCGACGGCCTCCACCACCACCTGCATGTCGATGTCGAGGGTGTCGGTGTCGAAGGCGGCGGCCAGCTTCGGCGCGCCTCCGCGCAGGATCCTGGAGGCGTCGCACACCGACAGCAGCCGGTCGCGCAGGTTGTCCGGCTCGAGCTTGCGCTGCGTGATGGACGAGTCGGCCTCGTCGCGCTGCCGCCAGTGGTAGACGACCTCCCGCAGCACGTCGACGGAGGCGGCGCGGACGTGCGCGGCCATGGTGACCGGCTGGTCCTCGTACATCCGGTCGGGGAAGGCCAGGCGCAGCTCGTCCCAGAACGCGCGCCGGAAGACCTTGTTCCACACCATGCGGTCGCGGATCAGCAGCGGATGGCGGGTGATGTGGGTGCGCTTCATCGAGGTCCTGAAGGCCTGCCGGTGCGCCCACGACGGCACCAGCTGCCCGCCGATGAGCCGCTTGGCGTTGCCGCAGGCCAGGTCGGAGCCGGTCGACTCGAGCGAGCCGACCAGCCTGCGCAGCGCGTCACGGGGCACCACGTCGTCGCCGTCGACGAAGGCGAGGTAGCGGCGCGTCGCGTGGCGCACCCCGACGTTGCGGGCCATGCCGGGACCGGTGTTGCGCTGCCTGATCAGGCGGAACCTGTCGTCGGCCGCGCACAGCGCCGCCGCCGCCGCCGCGCCGCCGTCCGTCGATCCGTCGTCGACGCAGATCACCTCGAGGTCGCGCAGGCTCTGCGCCGCCACCGACTCCAGGCACTCGCCGACGTACTTCTCCACGTTGTGGAAGGGAATGATCACCGAAAGCACAGCGACTCCCTTCAACCGGAGAACGTACGGAGGACCCTGCGGGCCAGCCGTCTGGGGCGCGCCAGCCTGCGCGACAGCCGGTGACGCAGCGACCTGCGGACGGCCTGCGCCTTGCGCTGCGCCTTCTTCAGCTTCGCCTTGGTCTTCCTGAGGTCGCGCTCGCGGTAGGTCAGCTTGGTCTCCAGCCTGGACACCCTGGCCTGGGAGTCGGTCAGCCGCCGGTGGAGGTGGTCGCGGGCGTCGAGCAGCTCGCGGTAGTCGGGCGGCGTCTGGCCTGGCTCGATGACCGCGCCGATCTCCTCGTCCAGTTCGGCGGCCGCCACCAGGTGTTCCTTGTCGCACGGGATCCCGCACATGCCGGCCAGCGTGAGCGCGAGCTGGTCGGCCTCGACCGGCCACGGCCACGGGTGGTGGTGGCCGGCGGCGAGCAGCCGTACGGCGAAGCGCCACAGGATCCGGCAGAGCACCACCTCGACGGCGGGCGCGTCGTCCAGCGTCCACCCCTCCTCGGCCAGCCGCAGCCGCTCGCCGTCCCAGACGAGGTTGTCGGTGGTCCCGAAGACCGCGACCGCGGGATCCTCGCCCTTCACCCACGCGCCGAGCACGGCGAAGGTGCGCCTGAGCGCCCGCAGGTCGTCACGGGCGCACCCCTCCAGCAGGATCTCCTCCAGCACCCTGCCGTGCGGGATGGGCGTGCAGGCGGCCGGATCCGCCAGGCGCACCCGTCCGGCGGCGGGCGGCGCCGACATCACCGTACGGCTCCAGCCGTGGCCGCCGTAGACCACCTCGTGCACCACGGGGCCGCTCTGGAGCAGGCCCATCGGCAGGATGGCGTGGTGGGCGGCGACCGGGCCCTTGGCCGCGACGGTCACCCACAGCGGGGCCAGCCGGTCGGCCAGGTCGTGCCGGAAGGCGGTGCGGGTCAGGTGGAGCGGGTCGGCGACGATCATCCTCGCGTCGTAGCCCCTGGCGCTGAGGGGGACGGCGAGCGCGTCCGGCGGGCGCTGGGCCAGCACGTGGGTGGCCAGCAGCGCGCGCGGCGCCTCACGCGTGGGGTAGGCCGCGTAGCACGTCTCCGTGGCGAAGCGCAGCGCGTGGAGCTCCAGCTCGACCGTCTCGGGGCCGTTGGGGTAGGTGACGTCGAAGCCGTGGGGCGTCCACTGTGAGTCGTCGCCCTCGCGACCGGCGGGCCTGGCCGACACGAACCGGTCCACGCCCAGGTCGTTCTCCACGCCCAGGACCAGCCGCCCGCCCTCGGCGACCAGCTCCGACAGCGCGGCGAGCGTCTCCCGCCAGGTCTGCGGCGGCTCCTCGGCCGAGTGCAGGGCGGCGATCCCGTCGAAGGCGAGCACCAGGTCGTACGGCGCGGCCTGCGCGAGCGTGTCCAGCCTGCCGCAGTAGACGCTCGCCGCCGGATGCCTGGTGGCCAGCGCGCAGGCGTCCGGGTAGGAGCGCAGCAGCGCCGACAGCGACCCGGCCCGCGCGGCGACCAGGTCGAACAGGCCCTGGGGATGCGGTCCGACGACCAGCACCCGGCCCCGTTCGGGCACCAGGAGGGACACCAGTTGCGTGGCGACGGCCCCCCAGTCCCTGGCCTGCGTCAGGTCCGACCACAACAGCATCTCGCCACCGATCAACTGGACATTGTCCGGCGTCGTGTTCACGCGCATCGCGCCTTTCTCCATCCGAACAGGCGTCGCAGCTCTTCCGGGCTCGCCTGGTAGTCGAAACCGAGCTCGCGCCGGGCCACCTCGCGGGCGAGCTCGCGATCGACGCGCACGCCGTGCAGGTCGGGCCACAGGCGCATCCGGCGCTCCGTGCCGCCGTACTCGGGACGTTCGTCCTCGTACTGCATCGGGTCCCCGTACACGGCGATGTCACAGCCGACGGACGCGCCGTAGAACAGGGCGCTGCCCAGCCGGTTGGAGGCGACCCTGCGGTGGCGGCGCAGCTCGGCCAGCTGCCCGCGCAGGAAGTCGCGGCCCTTGCCGTCCCAGCGCGAGCCCCGGTGACCGTGGCTGATGACGCGGAATCCGGCCGATTCGTAGGCCCGCCTGATGCCCGCGTCGCCGTACTCGAGCCAGTAGAGGCAGACGGTCACCGGCCCGGTCTCCACCTCGCGGATCTCCGCCGCGAGCCTGGCGTGGTCGCCGTTGACCGAGCTCTTCTCCCAGCCGTGGAAGGGGTACCAGATCGTGCCCTCGCGCTCGTCCTCCGGCACCCGTCCCAGGTCGGGCTCCAGGTGGAGCAGGTAGACCCAGGGCGCGCCGATGAGGTAGTGCTGCCTGCGGCCCATCGACCAGCCTCTGCGGCGCAGCACGTCGGACCAGACGAACCGGGGGTAGCCGGGGCTGCACCACTTGTCGTTCGGCGGGAAGCCGTGAAGGTAGTTCCAGCCGTGTTGCACGAATCCCTGGATACGTTGGGGCGTTCCCTGAGCCATCCCGCAGTAGCGTCCGAAGATCTGTGAGTGCCCGTACCAGTGATTGGATTCGTCCACACCGAACCTCCTCGTGAGCCTGCGTTCGGCTGACGTTTCCATTCGCCCCCGTGAGCCGCGCGGCTCTATACCCATCCATTACTCGCGGTGGAAGTTGCCTTCACGCGCCGCCCCCCTGCCCACCGCCGCGACGCTACACTGCGTTTCGATTCTGTCGCACATAGTGAGGAAACATGAGACATCTCGATCGTCTGCGCGTCGTCTTCCGCAGCGCGCTCAACCTGCCGGACGGCACCGACGTCGACGCGCTGGAGTATCGCGGCGTCCCGCAGTGGGACTCCCTGGGCCACATGGCGCTCGTGGCCGCGATGGAGGACGAGTTCGACATCGTGATCGACACCGACGACATGCTCGACATGAGCTCGTTCGGCAAGGCCGTGCTGCTGCTGGAGAAGCAGGGTGTCGCGGCCTGAGCCGCGGGTCGCTCTCGTCACCGGCTCCACCAAGGGCATCGGCAGGGCGGTCGCGGCCAGGCTCGCGGCCACCGGCCACGAGGTGGTCGTCCACGGCCGCGCGGCCGAGGCGGCGGAGAAGGCGGCGGCGGAGCTGGCCGAGCGGACCGGCGGGGCGGTCGGCGCCGTCCACGGCGACGTGGCCGATCCCGACGCCGTCGCCGCCATGATGCGCGAGGTCCACCGCAGGCACCGGCGGCTCGACGCGTTGGTGATCAACGCGGGTGTCCACGAGGCGGCCCTGCTGGGCATGATGCGCGGCGCGTCGGTGAGCCGCCTGTTCGAGGTCAACGCCATGGGCGCGACGCACACCCTGCAGGCCGCGGTGAAGCTGCTGCGCAGGGGCACGGCTCCGGCCGTGGTCCTCGTCTCGTCCGTCATGGGCGCCAGGGGCGGCGCGGGACAGGCCGTCTACTCCGCCACCAAGGCCGCCGTGCTCGGTCTCACGCTGGCCGCGGCCAAGGAGCTCGGGCCGTCGGGGATCAGGGTCAACGCCGTCGCGCCCGGCTTCGTCGAGACCGGCATGCTGGAGTCGCTGGACGAGCCCGGCCGCGCCGCCACGATCGCCGCCACGCCGCTCGGCAGGCTCGGCAGGCCGGACGACGTCGCCGCGAGCGTGGCCTTCCTGCTGTCGGCCGAGGCGGCTTTCGTCACGGGTCAGGTCCTCGGCGTCGACGGCGGCCTGGTGCTCTGACCCCGTCCGGCGCCCCGCAGCAGGAGCGCCGCGACGACCGGTGCCCGGCAGGGCAGGAAGGCACAGCGAATGGACCCGTTCCCCCACCCGCACGCGAGTCTCGTCGTGGCGGAAACACAGGACGTGCTCGGCGCCGACGAGCTGACCGCGCGCATCGCCGACGCGGCGCGCAAGCTGGCCGCGGCGCCGCCGGGGCCGCTGTTCCTCGGCATGCGCAACGACCTGCCGTCCGTGCTCGCCTATCTGGCCGCGCTGCGCTCGGGCAGGCCCGTCGCCCTGCTCGACCCCGCCCTTCCGGCGGCCGTGCTCGCCGACCTGACCGACCGCTTCGCGCCCGCCGCCGTCGCGGGGTTCCAGGCCACCACCGCGGGGTTCGAGCCCGCCGTCGCGGGGTTCCAGCCAGCCGCCGCGGGGTGCGAGCCCGCCGCCGTCGCGGGGTTCGCCGTCGCGCACCGGCCGCGGCCGCGCGCCGCCCCCGACCCGCATCCCGACCTGGCCGTCCTGCTGACCACGTCGGGCTCCACCGGCAACCCCAAGCTCGTCCGGCTCTCGCACCGGGCCGTCATGGCCAACGCCCGCGCCATCGCCCAGGCCCTGCGCCTGACCCCCGCCGACGTGGCACCCACCAGCCTGCCGCTCCACTACAGCTACGGCCTGTCGGTGCTCAACAGCCATCTGGCGGCCGGCGCCACCATCGTGCTCACCGGCGCGAGCCTGCTCGAACGGCCCTTCTGGCGCCAGCTGGCCGAGCATCGCTGCACCTCGCTGGCGGGCGTGCCGTACCAGTACGAGATGCTGCGCCGGCTGCGCTTCGACCCCGCCGCCCATCCCGCGCTGACCACGCTGACCCAGGCCGGCGGCAGGCTGCGCCCCGAGCTGGTCGCCGAGTTCGCCACCAAGGTCGACCGGTTCTTCGTGATGTACGGCCAGACCGAGGCCACCGCCCGCATCGCCGTGCTGCCCCCCGAGCGCCTGCCGGACAAGCTCGGCTCGGCCGGTGTAGCGCTGCCCGGCGGCGCGCTCGGCGTCGAGAACGGCGAGATCGTCTACCGCGGCCCCAACGTGATGATGGGCTACGCCACGAGCGCGGCCGACCTGGCCAGAGGCGACGACCTCGGCGGCGTGCTGAGGACCGGCGACCTGGGGTATGTCGACGAGGAGGGGTTCCTGTTCGTCACCGGCCGGGTGAAGCGCATCGCCAAGGTCTACGGGGTGCGCGTCAACCTCGACGACGTGGAGCGGCTCCTGCGCGACTGCGGTCCCGTCGCGGCCACCGGCGGCGACGACAGGGTGACGGTGTGGACCGAGGGCCTGGACCGGGGCGCGCGCGAGGCGCTGGCCCGGCGGCTGGCCGGCGAGCTGCGCCTGCACTGGAGCGGCTTCGACGTGCGAGAGGTGGACCGGCTGCCGCTCCTCGCCACCGGAAAGATCGACTATCGAGCGCTGGAGGCCCGCGCATGAGCGTCTTCACCCTGACCCAGGCGGCCAAGGAGGCGGCGCTGCTGCCCCAGCTGGCCGCCATGACCGAACGGCACAGGCGCGACTGCGAGCCGTACCGGCGGATCATGGCGGCGATCGGGGCGGCGCCGCCGTACGCGTCGGTCGCCGACCTGCCGTGGCTGCCGGTGCGGCTGTTCAAGACGCACGAGCTGCGCAGCGTCCCGCCGGAGCGGGTGTTCAGGGTGCTGACCTCCAGCGGGACGAGCGGGCAGCGGCCCAGCCGCGTCCACCTCGACAGGGAGGCGGCGGCCACGCAGACCCGCATGCTGGCGGCCACCATGCGGGTCGTGCTCGGCGAGCGGCGGCTGCCCATGCTCGTCGCCGACAGCCGGGCGGTCGTGCGCGATCCGACGCTGAGCGCGCGCGGCGCGGGCGTGCTCGGCATGATGACCTTCGGCAGGGACCACGCCTTCGCCCTCGACGAGGAGGGCAGGCCCGATCCGCGGGCGGTCGCGGACTTCCTCGCCGAGCACGGGCGCGAGCCTTTCCTGATCTTCGGGTTCACCTTCATGGTCTGGCTCTACCTGCGCGAGCTGGAGGCCGACCTGTCCAACGGGATCCTGGTCCACTCCGGCGGCTGGAAGAAGCTGGCCGACCAGGCGGTCGACAACGCCGCCTTCCGCCGCCACTTCGCCGAGCGCACGGGGCTGACCGCCGTGCACAACTTCTACGGCATGGTCGAGCAGATCGGCACCGTCTACCTGGAGGGCCCCGACGGCGGCGGGCTGTACTGCCCCGACTTCGCCGACGTGGTGGTCCGCGACCCCGCCACCTGGCAGGAGGCGCCGGTGGGCGTGCCCGGCGTGATCGAGGTGGTCAGCACGCTGCCCACCTCCTATCCGGGGCACGTGCTCCTGACCGAGGACCTCGGGGTGGTCCACGGCGTTGACGACGGGGTGTGGCCCGGCAAGAGGTTCTCCGTCCTGGGCCGGCTGCCCAGGGCGGAGGCACGCGGATGCGGCGACACGTTCGGAGCGGCGGCCTGATGATCGACATCCTGTTCCCCGTCCCCGGCAGGTCGACGCCCGAGACGCTGGTCGCCGAGCTGGCCGCCCCGCCCGCCGGCGGGCCGCTGGTGGTCGGCGACGACCGGATGCGCGCCTTCCTCACCACCTTCGGCGCCAGGCTGCTCAGCCCCGCGATCTCCCGCCGCCACCCCGAGCTGGGCTCGCTCGGGTTCTTCCTGCGCCGCGTCGAGCTGGCCAGGGCCATCGACCTGCTCGACGGCGAGCACCTGAGGGTGCCGCGCGGGCTGGTCTTCCACGTGCCTCCGGCCAACGTCGACACCGTCTTCGTCTACTCGTGGGCGCTGTCAGCTCTCATGGGCAACCACAACGTCGTACGGCTGTCGCCGCGCTCGGGAGCGGTCGCCCGCACCATCGTCGACACCCTCGCCAGGGCTCTGCGCGACGCCGATCCGGCCGTCGCGCAGACGCAGCGGATCGTCTCCTACGACCGTTCCGAGGAGGCCACCGCCGCCTTCTCGGCCGCCTGCGACCTGCGGGTCATCTGGGGCGGCGACGCCGCCGTCACGGCCATCCGGCGCCACCCGCTCGCGCCCCGCGCCCGCGACCTGACCTTCCCCGACCGCTCGTCGTTCGCCGTCATCCGGTCGGTGGCGTGGCTGGGCAGCTCGCCGGCCGTACGGGCGGCCGCCGCCGAGGGCTTCGCCAACGACTCCTACTGGTTCGACCAGGCGGCGTGCTCGTCTCCCAGGACGGTGTTCTGGGTCGGCTCGGCCGCCGACACCGACAAGGCGCACGCCGACTTCACGCTGCGGCTGGCCGGGGCGATCGCCGCCCGCGGCTGGAACGTCGACGCGGCCATGGCGGTCGAGAAGCGCGTGGCCACCTACGGGATGGCGGCCGACGGCGACGGCAAGTCGATCACCTTCCACGGCAACACGCTGGCCGAGGTACGGCTGGCGACCCCCACGGCGATGCCGAGGCGCTGGCTCGGCATGGGCACCTTCGCGCACACCAGGCTCGCCGACCTGGCCGAGCTGGTGCCGCTCGTCGAGCGCAAGGACCAGACGATGACGCACTTCGGCTTCGCGAAGGACGAGCTCGAGACGCTGGCCAAGGCGCTGGCCGGGCGGGGCGTCGACCGCATGGTGCCCTTCGGCTCGGCGCTGACCTTCCACCGGGTGTGGGACGGGGTGGACCTGCCCTCCGAGTTCACCCGCATGGTGACGGTCCACGCGCCGGTCCAGGACCGGCCGCCCGCCCGGACCGACGCGCGCGGAGGCAGAGACGCCCGCGGGAGCGGTGACCCGCGCGGGAGCAGTGACCCGCGTGGGCTCAGTGACCCGCGCGGGATCAGTGACCCGCGTGGGGGCAGCCGCGGGCAGTGACACGCGCGAGGGCACTCGCGATGGGGCACGATAGACGAGGTCCGTTGATCCCCCGTCGATGGAGGTGCCCGATGTTCTCGCGCGGTCTCGTCACAGCCGCCATGACCGCCACGCTCCTGCCGGCCTTCCCCGCGCACGCGACCCTCCCGACGCCATCCGCGCGGGCCGCCCTCCACGGTGGTGCGGCGGCCACGGTCGACTGCGCCAAGGTCAAGTGCCTGGCGCTGACCTTCGACGACGGGCCGGGAGCCGCGACCGGCACGCTGCTGACCACCCTGCGGAAGTCGGGCGTCAAGGCCACGTTCTTCCTCATGGGCAAGCACGTCGAGGAGCGGCCCGCACTGGTGAAACGCATGGCGGCGGAAGGTCACGAGATCGGCAACCACACCTGGTCGCACCCGAGCCTTCCCACGCTGTTCGACGAGGAGATCACCACGGAGCTGAAGGCGACCCAGGACGCCGTCGCCCAGGTGACCGGCAGGGCGCCGAGGCTGTTCCGCCCGCCGTACGGGCAGACCGACGACCGGGTGGCGGCGCTGGCCGGCGACGAGGGGATGGCGCAGGTGCTGTGGACCGGCACCACGCTCGACTGGAAGCTGCGCGACGAGAAGAAGATCAGGGCGGTGGTGCTCAAGCTGGCCAGGCGCGACGGCGTCATCCTGATGCACGACGTGGTCCCGCAGACCGTGCGGGTGATGCCGGCGCTGGTCAAGGAGCTGAAGAAACGCGGCTACCATCTCGTGACGGTGTCGGCGCTGCTCCAGGGGCGCAGGCTCGCACCGGGTGAGACCTACCCCTAGCCCGTTTTGCGCTGATCCACTTCCCTCCGGACAATAACCTCGATGATCGTCGAACGCTCCACGGCACGGATCTTCCTCAGTGTTCAGGCAGTGCTCCTGCTGTGGTGGGCCGCGTACTACCCCGGTCTGTTCAGCCGCGACTCCGTCCTCTACCTGAGCCACACCATCGTGGGCCCATGGGTGAGCGACCACTCCGTCCTCTACGACGCGATGCTGTGGCTGAGCGTGAAGCTCACGGGCGCCGTCAGCCCGGTGACGCTGCTGCAGACCACGGCGATGGCGCTGGCGGTCTCGCTCCTCGCGCAGGAGCTCAAGGGGCTCGGCGCGCCGAGGATCCCGACGACCGTGGCCGCGGTCCTGCTGCCGTTCGCGCCGCCGTTCGGGGCCTTCTCGGTGACGTTCTGGAAGGACGTGCCGTTCACCGCCTGCATCATCGGCATCACGGCCGTCTGCGCGCGGATCGCCAGGAACAAGGGCCCGACCCGAGGGACACTGCTCGCGCTCGGCGCCGTGATGCTGGGCGCGGGGCTGTTCAGGGCCAACGGGTTCCTGGTCGTGGGCATCGTGGTGGCGGTGCTGCTGGTCATCGGCAAGGGGTTCAGGAAGCGGCTGGCGGCGGTGGGGCTGCTCGCCGCGGGCGTGCCCGTCCTGCTCACCAACCTCGTCCTGCCCCAGGTCGGCATCGTGCCGCCGTCGCGCACGTTCGTCTACCACACCGCCTACGGCGACATCGCGGTGGCCTGGAAGGAGCGGACGGACCTGTTCACCACGCGGGACGTGGCGCTCATGGCCCAGATCGCACCGCTCGAACGCTGGTGGAGAGGCGGCAACTGCAACACGATCAACCCGCTGATCTGGCGCGGCGACTTCGACTGGCGGCGCTCCGACGAGCTCAGCCCGCAGGTGATGGAGCTGTGGAAACGCATCCTCCTACAGGCGCCGGACCAGGTGATCAAGACCAGGTTGTGCAGGGGCGCGATCGCGTGGCGGCCGGGGGCCGACCGCTGGTCGGAGGGCGGCGAGACCTACCACTTCTCTCGCCGGTGGTTCGCCTGGGAGTACGTCGGGCCCGACATGATCGAGCGGCATCCCGAGCTCGAGAGCTTCAACCTGAGCCCGCTGTCGTGGCCGCTGCACGACCTGGCCGACGGGTGGCTGTCGGCCTCCTTCGAGCCCGACCTCGACTGGCTGGTGTGGCGGGGGCCGATCTGGTGCTACGCCGCGTACGTGGCGCTCGCCGCGGCGGCATGGCTGCGCGGCAACCGGTGGGTGCTCGGCATCGCGGCGGCGATCCTCGGCCAGCAGCTCGCGGTGCTCGCCAACATCTCCGCCCAGGACTTCCGCTACATGGCCTCGCCGATCTTCATCGGCTTCCTCATGCTTCCTCTGCTTGTGCGCTTCTGGCGAGCGGGGCGCCGGTAAGCTCGGTCAAATGACAAGACGGCTGGCGTGGCTCGACGCTCTGCGGGGCCTGGGCGCGACAGCCGTCCTCGTCGAGCATCTCAACTACCACGTCCTCGACCAGCTGCGGCCGCGCTGGATGAACCTCGGGATCTACGGCGTCCTGGTCTTCTTCCTGGTCAGCGGCTACATCATCCCGGCCTCGCTGGAGCGCAGGGGTGACGTGCGGGCGTTCTGGATCAGCAGGGTCTTCCGCCTCTACCCGCTCTACCTGCTGCTCATCGCCGTCACGCTGGCGCTCTCGCCGCTGCTGCCGCTACGCGGCGACACCAACGTGTTCGCGCACCTCACGATGCTGATGGAGGTCACGGGCTCGGCGGGTCTCGTCGAGCCGATGTGGACTCTCTCCTACGAGATGGTCTTCTACCTGCTGGTCACCGGGTTGTTCGTGGCGGGCGTGCACCGGCGCAGCGGGTGGTTCGCGCTCGCCTTCGCGCTGCTGGCGACGCTGGTGGCCTTCACCCTGCCCCGCGAGGGGCATCTGCTCGACGGCCCGTGGGCGCCCGTCGCCGTGCTGGTCGTGGCCGCGGCCGGCCTGGCCGGCGTGCTGTCCGGCTCCCGCCCGGCCCGTACGGCGGGCGCGGTCGTGCTCGCCGTCCTGGCCGTGACGTTGGTCTGGATCGGCAGCAGGGAGTCGTGGCAGGGGGCGATGGTCCTGTCGGTGATGTTCACCGGCACCGCGATCCACCGCTGGGAGCACGGCCGGAGTTCGGGGCTGTGGCCGGTGGCCGGGGTCGCGGCGCTGATCGTGCTGGTGCCGTTCCTGCGGCCGGTGACGTTCAACGGCCTGACGAACCTGGCCACGATGGGCCTGGCCGCGGCGACGTTCGCGCTGTTCTTCGCGCTGCGCGGGCGGTCGCTGCCGCGCGTGCTGGCGTGGCTGGGCCTGATCAGCTACTCGATCTATCTCGTGCACGTTCCGCTGATCAAGCTGGCGCTGCTCGTCGTCGGCGACCCCGGACGCTTCCCGTGGCCCGCGCAGTTCGGTCTCGGCCTGGCGTTGTTCGGGGCGATCCTGGCCACGAGCTGGGTCACCTACCGTTTCGTCGAGCTGCCCGCCCAGCGCTACGGCAGGCGGCTGATCGAACGGCGGGCCGCCGGCCGCGGTCTCGTCACTGCTGTCTAGCGTCGTAGAGCTCCCGCGACCTGGCGATGCACGAGCTGTGCCGCCGTGACCAGTCGGTGAGCGTGAGCATCGCCTCGTACAGCTCCAGCGCCATCGGCGTCGCCTGGTACTCCACCTTGGGCGGCACGGTCGGGTAGACGGTGCGGGTCAGCATCCCGTCGCGCTCCAGGTTGCGCAGGGTCAGCGTCAGCATGCGCCGGGAGATGCCCTGGATGAGCCGCTCCAGCTCGGTGAACCTGATCGGCTCGCCCGCCGCCGCGACGATGATCTGGATGGCCCACTTGCCCGCGATCCGGTCGAGGATCTCCCTGGGCGGGATCGGGGGCGGCCGTCTGGGCGGCCGTCGCCATCCTGGGGGCCGCGCTCGCAGCAGCCCTGATCATGCTGCCGCGCCACCGGACGGCCGAGGTGGGCGAGGAGCGGGCACGGCAACTGGCTTGACGATCGCAGTCACTCGATTACCATAGGTGATGCACCGCCCACTAGGGCGGTGAAGTGGGGCCGGGTTTTCCGCCGGATGGCGGGCGCCCGGCCTTTGCGCTGTCAGGACGCGGTCGCCTCGCACGAGAGTTCCACCAGCCCGTCCAACGCCTTGAGGTGCCGCTCCTCTCCGCGCGCGAGCTGCGCCGCCGCGGCGCCCACCACGATGTCGGCCACCCACAGCAGCGGCGTCCACCTCGCCGAGGCGTGCACGAACGTGAACTGCCGTGGGCGCCCCACGAGCGCCGAGAGCACCTTGCGGTCGATCTGGTTCTGCCGATCCTCGCGACGGTCGATGACCAGGTGGCCGACGCAGGGAGCCAGACTCAGCACCGCCCAGCCCAGCGCCCGCGCCCGCGCGGCCTCCTGGCGCTGCGGGCCGGAGAACCGGCAGGCATAGACGCTCGCCTCGACATCCAGCGACGCGAGCGCCCGCACGAGGGCATCGCGCACCGCCTCGCCTTCCTTGCACCAGTGCGGCGGCCGGCCGGTGGGGACACAGTCGGTCAGCAGGTGGCGCACCTCGTCGTCGAGCGACGGCTCGGCACGCACCACGGCCAGGAGGTACAGCCCCTGCCTGTCATGGATCGATTCGTCGATGTATCCGAAACGCAAAGGGGGAGTCACGGAAGGCGATTATTCCGTGACTCCCCGCTACGCGATGCCTACTCCCACTCGATGGTGCCCGGAGGCTTGCTGGTCACGTCGACCACGACCCGGTTGACCTCCCGCACCTCGTTGGTGATGCGCGTCGAGATCCGCGACAGCACGTCGTAGGGCACCCGCGCCCAGTCGGCCGTCATGGCGTCCTCCGAGGTCACCGGGCGCAGCACCACCGGGTGACCGTAGGTGCGGCCGTCGCCCTGGACGCCGACCGAGCGGACGTCGGCCAGCAGCACCACGGGGCACTGCCAGATGTCGCGGTCGAGACCCGCCCTGGACAGTTCCTCCCTGGCGATGGCGTCGGCCTCGCGCAGGAGGTCGAGCCGCTCCTGGGTGACCGAGCCGATGATGCGGATGCCGAGCCCCGGGCCGGGGAACGGCTGGCGCCACACCATCGCGGCCGGCAGGCCGAGCTCCTCGCCCGCCCTGCGCACCTCGTCCTTGAACAGCGTGCGCAGCGGCTCCACGAGCGAGAACTGCAGGTCCTCCGGCAGGCCGCCGACGTTGTGGTGCGACTTGATGTTGGCCGTGCCGGTGCCGCCGCCCGACTCCACCACGTCGGGGTAGAGGGTGCCCTGGACCAGGAAGTCGACCGGCCCCTCCGACATGATGGCGCGCTGCTCGTCCTCGAAGACGCGGATGAACTCGCGGCCGATGATCTTGCGCTTCTCCTCCGGATCGGTGACCCCGTCGAGCGCCTTCAGGAAGCGTTCGGCGGCGTCGACCACGCGGAGCTTGACGCCCGTCACGGCCACGAAGTCGCGCTCGACCTGCTCGGCCTCGCCCTTGCGCAGCAGGCCGTGGTCGACGAACACGCAGGTGAGGCGGTCGCCGATGGCGCGCTGCACGATGGCGGCGGCCACCGCGGAGTCGACGCCGCCCGACAGCGCGCAGATGGCGCGGCCCTCGGGGCCGATCTGCTGCTGGACGGCGGCCACCGCGTCCTCGACGATGTTGAGCATCGTCCACGACGGACGGCATCCCGCCGCGTCGAGGAAGTGCTTGAGGACGGCCTGGCCGTGCTCGGAGTGGAGCACCTCGGGGTGGAACTGCACGCCGTACAGGCCGCGGCCGGGGTGCTCGAAGGCGGCGACCGGCGTCTCGTCGGTCGCGGCGGTGACGGTGAAGCCGACGGGCGCCGCGGCGACGCTGTCGCCGTGGGACATCCAGACGGTCTGCTTGGCGGGCAGCCCCGAGAAGAGCACGCCCTCGCGGCCGACGCGCAGCTCGGTGCCGCCGTACTCGGCGACGCCGGTGCGGGCCACTTCGCCGCCCAGCGCCTGGGCCATGGCCTGGAAGCCGTAGCAGATGCCGAAGGTCGGCACGCCGGTCTCGAACAGGCCGACAGGAACGGCGGGCGCGCCCTCGGCGTAGACCGAGGAGGGGCCGCCGGACAGGATGATCGCCTTCGGCTTCTTCGCCAGCATCTCGTCGACCGACATCGTCGAAGGGACGATCTCGGAGTAGACGTGGCATTCGCGCACCCGCCTGGCGATGAGCTGTGCGTACTGCGCACCGAAGTCGACCACGAGCACTGTGTCGAATTCAGACACCGAAAGAACCCCCAACCAGGTGAATGCGGTGCTCCCAGTGTATCCGCAGGCCGACGGACACCCGGCAGGACGTGTCATGACCAGTACGCGGATCTTGTCGGGGCCGGCGTGACATGGGCGTTGTGGGGGACCGGCTACCTGAATGCCGTCAGGACGACCGGCCGGGCTCGCGCCCGCGTCACGCGTAGTCGGGCGGCTCGGGCACGTCGCCGTCCAGCAGGGCGGCGGTCTGCTCGCGCAGGTTCCGGTCGTAGCCGGGGTGGGTCAGGACCAGGAAACGCTCGTTCCTGATGGCCTCGACGGTCGCGTCGGCGACCTCGGCCGGCTCCTTGCCCTTCTCCACCAGGGTGTCGAGCCATTCCTGGGAGGCGAGGTCGTCGCGGGTACGGGCCACCGCCAGATCGGCGGGCCTGACCCGTTCGGAGCGGCTGATGCCGGTGCGCACCCCGCCCGGGCACAGGGCGGTGACGCGCAGCTTCGAGCCGACCTGGCGCAGGTCGTGGGCCAGCGCCTGGGAGGCGGCCAGGGCGGCGTACTTGCTGACCGCCTGCCCGCCGAGGTTGGGCCCGGCGAACAGGCCCGCGACGGACACGCTGTTGACGATGTGCCCCTCGGTGTCCTGCTCGATCATGCGGGGCACGAACTCGCGGATGCCGTGGAGCACGCCCCAGACGTTGACGCCCAGCAGCCAGGCGAAGTCCTCCTCGGTGCGGGTCCACATGCGCCCGCCCTGGAAGACGCCCGCGTTGTTGCACAGCACGTGGACCCCGCCGAGCTCGTTGAAGGCCCGGTTGGCCAGATGCTGGACGGCCGGCGCGTCGGAGACGTCGGTGATCTGGGTGAGCACCTTGACCCCCGAGATCATCGCGGCCGTCCGCGCCAGACCCCGTGGATCGACGTCGGCCAGCATCAACGCCATGCCTTCGGCCGCGAACCGTACCGCCAGCGCCCTGCCGATCCCGCTCGACGCCCCTGTCACCACCGCGACCTTGCCGGAGAGCTCCCGCACCGCCCCTCCCTAGCGCTCGCTTGCAAGAGACGTTAGCGTGATCTCAGGCGTGAGGAAAGGACACCAGGGGGCGCGGTAAGCGTTACCCACGCCCGCCCGGAGTGCCGGTCGGTTCAGAGCGCCCGGTCGAGCAGGCCGAGCGGCGGCGAGCCCAGGCCGAGCATCGCCTTGTGGAAGCGCTGCAGCGTGAACTCCGCGCCCCAGTCGGCGCGCGCCCGGTCCCTCAGGTCCTGGATGAGCAGCTTGCCCCAGGTGTAGCGGCCGTAGGTGGGGTCGAAGGTGGCCCTGCGCGCCTCCGACAGCGCGGCGGGCCCGGCGAGCTGGGTGTCGGACTCGAAGCGGCGCGCGCCGTCCTCGACCGTCATCTGCCCGGTGTGGACGCCGATCGCGCAGGCCAGCCGGGTGACGCGGATCAGCGCCTCCAGCCAGACGCCGATCTCGAAGCGCGGGTCGTGGGCTTCGAAGCCCTCCTCCACGCACAGCTCCTCGCCGTAGTGGGCCCAGCCCTCGGCGAACGACATCGACAGCAGGTGGCGCCGGATGTCGGAGCTCACGTGCCGCAGGGCACGGCCGTGGGAGAAGTGGCCCGGCGCCACCTCGTGCACGTTGATCGCCGGCAGCGTCGTGTCGCTGAAGACCTCGAGCCACTCCTCCTGCTCCTCGCGCGGCCAGGAGGCGTCGGGCGGGGTGATGTGGTACCAGGAGGGGCCTTCGGGCTCGCCCGGCGCGTTCCACGCCATCATGGCCATCGCCCACCGGCGCGACTCGGGCGCGAGCCCGACCAGGCACTCGCCGTCGTGGTAGGGGACGAGGTCCTTCTCGCGGGTGAACGCGATGGCCTTCTCGGTGCCGACCCTGGCCGCCTCGATCACGCCGTCGGCGTCGGGGTGCTGCTTGACCAGCTCGCGCGCCACCTCCAGCGGCGGCCTGCCCGGCTCGCCGAGCCTGGCGCACGCGTCGGCGAGCCGGGCCATCAGCCGGTCGCGCTCGGCGTCGGCGCGCTCGGCGAGCCTGCCGAGATCGACGGGCAGGCCCTCACCGCCGCCCATCAACCGGGCCAGCGCCTGCCCGCCGAGCGCGGCGTCGGGCTCGCCCTCGGCGGCGGCCCGCTCGACGTGCGCCACCAGCCTGGCGTGCGCCTTCAGCGCCGCCTCGTCGGTGACGCCCGCCGCCAGCCCCTTGACCGCGCCGAGCAGCGCGGTGGCGACCGGCGCCGGCACCCGGTCGAGGGAGGCGATGGCGTGGTCGGCCGCCTCGGGCCACAGGCTCAGGTGCGCGGCCTTGGCGGCGGCCCGCTCCTGCTCGGGGGCGTAGTCGCGGTCGTAGCAGGCCACGTCGAGGTTGGACAGGTGGAACAGCGGGTTGCGGCGGTGGAGCTCGAGCTCGCCGAAGGTGACCCGCGCCGCCTCCTCGAACACCTCCAGGTGGGCGGCGTCGTAGGCGTCGGCCGGCGCGGGCCCCACGCCGACCCGCGCCAGCCCGGCCCGCACGCCCTCGGGCGACAGGTCCTGGACGCTGCCGTCGTACTCGTGCCGGCCGCCCGTCTCCCGGGCGTCGGCCTGCGCCAGGTCGAGGACGGCGCGCAGCCGCGCGTCGAGGTCGGTCATGTGGAGTCCCTTCCGATGAGCTCGAGTGTCCAGATGCCGACGTCGCCGCAGCTCTCGCCACGGACCAGCCGGTCGATCACCGTGGCAATAGTGGCAGGCGCCACCGACAGGTCGGGCCGCACGGTGGTCAGCCTGGGCCTGGTCAGCCGCGAGAGCGGCAGGTCGTCGCAGCCCACCACCGCCACGTCGCCCGGCACGCCGAGGCCCGCGTCGTGGAGCGCGGCCAGCAGCAGCATCGCGTAGTCGTCGTTGTAGGCGAACACGCCCTCGCCGCCCGACAGGCCGGCCACGAACGCGGCCGCCTCGCCCTCGTCGAAGGCCAGGTCGACGGCCTTGACGGGGACGCCGACCGACCGCGCGCCGCGCAGCCGTTCGAGGCCCATGGGCCGGATGCCCTCCTCGCGCGGCACGATCGCCACGATCCCGTCGCGGCCCCTGTCCACCAGATGCCGTACGGCGAGCGCGCCCACGCCCTCGTGGTCGGCGAGCACGGAGGGGATGCCGGGCACCGCCTTCAACCCCATCCCGACGACCGCCTTGACCCCCGCCGCGCGCAGCACCTCGATGCCCGCTCCGGTCAGCCTGGCCCCGTCGGCCAGCACGGCGGCGGGCCGCAGCTCGGCCCACGCCTTCGCGGCGGCGACGCCTTTCACGTGGCGCGCGCCGCCGTACTGGACCATCGTGTAGCCGCGTCCGCCCAGCTCCTTGTCGAGCCCCTCGATGAGGCCGGTGGCCAGCGGGCCCTGGGGGATGTCCGGCAGCGCGACCAGCACCAGGCCGCTGCTGCCGGTGCGCAGGGTGCGGGCGCCGGCGTGCGGGACGTACCCCAGCCGCTCGGCCGCGTCGCGCACGCGGGCCCTGGTCTCCTCGCTGATCCGGCTGCCGGGCCGATCGTTGAGCACGTACGAGACGGTGGCCTGGGAGACGCCCGCCGCCCTGGCCACGTCCATGCTGGTGGCGGGCCTGTTGCCGCTCATCACGTTCAGAACATTCCTCTTGTCAGAAGTCGTCACTCGATGCTATCCAGTGCTTATACGTATAACCACCCCCCACAAGTCAGGAGTCGCCATGGTCCCCACCACTGGCGTCCGGCAGGACGGCCTGCCGAAGCTGCTCACCGTCCTCGGCGCGGGCAACGCCGTCATGTACGCGCTCTACTTGGGCGTCGGCGGCCTGCTCGTGCAGGTCCAGATCGCCGAGATCGACCCCGCCGACAAGGTCGCCAACGTCGGCCTCGTCGCGGGCGTCAGCGCGATCTTCGCCACGGTGTTCAACCCGATCGGCGGCACGCTGTCCGACAGGACCACCCGCTCCCGCTGGGGCAGGCGCAACCCGTGGATCATCGGCGGCGCGCTCGCCGCCCTGGCCACCATGCTCCTGATGAGCCAGGTCTCGACCATCCCGATGATCCTGCTCGCCTGGTCGCTGGCCCAGGCCATGATGAACATCTACCAGGCCGCGATCACCGCGATCGTCCCCGACAGGGTGCCGGAGGAGCGCCGCGGCACCGCCTCCGCCGTCCTCGGCGTCGCCCTGTCGATCGGCACCATCGCCGGCACGCAGGTCGCGGTCTTCTTCGTCGGCGACATCTCGCTCGGCTACCTCGTGTTCGGCTCGGCCGTCGTCCTGGGCGCGCTGCTCATCGTGACGCTCACGCACGACCCTCGGCCCGGCGAGTACGAGGTGGTCGCCACCCCGAGGCGGTCGCTCGCCGACTTCGTCTCCGCCCTGCGGCACCGCGACTTCCTGTGGGTCTTCCTGGGCCGCGCGATGATGATCCTCGGCTACTTCATGCCGCTGATGTTCACCCTCTTCATCCTCCAGGACAACATCGGCATCCCCAAGGACCAGGCGCCGCAGGCCGTCGCCACCATCACGATCGTCTCCACGCTGACCGGCATCCTCGCCACCGTGGTCTGCGGGCCGCTGTCGGACCGGCTCGACCGCCGCAAGCTGTTCGTGACGGTCTCGGGCGTCGCGGCGGCGCTGTCCATGCTGCTGCCCCTGCTGTGGCCGACCTGGACGTCGATGCTGGTGTTCTCCGCCGTGCAGGGGGCCGCGTTCGGCGCGTACAGCGCGGTCGACATCGCCATCGTCACGCTCGTCCTGCCCAGCAAGAAGGACGCCGCCCGCGACATGGGCATCCTCAACATCGCCAACGCAGGACCGCAGATGATCGCCCCGTTCCTGGCGGCGACGATCATCGCGAACCTGGGCGGCTACCCCTCGCTCTGGCTGGCGGCCATCGTCATCTCGCTCGTCGGAGCGGTCGCCGTCCTGCCCGTCAAGGGGGTCAGGTAGTGATCCGGCCGCCCGCGACGGCGTCGAGCAGCGCCTCCAGGTGCTGCTCGTCCGTCGCGGGCGCCATGACGGTGACGCGCAGGTGGCGCACGCCGTCCAGCTCGGTCGAGGTCAGGTGGAAGGCGCCGTCGGCCATCAACCGCTCGCGGATCGCCGCCTGGTCGCCGTCGCCGTACCTGAAGCAGACGATGTTGCTCTCCGGCTCGTACGGCAGGACGAAGCCGGGCCGCCGCCGCGCCAGCTCCCAGAACCTGTGCGCGGTGTCGTACTGCCTGGCCACGTAGTCGCCGAGCCCCCGCTCCCCCCGCCACGCCAGGTTGAGGAAGACCTTGAGGCCGAGCGCGGCCTTGGTGCACTCCACGGTCCTGCTGATGAGGTCGAAGCCCTGGTCGCCGTAGAACAGGTAGCTGGCCTGCTGCTGGAAGGCCGCGTCGAGATCGGCCTCCCGCCGCACCAGGACCGCCGCCGACAGCCCCGACGTGCGCAGCATCTTGTGCGCGTCCCAGATCACCGAGTCGGCCAGCGAGATGCCGTCCAGCAGGTGCGCGTGCCGCTCGCTGAGCAGCGCCGACGCGCCGTGCGCGCCGTCCACGTGGAACCAGACGTCGTGCTCGCGGCACCACTGCCCGATGGCGCGCAGGTCGTCGTACAGTCCGGTGCCCGTGGCGCACGCGCCCGCCACCAGCGCCATCGGCCGCCGGTCGAAGGAGGACGGCAGGCGGGAGACGTCGATGCGGCCCAGCGGGTCGGTCGGCAGCGGGATCACCGCGTGGCTGCCGAGCCCGAGGATGCTCGCCGCCCTGGCAACCGAGTAGTGCGCGGACGGCGGGGCGAGGATCGCCAGGTCGCCGGGCACCCCGTCCTCCCACGCCGAGGGCGCCACGCGCGCCCTGGCGGCCAGCAGCGCGGTCAGGTTGGCCAGCGAGCCGCCGTGGGTGAGCACGCCGCCGCCCTCGGGGAAGCCGACCTTGTCCAGCATCCACCGCAGTACCTCGAACTCCACGGTGGCCGTCGAGGCGCCCATCTCGTAGATCGCCATGGGGTTGTTGGTGGCGCCGTGCACGAAGTCGGCCAGCGCCGAGGGGAAGTCCGGCGAGGCGACCTGGTGGGCGAGGTAGGCAGGGTGGTGCAGCCTGGTGCCCTCCTCGAGGAAGGCCCGCAGGAAGCCGCGGAAGGTCTCGGGGGTGAGACCGCCCTTCTCGATCAGGTTCGCGAGGTGCAGGCGCTCGGCCAGCTCACGCGGCGGGGTGCGGGTGAGCACCCTGGCCGCCCCGCGCTGGCTGTCGTCGACGTAGCGCGCCAGCTCCTCGACCGCGACCTGGGCCGCGCTCTCGAACTCCTTGATGTCCCACATAGGGCCATAATCGGGTCAGCGTGCGGCGAGAGGCCAGAGCACCCGAATCGAAGGAGCCGATTGACCATGAGTGCCGAACTGGATTCGATCGACCTCGCGATTCTGAAGGAGCTGCAGAACGACGCGCGGCTGCCGAACAAGGAGCTGGCCGGACGGCTCGGCGTGGCCCCCTCGACCGCGCTCGAACGCGTCAGGTCGCTGCGCCGCCGTGGCGTGATCACCGGGTTCAGGGCGACCATCGACACCTCGGCGCTGGGCCGGCCGCTGCAGGCCTTCCTCGCGTTGAAGGTGCGCCCGCACACCAGCCAGCTGGTCGATCCGCTGCGCGTGTTCATCCTGGGGCTGCCGGAGACGATCGCCTTCTACGCCGTCGCCGGGCCCGACGACTTCCTCGTGCACGTGGCGGTGGCCGACGCGGAGAGCCTGCACCGGCTGGTGCTGGACAAGTACCTGGTGCGTCCCGAGATCGTGCACCTCCAGACCACGTTGATCTTCAGGACGTACGACCAGCCCGTGCAGCGGCCCGCTGTGTGAGGATGTCGGCCATGACCCTGCAGATCACCACGCTGGCCGAGCGACCGGATCTCGCGGACGCCTTGTGGGACATGCCGAACCCCTGGCCCACGTTCATGCTCAACGACCCCATCGCGGGGTTGTACTACACGGTCGCCGAGACCGAGTTCGCCGACTACGTGCTGGTCGCCGTCCACCCGGACGCCCCCGACACCATCGTGGCCCGGGCGTGCTCGGTGCCCTTCCAGCGGCCGGACGGCGACCTGCCCGACGACGGATGGGACGCGGTCGTGCGCTGGGGGTCGGCCACCCGCAGGAGGGGCGACCGGCCGAACGCGATCTCGGCACTCGAGATCACCATCAGAGAGGACCTCCAGGGCGGCGGCCTGTCGGGGCAGATGCTCGGCGCCATGCGGGCCAACGCGGCCAGGATGGGGTTCGGCGAGCTGCTGGCGCCGGTACGGCCGAACCAGAAGCATCTCGAGCCGCGCACGCCGATGGCCGACTACGCCTTCCGCACGCGTGAGGACGGCCTGCCGTACGACGCGTGGCTGCGGGTGCACGTACGGGCGGGAGCGAAGATCATGAAGGTGGCGTCCCGGTCGATGGTGGTGCCCGGCACGCTCGCCGAGTGGCGCGCGTGGACGGGGCTGCCGTTCGACCGTACCGGCCCGGTCGAGGTGCCGAAGGGACTGGTGCCCGTCCACTGCGACCTCGACCAGGACCACGCCGTCTACGTCGAGCCGAACGTCTGGGTCAGCCACCCACTGTGACCTGCTCGCCGGGCTTCAGCAGGTGCAGCCGGTCGGACAGGCCGGCCCGCTCGAAGGCCGCCACCAGGGTGTCGGGCCCCTGGGAGAAGTGCCGCCAGTGCTCGAAGTGCAGGGGCACGACGTGGCGCGCCTCGAGGATCGCCGCGGCCTCGGCGGCGCCGTCGCTCGGCAGGGTCAGGTAGGCGTCGCCCAGGAGCGGCGTCTGGGCGCCGCCCGCGAACAGCACGGCCACGTCGACCGCGCCGACCCGCTCCCTGATCCGCCTGACCACGTCGAGCGAGGCGTTGTCACCGCTGACGTAGACGGTGGGCAGGCCGTCGCCCGACAGCACGAAACCGGTGACCTCGCCGACCACGTGCTCGCTGCCGTCAGGGCCGTGCTGGGCGGGCACGCCGGTGACGCGCAGCGCGCCCACCTCGACGCTCTCCCAGTTCGGCAGGGCCCTGACGGCGCCGCCGAGCCGTCCGGCCGCCTGCCCGGTGGACAGCACCAGGGGCACGGTCTCCAGGTAGGCGCGGCCCGCCGTGTCGAGGTTGTCGGGATGCTGGTCGTGCGAGAGCAGGACCAGGTCGGCCGGCTCGGGTCCGAAGGCCGGCCCCGCCGTCTTGGTGAGCACCCGCTGGCCGATCGGGTAGTCACCCGGCGGGTCGAACGTCGGATCGACGACCAGCCGCACACCGCCGAGCTCGATGACGGCCGTCGGACCGCCCGCGTAACGAATCTCCATGGTGTGCTTCGACGCTCAGCGCCCGGCGGCTATTCCGCCCAGCACGGTCACGATCAGGCCACCGCTCATGCGCTCGGCGAGCATGAGCCCTGCGGCCAGGGCGGCACCCGACGCGTCACCGGCCACGATGCCGGTCACCTCGCGGATGCGTGCCGCCGTCGCCCTGCTCGTCTGGTCCGGGACCGGGATCACTCTGTCGACCAGGTCGCCCTTGAACCCCGGCTCCATCCGCGGCCGGCCGATGCCCTCGACCCGCGACGGCATGCCCGTGGCGTAGTCGGCGGCGTCGAGCGTCCACCCGGGGAAGTAGGCGGAGTTCTCCGGATCGGCCACGGCCACGCGCGTCCTGCGGCCGAGCGTCGCCGAGGTGGCGCCGGTGTTCGCGCCGACCACCACCCAGTCGGGTGTCACCTGCGCGAGCAGCTCGTCGGCCAGGTCGTGCTCGGTCGCCCGCCCGAACTGGTCGAGGAAGTGCCCCTCGACGGCGCGCGCCGCGTCGTAGATCGCCAGTGGCGGCGTGACGAACCGGCACTCCCCGCCCAGCTCCTCCACCCGGCGCGCCCGCTCCTCCGTGCGCCGGCCCGGCATCACCACGATGTACGGCAGGCCGAGCCGCCGGGCGAACCAGGCCTGGGCGACGGCCGCGTTGCCGCCCGTCGCCTCGACCACGGTCATGCCCTCGGTCACGAGCCCCTCGCTGATCGCCCTGCGGAACAGCGCCCTGGCGTGCCGGTGGCGCATCGTCCCGGTCGGATGCGCCGACTCGTCCTTCAGCAGCACCCTGACGGGCCCGCCGGTCGGGAACTCGATGAGCGGGGTCGGCCCGTCCGGCTCGTCCAGCAGCGCGAGCGCCCACTCCCTCCAGCTCACGACACGACCGTCAGGCGCAGCGCTCCCGGCGCCGCCTCCGGTACGGCGGGCCGCGCGGGCGCCACCGGCGCGAGCTTCCGGTAGGCCGAGCCCGTCGCCGGGCGCGGATCGGCCTCGCCCGCGTTCGGCCAGAACGCCATGGCACGCTCGGCCTGCGCGGTGATGGTGAGCGAGGGGTTGACGCCGAGGTTGGCCGAGATGGCCGAGCCGTCCACGACGTGCAGACCCTCGTAGCCGTGGACCCGGTGGTAGGGGTCGATGACCCCGCTCTCGCGGGACTCGCCGATGGCGCAGCCGCCGAGGAAGTGCGCGGTCGCCGGGGTGTCGAACAGGTCGAGCCACGTCCCGCCTGGCACGCCGCCGATCTCCTCGGCCGCGTGCCGTACCGCCTCGTGGCCGGCCGGGATCCAGGTCGGGTTGCTGCCGCCCTGGCTGCGCAGGCCGAACAGCGACCTGCGGGTGGTGATGGCGTTGTGGTTGGCCTGCATGACCAGCGCGATGATGGTCCGCTCCGACCAGCGGCGCAGGTTCAGCAGGCGCAGCGCGGTCAGCGGGTCGGCGGCGACCTGGCGCACGAAGCCGCGCCACCGGGAGCCGTCGCCGTCGACGAGGAGGGTGCGCAGCAGGCCCATCGCGTTGGAGCCGTCGCCGTAGCGGACCGGCTCGATGTGGGTCTCGGCGTCGGGGTGGATCGAGGAGGTGATCGCCACGCCGCGGTTGAGCTTCTCGCCGTCGCCCGACAGCCGTTCGAAGCCGAGCAGCGCCTCGGAGTTGGTGCGGGTCAGCGCGCCCAGCCTGGGCGACAGCCGCGGCAGCGTGGTGGCTCTGAGCCGGTGCAGCAGCCGCTGCGTGCCGTAGGCGCCCGCCGCGAAGACCACCTGCCGGGCCCGGAAGGTACGGCGCTGCCACGGCGCGCCGGTCCGGTGCGCGGTGACCAGGTAGCCGTCGCCGTCGGGCCGGACCGAGACCGCCGTGCACTCGGGATAGACCTTCGCGCCCGCCCGCTCGGCCAGGTAGAGGTAGTTCTTGGTCAGCATGTTCTTGGCGCCGTGGCGGCAGCCGGTCATGCACTCGCCGCACTCGACGCACCCCTGGCGGGCCGGGCCCGCGCCGCCGAAGTACGGATCCACTCCCGAGGGCCCGAAGTACACGCCGACGGGCGCCAGGCGGAAGCTCTCCTCGACGCCCATCCTTTCCGCGACCTTCCTCATGACCTCGTCGGCGCGGGTGAGCGTCGGGTTGACCACCACGCCGAGCATGCGTCTGGCCTGGTCGTAGTAGGGGGCGAGCTCCGCCTTCCAGTCGGTGATCGCCGCCCACTGCGGGTCGCGGAAGAACGGGTCGAGCGGCTCGTAGAGGGTGTTGGCGTAGACGAGCGAGCCGCCGCCCACCCCCGCGCCCGCCAGCACCATGACGCGGGTGCCCTTCGCGCCGACGAGCACGTGGATGCGCTGGATGCCCTTGAGCCCGAGCCAGGGCGCCCAGAGGAAGTCGCGCGCCCGCCACGAGGTCGCGGGCAGCGTCGACTCGTCGAACCTGCGGCCCGCCTCCAGGACGCCGACCTTGTAGCCCTTCTCGGTCAGGCGCAGCGCGGCGACGCTGCCGCCGAAGCCCGAGCCGATCACGATGACGTCGAAGCTCACTTCAGCCGCAGTTTCTTCATCGTCTTGAGCAGGCCGGCCAGCAGGGCGGCGTACTTGTCGTACGGCATGCCCGCGGGCGGGTCGAAGCCCAGCCACGACGCCTGGCTGGCCACGGTCTGCACCTCGGTGAACTTCAGCAGGCCCTCGACGCCGTGCCTGCGGCCGAGACCCGAGGCCTTCATGCCGCCCATCGGCGCGTCGTAGGAGGCGTAGGCCGAGCCGTACCCCTCGTTGATGTTGACCGTGCCCGCCTTCACCCGCGCGGCCAGCGCCCGCCCGCGGGCCGGGTCACCGGTCCAGATGGAGGCGTTAAGGCCGTAGATCGTGTCGTTGGCCAGCGCCAGGACCTCTTCCTCTGTGGAGTAGGGGTAGAGGCTGACGACGGGGCCGAAGGTCTCGTCGCGGCAGAGCGCCATCTCCTCGGTGACGCCGGTCAGCACGGTCGGCTCGTAGAACAGCGGTCCGAGGTCGGGGCGGGCCCGGCCGCCCGTCAGCACCTTGGCGCCCTTGTCCACCGCGTCGGTGACGTGGGCTATCACGCCGTCGAGCTGCCGCTGGAAGGTCAGCGAGCCCATCTGGACCGACCAGTCGAGGCCGGCGCCGAGCTTCATGCCCTCGACCTGGCGCACCAGGCGGTCGGCGAAGGCGTCGAAGACCTTCTCGTGCACGTAGAGGCGCTCGATCGAGATGCACAGCTGGCCGGCGTTGGTGAAGCAGGCGCGGATCGCCCCCTGGGCGGCGACGTCGAGGTCGGCGTCGTCCAGCACGATCATCGGGTTCTTGCCGCCGAGTTCGAGCGAGCAGCCGACGAGCCGCTTGGCCGCCTCCTCGGCGATCCTGCGTCCGGCGCGGGTCGAGCCGGTGAAGGCGACGTAGTCGGCGCCGTCCATGAGCGCGTCGCCGATGTCGGCGGGATCGCCCAGCACGACCTGCCAGATGTCGCGCGGCATGCCGAGCTCGGTCAGCAGGTCGATGGTCCACAGCGTCGACTGGGAGGTCTGCGTGTCGGGTTTGTGCACGACCGCGTTGCCGGCCAGCAGCGCGGGCACCACGTCGCCCGCGCCGAGCGTCAGCGGATAGTTCCACGGCGAGATCAGCGCGACCACACCCTTGGGATGGCGCAGCTCCATCACGCGGGTGGCCACGGGGAAGACGCCCTTGCGCGCCTTCGGCGCGAGCAGTCCAGGGGTCCGGCGGGCGTAGTAGAGCGCGCAGCCCGCGACGTCGAGCACCTCCTCGAGGGCGTGCCTGCGGGCCTTGCCCGTCTCCTGCTGGATGATGTCGAGGATCTCGGCGCGGCGGTCGAGGATCGCGTCGTGCAACCGCAGGAACGGCTTGGCGCGGTCGGCCGCGGGACGGGCGGCCCACGCCTCCTGCGCGGCGCGTGCCCGTTCGTAGGCCGCGCGGACGTCGTCGGAGGTGGAGATCGGCATCGCGGCCAGTGGTTCGCCGGTGAACGGGACGATGATCTCCTGCGTCCTTCCGCTGGAGACCACGTGGCTGAGGCTTTGCGGCATACCTGGAAGAATATTCGGTCGCTCAACCGTTATGGCGGCGCGCGACAATCTCAGATATGCGGTCCTACGATCCGCGCAGGTCAGGAGACCCGATCAGTCTCGGTGGCTACACGATCGCCGGCCGGCTCGGCGAGGGCGGCCAGGGTGTCGTCTACCTCGCCACCGACCCCACGGGCGCGCGTGTCGCGATCAAGTGGCTGCGTTTCGGCGACGCCGTCGCCGCCGAGCGGTTCCTGCGCGAGGTCCAGGTCGCCCAGCAGGTCGCGCCGTTCTGCACGGCCCAGGTGCTGGCCACCGGCGCCGAGCACGACCGGCCGTACATCGTCAGCGAGTACGTCGAGGGCCCCACCCTGCAGCACGTCGTCCGGGAACAGGGGCCACGCGCCGGGCCGGCGCTGTACCGCCTCGCGATCGGCACCGCCACCGCGCTGGCCGCCATCCACCAGGCGGGCATCGTCCATCGCGACTTCAAACCGGCCAACGTCATCATCGCCCCCGACGGCCCCCGCGTGATCGACTTCGGCATCGCCAGGGCGCTCGACACCACGGCCACGATCAGCTCCACGCCGGTGGGAACACCGTCGTTCATGGCGCCCGAACAGTTCCTCGGCCACCCCGTCGGCGCCGCCGCCGACCTGTTCGCCTGGGCCAGCACCATCGCCTACGCCGCCTCCGGCAGGGCGCCCTTCGGCAGCGACACCATGCCGGCGGTCATCAACAGGATCCTCCACGGGCGACCCGACGTCTCGAACCTCGACGAGCCGCTGTCCGGGGTCGTGCACGCCTGCCTGTCCAAGGACCCGACCCTGCGGCCCACCGCCGAACAGGTCATCATGCGGCTGCTGCAGCACCCCGTGGCCCCTGGCGGCATGCTGCGCGAGGCCGCCGCCGCCTCCATGGTGGGCTCCACCCGCCTCTCCCCCGCCCACGGCGCCCCGCGTCACTGGAGCGGCGGGGCCGGCGGTCCTCCGCCGCGCGGTCCCACCGCACCGCCGCCGGGACACGCGGAGGGCGGGGCGCCGCCCGCCCAGCGGCGGGCCCCAGCGCGGTCCGGCAAGCCCGGGAGACGGCTGGCCGCCGGGCTCGCGGCGGGGATCACCGCGCTGCTCCTCGTCGTGGTGGCCGTCGCCGTGCCGTGGGGACGGTTCCTGGGCCGGGAGACGCCCTCGGCCTCGCCGGCCGTACCGACGAACGCGCCGGCCCCGCCGTCCCGGCCGGCCGCGACCCCGCGGGGCCAGGCGGCGCGGCCGTTGCCCGGCACGCAGGCCGCCATCTACGAGCGCCCCGGCGATCCGATCACGCTCACGTCCTACAGCGCCTACGACAAACCCGCCAAGGACTGGACGAACTACGCCAGGGACGCGCTGACGGGCCCGTTCCGCCGCTACGGCGGCTACTGGGAGACCGCGCTCTCCCCCGACGGCCGCTACATCGCCGGACGCAGCAAGAACTACACCTCCGACGACTACGACTCCGTCGAGATCACCGACACGAGGACCCGTAGCAAGATCGCTTCCATCAAGACCGTCAAGAGCCCGCTGATCAGCCCCATCCACGCCTGGTCGAACGACGGCTCGAAGATCCTGCTCAACATCGAGCACCCCAAGGGCGAGAGCACGCGCAACATGGGCTTCGTCATCGTCGACGTACCGGCGCGGAAGGCGAACGTGGTCAGGATGGCGGGCGAGAACGACGCCGGGTTCGGATGGGACGGCCAGACCGCCGGCGTGGTCCGCGTCTACGGCCCCGACCTGCGCTTCTTCGACGCCGCGGGCAACCGGCTGCACGACGCCGTCAACATCGGCACGCTTCCCGTCGACACGCAGGACCTCTTCTCCCCGTCGGGCCGGTCATTCGCCACGAAATGCCCCGAGGGCGACGACGGCGAACTGTGCCTGTGGGACAGCGAGTCGGGAGCCCGGCTGCGCAACGTCACCACCTTCTGCGACAAGCTGCTCGGCTGGTACGACGAGACCCACCTGTACTGCTGGGAGAACGACAACGCCGCCAAGGACCGCGTGGAGGTCGTCGACTTCGCCGGCGCGGAGATCCGCACCCTGCTCGACGTCCCGGACGGCGAGGACATCAGCCCCACCTTCACCAGGACCACCTGAGGGGTTTCCGGGGCGGAAGAATGTTCGGTGGCTCAACCGTTATGGCGACACGCGAGAATTCGGGGTATGCCGCCCTACGATCAGCTCAGATCTGGCGATCCCGCCAGACTCGGTGACTACACCCTCCTCGGCAGGCTCGGCGAGGGCGGCCAGGGCGTCGTCTACCTCGCCGCCGACCCCACGGGCGCGCGTGTCGCGATCAAGTGGCTGCGTCCGGGCGACACCGTCAGCGCCGAGCGGTTCCTGCGCGAGGTCCAGGTCGCCCAGCAGGTCGCGCCGTTCTGCACGGCCCAGGTGCTGTCCACCGGCGCCGCGGACGGCAGGCCGTACATCGTCAGCGAGTACGTCGAGGGCCCGTCGCTGCAACGCGTCGTCCAGGAGCAGGGCCCGCGCTCGGGCCCGGCCCTGCACCGCCTCGCGATCGGCACCGCCACCGCGCTGGCCGCCATCCACCAGGCGGGCATCGTGCACCGCGACTTCAAGCCCGCCAACGTCATCATCGCCCCCGACGGCCCGCGTGTGATCGACTTCGGCATCGCCAGGGCGCTGAACGCCACCTCCACCATCAGCTCGGCCCCCGTGGGGACACCGTCGTTCATGGCGCCCGAGCAGCTCCTCGGCCACCAGGTGGGGCCCGCGGCCGACATGTTCACCTGGGCCAGCACGATCGCCTACGCCGCCTCCGGCAGGGCGCCCTTCGGCAGCGACACCATGCCCGCGGTGATCAACAGGGTGCTCAACGCGCCGCCCGAGGTGTCCGGCCTCGACGAGCCGCTGCGCGGGGTGGTGCACGCCTGCCTGTCCAAGGACCCGGCCCTGCGGCCCACCGCCGAACAGGTCATCATGCGGCTGCTCCAGCACCCCGTGGCGCCCGGCGGCATGCTGCGGGAGGCCGCGGCGGCCGCCTCCATGGCCGGCGCGCCGCAGGCCGTGCCCGCCCACGGCGCCCCGCACGGCTCCCCCCACGCCGCCCCCCACAGTGCCCCGCACGCCGCCCCGCACGCCGCCCCTCAACCCGTCCCCCATCCCGCCGCGCATCCGCACGGTCCCTCGGGCCCGCCCTCGCACGTCCCCTCCGGCCCGCCCTCGCACGTCCCCTCGGGCCCGCCGCCGCAGGGACAGTGGGCGCCGAACGCGTGGGCACAGCCCACCTATCCGCAGGGGGCCTACCCGCCGCCGAAGAAGAGCAGGGCCGGGCTGGTGGCCGGCCTCGTGGCGGGAGCCGTCGCGCTGCTCGTCGTGGTCGCGGTCGTCGCGGTGCCCTGGGGAAAACTCTCCGGCCGCGCCGAGTCCTCGCCGTCACCCTCGGCCGACGCGCAGCGGCGCACGAACACCCCGTCGGCCGCCCCTTCCCGTACGGCCGTGCCGACGCAGGGGCTGGCCAAGCAGCGGCTGCTCGGCACGCAGGCCCTGGCCTACGAGCACCCCGACGACCCGATCAAGCTCACCTCCTACGAGATCTACAACAAGAACTCCAAGGAGTGGGTCAACTACGCCAGAGGAGCGCTGACGGGCCCCTTCCGTCGCTACGGCGGCAACTGGGAGACCCTGCTCTCCCCCGACGGCCGCTACATCGCCGGACGCAGCAAGAACTACACCTCCGACCGCTACGACTCCGTCGAGATCACCGACCGGACGACCGGCAGCAAGACCTCCGTCAAGACCGTCAAGGAGCCGCTGATCAGCAGCATCCGCGCCTGGTCGAACGACGGCTCGAAGATCCTGCTCAACATCGAGCAGTCCAAGGGCGACGACTGGCTCTACCTGGGCTTCGCCATCGTCGACGTGGCCACGGAGAAGGCGAAGGTGGTCAGGATCACCGGCAAGAGCTCCTTCGGCTGGGACGGCGAGACCTCGGGCGTGGTCGCCGTCCACGGCTCCGACCTGCGCTTCTTCGACGCCGCAGGCAACCGGCTGCGCGACGCCACCGACATCGGCGAGCTGCCCGTGGGCACGCAGGACATCTTCTCCCCATCCGGCCGGTCGTTCGCCACCCGCTGCCCCGACGCCGACTCGGGCGAGCTGTGCGTGTGGGACAGCACGTCGGGAGAGCGGCTGCGCAAGGTCTCCACCCCCTGCGACAAGCTCCTCGGCTGGTACGACGAGACCCACCTCTACTGCTGGGAGCTCGACAACGCCACCAAGGACCGCATCCAGGTCGTCGACTTCGCCGGCAAGGAGGTCCGCACGCTGCTCGACATCCCCGACGGCGCCGGCTACAGCCCCACCTTCACCAGAATCTCGTGAACCCGGTATCTCGCGAACCAGGCGACCCCGCGAACCAGGCGACCCCGCGAACCCGGGCGATCTCGTGAACCCGGGCGATCTCGCGAACCCGGCCTCGTGAACCGTTCGGCGGGCGCGCCCGTGTAGGTGGTCATGAAGACGCTGATCCGGACGGCACTCACCGCCGCCGCCCTCGCGACGGCGACCGCCGCCTGCTCCTCGTCCGTCGCCCCGCGCGCGGCGGCGCCGCTCGACCTGAGCGACGTGAAGCTGGTCTCCTACAGCAGCTGCGACGACATGCTGTCCGGGCTGCGCGAGAACACCGCCAAGAACGTCTCCTCCTGGGGTCTCGGCGGGCCGCCCATCATGTACATGGAGCGCGCCGACGTCGCGGGCAAGGCCGTCCCCCAGTCGACGGGTCAGGGCCAGGCCGCCGACCACTCCACCACGAACGTGCACGAGCAGGGCGTCGACGAGCCCGACCTGGTCAAGACCGACGGCAAGCGGGTCATCACCGTCAGCCACGGCAAGCTCCGCGTCATCGACGCCGCGACCAGGAAGGTCACCGGCACGCTGGAGCTGGCCAAGGAGAACTGGGTGGCCGGCGACCTGCTCGTGTCGGGCGACCGGGCGCTGGTGCTGTTCAACGGCGGCGGCATCCCGTTCGGCGCCGTCGCCAAGCGCGCCTTCGCCCCGACCGGCGGCCCGCAGTACGTGCTGGTGGACCTCGCGGCCGAGCAGCCCAAGCTGCTCGGCACCTTCGAGCCGCGCGGCATGCACGTCGACGCCCGGCTGGTGGGCTCCACGGTACGGCTGGTCGTGCGCAGCCAGCCCGACATCACCTTCCCCCAGCCCCGCGACAGCGTGCCTGAGGCCGAGCGCATCAGGGTCAACCAGGCCGTCGTACGGCAGGCGCCGATCTCGGCCTGGCTGCCGAAGTTCACGATCACCGACGCGGCCGGCAACGCGCGCGAGGAGTCGGTGGCGTGCGAGAAGGTCAGCCACCCCGACGAGTACACGGGGACCTCGCTGCTGACGGTGCACTCCATCGATCTGGCGCAGGACCTGACGGCCGCGGCGGCCAACCCGATCGCCGTGGCCGCCGACGGCGACACCGTCTACGGGACGGGGACGAGCCTGTACGTCACCAGCAACCCGCGCTGGTGGTTCCCTGTCCCGATCGAACCGCGCCCGGTGGAGGACGTGCCCACGCCGAACTCCTCCACGAGCTCCTCGGAGCCGGCCGCGCCCTCGGTCAGCGCCTCCGCCCCTCCGGCGTCGCCCGACACGTCCACGAGCTCCTCGGGCGCGGGCCTGGCCCCCATCGACGGGCCGTCTCCCGCGACGACCGCCGCGCCGGTCCCCAGCCCGGCCGTCCCGCCGGAGGAGACCGAGGTCCACCGCTTCGACATCAGCAAGCCGGGGGCGCCGGCCTACCTCGCCTCCGGCAAGGTGCCCGGCAGGCTGCTCAACCAGTACGCCATGTCGGAGTACGAGGGCAACCTGCGCGTCGCCACCACGACGGCCGACCAGAAGTCCAGCTCCAGCAGCGTCTACGTGCTGCGCGCCGACACCCTGGCCAAGGTCGGCGAGGTCGGCGGCCTGGGCAGGAACGAGCGCATCTACTCGGTCCGCTTCATCGGCCCGGTCGGTTACGTGGTGACCTTCCGCCAGGTCGACCCGCTCTACACGCTCGACCTGCGCGACCCCGCCGCGCCCAGGGTGACGGGCGAGCTCAAGATCACTGGCTACTCCGCGTACCTGCACCCGGCCGGCGACGGCCGCCTCATCGGGCTCGGCCAGGAGGCCAGCGAGAAGGGCCGGACGCTCGGCACCCAGGTCTCGCTGTTCGACGTCAGCGACCCGGCCGCGCCGCGGCGGTTGTCGCAGCTGTTCCAGAAGGAGTCGGGCTCCGAGGCCGAGTGGGACCCGCACGCCTTCCTGTACTGGCCGAAGAGCGGCACGGCGGTCATCCCCGTGTCCAGCTACCGGAACGGGCAGTCGGACTCGGGGGCGCTGGTCCTGAAGATCACCGACACGGCGGTGACGTCGGTCGGGACGATCAAGCACCCGCGGGTGAAGGAGGGCGACTACACCTACGAGCCGAACATCCAGCGCTCGATGGTGATCGGCGACTCGCTGTGGACGGTGTCGCCGTCGGGGATCAAGGTCAACGACCTGAACTCGCTGGACGAGCAGGCCTGGATCCCGCTCGCCTGACCCGCGGTCCCATCCCCGGTCCCGCCGCTGCACGGGGGCGGCGGGCCGGGGATCCTCATGACCGGACCGGCGGGGCCGCCTCAGGCGCGTCCCGTTCGCGGCCGCCGTGCGGCCGGGGCCAGGCCCTCAGCGGGGGGTCGGCTGGGCGACCGGCACGATCTCGGGCGCGCCGAGACGGATGGCGTCCGCCTCCTGGTCGGTGTCCTGCTCCTGGGAGAGCCGCTCTGCCTCCACCCGCTTGCAGTAGTACTCGACCTCTCTCTTCACGTGGTCGTCGTCCCACTCCAGGGGCCCGGCCATCAGCTCGGCCGCTTCCTGCGCCACCGCGAGCCCCCGGTGGAAGGTCTCGATCGAGATGTGGGTGCGCCTGGTCAGCACGTCGTTGAGGTGCCTGGCGCCCTCGTGGGTGGCGGCGTAGACGACCTCGGCGCGCAGGTGGTCGTCGGCCCCGTTGAGCGGCCTGGCCAGCGAGCGGTCCTGCTCGATCAGCTCCAGCACCTCGTCGACGAGCGTGCCGTAGCGCTGCAGCAGGTGCTCGATGCGGGCCACGTGCAGGCCCGAGTCGCGCGCGAGCCGGTGACGGGAGTTCCACAGCGCCTGGTAGCCCTCGGCGCCCACCAGCGGGACGCGGTCGGTGCAGGAGGGGGGGACGCGCTGGTCGAGGCCGTGCGCGACCGCGTCGACCGCGTCCTTGGCCATCACCCGGT
Organism: Nonomuraea sp. NPDC004354; assembly: GCF_053602555.1. Classification (NCBI taxonomy): domain Bacteria; kingdom Bacillati; phylum Actinomycetota; class Actinomycetes; order Streptosporangiales; family Streptosporangiaceae; genus Nonomuraea; species Nonomuraea sp. NPDC004354. Next base: position 87,354 of record NZ_JBSGDV010000013.1, on the reverse strand, counting down.
AGGTGGTGTACTTGCCGCCCGCGATCATCACCAGGCCCGGCACCGGGTGGGCGACCACGTGCTCCCTGGACAGCTTGGAGGTCTCCTCCGACTCCCCCGACAGCAGGGGGCGCAGCCCGGCGTAGACGCCCTCGACGTCGTCCCTGGTCAGCGGGACCGACAGCACGCCGTTGACATGGTCGAGCAGGTAGTCGATGTCGACCCGCGAGGCGGCGGGGTGCGCCCGGTCGAGAGTCCACTCGGTGTCGGTGGTGCCGATGATCCAGTGCCGTCCCCACGGGATCACGAACAGCACGGACTTCTCCGTGCGCAGGATGATGCCGGTCATCGAGTGGATCCGGTCGCGCGGGACCACCAGGTGGATGCCCTTGGAGGCGCGCACGTGGATCTGGCCCCTGCCGCCGACCAGCTCCTGGATGTCGTCGGTCCAGACCCCGGTGGCGTTGACCACCTGGCGCGCCCTGATCTCGAACTCGGTGGAGTTCTCCAGGTCCAGCACCCGCACCCCGGTGACCCGCTCCCCTTCGCGCAGGAAGCCGACCACCTGCGTCCGCTGGGCGACGTGCGCGCCGTAGGCGGCCGCGGTGCGCAGCGTGGTCATCACGTAGCGGGCGTCGTCGACCTGGGCGTCCCAGTACTGCACGGCACCGGTGAAGGCACTGCGCTTGAGCGCGGGCGCCAGCCGCAGCGCCCTGCTCCTGGACAGGTGGCGGTGCCCGGGCATGCCGCGGGTCAGGCCGGAGGCGAAACCGAGGGTGTCGTAGAGCGCCACGCCCGCCCCGACGTAGGGACGTTCCCATCCGTAGTGGGTCATCGGGAACAGGAACGGCACCGGCCGCACCAGATGGGGCGCGATGCGCTGCAGCAGCAGGGCCCGCTCCTGCAGCGCCTCCCTGACCAGGTCGAAGTTGAGCTGCTCCAGATAGCGCAGACCGCCGTGGATGAGCTTGGAGGAGCGGGAGGAGGTGCCGGAGGCGAAGTCGCGCGCCTCCACGAGGCCGACGGACAGGCCGCGGGTGGCCGCGTCGAGCGCCACTCCCGCGCCCACGATGCCGCCACCGACGACGACTACGTCAAGCTCCCGTTCCGCCATCGCGGCCAGCGCGGCCGTCCTCTCGACGGGACCCAGCCTGGAGGCTTCGATGTTGGCCGTCATGACAACGAACGTACCCGCTTTCGTTCGGGTCGAGCGTTGACGTACGTCGGGCTACGCCACGACGTTCACGCGCGGATCACCTTCACGCCCGCGTCCGCGAAGCGGCTCGCCATCTCGTCGGACAGCCGCTCGTCGGTCACCAGCGTGTCGATCTGGTTGACGGGGCAGATCCTGGCGAAGGCCCGCTTGCCCAGCTTGGAGGAGTCGGCCACGACCACGACCTGGGCGGCCCTGCCGATGAGCAGGCTGTTGACCGAGGCCTCGCCCTCGTGGTGCGCGGAGGCGCCGAGCTCGACGTCGAGGGCGTCGACGCCGAGGAAGGCCACGTCCAGCGTCACCTGGTCGAGCACGCCGCTCGCCAATGGTCCGATGAGCTCGTAGGACTGCTGCCGCGCCACGCCGCCGGTCACCACGATCTTCACGTGCTGGCGGACGGTGAGCTCGGCGGCGATGTTGAGCGCGTTGGTGACGATCGTGAACCCGGTCTCGAGCGTCGAGCGGGTGGCCAGGGTGCGGGCCAGCTCGGAGGTCGTGGTGCCGCCGTTCATGCCGACCACGGCGCCCGGCGCGATCAGGTCGGCGGCGGCCGCGGCGATGCGGTGCTTCTCGTCGGCGTGGCGCGCGGTCTTGTAGCGCAGCGGCAGGTCGTAGCTGACGCTCTGCGCGACGGCGCCGCCGCGGGTGCGCATGAGCATCTGCTGCTGGGCGAGTTGGTCGAAGTCGCGGCGGATGGTCGCGGTGGAGACGTCGAGCGATTCGGCGGCCTCCTCGACCGAGAGCCGTCCCTCCTGCGCCAGCAGCTCGAGAATCGAGTTCCATCGGTCATAACGGCTCATGGAGGCAAGCCTGGCACATCCGATGACCCGCCCACCAGCACTGCACAGTTGTGCTCTTTTATGCTATAAAAAGAGCAGAAACAATCACAATCGGGAGGAAGCCTTGACCACCCACACCGAGGCCGAGATCGCGTCTCAGCCCGACTGCTGGCGGCGTGCCGTGGCGAACATTCCGGCCGACGCCCTGCCCAAGCCGGGCGAGCGGGTCGCCGTCGTCGGCTGTGGCACCTCCTGGTTCATCGCGATGGCCTACGCCACGCTCCGCGAGCGGGCCGGCCTGGGCGAGACCGACGCCTTCGCCGCGTCGGAGGCGCCGCTCGGCCGTTCCTACGACCGGGTGCTGGCGCTGACGCGCTCCGGCACCACCACCGAGGTGCTCGAACTGCTGGGCAAGGTCGGCACCAGGACCACGGCCATCACCGCAGACCCCGACACGCCGGTCATGAACCTGGCCGACCAGGTCATCGTCCTCGACTACGCCGACGAGCGGTCCGTCGTGCAGACCCGCTTCGCCACCACCCAGCTCGCGCTGCTGCGCGCCAGCCTCGGCGAGGACCTCACCCAGGCCATAGCCGACGCGGGCGAGGCCGTCTCCGCCCCGCTCGACGCCGCGCTGGTCGAGGCCGAGCAGTTCAGCTTCCTCGGCACCGGCTGGTCCGTCGGCCTGGCGCAGGAGGCGGCGCTGAAGATGCGCGAGGCGTCCCGGTCGTGGACCGAGGCGTACCCGGCGATGGAGTACCGCCACGGCCCGATCAGCATCGCGGGCCCCGGCCGCGTCACCTGGATGCTCGGAAGCGCCCCTCAGGGGCTGCGCGAGCAGGTCGAAGCCACCGGCGGCACGTTCTTCGAGACCGCGCTCGACCCGATGGCCGAGCTGATCCGCGCCCAGCGGGTCGCCGTCGCGCGCGCCTTCGCCCGCGGGCTCGACCCCGACGAGCCGATGCACCTCACGCGATCTGTGATTCTTTCTTCATGAGCCTTACTCTCGCCGACGCCCGTATCGCGACTCCCGAGGGAGTCCACGACGGGTGGCTGACCATCGAAGACGGCCGCATCACGCATGTCGGTCACGGATCCGCCCCCCGAGCGGGCCACAGCCTGGCCGGGCGGCTGGTCGTGCCCGGCTTCGTCGACATCCACAACCATGGCGGCGCGGGCGGATCCTTCCCCACTGGTCAGCAGGACAAGGCGCGCGACGCCGTCGCGCTCCACGAGAGTCACGGCACCACCACGATGGTCGCCAGCCTGGTGACGGGGTCGGTGGCGGACATCGCCGCCGCCACCTCGTCCCTGGCCGACCTGTGCGACGACGGCCTGCTGGCCGGCATCCACTTCGAGGGCCCCTACATCTCCAAGGCCCGCTGCGGCGCGCACAACCCCAAGCTGCTGCGCGAGCCCGACCCGCGGGAGTTCGGCGAGCTGGTCAAGGCAGGCCGCGGCCACGTGCGCATGCTGACCATCGCCGCCGAACTGCCGGGGGCGCTCGACACCATCCGCGCGGCGGCCGGCGAAGGCGTCATCGCCGCTCTCGGCCACAGCGACGCCACCTACGACCAGACCATCGCGGGCATCGACGCGGGCGCCACGGTCGCCACCCACCTCTACAACGCGCTTCCCCCGCTCGGCCACCGCGCGCCGGGGCCCATCGCCGCCCTCCTGGAGGACGAGCGCGTCACCATCGAGCTGATCAACGACGGCGTCCACGTCCACTCCGCCATGCTCCGCCTCGCCTACACCGTCGCCGGCCCCGAGCGCACCGCGCTGATCACCGACGCGATGGCCGCCACCGGCATGGGCGACGGCACCTACGTGCTCGGCTCCATGGAGGTCGACGTCCGCGACGGCGTGGCCCGCCTGGCCGAGGGCGGTTCCATCGCGGGCAGCACCCTCACCATGGACGTCGCCTTCCGTCGTGCCGTCCAGCAGGTCGGGCTGTCCGTCGCCGAGGCCGTCGAGGTCTCCTCGCTGACCCCCGCCCGCGTGCTCGGCATCGCCGACCAGGTGGGGTCCATCACCGCGGGCAAGATCGCCGACCTGGTCGTTCTCAACGATTCCCTCGAGGTCGCCGGCGTCATGAAGCGCGGCGGCTGGATCACGGAGCCCTGATGATCCTCACCGTCACGCTCAACGCCGCCCTCGACGTCACCTACCGGGTGCCCGACGCCGACTGGGACGGGGTGAACCGGGTCTCCTCGGTGCACAGGCGTGCCGGTGGCAAGGGTGTCAACGTCGCGCGGGTGCTCGCCGCCTTCGGCCGTGAGGTCGTGGTGGCGGGCCTCGCCGGCGGCCCCACGGGCACGGCCATCCGCGCCGACCTCGACGCCGCGGGCCTGCCCTGCGCGCTCACCCCGATCTCCGGCGACTCCCGCACCACGCTGGTGATCCACTCGGGCACCACGGCGCTGTTCAACGAGCCGGGCCCGCAGGTGACCGGCGCCGAACTCGACCTCTTCCTGACCGACTTCGAGCGCCTGGCCGCGGACGCCGAGGCCGTCGTGATCTCCGGCAGCCTGCCCCGCGGCGTCCCAGCCGACCTCTACGCCACGCTGTCCGCCATGACCGGCGTGCCGACGATCGTCGACGCCGACGGCGAGCCGCTGCGCCACGCGCCCAAGGGGCGGCCCTCGATCGTCAAGCCCAACAAGGACGAGCTGTCCAGGGCCTTCCCTGACGGCGGGGCCGAGGCCGTCCTGGCCGAAGGCGCAGGGGCGGTCGTCGTGTCCATGGGCGAGGAAGGGCTGCACGCCATCACGCCGGCGGGGACCTTCCGCGCGCGCATGCCGTACCGGGTGGAGGGCAACCCGACGGGGGCGGGCGACGCGCTGGTGGCGGGCCTGGCTCTGGGGCTGGTGGAGGAGCTGCCGTGGCCCGACCTGCTGCGTAGGGCGGCCGCTCTCGGCGCCGCCGCCGTCGCCGCGCCCGTGGCGGGCGACTTCGATCGTGGCGTGTTCGACGCCATCCACCCCGAGATCGTCATCTCTTAGAAGGAGCCCCATGCCTCTCGTCGGCATCGCAGAGATCGTCAACAGCGCGAAGGCTGGCGTCGGCGCGTTCAACGTGATCCAGCTGGAGCACGCGACCGCGATCGTCGCGGGCGCCGAGGCCGCGGGCGCGCCGGTGGTCCTGCAGATCAGCGAGAACGCCGTCCGCTACCACGGCGCGCTCGAACCCGTCGCCCTCGCCGCGCTCGCCGTAGCCAGGCGCGCGGCCGTGCCCGTCGCCGTCCATCTCGACCACGCCACCGACAGGGCGCTGGTCGAGGAGGCCGTCGCGCTCGGCATCGGCTCGGTCATGTTCGACGCCTCCGCGCTGCCCGACGAGGAGAACGTCGCCGCCACGGCCCAGGTCGTCGCCCACTGCCACGCCCACGGCGTGTGGGTGGAGGCCGAGCTCGGCGAGGTCGGCGGCAAGGACGGCGTCCACGCGCCCGGCGTGCGCACCAAGCCGCACGAGGCGGTCGACTACGTCGCCCGCACCGGCGTCGACGCCCTCGCCGTCGCCGTCGGCACCTCCCACGCGATGACGACCAAGGACGCCGTGCTCGACCTGGCGCTGATCGCCGAACTGCACGCCGCGGTGCCTGTGCCGCTGGTCCTGCACGGCTCGTCGGGGGTGTCCGACGAGAACCTGCGCGACGCCGTACGGCACGGCATGAAGAAGATCAACATCGCCACGCACCTCAACAAGGCCTTCACCGGGGCAGTCCGCGACTACCTGGCCCGCGATCCCCAGGTCGTCGACTCCCGCAAGTACCTCAAGGCGGCCCGGGACGCGGTCGCCCGCGAGGTCACCCACCTGCTCGGCGTCCTGTCCTGAACCGGGAGCGCGCCGCATCCGTGTGAGTGGGCATGCGCCTGCTCGCCGTTCTCGCCCTCGTCGCCGCCTTCCTGCTGGCCCCTGCAGGTACGGCATGCGCCTGCAGCTGCGCCTCCCTGACCCCGAAGGAGGCGGTGAAGGACTCGGCCGCGGTGTTCACCGGAACGGTGCAGGCCGTCCGCCGGATGCCCGGGTCGCTGTCCGGTCCCCCGCCGCCCTTCGTGGTCACGTTCGCGGTCGACCAGGTCTACAAGGGCGGACGCGCGGCGACGGTCGAGGTGGCGACCAACGCCGACTCGGCCGCGTGCGGCTACGACTTCGCCAAGGGTGCCCGGTATCTGGTGTTCGCGTCGCCGGTGGCGGATGACGGCGGGATGTTCCCGACGCATCCCGGCACGTCGCTGTCCTCGTCGCTGTGCTCGGGGAACGTGAAGCTCGAAGCGGGCCGCAGCGGACCGCTGCGGCGGGGTGACGAGGCCGGCTCGCCGGACGACTTCGGGCGGTCCGTCACCACGGAGATGCTCGCCGCCCTCGGCACCCCGGCCCCGCCCGTCATGAGCTCTCCGGTCGCCCAGGCCGCCTCGCCGGGGGCCGCGGGTGAGCACGCGAGCGTCCCGGCCGCCGGCTCCTCCCCCGGCGGCCCGCCCTGGGGGCTGATCGGAGGCGCCGTCGCGGCGACCGTCCTGATGGTGGGGCTGGCGGTGGGGCTGGCCCGGCTCCTGGCCAGGCGGCGCTGAGGCACGCCCGCCGTCCAGGGTCCGGCACCTCGCGGCCCGCCTCGCGGAGGGTCAGGCGGCGGTCAGCCGCCGTCCAGCGGTCCGGCACCTCGCGGCCCGTCTCGCGGAGGGTCAGGCGGCGGTCAGCCGCCGTCCAGCGCCCGCAGCACCCGCTCGACCTGCTTCGCGAACGTCCCCGGCGGGTTGCGCGGCCCCTCCCCCGACAGCAGGAACAGCCACGTCAGCGCCTGCAGCCTGCGGCACTCCCGCACCCTCGCCGCCTCGTCGCGGTCGAGTTCGACCCTGGCCAGCACGTCCACCTCGCCGTCGACCCACGCCGACACGTGTTCGGCGAGCTCGGCCAGCTCGTAGGCCCGGTCCGAGCGGCCCGAGTCCTCGAAGTCGACCACCCGCACGCGGACGCCGTCCCACAGGAAGTTGGACAGGTTGCCGTCACCCGCCCCGAACGCCGGACGCACGCCGGCCGTACCCGGGCGCCATCCCTCCAGCCACCTGGCGCCCTCCCGCACCGCCAGATCGGCGCGCGTGCCCCGCGGCCGCCACGCGGCGCACCACGCGCGCACCTGCGCGGCGAGCTGTTCGACCTGCCACGGCCGTTCGGGCAGGTCCCGCAGCACCCGCGCGGGCACCGCCGCGTGCAACCGGCCGAGCGTCGCCGCCAGCTCCGCCAGCGGCGCGGCCCCGGATGGCACGCCGCGCACCGGTGTCCCGTCCACCCTGGACATGACCACCACGCCGGGCTCGAAGGCGATGGGCGCCGGCGCCAGCCCTGGCGCGTGCTCGCCGAGCAGGGTGAGCGCGCGCCACTCGCGCTCGTCCGCGCCCGTCTTCCCGTCGACGTAGCGTTTGGTGACCACGTCGCCGTCGAAGGTCACCTCGTGCGTGTGCTGGAGATCGGCCATCACGGTGCGCCTGGGGGTGAGGCAGTCATAGCGGAGCAGTCTAGGCGCCGTCGTTCTCAGCCGAGGATCAGTCGCTCGGCCGCCCGGGCCACGAGTTCGTCGGCCTCCTCCTCGGAGAAGACGTCCGGCAGCGTCAGCCGCTCCACGATCAGCCAGTTCAGCGCGAGATAGAGCAGTTTCACCGCCGTCGCGTCGCCGGGCAGCCCCGACCCCAGGTGGATGCGCACGTTCCCCTCCACGTCGGCGCGGATCCGCTCGGTCAGGACGGCCCGCAGTTCGGGCCTGCGTGTCGCCTCCAGCCGCAGCTCCAGCAGCGCCAGGTACCCGGTGGAATAAGCGCTGATCCTGGCCACCATCTCCCTGAGCAGCTCGACGACCCTGTCCTTGTCACGCGGGCCGGTCAGGGCGAGCGTCATGGTCGTCTCGTCGGGCTCCAGCCGCTCGTAGATCCGCCCTCCCGCCTGGGTGAGCAGGTCGTCACGGCTGGAGAAGTAGTTGGACGCGGTCCCCGGCGGCACCGCCGCCTGGGCGTCGACCGCCCTGAACGTCAGACCCCTGGCGCCCTCGCGGGCCAGCACCTCGATGGCCGCGTCGACGAGGGCCGCCCGCCGCTCCGGATTCCTGCGCACTTGACACCACTCCAGATGTAGTACTACGTTCTAACCACTTCATTCAGAGTACTACAAACGGAGTTGCTACTTATGCGAAAGCTCGTGTACTACGTGGGCGTCTCGATCGATGGCTACATCGCGGGCCCCGGCGGCGAATGGGACTTCTACCCGGTGAGCGACGACATGGCGGCCTCGATGAACACCGAGCTGCCGGAGGTCGTGCCGGCGCACGTCCGCGCGATGATCGGCCTCGACGCTCCCGCGCGCCGCTTCGACACGGTCGTCATGGGGCGCGGCACCTACCTGCCGGGCCTGAACGCCGGCATGACCAGCCCCTACACCCCGCTGCGGCACCACGTCGTGTCCACCACGCTGCCCGACAGCACCGACCCCCTGGTCGAGATCGTCAGGAGCGAGCCGCTGGAGCTGGTGCGGCGGCTCAAGAAGGAGGACGGCATGGACATCTACCTGTGCGGCGGCGGCAAGCTCGCGGCCGCCGTCCTGCCGGAGATCGACGAACTGATCATCAAGCACTACCCGGTGGTCGCGGGCGACGGGATCCCCGCCTTCGCCGGCGGGTTCCGGCCCACCCGGTTCGCGCCCACGCAGAGCAGGACGTTCAGCAACGGCGCCACGGTCACGTGGTACGCCAGGGCATGAGGACGTCCACCGGCAGGCCGGACGGCGGGCCACGGCGTACCCGCCGACCCGACCGCACCCCGAGCCGGAGACGCCGGAGACCCGCACCCCCGGACGGGGCGCGGGTCTCCTCAGGTCAGGACGTCAGCGCTGGATCGGCGCGACGACCACCTCGACCCGCTGGAACTCCTTGATGTCGGAGTAGCCGGTCGAGGCCATCGTGCGCTTCAGCGCACCCATCAGGTTCATCGACCCGTCGGCCACGGTGGACGGCCCGTGCAGGATCTGCTCCAGCGTGCCCACCGTCCCGAACTGCACCCTGCGCCCGCGCGGCAGGTCGGGGTGGTGCGCCTCGGAACCCCAGTGGAACCCGTGACCGGGAGCCTCCGTCGCCCGCGCGAGCGGCGAGCCCACCATCACCGCGTCGGCCCCGCAGGCGATCGCCTTGGCGATGTCGCCCGAGGTGCCCATGCCGCCGTCGGCGATCACGTGCACGTAGCGGCCACCTGACTCGTCGAGGTAGTCGCGCCGCGCCGCCGCCACGTCGGAGATCGCCGTGGCCATCGGGACGGCGACGCCGAGCACGTTGCGCGTGGTGTGGGAGGCGCCGCCGCCGAAGCCGACCAGCACGCCCGCCGCGCCCGTGCGCATCAGGTGCAGGGCCGCGGTGTAGGTGGCGCACCCGCCCACGATCACCGGCACGTCGAGCTCGTAGATGAACTGCTTGAGGTTCAGCGGCTCGGCCTTGCTCGAGACGTGCTCGGCCGAGACCGTCGTGCCGCGGATCACGAAGATGTCGACGCCCGCGTCGATGACCGTCTTGTGGAACTGCACGGTGCGCTGCGGCGACAGGCGGACCGCGGTGGTCACGCCGGCGTCGCGGATCTCCCGGATCCTGCGCCCGACCAGCTCCTCCTTGATCGGCGCCGTGTAGATCTCCTGGAGCCTGCGCGTGGCCGCCTCGGCGTCGAGCTCGGCGCACTCCTCCAGCAGCGGGCTCGGGTCCTCGTAGCGGGTCCACAGGCCCTCAAGGTCGAGCGGCGCGAGGCCGCCCAGCTTGCCGATCATGATCGCCGTGGCGGGCGAGACGACGCTGTCCATCGGCGCGACCACCACGGGCAGCTCGAACCGGTAGGCGTCGATCTGCCAGGCGATCGAGACCTCCTCCGGGTCGCGCGTGCGCCGCGAGGGCACCAGGCCGATCTCGTCGAGCGCGTAGGCACGGCGGCCGGTCTTGCCGCGGCCGATCTCCACCTGAGTCATCAAAAACAGTTACCTTCTGTGATAGTTCGGGGCTTCGACCGTCATCTGGATGTCGTGCGGGTGGCTCTCCTTGAGACCTGCGGAAGTGATCGGCATGAGCCGGCTGCGCTCGTGCATCTCGTCGATCGTGCGGCACCCGGCGTACCACATGCCCTGGTGGAGACCGCCGACGAGCTGGTAGGTGACCGCCGAGACCGGCCCGCGGTAGGGGACCTGGCCCTCGATGCCCTCGGGGATGTACTTGTCCTCGGAGCCGACCGTGTCCTGGCCGTAGCGGTCCTTGCTGAAGGAGGTGCCGCCGCGCTCGCGGTTGCGGACCGCGCCGAGCGAACCCATCCCCCGGTAGGACTTGAACTGCTTGCCGTTGATGAAGATCAGATCGCCGGGCGACTCCTCGCAGCCGGCGAGCAGGGAGCCGAGCATGACGGTGTCGGCGCCGGCCGCGATGGCCTTGACGATGTCTCCCGAGTACTGCAGGCCGCCGTCGCCGATCAGCGGGACGCCCGCGGGGCCGCAGGCCAGCGACGCCTCGTGGATGGCGGTGATCTGCGGCGCGCCGACGCCCGCCACCACCCGGGTGGTGCAGATCGAGCCGGGGCCCACACCCACCTTGACCGCGTCGGCGCCGGCGTCGATGAGCAGCTGCGCGCCCGCGCGGGTGGCGATGTTGCCGCCGATGACGTCGATGCCGTGGCTGTTGGCCTTGACCTTGGCGATCATGTCGCCGACGCCCTTGGAGTCGCCGTGGGCGGTGTCGACGATGATCACGTCGATGCCCGCGTCGATGAGGGCCTGGGCGCGCTTCTCGGCGTCGCCCGCCACGCCGATGGCCGCGCCGACGACCAGGCGGCCGTCGGCGTCCTTGGTCGACAGCGGGTACTGCTCGCTCTTGGTGAAGTCCTTGATGGTGATGAGGCCGCGCAGCCTGCCCTGGGCATCGACCAGCGGCAGCTTCTCGATCTTGTTGGCCTTCAGCAGCGCGAACGCCTCGTCGCGCGACACCCCGACCGGCGCGGTGACCAGCGGCATCGGGGTCATGACCTCGCGCACGGTCCGGCTCTGGTCGCTCTCGTAACGCATGTCACGGTTGGTGACGATGCCGACCAGCACGCCGTCGGCGTCGGTCACGGGGGCACCGGAGATGCGGTAGTTGGCGCACAGCCGCTCGACGTCGGCGAGGGTGTCGTCGGGCGAGCAGGTCACCGGATTGGTGACCATGCCGGCCTCGGAGCGCTTGACCAGGTCGGCCTGCTGAGCCTGCTCCTCGATGGACAGGTTGCGGTGGAGGATGCCGATGCCGCCCTGGCGGGCCATCGCCACGGCCATGCGCGCCTCGGTCACGGTGTCCATCGCGGCCGAGACCAGCGGGATGGACAGCGTGATGCCGCGCGAGAGCCGGGTTGCCGTGTTGGCATCGCCCGGCTGCATGTCCGAATAAGCGGGAACGAGCAACACGTCATCGAACGTGAGCCCCGTCTCTGTGAACTTGGACATGCCGTGACCCCTCCAGCTGCCATTCATGCTTGTGACAGCCAGTTTAGTGGGTAGGCCCAAAAGGATCAGGGTGGGGATGGAGGACGATGACCCCCACGGTCCGTCGTCCTCCACGCATCGTGAAGTGCCGGAGAACCGGGGCGGTCGGTGATCCGCCCCGGTTCTCCGGCCACCGGCAGCCTCGGACGAGGCGCGGAATGCCACCGGACCCCCCTCCGTGTCCAGGTGGCGGCGCTGTTCGTCCTGCTGGTGCCGACGCTGGGTTAATGCTGCGTTACGCGATGGCACATCGCAATGTGAAAACGTGCAATTGCACGAAGTTGCACGTGGCGCGAAGCAGTCGGCGCAAGGGCGGGACACGGCCCTGCGACCGGGTTATCCTCGCGGCACGCCCGTGTCCCCCCTACGGAGCACCGCACATGCGCAACCACTCCAGCACCACGTCGGACCCTCTCGAGACCCTCGGCCTCGATCCGGGGCAAACCGCGCTCTACACGGCGGTGCTGAGACTGCACCGGGCCACGGTGACCGAGCTCGCCGCGGCCATGGACGGCCCCGCCGACGCCGTCGGCAGGCAGCTCGACGACCTCGTCCGGCTGGGCGTCGTCGACGAGCAGTCGGGCCACTACCTCGCCCGCCACCCGGCCGGCGCCCTCGGCAGGCTCATCGCCCAGCGCCTCGACCTGCTGGCGGAGGAGAGCCGCCGCATCGACTCCGCCCTGTCGTCCATCCGCCACCTGATCCGCGACTACGACGCCGGCCGCGACTACCAGAGCGGGCCCTTTCCCGTCGAGCTGGTCAGCGGCGCCGACATCCTCTACGAGAGCGTGGTCGGCATGGCCGTCCAGGCGCCGCCGATGGACCTGCTCACCGCCATCCCCGACGAGCGCACCATGCTCGACTTCGCCCGCAAGTTCGCCGACCCGTGGGTCGACGCCCAGCAGCGCGAGCTGCTGTCGCTGCGCGCGGTCATCCCGGTCTCGACGCTCACGCTGCCGGGCGTGCGCGACCAGCTGACCCGCTTACTGGCCAGCGGAGGCCAGGTCCGCACGCTCGACCGGGTGCCGAGCTGGTTCATGACCGCGGGGCCCGGGGTGGCGGGGCTGCCCGCCACGTGGGGCGGCAACCTGCCCGACCACGCCTACAACTTCTACGTCGTCCGGGCGCCGATCGTGGTGGGGGTGCTGCACTCGCTGTTCGAGGAGCTGTGGGCGCGGGCCGTACCACTGCCCTGGGGACGCAAGGGCGACGGCATGGTGCAGGTGCTGCGGCTGGCCGCGCAGGGCATGTGCGACGACTCCATCGCGCGCCATCTCGGGGTGTCCGTCCGCACCGTCCGCGCCAGGTTCGCCGACGCCATAGCCGAGCTGGGCGCCCAGTCACGTTTTCACGCGGGCGTGGAGGCCGCGCGACGAGGATGGCTCACCTGAAGGACCCCATCGGTCTTATGGTGGGAAGGTGTTGGAAGATGTGCCACCGGACCCGTTCGCGGACGACCCGAACGATCCCAGCTCGGCCCTGGGCGATCTCGACGACGCCGAGCCGCTGACCGCTGCCGAGCGCGACGAGGCCATCACCGACCTGGCCGACGTCGAGGTCTTCCGCTCCCTGCTGGAGCCGCAGGGAGTGCTGGGCCTGGTCCTCGACTGCCCAGAATGCTCCGAACAGCACTTCTTCGACTGGGACCTGCTGCGCGGCAATCTCCGCCAGATGATCGAGAACGGCCAGCCGCAGGTGCACGAGCCGGCCTTCCATCCGGACCCGTCCGACTACGTCAGCTGGGAGTACGCCAGAGGCTACGTCGACGGCGTCATCGACACCGAAGAGCGACGCTGACCGACGTCCTCCAGCAGCGCCGCGAGCAGCGCGGCGGCCGGATCACCGACGGGCGGCGGCTCGCCCCGTGACAACGCGTCGAGGAGCGCGTCGCTTTCTTCTTCGGTCAAGCGATCGACTCCAGCTCGGCCATCTGCCGGAGCCTGGCCAGCGCCCGATGCTGGGCGACCCTCACCGCACCTGGTGTCATGCCGAGTACATTACCTGTCTCCTCGGCCGACAGCCCCGACACCACCCGCAACAGCAGCAGCTCGCGCTGGTTGTCCGGCAGCCGCGACAGCAGCCTGCGGGCGTGCTCCACCTCGATGTAGCGGACGACCGTCTCCTCCGGCCCCGGCCCCTCGTCGGGCCCGTCGGGCAGATCCTGCGTCGGTACGGCGGAGCGCACCGAACTGCGCAGCGCGTCGGCCACCTTGTGGGAGGCGATCCCGAACACGAAGGAGGCGAACGGCCGGCCCATGTCACGGTAGCGGGGCAGCGCGGACAGCACGGCGATGCAGACTTCCTGCGCCACGTCATCGGCGATGTGATATTGCCCGGAAACCCTCCCCAGTCGCGCACGGCAATAGCGCACCACCATGGGACGGAGCTCCCCGAGCAGAGATTCGATCGCGGTGCGATCCCCCTGGACGGCGAGGCTCGTCAGTTCCCGAAGGTCGGACTCGTCCGCTCGTGCCGGAAGTCTCGACGCAAGCCTTACCCCAATTTTGGCGTCGGCGACGCTTCCCTCGCTCACGTTAGGCATGATGCCCGCACTGATCGTGCCTGTCGTCATAGCGAACGGCTACGGATTGGTCACATTGAAGCGACGATAACGCGGCGTAATCGGTCCGCCACACTAAGGGTTTGGGTGTGTGACGATATTTCAGGCCATTAGCTGAAATGCAGGAAACACGTCAGGCGGGGGGACGCTTTACGAACGTGTTCGGTTTACCGCGAAATAGTTTCCTTTCCGGACAACTTCGCACTCGCCCACCCATCGCCTTTCCGCGAACTCTCCGTCACCACCCCACCGCCGAAACCGCATGACCACCCACCTGCGAGGACGGGTCGTTGCGGCGGGCGTTCCCGCCTCGGCGTGGCCCCTTCCGCCTTCTGTGCGCGGTTCAGGACGTCGGTTCAGGGGGCGTGACGTAACGGCGGCCCGCCCCGTCCCGCTGGAGTGGCGTGGCAGGACGGACCCCGGCCCGTGCCCACGGTGGACGTGGGGGGCTTGCCGTACGGGGACCGTCACCCCGGAGCGGCCCTCGCACAAGGACCGCCTTGCCGTACGGGAGACTGCCACCCCGGAGCGGCCCTCACCGTGCGGCAAGGGACTGCCGCCCCGGGGGCGTCACGTCGCCTGGCAGGGGCGGATCGTCCCAGGAATGCGAAAGGTCCGCGCCCCGGGACGGGACGCGGACCTCAGGTCGACGCAGGTCAGTGGCCGTGGCCGTGACCGTGGCCGTGACCACCGGCGGCCGGGGCCTCCTCCTCGGGCTTGTCCACCACGAGAGCCTCGGTCGTGAGCAACATGCCCGCGATGGACGCGGCGTTCTGGACGGCCGAGCGCGTCACCTTCACGGGGTCGATGACGCCCTGCGCCACCAGGTCGCCGTACTCGCCGGTCGCGGCGTTGAGGCCGTGACCCGCGGACATCTCGGAGACCTTGTGGGTGACGACGTAGCCCTCGAGACCGGCGTTCTCGGCGATCCAGCGGGCCGGCTCGATCAGCGCGCGGCGGACGACGCCCACACCGGTCGCCTCGTCGCCGGACAGACCGAGGTCGTCCAGGTCCTTGGAGACGTGGATGAGCGCGGAGCCACCGCCGGAGACGATGCCCTCCTCGATCGCGGCGCGGGTCGCGGAGATCGCGTCCTCGAGGCGGTGCTTCTTCTCCTTGAGCTCCACCTCGGTGGCCGCGCCGACGCGCAGCACGCAGACGCCGCCGGACAGCTTCGCGAGGCGCTCCTGGAGCTTCTCACGGTCCCAGTCGGAGTCGGACTGCTCGATGGCGAGCTTGATCTCCTTGACGCGGTCCTCGATCGCCTGCGCGTCACCGGCACCGTCCACGATCGTGGTGGCGTCCTTGGTGACGACGACACGGCGGGCGGTGCCGAGCACCTCGAGGCCGACCTGGTCGAGCTTGAGGCCGATCTCCTCGCTGACGACCTGGCCGGCGGTCAGGATCGCGATGTCCTGCAGCATGGCCTTGCGGCGGTCACCGAAGCCGGGGGCCTTGACGGCCACCGAGGTGAAGGTGCCGCGGATCTTGTTGGTCACCAGGACGGCCAGGGCCTCGCCCTCGACGTCCTCGGCGATGACCAGCAGCGCCTTCTTGGTCTGGGCGACCTTCTCCAGCAGCGGCAGGAAGTCGGCGATCGAAGCGATCTTGCCCTGGTGGATCAGGATGTACGGGTCCTCGAGGACCGCTTCCATGCGCTCGGGGTCGGTGACCATGTAGGCCGACAGGTAGCCCTTGTCGAACTGCAGGCCCTCGGTGAACTCGAGCTCCATGCCCATGGCGTTGGACTCTTCGACGGTGATGACACCGTCCTTGCCCACCTTGTCGAACGCCTCGGCGATCAGCTCGCCGATCTTGGCGTCCTGAGCGGAGATCGTCGCGACATTGGCGATCTCCTTCTTGTCCTCGACAGGGCGCGCGGAGGCCAGCAGCTTGTCGCTGACGGCCTTGGCGGCCTGGTCGATGCCGCGCTTGAGCGACAGCGGGGAAGCGCCCGCGGCCACGTTGCGCAGGCCCTCGCGGACCATCGCCTGGGCGAGGACGGTCGCCGTGGTGGTGCCGTCACCGGCGATGTCGTTGGTCTTGGTCGCCACTTCCTTGGCGAGCTGGGCGCCGAGGTTCTCGTACGGCGCCTCGAGCTCGACCTCGCGAGCGATGGTGACGCCGTCGTTGGTGATGGTCGGCGCCCCGAACTTCTTGTCGATGACCACGTTGCGGCCGCGCGGGCCCAGGGTCACCTTCACTGCGTCCGCGAGGGCGTTGACGCCGCGCTCAAGCGCGCGCCGCGCGTCCTCTTCGAACTCCAGGATCTTCGGCATGGGAAAAGTCCTCTCAGCGTCCCATCCGGAGACGTACGAGGGCCGCCGTCGCCTGCCTCAGCCGACGCGTCGGGCAGATGGCGGTCCATCAGGCACGTCCGTTGGCGGTGAAAGCCCCGGGCACTTGGCGGGCCCGGGGCTTTCTCACGGCTTACTTCTCGATGATGGCGAGAACGTCACGGGCGGAGAGCACGAGGTACTCCTCGCCGCCGTACTTGACCTCCGTGCCGCCGTACTTGCTGTAGAGGACGATGTCGCCCTCGCTGACGTCGAGCGGGATGCGCTTCTCGCCGTCCTCGTCCCAGTTGCCCGGGCCCACCGCGAGGACCTTGCCCTCCTGCGGCTTCTCCTTGGCGGTGTCCGGGATGACCAGGCCGGAAGCGGTGGTCTGCTCGGCCTCAAGCGGCTGGACCACAATGCGGTCGCCGAGCGGCTTAACGGGAACCTTAGTGGCGGTCGTCACGATCGGACCTCCCCTTCAGATTTGGATGATCTAGAAGAGGCGACCAGCTGGGCCTGCCGTCGCGGGTGTCAGACCTGCCTCGTCGCACGTTGGCACTCTCAAGGGGAGAGTGCCAACACGAAACAGTATGCAAGCAGGCCTTGCCCGTCAACACGAACCGCTCTGCTCAGCTCAGAGCGATACTCGGGCGCCGGAAAACTCCCCTCCCGGACGACACGGAGCCGCGAAAGGGGGAACACTGGACCACGTGACGACCAGAAACGGCGGTGACGACGACGCTACGATGCGTGACGTGACCAGCACGATGGATGACGTGCGCCACGTCCTCGCCAACTGGCCGTTGCCACCGGAGGGCGGGTGGACGGCCGACGACCTGGACCTGCTCCCCGAGGACGGGCCCCATGGCGAACCGGATCTCTTCAAGCATGTCGAACTCGTCGATGGAGCCCTCCTCCTCATGTCCCCCCAGAGACGCTTCCACGATCTCGTCATTCGCCGCCTCGCCGCGGCTCTCGAAGGCCAGGCCCCTCTGGACCGCGGAATCGCGGCCCAGATGGACGTCACCATCGCGCCCCGCCAGCGCCCCTGCCCCGATCTCGTCGTGATCGACGCCTCCGTCGCGGCCGACCTGGACCGCACGGCCTACACACCCCGTGAGGTCCACCTGGTGGTGGAGGTGGTCTCGCCGGAGTCGGAGCATCGTGACAACCACGTCAAGCCCGGCATCTACGCCGCGGCCGGCATCGAGCACTTCTGGATCGTGAAGGACGAGAACAGCAAGCCCGTCATCCACACCTACGAGCTCGACGAGGTCGTCGGCGCCTACGTCGCCACCGGCATCCACCGCGACCGGCTCGCCGTCTCCGTCCCCTTCCCCATCGACATCACGCTCGACGCCCTGCACTAACGTCGTATGGCGTGGACCACGACGCCTTCCTCGCACTCCTGACACCTCGCGGCCAGAAGGCCCTCGCCGAGGCCGTCGAACTGGCGAGCGGGGACCCCGTCGTGGCCGCGACCAGGCTGCGCAGGACCTACGACGCCGCCCTCACCTCCGCCGCCCTCACCCAGGCGAAGCTGCGGGAGCGGGGCAGGGCGAAGTTCGGCGACGACGCGGCGCTGATGTACTTCACTCCGCACGGGGTCGAGCAGGCCACCCGCCGCGAGGTCGCCGAGCACCGTGCCCGCCGGATCGCCCTCCTCACCGCCAGGCCCGCCGCTCCCGCGTCTCCGCACGAGATCCCCACCACGCCCCAGGGGGCACCACCCCGGCCCGGCTCGCGCCTGCGGGTGGTCGACGTCTGCAGCGGCATCGGCGGCGACCTCGTCGCGCTGGCGCGCGCCGGCTGCGAGGTGGACGCCGTCGACACCGACCCCCTGACCGTCTCCGTCGCGCTGGCCAACGCCGACGCGCTGGGGCTGTCCGACAGGGTCACGGTCCGTACGGCTGACGCCGCCTCCGTGGACCCGGCCGCCTACGACGTCCTGTTCGCCGATCCCGCCCGCCGTACCGCGAAGGGGCGGACCTTCGACCCGAACGCCTACTCCCCCACCTGGCCGGTCATCCTCGACCTGCTCGAGCGGGCACCGGCGGCGTGCCTGAAGGTGGCGCCGGGGATCCCCTACGAGTTCGTCCCGCCGGGCGCCGAGGCCGAGTGGGTCTCGTTCAAGGGCGAGGTCAAGGAGGCCGCCATCTGGACGGGCGCCCTGTCCGGCATGGCCGTGGACGCGGGCCAGGCAGCGACATCCGTGGGTCAAGCGGGGACGGACGCGGGCCAGGCGGGGACGGACGCGGGTGGGCGGGCCGTACCCCGAGCCCGGATCGGCGAGGCGGCGGCGGGCGCCGCGGAGTTCGGCAGGAGGGCCACGTTGCTGCCCGAGGGCGGCACGCTCACCCCCACGGGCGCGCAGGCCCCCGTCGGCCCGGTGGGGCGCTACGTCTACGAGCCGGACGGCGCCGCCATCCGCGCGCATCTGGTCGCCGAGGTGGCCGCCATGGTCAACGGGCGCCTGGCCGACCCGTTGATCGCCTACATCACCGGTGACGATCTCGTCGACACCGTCTGGGCGTCCAGGTACGAGGTGAATGAAGTGATGCCGTTCTCGGTGAAAAAACTGAGAGCCGCACTTCGCGCGCGCAATGTCGGAAACGTGACCATCAAGAAACGCGCCTCGGCGGTCGACATCGAACGGTTGCGCAGTGATTTGCGACTGTCCGGAAACATATCCGCGGTGGTCATTCTGACCCGAATCTCCGACCGCCCTTCCGTGCTTATCTGCACCCCTCCCGAACTGGGTAAATGACAAATCAGGGCGATACATCGACAATCACGATCTTTTAAAGTCGACACCGAAAGATCTTGATCGAGCTACTAAGGTGGCCGGGCGAGAGTTCACCCCTAACGATTACCCACCGCTGCGCGGCAGACGTCGGCGAGTGAAGGAGCTTTCGGTGGATCACTCCAACCACACCACCCTTCTCCAGGCAGGCAGCCAGACCGCCATCTCCGACAGGATGCGCGAGCTGCTCGCGCGGGCCGCGCAGGACCACGTCTACGAGCAGCGCACGCAGGGCGCGGTGCTCGACGAGATCCGCCAGCGCCTTGAGGGCATGGAGTGGCTGCTGCGGGAGGTCCGCGAGCGCGAGCTCGGCGGGCTGACCGGCACGCTCGAGACCGTGAGCGGCCGCCTCGACGACATCACCACCAGGCCGCCGTCCTGGGCTGAGGGCCTGGCCCAGCACGTGGAGGCGGTACGCGACCACGTCGACGCCGTCGGCGAGCAGGTGGGCGGCATCGAGGCCCGGGTCGAGTCCGTCGGCGAGCGGGTCAAGCCGGTGGCGGAACTGCCCAGCCTGTGGGCCGACATCAGCACCGTCAGCGAGACCCTCGACGAGGCGCTCAAGCGGATCGAGTCGGTCATCGCCAGCACCGACGGCATCGCCAAGCGCCTCGGCGACTTCGCCGGCAAGCTCGGCCAGCTCAGCGCCAGCATGGACGCCGCCGCCAACCGTTTCACCCGCCTCGACAAGTCGATGGCCGAGCTCACCAGCCGCACCGACCGCATCGAGAGCGGCGTGAAGGGCCTGCCGGAGATGGTCGAGACGAAGCTCAAGGCGGTCGACGGGTCGCTGGCCGCCTCCACCGAGCTGCTCTCGGCCGCCATCGAGGAGGTCGGCGCCAGGGTCGACGCCACCGAGACCCGCCTGACGGGCCGCCTCGACGGTGTCGACAGCAGGATCGACCGGGCCGACGGCCGGCTCATCGCCGTCGACAACCGGCTGACCACCGTCGACGGGCGCATCGAGACCGCCGACGAGTGCCTGGCCGACATCGACACCCGCCTGTCCGGCGTCGACGCCCGTCTGGGCGGGCTCGACTCCCGCCTGTCCGGCGTCGACCAGCGCCTGGGCGCGCTCGACGGCCACCTGGGCCGCCACGACGACCGCTTCGACGGGCTCGACGGGCGGGTCGACGGCCGGTTCACCACGCTCGACGAGCGCATGGCCGGCGCGGCCAACCACCTCGCCGAGACCGCCACCCGCACCGAGGGCCGGTTCAACGACCTCGACTCCCACCTCGACACGCTCGACGAGCGGCTGGCCGAGGTCGAGGAGCGCGTCGTCGGTCGCTTCGACGGCATCGACGCCACGCTCACCGGCATGTCCAGCGCCGCCGAGAAGGCCGGCGAGCACCTGGAGGCCATCGACGACCGGGTGGAGGCGGTCAACCAGCGGGTGGGCCAGCTGCCCGTCACGCTCGGCATCGGCGAGCGGGTCGGCGAGTTGCTCGACAGCCAGACGACGGAGCACGTCAAGCGCCTGGAGGCGATCGACGAGCGGCTGACCACCGCGGCCGCCGCCCTCACCGACGCCGTCGCGGCCAGGCCCGACCGGGCCGAGCTCGCCGAGAGCGTCTCGGGCATCGTCGAGCCCGCCACGAGCGACCTGACCAAGCGGCTGGGCGCGCTGGAGGAGACCATGCTCGCGCTGGCCGAGGCACTCCTGCGGCCCAGCCGCAACCCCAAGGACTAGACGATCGAGCCCACGGGCCCTACCGGCTCAGTCGCAGGGTGACCAGTTCGAACGGCCGCAGCGTCAGGGGCACCGCGCCCCCTTCGTGCTGCCGTTCCGCGAGAGGCCGCTCCAGCAGGTCCGTCGCCGTGACGCCGGTGACAGGGAAGCCCGCGGTCAGCGTCGCCCGCGCCCTGCCGCCGCGCGCCTCGTGGAAGCGCACGATCACGTCGCCGCTCCCGTCGTCGGCCAGCTTGACGGCGGTCACGACGACCGCGTCGTCGTCGATCGCGACCAGCGGCGCCACCTCGGCGTCGCCGGGGACCGTCCGTTCGGGCAGGTTGACGAAGTAGCCCTCGCGCACCGCGTCGCCGATCGTCGCGCCGGGCACGAGCGCGTGACGGAACCGGTGCACGCCCTGGTCGGTCTCGGGGTCGGGGAAGCGCGGCGCGCGCAGCAGCGAGACCCTGAGGGTGGTGGTCGTGCCGGAGTCGGCGGCGCGCACCGTGCGGGTCACGTCGTGGCCGTAGGTGGAGTCGTTGACCACGGCCACTCCCCAGCCGGGCTCCTCCAGGTGGACGAAGCGGTGGTTGCACGCCTCGAACTTGGCCGCCTCCCAGCTCGTGTTGGTGTGGGTGGCGCGGTAGGCGTGGCCGTACTGGCTCTCGGAGGCGTAGCGCTCGGCGTGCACGTCCAGCGGGAAGGCCAGCTTGAGGAACTTCTCGGTCTCGTGCCAGTCGACCTCGGTGTGGATGTCGAGCCGCCTGGCGCCGGACGGCAGGCTGAGCACCTGCCGCACCGTCGACCGGCCGAACGAGCGGGCCACCTCGACCGAGCCGGGAGCGGCGCCCGGCGCCACCTCGTCGGCGTCGACCAGGTCGGTGACGGTGTTGCGGTAGAACTCGTCCACGTCCCAGGCGTCCCACATGTTGGGGAAGTCGGGGTGGATCTGCAGCAGGTTCGCCGCATGGCCCGGCGCGACGGTCTCCCGTCCGGCGGTCAGGTCGTAGACCGAGCGGACCAGGCCCCGCTCGTCGATCTCGACGCGGAGCAGGCCGTTGTCGAGGACGTATCCGCCCGCGTCCCGGGGGCGCAGGACGGTGTCGGCGCCGGTGAGGGGGGTGCCGGCGGCACCGGCCGCGACGCCGCGGCGGGCGTGCGGGGCGGAGTTGAACAGCAGCGACGTGCCCGCGGCGGGGTCGCCGGCCAGGGCGCGCTGGGCGGCGTCGATGATCGCCTCCAGCTCGGCGGCGACCTGCGCGTAGGTCCGCTCGGCCTCGCGGTGCACCCAGGCGATGGACGAGCCGGGCAGGATGTCGTGGAACTGGTGCAGCAGCACCGTCTTCCAGATGCGGTCGAGCTGCTCGTAGGGGTAGGGGTGCCCGGTCCTGACCGCGGCGGTGGCGGCCCACAGCTCGGCCTCGCGCAGCAGCGACTCGCTGCGCCGGTTGCCCTGCTTGGTCTTGGCCTGGCTGGTGAGCGTGGCGCGGTGCAGTTCGAGGTAGAGCTCGCCGACCCAGACGGGCGGGTTGGGATACTCGGCCTCGGCCTTGGCGAAGAACTCGGCGGGCGTCTCCCAGGTGACGGTGGCCGAGCCCTCCAGGTCACGCATCCTGGCCGCCTTGGCGACCATCTCGCGGGTGGTGCCGCCGCCGCCGTCGCCCCAGCCGGTGGGGGCGAGGGAGTGCCGCGCGACGCCCTTGTCCTTGAAGTTGCGCGCCGCGTGGGCGATCTCGCTGCCCTTCATCGAGCAGTTGTAGGTGTCGACGGGCGGGAAGTGGGTGAAGATCCGGGTGCCGTCGATGCCCTCCCACAGGAAGGTGTGGTGCGGGAAGGTGTTGGTCTGGCTCCACGAGATCTTCTGGGTGAGCAGCCGCTTCGACCCGGCGGCCTTGATGATCTGGGGCAGGCCCGCCGCGAAGCCGAACGTGTCGGGCAGCCACACCTCGTCGTTCTCGATGCCGAACTCGTCGAGGAAGAACCGCTTGCCGTGCACGAACTGCCGGGCCATGGCCTCCGAGCCCGGCATGTTGGTGTCGGACTCCACCCACATGCCGCCCGTCGGGACGAACCTCCCGGCCGCCACGGCCTTGGTCACCTTGGCCCAGACCTCGGGCCGGTGCTCCTTCACCCAGGCCCACTGCTGCGCCTGCGACATGGCGAAGACGAAGGCGGGCTCGTCCTCCAGCAGCGCGGTCATGTTGGAGGTCGTCCTGGCCACCTTGCGGACGGTCTCGCGCAGCGGCCACAGCCAGGCCGAATCGATGTGCGCGTGGCCGACGGCACTGATCCGGTGCGCGGACGGCGCCGCCGGCGTGGCCAGCACGCCGGCCAGCTGCTCGCGCGCCGCGGCCGCGGTGCCGTTCACGTCCTGCAGGTCGACCGCGTCGAGCGCCTTCTCCACGGCGCGCAGGATCTCCCAGCGGCGGGCGCCCTCGACCGGCAGCTCCCGCATCAGCTCGCCCAGCACCTCGAGGTCCATCACGAGCTGCCACACGGTCTCGTCGAAGACGGCCAGGTCCATCCGGGCCAGCCGGTACTGCGGGTCGGTGCCGGCCGTCTCCTTGTCGCCGAGCGTGGTCGGCAGGAACGGGTGGTAGTCGAGGATGACGGGGTTGGCGGCGGCCTCGATGTGCAGCCGCACCTCCTCGCCGCCCTCGACCGGCGCGCCGATGCGCACCCACTGGTTACGCGGGTTGAGCCCCTTCACCGGGGTGCCGTCGGGGCGGTAGACGAGGCCCTCGCACTGGAAGCCGGGCATGTTCTCGTCGAAGCCGAGGTCGAGCACGGCTTCGACGCTTCTGCCCGCCCAGGCGGCGGGCACCGTGCCGGTGACGGTGAACCAGCTGGTGCCCCACGGCGCACCCCACTGGTCGCCGACCGCGACGGGCTCCGGTACGGCCGACAGTCCCTCGGCGACGGGCACCGGCTCGCCGGGCGCGTGCCAGACGGCCACGTCGAGCGGCACCGACTCCGGGTAGACCGCAGGGCGGATGCGCTCGTCGAGGACGCGCTTGAGACGGGCTTCGACCAGATTGCGGTCGTCATGCATCGGGGGACTCCCTGGTGATGTGGACGGTCAACCCTTGATCGCGCCTTCCTCCACGCCTCTGAAGAAGAAGCGCTGGAGTGCCGCGAACACGATGACGATCGGCAGGAAGGAGATCATCGTGCCGGCCGCGATGAGCCGGGGGTTGGCGCTGAATGTGCCGTTGAGGTACTGCAGGCCGACGGTCAGGGTGTAGTTCTCGGGGTCGGTCAGGACGATGAGCGGCCACAGGAAGTCGTCCCACGCGCCGATGAAGGCGAAGATCGTGATGACGCTGAGCATGCCGCGCACGTTCGGCAGGCCGATGTGGCGCAGCCGCTGCCAGGCGGTCGCGCCGTCGATGATGGCCGCCTCGTCCATTTCCGGGGGGATCGACTGGAACGCGGTCCGCATCAGGAGCACGTTGAGCATCCCGATGGCGCCGGGCAGCGCGACGCCGAGAAGGGTGTCGGCCAGGCCGAGGCCGCGCACGGTGACGTACTGGGAGACGATCGTCACCTCGCCGGGCAGCACGAGCGTGGCCAGGAACAGGCCCAGCAGCAGCTTCGCGCCCCGGAAGCGGAGCTTGGCCAGGGCGTACCCGGCGATGGTGGCGCCGACGGCGTTGCCCATCACCACGATGGCGGCCACGATCAGCGAGTTGACGGCGTAGGACCAGACGGGGATCGTGTCGGCGACCTGGGCGTAGTTGTCGAGCGTGGGCTGCTCGGGCAGGAAGCTCGGCGTCTGGGTGTAGATGTCCTCCTGCAGGCTCTTGAGCGAGGTGGACAGCTGCCACAGGAACGGGGAGACGGTGAGCGCCAGCACGAGCAGGAGCAGCGCGTAGCGCAGCACCTTCTCGCCCACGCCGATCGAGTTGAAGCCGCCGCGCCGTGCGGTCTTGGCGTGCGCCGCCACGTCAGGCCGCCTTCCTGTTGAGCCGCAGGAGCAGGAGCATCGGCCCGATGGTGATGAGGAGCAGGACGATGCTGAGCGCGGAGGCGTAGCCGAGGTGGCCGGTGAAGCCACGGCTGTAGAGCTGGATGAGCATGACCACCGACATGTCCCGCCCGCCGGGCCCGCCGGTGCCGTTGGAGAGCACGTACAGCTCCGAGAACACGCGTAGCGCGGAGACCGAGACGAGCACGGAGACCAGCAGCATCGTGTTGCGCACGCCGGGCACGGTGACGCTCCAGAACCGGCGCACCGGGCCGGCGCCGTCGACCGCTGCGGCCTCGTGGAGCTCGCGCCTGACGTTCCCGAGGGCCGAGAGATAGATGATCATGTAGTAGCCGAGCCCCTTCCAGACGGTCAGGCTGATCGCGCTGAACAGCAGCAGCCAGCGGTCGGTCAGGAACGGGACCGGCGCGGCGACGACGCCGAGCCACTGCGCGAAGCCGTTCACCAGGCCCCGGTCGTCCAGCACCCAGCCCCAGATCAGCGCCACGACGACGGCCGAGGCGACCACGGGGGTGTAGAAGGCGGTGCGGAAGAACATGATGCCGGGCAGCTTCTTCTCCACCAGGATCGCGATCAGCAGCGGCAGCATGGTGAGCAGCGGCAGGCAGACCAGCATGAACACGATGCTGTTGAGCAGCGCGTCGGCGAGCTGGTCGTCGTCCAGCACCCGTGCGAAGTTCTCCAGGCCGGTGAAGCGCCCGCCGCCCAGCGGCTTGGCGTTGGTGAACGCCAGGACCACCGTGTTGATCGACGGCCAGACGTTGAACACGAACAGCCAGAGCGCGGCGGGTGCCACCAGCAGCCACGGCGTGAACCAGCGGCGATGGGTCATCGGATCAGTTCTTGAGGAGCTCGTTGCACTTGGCCACAGCGGCGTCGAGGGCCTCCTTGGAGGCGGTCTCACCGCTGATCGCGAGCGCGAACTGCTGCCGGATGAACTTGCTCATCGCCTCGGTGACCTCGACCGGCTGGAGCAGCTTGGCCTGCGCGAGCGAGGTGAACGCGATGACCTTGGCGTCGCCGGCGTTGGTGCCGTCGCTCTTGCTGAAGAACGGGTCGCCGGCCGACGCCTTGGTGCTCGGGAAGATGCTCACCAGGTGGGCGAAGGCGGCCTGGTTCTCCGGGCTGGTCACCCAGCGGGCCAGCGCGATCGCCGCGGGCGCGTTCTTGGTCTGCTTGGCGACCGACAGGCCCTGCACGTACAGCGGCGGCGTGCCCATCACCGTCGAGGACACCACCTTGGGCGCCAGCGACGGGTTGTCGGTGGCCAGGCTGGTGATGTAGTTGCCGCCGCCGGTGGTCCAGGCCGCGGTCTTCTCGCTGAAGAGCTTGGCGTTGCCCGCGTAGGTGTCGGTCAGGATGTCGCGCGGCAGCAGGCCCTCCTTGAAGGCGTCGCGGTACTTGTCGAGCACCGCGACGGCCTCCGGCGTGTTGAAGACGAAGCTCTTGCCGTCGTCGGCCATCAGCTTCACGCCGGCGTTGGCCAGGTCGCCGAGCTCGGGCCTGCGGCTCATCAGGTAGACCTTGCCGCCGGACTTCTCCTTGACGGTCCTGGCCTGGGCGACGAGCTCGTCGAAGGTGGTCGGCGGCCGCTTCGGGTCCAGGCCGTACTGGGTCATGAGCTCGGAGTTCCAGTAGTTGACGTCGGTGTTGAGGTACCACGGGTACCCGTACGTGCCCTGGACCCCGGCGTACTTGTAGGCGTCGAGACCGCCGGCGACGTACTCGTCGGCCAGCTTCTGGTCCACCTGGGAGACGTCGAGCAGCATGCCCTGCTTCACCAGCGGGAGCGCGAAGTCCGGCGGCAGGTTGGTCACGTCGGGGAGGGTGCCGCTGGCGGCCTGGCTCAGCACCTTGTCGGCGTAGCCCTCGCCGGGCTGGTCGAGCCACTCGACCTCGACGCCCGGGTACTTCTTCTCGAAGGCGTCGATGACGCCCTGCACGTAATCGGTGAACTTGGGCTTCAGCGCCCACGTCTGCAGGCTGACCTTGCCCTTCACCTCCCCCGTCGCCCCCGCGCTCGGCGCGGCCGCCTCCGGCCCCGCCTCGCCCAGCCCACAGCCCCCGGCTACCATCGTGGCCACGACGGCCAGCCCTGCCCAGTACCTTCGCATGACGCTCTCCTTCGGGGACTAAACCGCTCTAGTTGCGGGACTATCCCCCTGGCTAGACTCCTGTGTCAATAGCTGAGATGAACTCGTGAAGGAGCCAGTCGTGGGCCGTCCGACGATCGCCGACATCGCGAAGCGGGTCGGGGTGTCCAAGGGCGCGGTGTCGTTCGCGCTCAACGGGCGCCCCGGCGTCGGGGAGGCGACCAGGGCCCGCATCCTCCAGGTGGCCAAGGAGATGAACTGGCGTCCGCACAGCGCCGCCAGGGCTCTCGGCGGCGCCAGGGCCGAGGCGGTCGGCCTGGTGATCGCCAGGCCGGCCAGCACGCTGGGCGTGGAGCCGTTCTTCGCTCAGCTCCTGTCGGGCCTGCAGGCGGGGCTGTCGGCGCAGTCCGTGGCGACACACTTGATGATCGTCGAGGACGTCGCGGCCGAGATGGAGATCTACCGCGACTGGGCCTCCGCGCACCGGGTCGACGGGTTCATCGTGGTCGACCTGAAGGTCAGCGACCCCAGGATCGGCGCGCTCGAGGAGCTCGGCGTGCCCACCGTGGTGCTCGGCGGTCCCGGCCGGCACGGCTCCCTGTCCAGCGTCTGGGCCGACGACAGGGAGGCGATGGTGTCGGTCGTCGAGTACCTGGCCGCGCTCGGCCATCGGCACATCGCCCACGTCGCCGGCCTGCCCGCCTTCCGGCACACCCAGCGCCGCATCCGCGCGCTGCGCGACTCCACCCGGCGGCTGGAACTGGCCGAGGCGGTGTCGCTGGCGACCGACTTCAGCGACGCCGAGGGCGCGGCGGCGACCAGGGCGCTGCTGTCACGTTCCCGCAGGCCGTCCGCGATCGTCTACGACAGCGACGTGATGGCCCTGGCGGGCCTGGGCGTGGCCGGCGAGATGGGCGTACGGGTCCCGGACGAGCTGTCGATCGTGGCCTTCGACGACTCGGTGCTGACGCGCATCGCGCACCCGGCCATCACCGCGCTCTCGCGCGACACCTTCGCCCTCGGCGGCCAGGTGGCCGAGGTCATGCTGGCGGTGATCGCCGACCCCGAGGCGCGGCAGGACCTCAGGACGCCCACCCCGCGGCTGGTCGTCAGGGGCAGCACGTCGGCGCCAGGGGCTTGGCAGAGCGACTAAATCGGTTTAGGGTCCCGGGGAGATCGACTCACGTTCGGAGGACGCGTGCCCCTGCCCCACCCCATCCGTTTCGGCGCCAACTACGTGCCTTCGGCAGGCTGGTTCCACAGCTGGCTCGAGCCCTCCCCCGACGACATCCGGCGTGACTTCGAGGACCTGGCCGGGATCGGGCTCGACCACGTCCGGGTGTTCCCCATCTGGCCCTGGATCCAGCCGAATCGCACCCTGATCAGGCAGCGCGGCATCGACGACCTGCTGCGGCTGATCGACATCGCCGCCGAGTTCGACCTGTCCGTGGCCGTGGACCTGCTGCAGGGGCACCTGTCCAGCTTCGACTTCCTGCCGTCGTGGGTGCTGACCTGGCACGAGCGCAGCCTCTTCACCGACACCGACGTCCGCGACGGCATCGCCGCCTACGCCGACCGGCTCACCCGCGCCGTGGCCGGCCGTCCCAACGTCTTCGCCGTGACGCTCGGCAACGAGGTCAACAACCTCTACCCGGCCAACCCGACCACCCCGGAGGCGTCCACCCGCTGGGCCGCCGACCTGATCGACGTGGTCCGCGCCGCCGCCCCCCACCTGCTGAGCCTGCACTCCCTCTACGACGCCAGCTGGTACGACCCCGCCCACCCGTTCCACCCCGCCGACAACGTCGACCTCGGCGACCTGACGACGGTCCACTCGTGGGTGTTCAACGGCGTCTCCAGGCTCGACGGCCCGCTCGGCCCCGCCACCGTCACCCACGCCGACTACCTCGTCGAGCTCGCCGCCGCCACCGCGCTCGACCCGGCCCGTCCCGTCTGGCTGCAGGAGGTCGGCGCCCCGCGCCCCGACATCCCCGAGGCCGACGCTCCCGCGTTCGTCCGCGGGATGCTCGAAGCGGTCACGGCCAACCCCGCGCTGTGGGGCGTCACCTGGTGGTGCTCCCACGATCTCGACCGGGCCCTGGCCGACTTCCCCGACCGCGAGTACGACCTCGGCCTGTTCACCGTCGACCACCGTGCCAAGCCGGCGGCCGAGGAACTCGCGGCCTTCATCAAGGAGCAGCGCCGTACCGCCGCCGCGAGGCCCGCGCTGCTGTGCGACGTCGACCTGCGCGCCGAGCCTGAGCGCAGGGCCGAGGTCGCGCCGGGCAGCGCCTTCCACCGCGCCTGGGTACGGCTGCGCCAGGCCGGACCGCTGGCCATCGTCACCGCCGGCCGCGCGGCCGACAGCGACCATCTCAACGCTCGGGGGATCACCACCGTCCTGACCCAGCAGTGAGATAAGGAGATCAGATGCGACGGAGATTATTACCCCTGCTGTGCGGGGTCCTCGCCGCGACCGCCCTGGTCACGCCCCCCGCACAAGCCGACCCCACCCCTGCCCCTTCCATGTCGGCCGACTCCGCCGAAGCAGGCACCGCGCCGGCCACCCCCACACCGTCCGCGTCCGCCCCCGCCGACCCCGGGCGGGCCGTACGCAAGCGGGCCGCCGCCGCGGGCGGCGAGCAGCCGTACGCCTCCTACTGGCACCCGAGCACCATCCTCACCTGGGACCCCGCGACCGACCCCGACGCCCGCTTCAACCGCTCGCGGGTACCGCTGCGGCCCCGCGTCTCCGACCCGGCGCTGAAGGCGAACCCGAACGCCCGCGCCGGCGAGGGCCGCATCGCCTCGCTGGTGTCGTTCGCCCCCACCTCGGGCAACCCCTCCCAGGGCGCCCTCGACCCCAACTACTACGCCTTCACCCACTGGCAGTACGTCGACACCCTGGTGTTCTGGGGCGGCTCAGCCAGTGAGGGGCTGATCCTGGCCCCGAACGCCACCGTGATCGACGCCGCCCACCGCAACGGCGTCAAGGTCTACGGCACCGTCTTCTTCCCGCCCACCGCGTACGGCGGGCAGATCCAGTGGGTCCACGACTTCGTCAAGAAGACCGGCTCCTCCTACCCGGTCGCCGACAAGCTCGTCCAGGTCGCCCAGCACTACGGCTTCGACGGCTGGTTCATCAACCAGGAGACCGCGGGCGGTGACGCCGCCCTGGCGACCGAGCTGCGGTCGCTGATGAAGTACGCCAGAGGCAAGGGCCCGGTCGAGTTCATGTGGTACGACGCCATGACCGAGAGCGGCTCGATCAGCTGGCAGGACGGCCTCACCACGGCCAACGACGCCTTCCTGTCCGACCCCGCCAAGGTGTCCGACTCCATGTTCCTCGACTTCGGCTGGAGCGCGTCCAGACAGAACTCCTCCCGCGACCTGGCCCGCTCGCTCGGCCGCGACGAGCACGAGCTGTACGCGGGCATCGACACCGAGGCCAACGGCTACAACACCGGCGTGCCCTGGGACGCGGTCTTCCCCGCCGGGCAGCCGCACGTCACCTCGCTCGGCATCTACCGCCCCGAGTGGACGTGGAAGTCGTCGACGGGACCGGCCGACTTCCGGGCCAAGGACTCGCGCTTCTGGGTGGGCGCCAACGCCGACCCGTCCGACACCTCCACGTCGTCGGCGTGGAAGGGCCTGGCCCACTACGTCGCCGAGTCGAGCGCCGTCACCGCGAAGCCGTTCGTGACCGGCTTCAACACCGGGCACGGCGACTTCTACAACGTCGGCGGCGTCCGCGTCCGCGACGGCGGCTGGAACAACCTGTCCGTCCAGGACGTGCCGCCCACCTACCAGTGGATCGTCTCCTCCACCGGCACCAGGCTGACCCCCTCCATCGACTACGGCGACGCCTACGAAGGCGGCTCGTCGCTGCGCCTCACCGGCCACCTCGACGCCACCAACACGGTGCGGCTCTACCAGACCCGCCTGCCGGTCGCCGCCGACACCAAACTGTCCGTGGTGGTCAAGACCCCCGCCGCGGGTGCCACCAGGCTGAAGGCGGCGATCGCGTTCACCGACGCGCCCACCACCTTCACCACGCTCGACCTCGGCTCGACCAGCGGCACCGGCTGGGAGCGCAGGACGCTCGACCTGTCCGCCCACGCCGGCAAGACGATCGCGCAGCTCGGCCTGCAGGCCGCCGGCACCGCCGACACCTACGACATCAGGGTGGGCCAGCTGGCGGTCTACGACGGTGACGTGGACGCCGTCGCCGCCCCCACCGGCCTGACCGTGCTCGGCGCCACCGACGTGTCGGCCACCCGCAAGTCGCTCCGCCTCTCCTGGACCGGCGCCGGCCAGGCCCACCACTACGACGTCTACCGCCGCAACGGCGACGGCACCCGCACCTACCTGGGCGCCACGCCGAACGACGCCTACTTCGTGCCCCAGCTCGACCGGAGCGGCACCGAGACCACGACGACGATCGAGGTCGAGGCGGTCGGCGCCGAGTACGGCCGGTCGGCCGCCGCCACGACCACGGTCTCCTGGAGCGGCACCCCGCCGACCGACACCAACGTCGCGCTCAACCGCCCCGCCACCGCCTCCGGCCAGTGCAACGCGAACGAAGGCCCGGCCAAGGCCGTCAACGGCAGCGTGAACGGCGGAAACACCGACAAGTGGTGCGCGCTGACCGCGGGCAAGTGGATGGAGGTCGACCTCGGGGCCGCCACGCCGCTCACCCGGTTCGTCGTCAAACACGCCCAGGCCGGCGGGGAGTCGTCGAGCTGGAACACCCGCGACTTCACCATCCAGGTACGCACCGGCACGTCCGACCCGTGGACCACGGTCGCGACCGTCACCGGCAACACCGCCGCGACCACCACCCACCCGGTCACGACCACGGCCCGCTACGTCCGGCTGACCATCACCAAACCCACGCAGACCTCCGACCCGGCCGCCCGCATCTACGAGTTCGAGGCCTGGAGCCCCACCCCCTGACCGAACCGCCCAGCTGAGGCGGGCCCCCACCACCCCGGGCGGCCCGCCTCGCCCCTTGGAGAGGGGCCCGCCCCGGTGTCGCGGGCGGCGTGCCCGCCTCCGCACCGGCCCCGCGCCCCGGCTCACGCCGGTGTACGGCACTCGCGTCCCCGGGCCCGGCCCCGCACCTTCGGAACCCGGCGCCTCGGCCCTGGCGACCGGCGCCCCCGGGGCAGCACGGCAGCCACCGATGAAGGGTGAGCCGGTCGACCGCATCAACCATGTGCGGTCCTACCGCCGCGCCAGGCCGGCGGACCCCACGACCCGTCAGGACCGCCACCACGGCGGCGCCGACTTGTCGCGGCCCGTCAGCAGGAGCACCACGACGTGTCGACGTTGCCCGACATGGCGCACTACTGGAGGAGCAAGACGCACCCTGCCCGCGCCCTGACGCCACGACCGGGATCGTCCGCGTGGACGACATGACGGGCAAGAGGTAAGGGCGTCGCAGGGTCCGCGACCCGCACGAAGCGACCTCCGACGGCGCGACCCGATCCCGTCTACACGTGCACCGTCGTGATCGGGAGCGAGGAGTCGGCAGGCAGCTCCAGCGTCGACGGCGTGATCCCCGCCGACACCAGGTCGGAGCCCAGCGTCGCCACCATCGCCCCGTTGTCGGTGCACAGCCCGGGACGGGGCACGCGCAGCCGTACCCCCGCCTTGTCGCACCGCTCCTGCGCCAGCGCCCGCAGCCGCGAGTTGGCCGCGACGCCGCCGCCGATGAGCAGGTCGTGCACGTCGTACTTCTTGCAGGCCTGCAGCGCCTTGCGCGTCAGCACGTCGACGACCGCCTCCTGGAAGGAGGCCGCCACGTCCGGCACGTGGATCGACTGGCCCGCCGCCTCCTTCGCCTCCACCCAGCGCGCGACCGCGGTCTTGAGCCCGGAGAAGGAGAAGTCGAAGGTGCCGTCGTCGATCTTCCCGCGAGGGAAGGCGATGGCCGCGCCGTCGCCCGCCACCGCCGCCTTGTCGATGTGCGGTCCGCCGGGGAACGGCAGGCCGAGCACGCGGGCGACCTTGTCGAACGCCTCGCCGGCCGCGTCGTCGACGGTGGAGCCGAGCGAGATGACGTCTTCGGCCACGTCGGGCACCAGCAGCAGCGACGAGTGCCCGCCCGAGACGAGCAGCGCGATGCACGGCTTGGGCAGCGGCCCGTGTTCGAGCTGGTCGACGGCGACGTGCGCGGCCAGATGGTTCACGCCGTAGAGCGGCACGCCGAGGCCGAGGGAGTAGGCCTTGGCCGCGGCGACGCCCACCAGCAGCGCTCCGGCCAGCCCGGGGCCGGCGGTGACGGCGATGGCGTCGATGTCGGTGAGCTTCACGCCCGCCGTCGCCAGCGCCGACTCGATGGTGGGCGTCATCGCCTCCAGGTGCGCCCGGGAGGCGACCTCCGGCACGACGCCGCCGAAGCGGGCGTGTTCTTCCATGCTGGAGGCGATGGTGTTGGCCAGCAGCGTGTGGCCTCGGACGATGCCGATGCCGGTCTCGTCGCAGGAGGTCTCGATGCCAAGGACCAGGGGTTCGTCAGCCATCCAGCTTCCTCTTCATCATGATCGCGTCGGTGCCGTCGTCGTAGTAGCGGCGGCGCACGCCGATCTCCTCGAATCCGAACCGTTCGTAGACCGACCTGGCCCGCGGGTTGTCGGCGCGGACCTCCAGGAAGATCTCCTGGGCGGCCCGCCGCCGTGCCTCGTCGAGCAGGTCGGTGAGCATCGCGCTGCCGACGCCCTCGCCCTGGCGCGCGGACCGCACCGCGATCGTCTGCACGTCGGCCTGGTCGGCGGCGACGGCCAGCCCCGCGTAGCCGATGATCTCGCCGCCGTCGACGGCGACGACGTAGTGCCTGGTACGCGGCTGGTCGGCGAGCTCGCCGCGCAGCATGCCCTCGCTCCACGCGTCGAGGGGGAACGTCTCCCGCTCCAGCGCCATGACCGCGGGCAGGTCGGCCTCGGTCATCTGCCTGAGCTTCACGCCGTCACCTTTTTCGGCGGCTTCGGGATGGTCGCGTCGGGCCTGCGCAGGTAGATGGGCCGCGGCTGCTCCAGCGGGACGCCCGCCGCGAGCCGTTCGGCGGCCAGCGCGGCCATGAACCGCCCATAAGGGTACGGCGGGGCGTCCGTCTCGCCGAGAACCTGCGGATAGAGCGTGGCGCCCGCCCCCACGACGGGAACCCCGTCGGCGCGCGGCACGTCGGCGGGGCGGTCGACGAAGGGCCCTGCCACCCGGGTGCGCGCGTCGGTGTAGCGGGCCCAGAAGACCTCCTTGCGCCGCGCGTCGGTGGCCGCGAGGAACTCGGTGGCGAGCCCGCTGCCGTAGGCGACGGCGTCGAGGCTGCAGATGCCGTACGCGGGCGTGCCGAGCGCCGTGGACAGCGCCTGGGCGGTCATCAGGCCCACTCGGAGGCCGGTGTAGGGGCCGGGGCCGGAGCCCGCGACGATCGCGGTGACGTCGTGGAGCGTGGCGCCCGCCTCGTCGAGCACCCGCTCGATCGTGGGAACGAGCAGCTCACCGTGGCGACGAGCGTCGACCACGGTGGATTCGGCGAGCACCCTCGTGCCGTCGTGCAGTGCGGCGGTGACGGCGGGGGTTGCGGTATCGAAGGCCAGGACCAGCACGAATGTTTAGCCTAGTGCGTCCCCGCGAGTGCTGCCCGACGCACGGCCCAGCTCGCCACCGCCCGGCACGCCACCCGCCCACCCCCGGCGCCACACCCGACCGGCCCTGTGGCTCGCCCGGCCGTGCTCAGTCCCACCCGGTCCTGGCCCGCAGCCACGCGAGCGCCGCGACGCCCTGCGCGCGCTGGAAGGCCCTGAGCGTCGGCAGCCCCGGCGGGTCGGGCTGGCGGCCCTGCCGTACGAGGTAGCCGGTATGCGCCGCGAGCACCGTGGTCACGGCGGGGTCCGGGTCGTCGAACAGCTCCTGCGGCGGCGGCCCGCCCTGCATGCGCACCGACGGCAGCATGCACACCAGGTCGATCCACGGCGCGCCGACCGACGCCCACGGCCAGTCCACGACGTACACCCGGTCGTCGGTGAGCAGGAGGTTGTCGGCCCTCAGGTCGGCGTGCAGGAGCGAGTCGCCCTCGGCCGCGGCCGCCCAGCCCTCCTCCATCGCGGCCAGCGTGTCCAGGTGGCGCAACGCCCACGGGTCCAGGCCGGTGGTGTCCTCCTTCTGGAGCCTGCGCCAGCCGGTGAAGTTCGTCTCGCGCGTCTCGGCGAAGGTCCGCGCCTCGATCGGCGCCGGGGTGAGCCCGGCCGACAGCTCGCCCACCGCGTCGAGCACCCGCCGCAGCTCGCCGGCGCGCCATGGCATGGCCGGGTGGCGGCCCTCGACGTCCTCGAAGACCAGCGCCACCCAGTCGCCGGTGTCGAACGAGGCCAGCAGCCTGGGCGCGGGCACCCGGTCGGGCAGCGCGCCCGCGATCCTGGCCTCCCAGCGGTAGATGCCGATCGAGTCGGGGTTCGGGGCGGAACCGCAGGCCTTGACGAAGGCGCGCCTGCCGTTGTCGAGGCGCAGCCGTACGGCCGCGGCGGGAGAGAAGCCGCCCGTCTGGGTGACCGCCTCGACCACGCGCCCGCCGAGGAAGCCGGCGACCTGCTCGCGCAGCGCCGCCGGCACCTGCTCCCACGGCACGCGTACGCCCGAGGCTGGGGGATGGGGCTCGTCGCTCATGCCTTCATCGTCCAGAGGCCCGCAACCGGATTTCGTTCAGGCGAGCTTCACCGGAGAGGCGTAGACGATGATGTTGTCCTCGTACTCGTGCCTGGCGTAGTCGAAGTTGCCACCGCAGGTCACCAGGCGCAGCCCCGCCTCGGTGTAGACGCGTTCGGCGGGGAAGCGGTCCTTGTCGACCTGCTCCACCGACTCGACCCTGTACTCGGCGACCTTCCCGTCGCTGCGCGGCACCTTGACGATCTGGCCCTTGCGCAGCTGCCTGAGCTTGTAGAAGACCGCCGGCGCCGTCTTGGTGTCGACGTGCCCGATGATCACGGACGCGCCCTTCTCGCCGGGCACCGCGCTGTGCTTGAACCACCCGGCGACCTTCGGCTTCTCGTACGGCGGCAGCTCCACCTCGCCGCTCTTGGTCAGCCCGAGCTTCATCAGCGGCGCGTCGAGGTCGATGGCGGGAACCTCGATGCTCTCGGGCACGACGGACGCGGGCGTGGCCTCCTGCCGTACCTGGAGGGTCCTGCCGAAGGCGACCAGCACGAGGCCGGTGGCGGCCCCCGCGATGATCACCCGTGACATCCGGGCCACGGCTCAGCCGCGGCGGCGGCGCAGCGCCAGGCCCACGCCTCCGGCCAGCGCCAGCCCGAGCAACACGCCCGCGGGGCCGAGCGGGATGCCCGACTCGTCCGCGACGTCCTTGGCGAAGGTGCCGCCGCCGCCCGCGCCCGGCGCCTTGGTGGGCACGACGGTCCTGGTGGACGTCGGTTCGTCGGTGGGTTCGGCGGCGACCACGCGCAGCGTGGCCTTGCCGGTGTCGTTGGTGCCGTCGCACTTGACGTTCACCGGGTAGCTGCCGCGCTTGACGGTGGCGGAGACGCGGGCGTCGCCGCGCACCCACGGCACGGGGGCGGGGGTGGCGGTCGTGCTCGGCGCGGCGGACGGCGTGGGCGGCGGCACCGGGTCGAGCGGGACCGCGGCCATGAACGCCTTGGACGTGGCGGTGCCGCTGTGCTCGGGGCCGTCGTTCGGCACGGGGCAGTTGGCCAGGATCCACACCGTGGAGTTGTCACCGGCCGTCACCCGGTCAGGGTTGAGCCGGACGTCGATGTTCTGCCGGGTGGCGGTGGTCGCCGTGGCGGTGGAGGTGGAGGTGGAGGTCGAGGTGGCGGTTGTCGTCGCGGTGCCGGACGGCGTGGCCGTATCCGCCGAAGCCGAGCACCCCGCCACACCTAACATCAGGAACGCCCCCGCGTACGCGACTCGCCTGACCGTGAGCACCGCCGCACCCCACTTCGCCGTTTCATCCAGCATCCACCGGATCAGGACGCTGCACCCCACCTGATACCCAGAAAATCTGGGTGAACCCATGAAGAAATGATCTCAGCCCTGCCCGAGCCTTGGCGAAGATTTGGTGTTAGGCGGGATCAGACGGCGTGTCGGCCCAGCGCCCGCCGACGCCCCGGAGGGTGACGACGCGCGCGTCGTCATCGCCCGACCTGTCGATATGGACTTCGAGCCGCTCGTCGGACAGCCCCTCGACGAGCCCCTCGCCCCACTCCACGATCGTCACCGACTCCTCCAGCGAGGCGTCGAGGTCGAGGTCGTCGACCTCGAGATCGCCGCCGAGCCGGTAGGCGTCGGCGTGGACCAGCGGCGGCCCGTCGGCGAGGGAGGGGTGGACGCGGGCGATGACGAAGGTGGGCGAGGTGATCGGCCCGCGCACCTTGAGACCCTCGGCGATGCCCTGCACCAGCGTGGTCTTGCCGGCGCCGAGCGGCCCCGACAGGACGAGCAGGTCTCCGCCCCGCAACCGGGTCGCCAGCCGCACGCCGAGCGCGCGCATCTCCTCGGCCGTCGCGACGACAGTCACAGCTCCACCCTCTTCACCAGATCGCGCAGGGCGTCGTTGACCACGCTGGGCCGCTCCAGCTGGATGAGGTGGGAGGTCTCCGGCACCTCGGTCAGCTGGGCTCTGGGCAGCGCCGCCGCGATCGCCCTGCTGTGCTCGGGCGGCGTCAGCCAGTCTTTCTCCCCGACCATGATCGCGGTCGGCACGTCGTCGAGGACGCCGAGCGCGGACAGCTTGTCGTGGTTCATCAGCGCCGGGTAGAAGTCGGCGATCACCTCGGTCGGCGTCGAGCGGATCATCGACTCGACGAAGTCGACCAGGGTGGGGCTGACGTTCTTGGAGTCGCCGAACCCGAAGTGGCGCAGCACCAGGAAGGCGATGTCGTTGCCGGCGTGGCGGGTCCTGTCGACCAGCGAGCCGCCCCTGCCGAGCAGCGAGACCGTCGTGGGGGCCACCTTGTGCAGCCCCTTGGCCAGGAGGGCGGGCAGGCCGAGGGTGATCTCGGCCAGCTTGCCCGCGCTGGTGGCGATCAGCGCCGCCGCCTTGATCCGGTCGCCGAACAGCTCGGGGTGGCGGTCGGCGAGCGCCATGATCGTCATGCCGCCCATCGAGTGGCCGACCAGCACGCACGGCCCCGGCGCGAACGTCTCGAGCACCTCGTACAGGTCCTCCCCGAGCCGGTCGATGGTGCTGTCCTGCTTCTCCGTGCGCTGGGACAGGCCGTGGGAACGCTGGTCCCACAGCAGGATCCGGTTGCTGTCGCGCAGGTCGCGGCGCTGGTAGTGCCAGGAGTCGAGGTTGTGGGTGTAGCCGTGGCAGAACACGAGGGTCAGCGGCGCCTCGTCGGGGCCGTCGATCTCGACGTGGAGCGCCACCCCGTCGGAGGTGACGAGCGTGCGCTCCCTGCCCCGCAGCTCGCCGAACGGCTCGTCGGCCTCGGGGTCGGGGCGCAGCCTGATCCGGCCGACGGCGTAGCGCTTGGCGAGCGCGGCGGCCGCCAGGCCGGCGGAGGCGGCGCCGACGACCGCGCCCGCGATGCCGACCTTCTTGCGCGTGGCCGTCGTCATGCGCCCGCTCCCTCGTAGACCCTCGGCACCCTGGCGCCCAGCCTGGTGACGATCTCATGGGTGATCGTGCCGAGGTTGTCGGCCCATTCCTGGCAGGTCGGCTCGCCCGCGTCGCCTGGACCGAACAGGACGACCTCGTCGCCGTCGGACAGCGGGTCGTCACCCATGTCGATCATGAACTGGTCCATGCACACCCGGCCGACGATGGGCCTGCGCCTGCCGCCCGCCATGACCTCGGCCCGCCCGGTGGCGTGGCGCAGGATGCCGTCGGCGTAGCCGAGGGGCACCAGGCCGAGCGTCGACTCTCTCGCCGTGGTGTAGAGGTGGCCGTAGGAGACGCCCGAGCCCTCGGGCACCCGCTTGGCCAGCGCGATCCGCGCCACCAGCGTCATCGCCTGGCGCAGGCCGAAGTCGCCGAGCTCGGGGATGGGGCTCAGGCCGTACATCGCGATGCCCGGCCTGACCATGTCGTAGTGGGTGTGCGGCAGCGACACGATCGCCGCCGAGTTGGCCAGGTGCCTGATGACGTGGGAGCCGCCGACCCCGGCCTGGTCGGCCAGCTTGAGCGCCGTCTCGTAGGCGTCGATCTGCAGGTCGACGGAGGGGTGCCCGGGGATGTCGGAGCAGGCGAAGTGGGACCACAGCCCGACCACCTCGACCGCGCCCTCGGCCCGCAGCCGCGCCGCCGCGGCCAGCAGCCCCGGCCAGGCCGCCAGGGGCGAGCCGCCCCTGGTCATGCCGGTGTCGGCTTCGAGATGGACCTTCGCCGTCACTCCCGTACGGCGCGCCGCCGCGGCGATCTCCTCCAGCCGCCGCTCGTCGGAGGCCGACAGCTCGATGTCGGCCCGCAGCGCCTCGTCGAGCGGCTCGCCGGGCGTGAGGATCCACGACAGCACGGGCACGGTGATGCCCGCCGCGCGCAGCGCCAGGCCCTCCCTGACGTAGGCGGCGCCGAGCCGGCCGGCGCCGCCCTCGACGACGGCCTTCGACACCGGCACCAGACCGTGTCCGTAGGCGTCGGCCTTGACCGCGCCCATCAGCTCCGCCCCGGGCGCCCGCTGCTTGAGGGACTCGACGTTGCGCCTGATGGCGGCCAGGTCGACCCGCGCATGCGCGGGCGTCGCCTCACGGAAGCTCATGCTCCCAGTTTGTCAGCTCCGCCGACCGCCTGAGCGTGATTCGTCTCTCAGAGATCGGATGGCCGCGGGCACGGCGGCGGCCACGTCCGCCGCCGTCAGCGGCGCGCCGCCGGCGGCGATGCGTCCCGCGAGCCCGTGCAGGTAGGCGGCGCACGCCCCCGCGTCGTACGGCGCGAGCCCGGCCGCCAGCAACGCCCCGGCGATCCCCGACAGCACGTCGCCGGTGCCGCCCGTGGCCAGCCACGACGACCCCGTCGTGTTGATCCTGGCCGGTCTGTCCTGCTCGGCGACGACCGTCGTCGAACCCTTGAGCAGCACGGTCACCCCGAGCTCGGCGGCGGCCCTGCGGGCGTGCTCGAGCCTGGCCGCCTCCACCCTGTCGCTCGGCACGCCGATCAGCCGCGACAGCTCGCCGGCGTGCGGGGTGATCAGGACGGGTGCGCTGCGGCGCAGCAGCCCGCGGTCCCTCGACACGATCGTGAGCGCGTCGGCGTCGAGCAGCACCGGCACGTCGCCGGCCAGCACCTCGGCCAGCAGCTCGTGCGCCCAGTCGCCGGTGCCGAGCCCCGGCCCCGCCACCCATGCCTGGACCCGGCCGACGTCGGCGATCGAGGGCCGGTCCAGCTCGGTGACGACCGCCTCGGGCCAGTGCGCGCGCACCTGGAGGACGGGCGGCGCCGTACCGGCGTAGCGGACCATGCCGGCGCCCGCCCGCAGCGCCCCGCCGACGGACAGCACCGCCGCCCCGGTGTAGCGGTCGCTGCCGGCGGCGATGCCGACGACGCCCCTGCGGTACTTGTCGGACTCGGCGCCGGGCCTGGGCAGCAGGCCCTCCACGTCCTCGCCGGTCAGCGCGGCCACGTCGGGGTCGGGCAGGTAGGGGCCGAGCCCGATGTCGATCACCTCCAGCGTGCCCACGCGCGCGGCGCCCGGGTCGACGAGCAGCCCCGTCTTGCAGGCGCCCATCGTCACGGTGACGTGCGCGTCGACGGCGGCGCCCGCGACACGCCCGGTGCTGGAGTCGACGCCGCTCGGCACGTCGACCGCGACCATCAGCGCGTCGAGCGCGTTGGCCGCCGTCACCAGCGACGCGTACGGCTCGCGCAACGCTCCCGAGGCGCCGATGCCCACCAGCCCGTCCATGACGAGATCGGGGGCGCCCACCTCCTCGACGACCCTGCCGCCCGCCGCGAGGAAGGCGGCCAGCCCTTCGGCGTGCGTCTTGGCCCCGGCCAGGATCGCCTCCACCCGCGCGCCCCTGCGGGCCAGCCGCTCGCCCGCGTACAGAGCGTCGCCGCCGTTGTCGCCGCTGCCGACCAGCAGGAGCACCCGCGAGCCGTACACGCGGCCGAGCAGGGCCGCGCAGACGGAGGCCAGGCCCGCGGCGGCGCGCTGCATCAGCGTGCCCTCGGGGAGCGTGGCCATCAGCGCCAGCTCGGCTGCTCTGATCTGGTCGGCGGTGTAAGCGGTGCGCACGTGTCAGAACCTAACCCTCGGCGATCACGTAGGCCATGGCGATACCCGCGTCGTGGGTGAGTGAGACGTGCCAGCGCTTGACCCCGAGGCCGTAGGCGACGTGCGCGGCCTGGCCGGTGACGTGCAGCTCGGGCTTGCCGTTGTCGCCGGTGCGGACCTCGGCGTCGAGGTGGCTGAGGCCCGGCGGCGCGCCGAGCGCCTTCGCGACGGCCTCCTTGGCGGCGAACCTGGCCGCCAGCGACTGCACGCCGAGCTCCCGCTCCGCGTCGGTGAACAGCCGCGAGCGCAGGCCCGGCGTGCGCGCCATCGTCGCCTCGAAGCGGGCGACGTCGACCACGTCCACCCCGATGCCCAGAATCATTCACCCAGCGTAACCAGCCTCAGAAGCCTCCCCGGTGCCAAGGGCCCCAGATCGCGAACGACAGCCCCTTGACGGACTGGACGTTCACGTAGAGCGTGTGGCCGCCGGGGCCGAACGTGGAGCCCGCGAACTCCGCGCCCGCGTCGCCGGGGACGGGCACGAGCCGGGAGAAGTCGAAGATCTCGCCGCGCCGCGTCAGGCCGCGCAGGTAGTTGTCGCCGCCGCCGTCCTCGCACAGCACGAGCGTGCCCCTCGCGCTGGTCGTGACGTTGTCGGGCAGGTCGAGCACCATCGATCCCGGCGACTCGTAGACGAGCCTGAGCCGCCGGCTCCACGTCTCGTACGCCCACACCTGGCCCCTGCCCTTGCCGAAGCCGGACGGCGGCGTGTCGCCGGCGGCGGTCGCGCCGCCCTGCGTGGAGACGAAGTAGACGACGCCGTGGTGGTGGATCGCGCCCTCCAGGCGGGAGAAGATCGCCGCCCCCTTGTCGCGGCCCTGCCTGCCCACGGCCTGGATCGCCATGTCATTGGGGGGCCTGCCGGTGAACGTCGGGTCGGGATCGTCGATGTCCACCCACGTCACGTCGAAGGACGCGCCGCGCGGCTGTCCGGCCGACAGGTCCTTGTTGGGCACGCCGTCGACGGCGAGCATCTGCAGCCGCCCGCCGTCGAGGATCCGTCCCGCACTGAGCGGGTTGCGCGGCGGCAGGTACCGGTAGAACCCCGAGGCGAACCCGAAGTTGTCCTCGGTCAGGTAGACGGCGCCGCTCAGCGGGTCGAAGGCCGCCGACTCGTGCGCGAACCGGCCGGCCGACCTGATCGGCCGCGCGTCGGCCGGGCCGTCGACCGGCACCTCGAAGATGTAGCCGTGCTTCTGCTCCAGCCGCGTGTTGTCCCCGCCGGAGAAGTCGTTGCCCACGTCGGGGCCGTTGACGGTCTCCTCGCAGGTCACCCAGGCGCCCCACGGCATGGGGCCGCCCGAGCAGTTCATCTGCGTGCCGGTGAGGGAGGGCGCGCCGCGTAACACCTCGCCGTACCTGGTCACCTGAAGGGTGGCGGTGCCGCCGCCGACCGCGGGGTCGTAGGCCCTGGACACGTCGCCGAACGCGCCCACGGGGCCGTTGACCTCGTGGTTGCGCACCAGGATCGTCGTGCCCCTCGGGCCTCTGAAGGCGGCCATCCCGTCGTGCCGCGACGGTGTCACCGAGCCGTCGCTGAACGGCTCGCCCGCCTCGTTGAACGACCGGTACCTGAAGCCTTCCGGCAGGTGCAGCCTGACCTGCCCGTCCCGCTCGTCGGCGACGGGTTTCAGCGGGCCGTACCCGGCCGCCGGGCGGGCGGCGCCGTTGACACCGGCGCTGGCCACTCCGGTGAACGGGCCCGCGACGCCTGCTGCCGCGACTCCTGCGAGGAAACGACGACGTTCCATGCGGTCCTCCCTGGCGATGGTGCCGTCACCGTAAACCGCGCCCGTGGCGGGGCCCTATGTCAGATCTCGCCAATTCCGCCGCGTGAACACCTTCTGTTACCCGGTCCGGCGCCCGCGCAATCCCAGGTGTTCGTCCACAGCCTGTGCACAACGCATCACGACACCCACGAACCGACCAAGCTTCGCCGGTCAATAGGCTTTCAGCGTGAACAACGGCTACGTGGACCTGAGCAGGGAGCAGTGGAGCGAGCTCCGCAAGAACACGCCCTTGACTCTCACCGCAGACGAGCTGGAAGACCTCCGCGGCGTCGACGACCCGATCGATCTCAGCGAGGTCACCGACATCTACCTCCCCCTGACCCGGTTGCTGAACCTCCACTTCACCGGGTCCAAGCAGCGCAGCAGCGTGCTGAGCGCGTTCCTCGGCAACCAGGAGCAGCGCGTGCCGTACATCCTGGGCATCGCGGGAAGCGTCGCGGTCGGCAAGTCGACCACGGCGCGGCTGCTCAGGACCCTGCTGGCCCGCTGGCCCGAGCACCCCAAGGTCGCGCTGATCACCACCGACAGCTTCCTCTACCCCAACGAGGTGCTGGAGTCGCGCGGGATCATGCACCGCAAGGGCTTCCCCGAGAGCTACGACCGCCGCGCCCTGGTGCGCTTCGTCGCCGAGGTGAAGGCGGGCTCGGACGAGGCGCACGCCCCCGTGTACTCCCACCTGGAGTACGACATCGTGCCCGGCGTGACCCAGGCCGTGAAGAAGCCCGACATCCTCATCATCGAGGGGCTGAACGTGCTGCAGCCCGCCCCTCCGGCGGCGCTGGCCGTCAACGACTACTTCGACTTCTCCATCTACGTCGACGCCAAGGTCGAGGACATCCGCACCTGGTACGTCCACCGCTTCCACCAGCTGCGCCGTACCGCCTTCGAGGACCCGAAGTCGTACTTCAGGCACATCGCGGAGCTCTCGGAGGAG
The DNA here is from genome assembly GCF_053602555.1 of Nonomuraea sp. NPDC004354. Lineage (NCBI taxonomy): Bacteria > Bacillati > Actinomycetota > Actinomycetes > Streptosporangiales > Streptosporangiaceae > Nonomuraea > Nonomuraea sp. NPDC004354. Next base: position 43,508 of record NZ_JBSGDV010000013.1, on the reverse strand, counting down.
GAGGCCACCACGTTCGCCAAGAACGTGTGGCGCGACATCAACGAGCGCAACCTCGTCGAGAACATCCTGCCCACCCGGGGCCGCGCGGGCCTGGTGCTCAAGAAGGGCCCCGACCACTCCATCACGCGGGTACGGCTGCGCCGTACCTGACGGCCTGCTCCATCACGAAGGCCGCGAACCGGCCCTGACACCCGAGATCGTCGATGTCGGCGAACCAGCAGGGTTCGCCCTCCTCGTGACAACTGTTCCTCATGCCCGGCAGCCTGGCCGAACCCGGTCAACGCCCTATCAACATCCGATGGACGACAATGGGGCGCGTGCTGCATCTGCGACTCATCAGCCCTCCAGGCCGCACCGACGAGGTGCTGGACGCCCTGGAGGGCTGTGTGGGAGTCACCAACATCGCCGTCCTCCCGGGAACCGCCCGCACGCCTCGCGGTGACCTGATCTTCTGTGACGTGGCCCGCGAGGCCGCCAACGAGGTCCTCGACCGGATCGGCTGGCTGGAGCAGGAGGGCTCCATCTCGGTCGAGCAGGTCGACCTGGCGCTCTCCCGCGTCGCCCACCAGGCCAAGGCCGAGGCGCCGGGAGAGGGCGACGACGCCGTGGTGTGGGCGGCCCTGGCCCAGCGGATCGCCGAGGACCTGCGGATCACCTGGGCCTTCCTCGCCTTCATGGTGATCGCCACCATGCTCGCCGGCATCGGTGTCATCACCAACTCCCCCATCCTGATCGTCGGCGCGATGGTCCTCGGCCCCGAGTTCGGCGCGATCGCGGCCATCTGCTTCGGCCTGCTGACCTGGCGCTGGAACCTGGTGGGCAGGGCCCTGGCCACGCTGGCCGTCGGCTTCGGCATCGCGATCGCCATCACCATGGCCTGCGCCCTGGTCGCGCGCGGCCTCGGCTGGATCGACGCGCAGGCCCTCAACACCGGCCACGAGGAAGTCCAGTTCATCGTCAAACCCGACCGCTGGTCGTTCATCGTCGCCCTGCTGGCGGGCGCGGCAGGCGTGCTGTCGGTCACCGCGGGCAAGTCGTCGGCGCTGGTGGGCGTCTTCATCTCCGTCACCACCATCCCGGCGGCCGGCTACGCGGCCGTCGCCGTGGCCCTCGGCAACTGGAGCGAGCTCGGCGGGTCCGCGCTGCAACTCGGCGTCAACATCGCGGGCATGGTGGTCTCCGGCACAGCGGTGCTATACGTCCAGCGCCGCATCTGGCCCCAGGGGATGAGACTCGGTTCGTCCACGGGGACGAGGCCGTCGGAGGGTCTGCCCGGGTAGGGTCCGGATCATGCACATCCTCGCGACCGAGGGGCTGACCGAACGCTTCCCGACGGTGACCGCGCTGGACCAGTTGTCCATCACGGTCGGAGCCGGCGTCACGGGCCTGGTGGGCGCCAACGGGGCGGGCAAGTCGACGCTGATCAAGATCCTGCTCGGCCTGCTGCCGCCCACGGCCGGCCGCGCGGAGGTCCTGGGCCTGGACGTGGTCACCCAGGGCCCGCGCATCCGCTCACTCGTCGGCTACATGCCCGAGCACGACTGCCTGCCGCCCGACGTGTCCGCCACCGAGCTGGTCGTCCACCTCGCGCAGATCTCCGGGCTCCCGCGCACCGCCGCCCGCGAGCGCGCCGCCGACGTGCTGCGGCACGTCGGCCTGTACGAGGAGCGCTACCGCGCCATCGGCGGCTACTCCACCGGCATGAAGCAGCGCGTCAAGCTCGCCCAGGCGCTCGTCCACGACCCCAAGGTGGTGTTCCTGGACGAGCCGACCAACGGGCTCGACCCGCGGGGCCGCGACGAGATGCTCACGCTGATCAGGCGGATCGGCACCGAGTTCGGCATCAGCGTCCTGGTCACCTCCCACCTGCTCGGCGAGCTCGAACGTGTCTGCGACCACGTCATCGTCATCGACGGCGGGCGGCTGCTGCGCTCCAGCGCCATCACCGACTTCACCCAGGCCACCCAGACCCTCACCGTCGAGGTCGAGGAGGGCGCCGAGCCGCTGGCGGCCAGGCTGGCCGAGCTCGGCCACTCCGCCGCCCCGCACGGCCGCGGCCTGCTGGTCGACGTCAGCGGCCCCGAGACCTACGACGCCGTCCGCGACGCGGTGTGCGAGCTCGACCTGTGCCTCATCCGGCTCGAACAGGGCAGGCAGCGAATCGAGGACGTGTTCCGTGTCTGAGATCTACGACATCGGCTACCGCCACTACGACGGCGTACGGCTCGGCCGGGCCCACGCCGTACGCGCGCTGATCGTCCAGAACCTGCGCAGCCTCTTCGGGCTCGGGCGCAGGGCGCGCAGCAAGCTCATGCCGTTCCTGCTGGCCGGAGCCATGATGGTGCTGCCGGTGGTCTCCATCGCGCTGATGGCGCTGACCGGCCGCGTCGACATCGGCTACACCAACTACGCCATCATGATGCAGCCGGTCATCGCCATCTTCCTGGCCGCGCAGTCGCCCACGATCACCGCGCCCGACCTGCGGTACAAGGTGCTGCCGCTGTACCTGTCGCGGCCCATCTCCTCCTCCGACTACGTCGCGGCCAAGGTGGCGGCGATGACCGCCGCGGTGTTCGCGCTGGTCGCCGTCCCGCTGACGGTGATGTTCGCCGGCGAGCTGCTCGTCGACCCGCCGGGGCCGCCGCACACCAAGGAGTACATCGGGGCCGTGGTCACGGCGCTGCTGCTGGCGCTGCTGCTGTCCACGTTCGGCCTGGTGCTCGCCTCCTTCACGCCGCGCCGCGGCCTGGGCGTCGCCTCCGTCATCGCGGTGTACCTGCTGGCCGCGGCCGTGCAGGGCGCGCTCTTCGCGGCCTTCGAGGGGCTGGGCCGTACCAGCCTGGCCGAGCTGTCGTGGCTGATCAACCCGTTCTTCCTCGTCGACGCGGTGCAGTCGTGGCTGTTCGGCACCACGCCCGCCAACGGCTACACCTACCCGCCCGGCGCCCTGGCCGCCCTCGTGGTCGTCGCGCTCATCGCGCTGAGCCTGGCGGCGTTCATCCTCCGCTACCGGAAGGCGGCCTCCCGGTGAAGATCGAGCTCGCCCAGGTCTCGCGTTGGTACGGCAACGTGGTGGCCGTCAACGACGTCACCATGACCATCGGCCCCGGCGTCACGGGCCTGCTCGGTCCGAACGGCGCGGGCAAGTCCACGCTCCTGCACATGATGGCCGGCTTCCTGGCGCCGTCGAGCGGCACGGTGACCGTCGACGGCGCCACCACCTGGAAGAACCACCACATCTACCGCCACATCGGCCTGGTGCCCGAGCGTGAGGGGATCTACGGCTTCCTCACCGGCTGGCAGTTCGTGCTGTCGGCGGCCAAGCTGCACGGGCTGCCCTCGCCCGAGGACGCCGCCACCAAGGCCCTGGCCATGGTCGAGATGGAGGCGGCCAAGGACCGCCGCGTCGAGACCTACTCCAAGGGCATGAAGCAGCGCGTCAAGGTCGCCGCCGCCCTCGTCCACCAGCCGCAGGTGCTGCTGCTCGACGAACCGTTCAACGGCATGGACCCGCGCCAGCGCCTCCAGCTGATGGACCTCATCACCGCCATGGGCACCGAGGGCCGGACGATCCTGTTCAGCTCGCACATCCTGGAGGAGGTCGAGCGGGTCGCCCAGCACATCGAGGTCGTCGTCGCCGGACGGCACGCCGCCTCGGGAGACTTCCGCCAGATCCGCCGCCTGATGACCGACCGGCCGCACCTGTTCAGGATCCGCTCGAGCGACGACAGGAAGCTGGCCGCCGCGCTCATCGCGGACAGGTCGGCGGCGGGCGTGACGCTCACCCCCAACGGCCTCGAGGTGCAGGCGGCCGAGTTCCGCCGCTTCACCTGGCTGCTGCCGCGCGTCGCCCAGCACGAGGGCGTCCACCTCCACCAGGTCTCCCCCGCCGACGAGGACCTGGAGAGCGTCTTCGCCTACCTGATCACAAGGAGTTCCTAGTGAACGGCGTCGTAGCGGGCATCACCTACCGCGCGGTCCTCGGCCGCCGCCGCATCCTGCTGCTCGTCCTGCTTCCCCTGGCCCTGGTCGGCATGGCGCTGCTGCTGCGGATGGTCGGCAGCGCGGACGAGCGGTCGGCGGTCGCGCTCATGCAGAGCTTCGCCATCGGGACCATGCTGCCGCTGCTCGGCCTGATCGCCGGCACCGGCGTGATCGCGCCGGAGATCGACGACGGCACCGTCCTGCACCTGCTGTCCAAGCCGATCTCGCGGCCCGTCATCATCCAGACCAAGTTCGCCGTGGCCGCCTCGCTGCTGGCCCTGTTCGCCGCGGTGCCCACCTTCGTGTCGGCCTGGCTGCTGGTGGGCACCGAGTCGGGGGTCGCCGGCGGCTTCACGGTGGGAGCGCTGTGCGGCGGCATCGCCTACGCGGCGGTGTTCCTGCTGCTCGGAGTCATCACCAAACACGCCGTCACCATCGGGATCATCTACGCGCTGGTGTGGGAGGGCCTGATCGGCAACCTGGTGTCAGGGGTCAGGCAGTTCTCGGTCCAGCAGTGGGCCAAGTCGATCGCCGACCAGATCAGCTCCTCGCCGTTCCTGACGGCGGACGTGAAGCCCGGCTTCGCCATCCCGGCGCTGATCGTGGTGACGGTCGCCGCGGTCGTGTGGGCGGGCCAGCGGCTGCGCTCCTTCTCCCTGACCGGCGACGAGTAAGAGACCGTCCCGCAACACCAAGGGGGGTACGGCACGCGCGTGCCGTACCCCCCTGGGAGAAACGCCGTCAGACGCAGGCGCTGCGGACCACGTCGGCCAGCCGGCCCGCGACCCTGCTGGCCTGCTCCTCCGACGAGGCCTCGACCATCACCCTGATCATCGGCTCGGTGCCGCTCGGCCTGATGAGGACGCGCCCCGTCTCGCCGAGTTCCGCCTCGGCCGCCGCCACCGCCTCCGACAGCTCCGGCGAGGCCGCCTTGCTCCTGTCGACGTCCTTGACGTTGATCAGGATCTGCGGCAGCGCGGTCATCACCGCGGCGAGGTCACGCAGCGACCTGCCCGACCTGGCCACCACCGACAGCAGGTGCAGCGAGGTCAGCAGACCGTCACCGGTCGTCGCGTGGTCGAGCAGGATCACGTGACCCGACTGCTCGCCGCCGAGGGTGTAGCCGTCGGCCTTCATCGCCTCCAGCACGTAGCGGTCGCCGACCGCGGTCTGGACGACCTCGATGCCCGCCTCGCGCATGGCGAGCTTGAAACCCAGGTTGGACATCACGGTCGCGACGACGGTGTTGCGCGCCAGCCGGTTCTCCTCGTGCATCGCCAGCGCCAGGATCGCCATGATCTGGTCGCCGTCGACCACCGCGCCCGTGTGGTCGACCGCCAGGCAGCGGTCGGCGTCGCCGTCGTAGGCGATGCCGAGGTCGGCGCCGCGCGAGACGACGACCTGCTGCAGCTTGTCGAGGTGGGTCGAGCCGCAGCCCGCGTTGATGTTCAGCCCGTCGGGACGGGCGCCGATCGCCTCCACCTGGGCGCCGGCCCGCAGCAGCGCCTCGGGCGCCACCACGCTGGCCGCGCCGTTGGCGCAGTCGACGACGATGTTGAGCCCGTCGAGCCGCCCGCCGAGCGTGTCGAGCAGGTGGGAGATGTAGCGGTCGGCCTCGCCGTACGCCTCGCGCACACGGCCGACGCCCGCGCCCACCGGGCGGTCCCAGCGCTCGCCCAGCCGCCGCTCGATCTCGTCCTCGACCGTGTCGGACAGCTTGAAGCCGCCGCGGGCCAGGAACTTGATGCCGTTGTCGGGGGCCGGATTGTGCGAGGCCGACAGCATGACGCCGAGGTCGGCGCCGAGCGCGGCCGTGAGATGAGCGACGGCAGGAGTGGGCAGGACGCCGAGACGCAGCACGTCCACCCCTGACGACGCGAGGCCGGCGACCACCGCGGCCTCCAGGAACTCACCTGAGGCGCGGGGGTCCCGGCCGACGACCGCCACCGGCCGCTTGTGGCCGGTGGCGGTGAAAGCGCCTGCATCGCCGAGAACGTGAGCCGCCGCGACCGAGAGGTCCATGGCGAGCTCGGCCGTGAGGTCGCGACCCGCGACCCCACGTATCCCGTCGGTGCCGAAAAGGCGCCCCAACTTAGCGCTTGCTGTACTGCGGAGCCTTACGGGCCTTCTTGAGGCCGTACTTCTTCCGCTCCGTGGCGCGGGCGTCACGGGTCAGGAAGCCGGCCTTCTTCAGCGGCGGGCGGTTGTTCTCGACGTCGAGGATCGCCAGCGCGCGGGACAGGCCCATGCGGAGGGCACCGGCCTGGCCGGTCACGCCGCCGCCGTCGATGCGGGCGATGACGTCGAAGGCCTCCTCGGCACCGAGCACCACGAAGGGCTCGTTGACGATCTGCTGGTGGACCTTGTTGGGGAAGTAGGTGTCAAGCGAACGACCGTTGATCGTCCACTTGCCGGTACCGGGGACGATGCGCACGCGGGCGATCGCCTCCTTGCGCCGGCCGGTGCCGTACGAGTTGCCCGTGGTGACGGGCTTGCGCACGGGAGCATCGGCGCCGGCAGCGGACTCGGTGGTGTACTCGGACGGGAAGTCCTCGCCGGAGTAGTCCTCCAGCTCGACCTCGACGGCCGTCTCGACACCGGTGGGCTCAGCCACGGTTCTCCTCAAATCTTTCGAACTACTACTGGGCGATCTGGGTGATCTCGAACGGCACGGGCTGCTGGGCCTGGTGCGGGTGGTCGGACCCGGCGTAGACCTTCAGCTTCTTGGCCATCTTCCGGCCGAGGGCGTTCTTCGGGAGCATGCCCTTGACGGCCTTCTCGACGGCGCGGTCGGGCCGCTTCTCCATCAGCTCGCCGTAGGTCACGGAACGCAGACCGCCCGGGTAGCCCGAGTGGCGGTAGGCCTTCTTCTGCTCGAGCTTGTTGCCGCTCAGCGAAACCTTGTCGGCGTTGATGACGATGACGAAGTCACCGGTGTCGACGTGGTTGGCGAAGATCGGCTTGTGCTTACCGCGGAGCAGGTTCGCGACGTGGCTGGCCAGCCGGCCCAGCACCACGTCAGTGGCGTCGATGACGTACCACTGACGCTGGATGTCGGCGGGCTTCGGTGTGTACGTGCGCACGGTCGTAGCCTTCTTTAATCGCGTCTTCGGCGCTGTCGGATGCGACAGCTCTATGGTCGGTCGGTGCGGGCGCACGACAGCCCGGACCTTCCGTCTCCAGCAGATGGGAGATGACGCCGGACGCGCCGCGCATCGGTCACAGACGGACCGACTCGCATACAACGAACGCTTAGGGTACCGCCACTCGCGGACACGGGTCAAAACGAGCGGAGACACCGCGGCACAGCTTACCTGCGGCACGGTTGTGTTTCGGTTCCCTGTAAGCCCTTCTCCGGCAATATCTGGCGTCCCTATCGTTGACTGCGGTATGTGGCAGACCCCTCACACCCGGCATCCCCAGCCGAGATCACGGCGCCGGAACCTCCTGGGCCTGCTGGCCTGCCTGCTGGCCGTCCTGTTCGCTGGCGTGCTCATCGGCAGGCTCTCGGTCAACCGCCTCGACGCCTCCGACCAGGTCTACCTCAACAACACCGCACCGCCGTCCGCCGCCGCCCCCACCCCGTCGGCCTCGGGGTCGCCGAGGAAGCCGCGCTCGAACGTGGAGAGCCGCGCCCGCCGTACGGTGAAGACCACCTCCACGCCGCGGCCCACCGTGCAGGCGCGCAGGAAGCCGACGGGGACGGTGGAGCCGGGAGTGGTGCAGGGAGAGGTGCCCGGCGACCCCACCACCGTCCTGGGCGCGCCGCTGCTGGAGGTCTCCCCCGCCCTGGCCGCCCAGGTCGTCAGGCTGACCAACGCCGAACGCGTCCGCAAGGGCTGCGCCCCGCTGCGCGTCGACCGGCGGCTGACCAGTTCGGCGCGCGCCCACTCGCTGGAGATGGCCGAGTCGGGCAGGTTCGCCCACGACTCCCCCGACGGCTCCTCGCCGTGGCGGCGCATGGAGCGGGCCGGCTACCGCGACGGGGCCGCCGAGAACATCGGCCGCGGCTACTCCTCGGCCGAGGAGGCCGTGCGCGGCTGGATGGGCAGTCCCGCACACCGCCGCAACCTCCTGCATTGCGGCTACCGCGCGGTCGGCGTCGGCGTCGTGTCCGGGCCCGGCGGGCCGTGGTGGACCCAGGACTTCGGGTTTTCGTGACCTCCCCGCAGGTAAACCCCGGCTAATCTCGGCGTATGGGTTCCACCAAGAAGACCGACGAAGCCCCCGCACCGCAGCGCAAAGCGATGTGGAGCCCCTACGACGAGGGCCCCCGCTCGTACACCCCGCTCTGGTTCGCCCTCGGCGGCCTGCTCGTCCTCGGGGCGCTCGTGGCCGGTCTCGTGGTGATGTGGAACACCGAAGGTCCCGACCCGACGGCCGACCCGGCGGGCCGCGTGAGCGCGCCGCCCGCCGACCAGCCCGTCGCACCCGCCGACAAGTACGGCTTCGCCGCCGCCCGCGAGAGCGACCCCGACACGCTCACGCAGAAGGAGCTCTTCCCCAAGAAGAAGTTCACGGTCGACGGCCGCTCCTACACCGTGACGATTCTCAAGACCGACAAGAAGTGCGCCGACGCCACCGAGGGCGACAAGCTCGACAAGGCACTCAAGTCCGGCAAGTGCTCGCAGCTCATCCGGGCGACCTTCAAGGACAAGTCCGGGAAGATCATCGGCACCGTCGGCGTCGCCAACCTGCTGAACGGCAAGGCGTCGGCGAAGGTGGCCGCCTCGGTGCGCACCAAGGGCGAGAGCAAGCAGTTCGTGAAGCCGCTGGCGGGCAAGGACGAGATCACCAAGTTCGTCGGCGCGGGCGAGGCCAGCGTCCACGTGGCCACGCACGGCCACTATGCGATCATGCTCTACGTCCAGTTCAAGGACGGCCACAAGCCCGACAAGAAGGGCAGCAAGCAACTGGCGCAGGCGGGCGACGACGTGACCAACGCCTCCGTGTACCCGGCACTCGACTCACGTTCGCTCACCGGCCGCCGCGGGGGCTGAGACCACTCAGTCGCCACCAAAAGGGGACAAACCGCCCGACCGATCCGTCCGAGAACACCCATACGGGCATGGCGATCTCCTGACTATGGTTAGGCTCCCCCTATGCGTGGCCAGGAATCTGGGTCTGAGCACGAGCGCCAGACGGACGGCTCAGCCGCACCGGCGACGCCACCGCCGAGTTTCGGCAGGCCGACGGTGCCGGCTCCATCAGCCTTCCAGGAAGGCGCCCCCGACGCGGCGCACGGATCGGCCTTCGCCGACGCGGCGCACGGAGACGCGCTGGCGGGTCCGCCGTACGCCGCCGGTCAGGTGACCGGCTCCGGTACGGCACCGGCCCAGCCGATCCCCGTCTACCAGGGACCGCCGCCCGGGCTGCCGGTCACCGAGTCCGGCATGGCCGCCGACGGGGGTCACGCCCCCGCCGCCACCGGCCCGTGGGCACCACCGGAGCCCGCGACATCACCGGACGCCCCGGCACCGTGGGCCTCCGGTCCTCACGCTTCCTCCGGCACTCCCGGGCCCTGGACCTCCGGACCCACCGGACCCACCGACACCCCATGGACCTCCGGCCCCCCGGCACCCTCGGCGCCCCCCGGCCTCGCTTCCCCCGACGCCCCGTGGGCCACCGGACCCACCCCGTCCTCCGACGCCTCCGGCCCGTGGACCGCCGGACCGGCCGCGTCGTCGAACGCTCCGCAGACCTCCGGACCCGCCGCATCCCCGGACACCCCGTGGGCCACCGGACCCACCCCGTCTTCGGACGCCTCCGGCCCCTGGCCCGCCGGACCGGCCGCCTCACGCGGCGCCGACGGACCGTGGACGACCCCGGAGGCCGCGGCCGGCCCGCACGCGGGATCCCCCTGGACGGCCGAGCCTCCGGTGACACCGGACGCGGGAAGCCCGTGGGCACCCGAGTCCACGTCCGCACCGGCCGGAACCTCCTGGTCCCCCGAACACGCACCGCCCGGCGCCGGTGGCCCCTGGCCATCCGCCCCGGCGACCCCCGAAGCGAACGGCCCGTGGACGGCTGGCGCGGCGACTCCCGACGCGAACGGCTCGTGGTCTCCTGAGCTGGCGACCCCCGACGCGAACGGCCCCTGGTCGGCTGGCGCGGCGACTCCCGACGCGGGTGGCCCGTGGTCGCCCGAGCCCGCCGCCGCGGCCGCGCGCCCGTCTGCCGGTGAGGACGCGGGACGGCCCCTTGACCCCGCAGGAAGCGCGGGACGCCCCGTCCACGCGAAGGACACAGACCGGCCCACCGGCGTCGAGCAGGCGGGACGGCCCGCCGGCGCCGAGGGCGCGGGACACCCCGACGGCGGCGACGGCGCCGGCCGGAGCGACGGCGGCAACGACACAGGCCGGACCGACGGCGTCGAGGACGCGACGGTCGAGCACCGCAGGCCCGACAACCGGCCGCTGTCCGCGTCCCCCAGCGTGCCCGCCGAGACCTGGACGGCCGCCCAGCCGTGGTCGCAGGCCGACGACGCCCAGCCCTACGACTGGTTCGCCGACCCCGAGCCAGGCGCGCAGGACCCGCACGCCGGCCCCCGGCCCGCCACCCCATCACCCTCCGGGCCTCAGCCCGTTGCCGGGCCACACGCCGGAACCGGGGCCGCGCCCACCGCGCACCCCGGCGTCCCGCAGCATGCCGCCTGGGCACCTCCGGGCGCCGCCCAGCCACCCTCAGGCGCCCCCCTTCCCCCGGTACCCGGAGCCCCGTACACCCCGCTGCCCGGCGCCCCCCAGCCACCCGCGCCCACCGGCTGGCAGGCCGACAACCCCGGCTCCGCACAGCCCCCCAACCCCGGCATCCCGCAAGCCCCCAACCTCGGCACCCCGCAAGCCCCCAACCCCGGCATCCCGCAGACCCCCAACTCCGGCACCCCGCACGCCCCCTGGGCGCCGCCCGCCGGGCAGGCGCAGACCCCGTGGGCACCCCCGCACGGCGGGCAGCCCACCCCCGGGACATTCGGGGCCCCTGGGACACTCGGGGCCCCCGGGACCACTGGGGCGCAGCTCCCCCACGCACCGCAGGGCGAGCCGTGGACGCCGTCACCCGAGGCCTGGTACATCCAGCCCGATCAGGCCGCATCCACCTGGCAGCCCCCGCAGGCCTTCACCGCGGCCGCCGCGGGCATGAAGGTCTGGCCGTCGGCCACTGCCGACGTCGCGGGCATGCCACCGTGGCCCGCCGCGACCGGCGAACCCATCGGCGACCACGAAGGCTTCCAGGACGGCAACACCGTCGGCTCCGGCCCGACGGTCCCGTTCGCCCCCAATACCGGCCCGGACCGGACGGCCTCGCACCCCTCCGACACCGACCCCGGCGCCACGAACCCGGCTTCCGCCGACACGGACGACGCGACGGCCACAGCCACCTCCGACCCCGGCACGCCGGACCCGGCAGCCACCGACAGAGGTCACGGCACGACAGGCCTCACCGACGGCGACGACACGACGGCCCCCACCGACTCCCCCGGCGGTTACGGCGCGACACCGGCCACCGACTCCCCCGTGGGTCACGGCACGACGGCCGCCACCAACTCCCCCGTGGGTCACGGCACGACGGCCGCCACCAACTCCCTCGAGGGTCACGGCACGACGGCCGCCACCAACTCTCCCGGCGGTTACGGCACGACGGCCCCCACGGCCTTCGACGGAGGTCACGCGACGGCCGCCGGCGACAACACCGACCCCGGGATGACGGTCTCGTTCGCGCACAGCGCCGAGCCCGGCGACGTCCCCGTCTGGCCGCCGCACCAGCCTGCCGCCGACGGCGCCGGCGACCGCGTCCCTGACCTCCCGTTCGACAGCTCCACCTGGGGACGTTCCAGGGGCACCGAGCCTCCCGCCGACGTGCTCGACGACGTTCTCGACGACGACCCATCGGCGACCGCTCCGGGCCACCGTCCCACCTCGTCGGAGCACGCCCCCGGCCACCACTCCTCCGTCCCGCCGGCGACCGATGCCGGCGGCCGGTCCGGCACCTCTCCGGCGAGCGACCCCGTCGCCGGAGACGCTCTCAGCGCGGACCCGCCCCACTCCGGCACACCCACCGGAGGCACACCAGACCCGGGCTCACCCAGCACAGCCGGGCCCGCCACGGCCGCACCCGACACAGCCGAGCCGATCTCAGGCGCAACCGACACATCCGGACCCGACGCGGCCGGACCCGACGCACACGGATCCAACGCAGCCGGACCCGACGCACAGGGAGCCAACGCAGCCGGACCCGACGCACACGGACCCAACGCAGCCGGGCCCGGCTCGGAGGCCTCCACCGCGGACGCCTCCTCCGGCACGCCCATCGCAGGCCGATCCGATCCGCAGGCGTCGGGCACCGACGGAACGGCCCCGCACGCCAACGGCACGGCGGCGGGCGACGCCCCGCACGACGACCCATCGCCGACCTTCGGAGCCATCCCGCTGCCCCCGACCCAGCCCCCAGCCGGCCTTCCCGCGCTGCCCGCCCCGACCGGCGACGGCTCGGCCACGCCGCCCGCCGTACCGGACGGGTCGAGCGTCGCGGACCTGCCGACGCCGCCGCACGGCGCGCCGGTGGCGTCCTTCGATCCGTTCGCGCCGATGCCGCAGGGCGGCGTCGCGCCCGCGCCCGAGCCGCCCTCCACCGAGCCGGGCAAGGGCAAGATCGCGCTGATGGCGACGCTCGGTGTGCTCATCGTGGCCGGGGTCGCCACCGGCGGCTTCTTCGCCTACCGCTCGATGAGCACGGCACAGCCGGCCGACAGCGCCTCCGCCGCCCCCAGCGCCAGGCCGTCCGCGGGCGACGACCCGCTGGCCAGCTCGCTGCTCAACTCCGAGGGCACCGACCCCGAGAAGATGTCGATCAACGAGGCGTTCCCCGACCAGAAGGTCGACCTCGGCGGTCGCGTCTACACGCGGGTCAAGGTCGACCTGTCCGACGACTGCCAGAAGGCGGCCGCGGGGCCGTTCGCCACGGCGCTGCGCGACCAGAAGTGCAGCCGCGTGCTGAGGGCGACCTACGTCGACGACAAGAAGCGCTACGCCGTCACCACCGGCATCGCCGTCCTGCCGACCAAGGAGGCGGCCGTCTCGGCCGACCAGGCGAAGGACCTCGACAAGAACCTGTGGTTCAAGCCGCTGCCCGGCGCGGCGTCCAGCGGCGCCGACCGGGTCCACATCGCGGGCGGGTACGCGGCGGGGCTGCTGTGGGGTCGCTACATCGTCTTCAGCTACGCGACGTTCGCCGACGGCCACACCCCGACCGCCAAGGAGAAGAGCCTGGGCGACGTCAGCGGCGCCTTCCGCGACCACACCTCGCTGGTGCTGGAACGCAGGATCACCGAGTGACGCGCGCGTGAGGCGGGCCGCCGTCGCCGGTTCAGGGGCGGCGGCACAGCCACAACCCGGACGGCACCAGCCCGACACGCGGCATCACCCGGCAAGCGCCGCGTCACCCGGCAAGCACGGCATCACCCGGCGAACACGGCATCACCCGGCAAGCACGGCATCACCCGGCGAGCACCGCGTCACCCGGCGAGCGTGCGGACCCTGCGGGTGGCGGCCGCCCTGGCGGCCAGTTCCTCGTCCGGCGGGTAGCTGACCTCTTCGAGGCACAGACCGTGGGCGGGCGCGACGTGCACCCCCGAGTCCCGTACGGCTCCCGCCAGCACCCTCGACGGCCACTCCACGGGTCGCCTGCCGTCTCCCACAGCCAGCAGGCACCCGACGAGGGCCCTGACCATCGAGTGGCAGAACGCGTCGGCCACGACGGTCGCCTCGAGCACGCCGGACTCCGTGCGCACCCAGTCGAGCCGCTGCAGTTCCCTGATCGTGGTGGCGCCTTCCCGCTTCTTGCAGAAGGCGGCGAAGTCGTGCTCGCCGAGCAGTTGCGCGGCCCCGGCCTTCATCGCGTCGAGGTCGAGCGGACGCGCGTGCCAGACGATCTCGTCGCGGCGCAGCGGGTCGCCGCCGCCGGGCGCGTCGTGCACGCGGTAGACGTAACGCCGGGAAAGCGCGGAGAAACGCGCGTCGAAGCCCTCAGGAGCCACGCTGACGCGATGAACCCGCACATCCGGCGGCAGGACCCCGGCAAGCCGCCGCAGGAGCGTGGAGAGCCGCTCATCGACGCTCTCCTCGACGACGGGCTCGCCCTTGCGGCGGTTGCGCTCCAGTTCCCCGAGCGCCGCCACGGGCAGGTCGACGTGGGCGACCTGGCCGCGCGCGTGGACGCCGGCGTCCGTACGGCCGGCCACGGTGAGCGCGACCTCGCCCAGTCTGAGGATCTTGCAGAGCGCGTCCTCGAGCTCGCCCTGCACCGTGCGCCGTCCCGGCTGGCGGGCCCAGCCGGAGAAGCCGGTGCCGTCGTAGCCGAGGTCGAGGCGGAGCCGAACCACGATCATCCTCCTGCGTGAAACGGGGAAGGCCCGGCACCCCGAAGGGTGCCGGGCCCGTGAGCCTGAAAGATCAGGCCTCGTCCTTCTTCGCCTCGTCGGCCGGAGCCTCGGCGCTCTCCTCGGCCTTGGCCTCGGTGCTCTCCTCGGCGGCCTCCGCGACGGCCTCGGTGGTCTCCTCCACGGCCTCGGCGGCCGGGGCGGCGGCGGCCGGAGCCGTGCGGCGGGTGGCGACCTGGTTCAGCGCCTCGCCCACCAGTTCGATGACCGCCATGGGCGCGTTGTCGCCCTTACGGTTGCCGATCTTGGTGATGCGGGTGTAGCCACCGGGACGCTCGGCGAAAGTCGTCGCGATCTCGGTGAAGAGGTGGTGGACGACGCCCTTGTCCTTGACGACGGTCAGCACCTGGCGACGGTTGTGGATGTCGCCCTTCTTGGCCTTGGTGATGAGGCGCTCCGCCAGCGGGCGGACGCGCTTGGCCTTGGCCACGGTGGTGGTGATGCGGCCGTGGCGGAACAGGTCCGTGGCGAGGTTCGCCAGGATCAGCCGCTCGTGAGCCGGGCTGCCGCCAAGACGTGCACCCTTGGTGGGCTTGGGCATTGCGTTCTCCTTGAGAGTGAACCCGCCCCGGCCGTGTCAGGTACCGGAGTCGAGCCGCCAGGCCTCCCGCAGGAGGCCCGCGATATCCAGCTGCGCCGGCCCGGAAGGTTCCGGGCCGCATGGTCCCCGGCCGTGGCGACGTCTGGTCGTCCAGACTCCCGCCCCATCCGGAGCTCCCGCTTCCAGGAGCCCGGATCGCCGGGGCCGCGGGGGCGGCGCCCCCGCGGTTCGGGCGAGGGACCTGGTCCCTCGCCCTGGGCCTGCTAGTACTGCTCGGTCTCGACGTACGCGCTGTCGTCGTCGTCGTAGCCGCCGCCGGCCACCGCGCTCGGGTCGAACCCGGGCGGGGAGTCCTTGAGCGCCAGCGACATCTCGTGCAGCTTCTGCTTGACCTCTTCGATCGACTTGGCGCCGAAGTTCCTGATGTCGAGCAGGTCCTGCTCGCTGCGGGCCACGAGCTCACCCACGGTGTGGATGCCCTCGCGCTTGAGGCAGTTGTAGGAGCGGACCGTGAGGTTGAGCTCCTCGATCGGCAGCGCCAGGTCGGCGGCGAGCGCCGCGTCCGTCGGCGACGGGCCGATGTCGATGCCCTCGGCCTCGACGTTGAGCTCGCGGGCCAGGCCGAACAGCTCGACGAGGGTCTTGCCCGCGGAGGCCACCGCGTCGCGGGGCTTCATCGCGGCCTTGGTCTCGACGTCGAGGATCAGCCGGTCGAAGTCGGTGCGCTGCTCGACACGGGTGGCCTCGACCTTGTAGGTGACCTTGAGCACCGGGGAGTAGATGGAGTCGATCGGGATGCGACCGATCTCCTGGCCCGGCTGCTTGTTCTGCGCGGCGGAGACGTAGCCGCGGCCGCGCTCGACGGTCAGCTCCATCTCCAGCTTCGCCTTGCCGTTCAGCGTGGCGATGCGCAGGTCGGGGTTGTGCACCTCGACACCGGCCGGCGGCGCGATGTCGGCGGCGGTGACCTCGCCGGGGCCCTGCTTGCGCAGGTACATCACGACGGGCTCGTCGTGCTCCGAGGAGACGACCAGTTCCTTGAGGTTGAGGATGATGTCGGTGACGTCTTCCTTCACACCGGGAACGGTCGAGAACTCGTGCAGGACGCCCTCGATGCGGATGCTCGTCACGGCCGCGCCCGGGATGGACGACAGCAGCGTGCGGCGCAGCGAGTTGCCGATGGTGTAGCCGAAGCCCGGCTCCAGCGGCTCGATGACGAACTTGGACCGGGTCTCGTCGATCGACTCTTCGAGAAGAGTCGGACGCTGAGCGATCAGCATGTTTCGGGATCTCCCCTTGTCGTGTGGCGCCCGCTATATGACACCACTCCGATGAACAGCCTAAATGGGGTACGGCATGCCGTACCCCATTTGACCCTCGCGGACAGGGAATCCCATCCACGAGGGAAGACGCCCGCCGAAGCGAGCAGTGGCGGCGCGCCCGCGAGGGGCACGCCGCCCGTACGGCCTACTTGGAGTAGAGCTCGACGATCAGCTGCTCCTGGACCTGGGTGTCGATCTGCTGGCGAACCGGCAGCTGGTGAACCAGGACGCGGAGCTTCTCCGGCACGACGCCGAGCCACGCCGGGACCGTCCTGTCGCCCGCGGTCGCCTTGGCGACCTCGTACGGCATCAGGTTGACGGCCTTCTCGCGGACCTCGACGATGTCGTGCTCGCGGACGCGGTACGACGGGATGTCGACCTTCTTGCCGTTCACCAGGATGTGGCCGTGACGGACCTGCTGGCGAGCGGCGTCGCGCGACTGGGCGAAACCAGCGCGGTAGACCACGTTGTCGAGACGGCTCTCCAGGATCTGGAGAAGGTTCTCGCCGGTCTTGCCGCCCTTCTTGTTGGCTTCCTCGTAGTAGTTGCGGAACTGCTTCTCGAGGACGCCGTAGATGCGGCGGGTCTTCTGCTTCTCACGAAGCTGGAGCTGGTACTCAGACTCCTTGGGACGGCCGCGACCGTGCTCACCCGGCGGGTAAGGACGGATCTCGATGGGGCACTTCGCGGACTCGCACTTGCTGCCCTTGAGGAAGAGCTTGGTCTTCTCGCGACGGCAGAGCTTGCAGTCCGCACCCGTGTAACGAGCCATTTCTCTCTATCTCCTGGGTGTCAGACGCGGCGGCGCTTCGGCGGACGGCAGCCGTTGTGCGGAACCGGGGTCACGTCCTGGATCGAGCCGACCTCGAGGCCGGTCGCCTGCAGCGAACGGATCGCGGTCTCACGGCCGGAGCCGGGGCCCTTGACGAAGACGTCGACCTTGCGCATGCCGTGCTCCATGGCGCGGCGAGCGGCGTTCTCCGCGGCCATCTGAGCGGCGAACGGGGTGGACTTACGGGAGCCCTTGAAACCCACGTGGCCGGCGCTGGCCCAGGAGATCACGTTCCCGTTCGGGTCGGTGATCGAAACGATCGTGTTGTTGAACGTGCTCTTGATGTGCGCGTGGCCGTGAGCGACGTTCTTCTTTTCCTTGCGGCGCACCTTCTTCGGCGCACCCTGGCGGCTCTTAGGAGGCATTCCTTGCCTTCACTCCTGAGGTCTTCGGTCCGACAGCTGCGCGGACTACTTCTTACCGGGCTTCTTCTTACCGGCGACGGTCTTCTTCTTGCCCTTACGGGTGCGCGCGTTGGTCTGGGTGCGCTGGCCGTGGACGGGCAGACCCTTGCGGTGACGGATGCCCTGGTAGCAGCCGATTTCGATCTTGCGGCGGATGTCGGCCTGGACCTCGCGGCGCAGGTCACCCTCGATCTTGAAGTTCGCCTCGATGTAGTCACGCATCGGGACGAGCTCAGCGTCGGTGAGCTGGTGCACACGCAGGTCGCCGCTGACGCCGGTGGCCTGGAGGATCTCCAGGGCGCGGGTGCGGCCGATTCCGTAGATGTAGGTGAGAGCGATCTCCAGCCGCTTCTCGCGGGGGAGGTCGACGCCAACCAGGCGAGCCATGGTCGGGCATTCTCCTTCACTGTGGCGGAGGTCTTGCGCCTCACTCCCCTCCCCATGCCCGGGGTGAGGGCCCCGGCCTCCGACCGGGGGTGTCCCACTCGCGTGGGTGTGAAACGCGCTTACTGACTCAGGCTTCTCATGCGTCGAGCCCGCACCCGATCAAGGGGCGGACTCGGAGAAGCCTTCGCGACTAGCCCTGGCGCTGCTTGTGGCGCAGGTTGTCGCAGATCACCATGACGCGACCGTGCCGGCGGATCACCTTGCACTTGTCGCAGATCTTCTTGACGCTCGGCTTAACCTTCATAGTCCTTCGTGATCCTCAGACGTTTTACTTGTATCGGTAGACGATCCGCCCACGACTCAGGTCGTAAGGGCTCAGTTCTACGACTACCCGGTCGTCGGGCAGGATCCGGATGTAGTGCATCCGCATCCGTCCGCTGATGTGGGCCAGGACCTTATGGCCGTTGTCGAGTTGCACCCTGAACATCGCGTTCGGGAGCGACTCAACCACAGTGCCCTCGATCTCGATGGCGCCGTCTTTCTTGGCCATGTCCCTCGCGTTTCACTGATCGGTCGTCTGAGGTATCGGTCACTAAGCAGCCGCGACCACCTGTATCGGATGAGAGCGGCGGTCTGCGAGACCGCCAACACAGGATGGCCATAGTGAGCCGACTAAGGAGTGTACGACACCTAGCGGGAAAATGCGAAACGCCCGTGCCAGGTGTCCTGACACAACCATGCCCAAGGTTACCCCAGATCCACGGTGGATCCGCCGCCACGCGAGCCGAGGCGCAGGTCCCCCGCAGACGTGCCCGCCCGGCCCCAGCAGCCGCCGACACGCGAAACCGGGCGGGCACGTGCTCATGGAGCGTCGTCATGTCGAGGACGCTTCTCCAGGTGACGACGGTCGAAGGTGTCCACCGCGAGCAGCACGGCCGGTCACCACCGGGAGGGCGGAGCCCGCCGTCGGCGGGCCGCCCCCGCCCGTGTGCGGATCGCGGTGGGATGCCACCGGCCGGGTCGCAGGCATTGACCGTGACCGGTGATCTCACCGCGCCGGGCGGCGACAGATCCATCGTCAAAGAGCATCTACCCGGCGTGATCACCGCCAAATACGACCAGCGGTAAAGAGTGGGTCTTGCCTGCCGTACCAGGACAGAGGAACAGGACAGAGGAAACGGCGAAGGCCCGCCGGTGACGGTGTCACCGGCGGGCCTCCTCACGTCCAGAGCCCCCCAGAGATGCGCGTCGTGCGCGCGGTGTTTCTCAGTAGATGCGGTGCTTGCTGCCGCAGTTGTCGAACTTGGAGGCGCCGTAGCACGTGTAGGTGTAGACCTTCTTGATCCCCTGGTCGCTCCAGGCGCTGGAGTGCTTGCCATCCCAGCCCTGGGCGAACTTGTGCCAGCTGCCGCCCTTGTAGTACTCGAACCACACGTAACCGTGTTTGCCGCCGGACTTCTCCTGGCCGTACCACTTGGTGTAGACCTTGCCGTGCGACGAGAAGGACGTGCCGTAGGTGTAGGCGCTGCCGTCGCTGGAGAAGTACTTCCCCCAGCCGCCGGCCTGTGTGGTCGCCGCCTGGGCGGCGGGGGCGACGGCCAGACCCGTCAGGGCGGAGCCGGTAATGGCTGCTGCAATGAGAATCTTTCGCATGTTCTTCCTCCTGTGAGCGATGTGACACTCACGTTAGGAAGCAGCCGCCGGGCCTTCCGCGCACAAATCCACACAGTGCACTAGTGCACAGATCGGGTCATTTCCGATGATTGCCGAAAATGCTGCTTACCAGGAGCAGCGCGCCCCAGGGGCCGGCCACCCACATCGGCCAGAAGTAGCCGCCGAAGTCGGTCAGCAGCCAGATCACCGACGTGACCGCCACCGCCGACGCCCAGGCGGCCCAGGCGCCCTTCATGCCGGAGTGCATCCCCGACTGCGCGGGAGTGGCGGGAAGACGGGCGGCCTGCGCCCGCAGGTCGACCTCCGGCAGATCGGCGGTGACCCGCGCGAGCTCGCCGTAGGTCTTGCTCTGGTAGACCTGCTCCAGCCGCTCGTTGAACTCCTCGACCGTGATCCGGCCCTGCGCGGTGTGTTCGCGGAGGATGGCCGCCACCCGATCGCGGTCGACGTCCGATGCACGCATTTCGGGGCTCTGCGCCATCCCCACCACTTCCCGCCTCAGCTCAGCAGTTGTGAAAGGCGCTCCTTGCCCCCATCGAGAGCGGTAAGCACCCAAGGTCCATTATGTGTCACAGCGACGCTGTGTTCGAAGTGTGCGGACG
This sequence comes from Nonomuraea sp. NPDC004354, assembly GCF_053602555.1. NCBI lineage: Bacteria > Bacillati > Actinomycetota > Actinomycetes > Streptosporangiales > Streptosporangiaceae > Nonomuraea > Nonomuraea sp. NPDC004354. The sequence goes on along the minus strand of NZ_JBSGDV010000013.1, from coordinate 23,327 downwards.
CCTTACCGTCGATCGTGACGACGGTCCAGTCGTCGTCCAGCACGCGGGTGCGGGCCGTACCCAGGTTCACCATGGGCTCGATCGCCAGGCACATCCCGGCCTCGAGGGCGGGGCCGCGGCCCGGACGCCCGTGGTTGGCCACCCAGGGGTCCATGTGCATCTCGGTGCCGATGCCGTGCCCGCCGTACTCCTGCGGGATGCCGTACCTGCCCTGGGACCTGACGTACTTCTCCACCTCGTACCCGATGTCCGACAGGTGGCGGCCGACGCCGAGCGCGGCGATGCCGCGCCACATGGCCTCCTCCGTCACCCGCATGAGCTCCGTGAGCGCCGGCGAGACCTCCCCCACCGGTACGGTCACCGCCGAGTCGCCGTGCCACCCGTCGAGGATGGCGCCACAGTCGATGGAGATGATGTCGCCCTCGCGCAGCTTGCGCTCGTTGGACGGGATGCCGTGCACCACCTCGTGGTTGACGGACGCGCAGATCGTCGCGGGAAAGCCCTGGTAACCCTTGAACGACGGGATCGCGCCCTCGCCCCTGATCGCCTTCTCGGCGATCGCGTCCAGGTCGAGCGGCGTCATGCCCGGCTCGACCGACCGCCTCAGCAGATCCAGCGTCCGCCCGACCACCAGACCGGCCGCCCGCATCTTCTCCAGCTGCTCCGGCGACTTGATCTGGATTCCATGTCTGTTCTTTCTGAACAAGTTCGACACCCCCCAGGGTGGTTCAACGGGCGAACACTGAAGCCCAATTCCCCCACAGCGGGGCTGATCACGCAATACTCGCGAGAACCGCGTCCTTCTCGTTCGGGCAGCTCACGCAGGTCGCCTCACATGAATAACGCCGACCCTGATCGGCAGGGTCGGCGTTATCGGGTCGGTCGTCCTAACCGGCGTAGGGCCGGATCGCCTTCATCGCCCGCTGGGTGACCTCTTCGACAGGTCCCGTCGCGTCGACGCCGACCAGGATGGCCTCTTCGGCGTAGAAGCGGATCAGCGGGGAGGTCTGCTGCTGGTAGACCTCCAGGCGGTGCCTGACGGTCCCCTCCTTGTCGTCGTCACGCTGGAACAGCGTGCCGCCGCAGACGTCGCAGATGTCGTCCCTCTTGTCGTCGAACTCGACGTGCCAGATGCGACCGCACTGGCTGCAGGTGCGCCGGCCCGCCAGACGGCGGACGACCTCCTCGTCGTCGACCACGAGCTCCAGGACCAGGTCGAGCTTCTGCCCCCAGTCCTTCAGCATGTCGCGGAGGATCTCCGCCTGAGGGACGTTGCGAGGGAAGCCGTCGAGCAGGAAGCCGTCCTGGGCGTCCTCCTCCGACAGGCGGTCGCGGACCATGGCGATGGTGACCTCGTCGGGCACGAGGTCGCCGCGGTCCATGTAGGTCTTGGCGAGCTTGCCGAGCTCCGTGCCGCCCGAGACGTTGGCACGGAAGATGTCACCTGTCGAGATCTTCGGGATGGACAGGTTCGATGCGATGAACTGGGCCTGTGTCCCCTTACCCGCTCCGGGGGGCCCGACCAGAACGAGACGCACTACCGCAGGAAACCTTCGTAGTTGCGCTGCTGCAGCTGGCTCTCGATCTGCTTCACCGTGTCAAGGCCGACACCAACCATGATCAGGATGCTCGTCCCTCCGAACGGGAAGTTCTGGCTGGCTCCCGAGATCGCCAGTGCGATGATCGGCACCATCGCGATGAGGCCGAGGTAGAGCGCACCGGGTGCGGTGAGACGAGTCAGAACGAAGTTCAGGTACTCGGCCGTAGGCCGACCCGGACGGATGCCCGGGATGAACCCACCGTACTTCTTCATGTTGTCGGCGACTTCAGCGGGGTTGAACGTAATCGACACGTAGAAGTACGTGAAGAAAACGATCAGCACGAAGAAGGTGACCATGTAGATCGGTGTGTCGCCGGTGACCATGTTGCGCTGGATCCACTCGACCACGGGGTTCGGGTTCTCGCTGGTGCGCGCGAAGAGGTTAACCAGCAGGTTCGGCAGGTACAGCAGCGAGGAGGCGAAGATGACCGGGATGATGCCGGCCTGGTTCACCTTCAGCGGGATGTAGGTCGAGGTGCCGCCGTACATCCGGCGGCCGACCATGCGCTTGGCGTACTGCACGGGGATCCGGCGCTGGGCCTGCTCCACGAAGACGACCGCGGCGATCATGAAGATGCCGACCACCATCACCACGGCGAAGGTGAACGGGTTGGCGCGGAAGATGTTCAGGAGCTCGGCCGGGAAGACCGCGACGACCTGCGTGAAGATGAGGATCGACATGCCGTTGCCGACGCCGCGGTCGGTGATGAGCTCACCGAGCCACATGATGACCGAGGTGCCGGCCGTCATGACGATGACCATCGTCACGATGTGGAAGACGTTGTCGGGCTCCAGCAGGATCGGCAGGTTGCAGTCGAACAGCTGCCCGGAGCGCGCCAGCGCGATGAAGGCGGTCGACTGCAGGACGCCGAGGCCGATGGTGAGATAACGGGTGTACTGTGTGATCTTCGTCTGACCGGCCTGGCCCTCCTTCTTGAGGGCTTCCAGGCGCGGGATGACCACGACCAGCAGCTGCAGGATGATGCTCGCGGTGATGTACGGCATGATGCCGAGCGCGAACACCGACAGCTTCAGCAAGGCGCCGCCGCTGAACAGCTGCACCATGCCGTAGATGTTGCCGGACTCGCCGGCTTGAGCCTGCGCGAGACAGGTGCGAATGTTCTCGGTGTGAACACCCGGTGTCGGAAGAACCGAGCCGAGGCGGAACAGCGCGATGATGCCCAGAGTGAAGAGCAACTTCTTGCGCAGGTCCGGCGTCCGGAACGCCCGGGTAAACGCGGTCAGCACGGTCCCTCCAGCACGCCGTGATGGCGGTATGGGTCTGCGATGGTGCGGGGATCAGCCATCTGAGTCTCAAGGTCAGGCGTCGAGCAGGACAGAACCCTGCCGTCTCGCGAACTCTAACGCACTACAGGCACGGGAGCCCATTGTCAGGACCCCCGTGCCTCGTAATGGCACTTACAGCTCGGTAACGGACCCACCGGCAGCGGCGATCTTCTCCTTGGCGGAACCCGAGAAGGCGTGCGCCTGCACGTTCACCGCGACGGAGATCTCACCGGTGCCGAGGACCTTGACCGGCTGGTTCTTGCGGACAGCGCCCTTGGCGACCAGCGAGTCGACGGTGACCTCGCCACCCTCGGGGAACAGCTCACCGATCTTGTCCAGGTTGACGACCTGGTAGGTCGTCTTGAACAGGGCGTTGGAGAAGCCCTTGAACTTCGGCAGACGACGCTGCAGCGGGATCTGGCCACCCTCGAAACCGAGGGGAACCGTGGTCCGCGCCGTCGTGCCCTTGGTACCACGACCGGCCGTCTTACCCTTGGACGCCTCGCCGCGACCCTTACGGATCTTGGCCTTGTTGGCGCCCTTGGCGGGACGCAGGTCGTGGATCTTCAGCGGAGCCTTGTCAGTCATGACTAGTCGACCTCTTCCACCTCGACGAGGTGCGTCACCACGGCGACCATCCCACGGATCTCGGGGCGGTCCTCCTTGACGACGACATCGCCGATTCGCTTCAGGCCAAGCGAACGCAGCGAGTCACGCTGGTTCTGCTTGCCACCGATCTTCGAGCGAACCTGAGTGATCTTCAGGCGTGCCATGACTAGCTCACCGCCTTCGCCGCCGCGGCAGCCTCGGCCAGGCCCTCGGCCCGAGCCTTCAGCATCGCCGTGGGAGCGACGTCCTCGATCGCCAGGCCACGACGGGCGGCGATCGCCTCGGGCGTGGACAGGCCCTTCAGCGCAGCCACGGTGGCGTGCACGATGTTGATCGGGTTGTCCGAGCCGAGCGACTTGGACAGGACGTCGTGGATGCCGGCGCACTCCAGAACGGCGCGCACCGGGCCACCGGCGATGACACCGGTACCGGCGGAAGCCGGACGCAGGAAGACGACACCGGCCGCCTCCTCACCCTGCACGGTGTGCGGGATGGTGCCCTGGATGCGGGGAACGCGGAAGAAGTGCTTCTTCGCCTCCTCGACACCCTTGGCGATGGCCGCGGGGACTTCCTTGGCCTTGCCGTAACCGACGCCGACCAGGCCGTTGCCGTCACCGACGACAACCAGGGCGGTGAAGCTGAAGCGACGACCACCCTTCACGACCTTGGCCACTCGGTTGATCTTTACGACGCGCTCGATGTACGAGACGCCCTTGTCGGCGGCGCCGCCGCGGCGATCGTCACGACGGTCCCGCCGCTCGCCACCGGTGCCGCCACCGCGACGCGGAGCTGCAGCCATCAGTGGTTCCTCTTCTCAGTAGCCATTAGTTCAGATCCTCGCGCCCTCATCAGAACTCGAGCCCGCCTTCGCGAGCGCTGTCCGCGAGAGCCGCGATGCGACCCGCGTAGCGGTTGCCACCGCGGTCGAAGACGACCTTGGTGATCCCGGCTTCCTTGGCCCGCTGAGCGAGGAGCTCGCCGACCTTCTTGGCCTTCTCGGTCTTGTCAGCCTCGAGCGTGCGCAGGCTGGCGTCCATGGTGGAGGCGCTGACCAGCGTGTGGCCGAGGTTGTCGTCCACGATCTGCACGAACATGTGACGGGTCGAGCGGTTGACGACCAGGCGGGGACGCTCGGCCGTACCGACGACCTTCTTGCGGACGCGGCCGTGACGGCGGGCCCGCGAGACGGTGCGAGCAGCCGTGTGCTTGCTGTACGCAGTCTTGGGAGCCATGCCTACTTACCAGCCTTTCCGACCTTGCGGCGGATAACTTCGCCCTGGTAACGCACACCCTTGCCCTTGTAGGGGTCGGGCTTGCGCAGCTTGCGGATGTTGGCGGCGACCTCGCCGACCTTCTGCTTGTCGATGCCGTCCACGTGGAACAGGGTCGGCTTCTCGACGCGGAAGGAGATGCCCTCGGGGGCGTCCACGATCACCGGGTGGCTGAAGCCCAGAGCGAACTCGAGCTGCGTCGGGCCCTTGGCCGCGACGCGGTAACCGACACCGACGATCTCCAGGGTCTTGGAGTAACCCTGGGTGACACCGGCCACCATGTTGGCGATCAGCGTCCGAGACAGGCCGTGCAGAGCGCGGACCTTGTTCTCGTCGTTGGGCCGGGAGACGGCGATGGCGCCGTCCTCGTCGCGAGCCACCGTGATGGGCTCAGCGACCGTGTGCGAAAGCGTGCCCTTCGGGCCCTTGACCTGGACATCCTGGCCGTCGATCGTGATGTCGACGCCGCTCGGTACAGGGATGGGCAGCCGTCCGATTCGCGACATGCTGTAGTCCTCCCCTCGTTACCAAACGTAGGCGAGGACTTCCCCGCCCACACCACGCTTGCCGGCCTGCTTGTCGGTCATGAGGCCACCGGACGTCGAGATGATCGCGACACCCAGTCCGCCCAGGACTCGAGGCAGGTTGTCCTTCTTCGCGTAAACACGCAGCCCGGGCTTGGAAACCCGGCGCAGCCCCGCGAGCGAACGCTCACGGCTCGGCCCGAACTTGAGCTCCACCACGAGGTTCTTTCCGACCTTGGCGTCCTCGACGGTCCAAGACTGGATGTAACCCTCCTGCTGGAGGATCTCGGCGATGTGCGCCTTGATCTTCGAATACGGCATCGTCACGGAGTCGTGATATGCCGAGTTCGCGTTGCGCAGACGTGTCAACATGTCTGCGATCGGGTCGGTCATCGTCATGGCCAACGGCCTTCCTCGCCGCGGTTTCCAGTCGGTGAAGCAGAGCTCTACCGGTGGACCTTCGGCGCGGTCATGGGCGCTTGGAACAGCGCCCGGTTGATATTTCTCGTACGGCTCGGCGGGGACGAACCCCGAAGCCCCTGACAGGGCGTGCGAAACGCCCTACAGAAGGATGCCATCCTCCACTCGGTGCTCCCTCCAGGAGAGGGAGCACCCTAGCGGAAAGATGTCACCAGCTGGACTTGGTGATGCCCGGCAGCTCGCCCCGGTGCGCCATCTCGCGGAAGCACACGCGGCACAGGCCGAACTTCTTGTAGACGGCGCGCGGACGGCCGCAACGCGAGCAACGCGTGTAGGCGCGAACCTCGAACTTCTGCTTCCGCCCCGCCTTGGCGATCAGCGACTTCTTCGCCATGATCAGGCCTCCTTGAAGGGGAACCCGAGGAGCTTCAGCAGCGCCCGGCCCTGGTCGTCGTTCTTCGCTGTGGTCACGATCGTGATGTCCATGCCACGCGGCCGGTCGACCTTGTCCGGGTCGACCTCGTGGAACATGACCTGCTCGGTCAGACCGAAGGTGTAGTTGCCGTTGCCGTCGAACTGCTTGGGCGAAAGGCCGCGGAAGTCCCTGATGCGGGGCAGCGCCAGCGAGAGCAGCCGGTCGAGGAACTCCCACATGCGGTCGCCGCGCAGCGTGACGTGCGCGCCGATCGGCATGCCCTCACGCAGCTTGAACTGCGCGATGGACTTGCGGGCGCGGACGACGGCCGGCTTCTGACCGGTGATGACGGTCAGGTCGCGAACAGCGCCCTCGATGAGCTTCGAGTCACGAGCCGCCTCGCCGACACCCATGTTGACCTTGATCTTGGTCAGGCCGGGCACGAGCATGACGTTCTCGATGCCGAACTCCTCACGAAGCTTCGCGAGGATCTCCTCGCGGTACTTCGTCTTGAGGCGCGGCGTGGGACGCTCGGTCTCAGTAGTCGTGGCAGTCATCAGTTGTCCTCACCCGACTCGTCGGCCTTCGCCTCGGCCTTCTTGGCAGGCTTGCTGTCATCCTTGAGCTTCTTGACGTTGCTCACGTGGATGGGAGCCTCCATGGTCTCCACGCCGCCCTGCTTGGCGCCGCGAGGACCGTTGAGGTTCTCCTTCGAGTGCTTCTTGATCATGTTGACGCCCTCGACGACCACGCGGTCCTCGCGCGGGTTCGCCGAGATGACCCGACCCTTGGCACCCTTGTCCTTGCCGGCGATGACCTGAACCAGGTCACCCTTCTTCACGTGCAGCTTCGCCATCACAGCACCTCCGGGGCGAGCGAGATGATGCGCATGAACTTCTTGTCGCGCAGCTCGCGGCCCACCGGGCCGAAGATACGAGTGCCGCGAGGGTCACCGCTGTCCTTGATGATGACGGCGGCGTTCTCGTCGAAACGGATGTAGGAGCCGTCAGGACGACGACGCTCCTTCACCGTACGGACGACGACGGCCTTGACGACGTCGCCCTTCTTCACACCAGTGCTGCCGGGAAGAGCGTCCTTCACCGTGGCGACGATGACGTCGCCGATTCCCGCGTAGCGTCGACCCGAGCCACCGAGAACACGGATGCAGAGGATCTCCTTGGCACCCGTGTTGTCGGCGACCTTGAGTCGCGACTCCTGCTGGATCACGTCAACTCCTGTTGGTCTCCGCCGGTTCTCATCGCTGAGCCTGGCGGAACTCTGTATGGTCTTGGTCCTCCGGCCACAACCCCGAAGGGCCGCACCGCAGGCGACGCGAGGGCTTGTCCCGGACGGGCGCCGTACCCTCAGGCACGGCCACCGCGCGGAGCCCCCGCGTCCTTGGACGCCGTCATGGGGGGTGTCTCCACCCCCCACGAGGCGCGCATCTATGTGGAAGACCTTACTTGGCCTTCTCAAGCACCTCGACGACCCGCCAGCGCTTGGTGGCGGACAGCGGCCGGGTCTCCATGAGGAGGACGCGGTCGCCGACGCCGCAGGCGTTGGCCTCGTCGTGCGCCTTGTACTTGGTCGTACGGCGGATGACCTTGCCGTACAGCGGGTGCTTCACGCGGTCCTCGACGGCGACGACGACGGTCTTGTCCATCTTGTCGCTGACGACCAGGCCCTCACGGGTCTTGCGGTAGTTCCGCGCGGTCTTCTCGGTTGCCTCAGACATCGCTCGTCTCCTTCTCGACCGTGACAATGCCGAGCTCCCGCTCGCGCATCACGGTGTAGATACGGGCGATCTCGCGGCGGACGGCGCGCAGCCGCCCGTGGCTCTCCAGCTGACCGGTCGCCGCCTGGAAGCGGAGGTTGAACAGCTCCTCCTTCGCCTCCTTCAGCTTCTGGACCAGGGTGTCCTGGTCCTCGAGCCGCAGCTCTCCGGCGGTCAGGCCCTTAGCCATCACGCCTCACCCACTTCACGCTTAACAATCTTGCACTTCATCGGAAGCTTGTGGATCGCGCGCTGCAGCGCCTCGCGAGCGATGGGCTCGGCGACGCCGGACAGCTCGAACATCACGCGCCCAGGCTTGACGTTCGCGATCCACCACTCCGGCGAACCCTTACCGGAACCCATGCGGGTCTCGGCGGGCTTCTTGGTGAGCGGACGGTCGGGGTAGATGTTGATCCACACCTTGCCGCCACGGCGGATGTGACGGGTCATGGCGATACGAGCCGACTCGATCTGACGGTTGGTCACGTAGGCGTGCTCAACCGCCTGGATGCCGAACTCGCCGAACACGACCCTGGTGCCGCCCTTGGCGGCTCCGCTGCGGTCAGGCCGGTGCTGCTTGCGGTGCTTGACCCTGCGCGGGATCAGCATGGTCAGCTCCCTTCAGCACCCGGCTGCGCAGCCGGGCCGGTCTCGGGGGCAGCCTGGGAGGCCGCCTCATTCCTGGGGGCACGGTCTCCGCGGCCACCGCCACGGCGAGCGCCGCCGGCGCCGCCACGACGCGGACGCTCGCCGCCACCGCGACGGTCGTCACGGTCGCGACGCTGGCCGGCGCGAGCACCGGCGGCAGCCGCCTCACGCTCGGCGCGGCTGGTCGGAGCCTCACCCTTGTAGATCCACACCTTCACGCCGATGCGGCCGAAGGTGGTGCGGGCCTCGTAGAAGCCGAAGTCGATGTCCGCGCGCAGCGTGTGCAGCGGCACACGACCCTCGCGGTAGAACTCCGACCTCGACATCTCGGCGCCGCCCAGACGACCGGAGCAGGCGACCCTGATGCCCTTGGCGCCGCTCTTCATGGCCGACTGCATCGCCTTGCGCATGGCGCGGCGGAAGGAGACACGGCTGGAGAGCTGCTCGGCCACGCCCTGCGCGACGAGCTGGGCGTCGATCTCGGGGTTCTTGACCTCGAGGATGTTGAGCTGGACCTGCTTCTTGGTCAGCTTCTCCAGGTCACCGCGGATGCGGTCGGCCTCGGCGCCACGGCGACCGATGACGATGCCGGGACGGGCGGTGTGGATGTCGACCTGGACGCGGTCGGTCGTACGCTCGATCTCGACCTTGGAGATGCCGGCCCGCTCCATGCCCTTCTGCAGCATGCGACGGATCGCCACGTCCTCAGCGACGTACGACTTGTACAGCTTGTCGGCGTACCACCGGCTCTTGAAGTCGGTCGTGATGCCGAGGCGGAACCCGTGCGGGTTAACCTTCTGGCCCACTATCGGGTCCTTCCCTTCGGCTCGCGGGACTCCACGATCACGGTGATGTGGCTGGTCCGCTTGTTGATCCGATAGGCGCGACCCTGGGCACGCGGACGAAACCGCTTCAGCGTCGGGCCCTCGTCGACCCACGCGCGGCTCACGACGAGCGTCTGCGGGTCGAGCTTGAAGTTGTGCTCAGCGTTCGCCATCGCGCTCGAGAGCACCTTGTAGATCGGCTCGCTAGCCGCCTGGCTGGCGAACTGCAGTACGGCCTGCGCCTCCGAAGCGGGCAGCCCGCGAATAAGGTCCACCACGCGGCGGGCCTTCTGGGGCGTGACACGGACGAACCGCGCCTGAGCCCTGGCTTCCATCGCTTACTCCTCTGATGCTTCGAAAGGCGCTTACCGCCGGCTGCGGCGGTCTTCCTTGACGTGGCTGCGGAAGGTCCGCGTGGGGGCGAACTCACCGAGCTTGTGACCGATCATCGACTCGGTGACGAACACCGGGACGTGCTTGCGGCCGTCGTGAACGGCGATCGTGTGGCCGAGCATGTCGGGCACGATCATGGATCGACGCGACCACGTCTTGATGACGTTCTTGGTGCCCTTCTCGTTCTGGACGTCCACCTTCTTCTGAAGGTGCTCGTCCACGAAGGGGCCCTTCTTAAGGCTACGTGGCATTTCGGCTGCTCCTACCGCTTCTTCTTGGACCGACGGCGGATGATCAGCCTGTCACTGGCCTTGTTCGCCTGACGGGTACGGCCCTCGGGCTTGCCCTTGGGGTTGACCGGGTGGCGACCACCGGAGGTCTTGCCCTCACCACCACCGTGCGGGTGGTCGACGGGGTTCATGGCCACACCACGAACGGTCGGGCGCTTGCCCTTCCACCGCATACGACCGGCCTTGCCCCAGTTGATGTTGGCCTGCTCGGCGTTGCCGACCTGACCAACCGTCGCGCGGCAACGGACATCGACCATGCGCATCTCACCGGACGGCATACGCAGCGTGGCGTACTGGCCCTCCTTGGCGAGGAGCTGGATCTGCGCGCCGGCGGAACGACCGAGCTTGGCGCCGCCGCCCGGACGGAGCTCCACCGCGTGGATGAAGGTACCGGTCGGGATGTTGCGCAGCGGCAGGCAGTTGCCCGGCTTGATGTCGGCCGCGGGGCCGTTCTCGATCCTGTCGCCCTGCTTGAGGCCGGTCGGCGCGATGATGTAGCGCTTCTCGCCGTCGGCGTAGTGCAGCAGCGCGATGTTGGCGGTGCGGTTGGGGTCGTACTCGATGTGAGCGACCTTCGCCGGGATGCCATCCTTGTCGTGCCTGCGGAAGTCGATGATCCGGTAGGCGCGCTTGTGTCCACCACCCTGGTGGCGGGCGGTGACCCGGCCGTGGACGTTACGGCCACCCTTGCCGTGAAGGGGAGCAAGCAGCGACTTCTCCGGCTCGCTGCGGGTGATCTCGGAGAAGTCCGAGACACTCGAGCCGCGGCGACCCGGAGTCGTCGGCTTGTACTTACGGATGCCCATCTTTTTCGTTCATCCTTCGTCGGTTACATGGGTGAGCCCGCCGCGCTTTTGCACGGCGGTCTCATCCCCCGCGGGCCGTACGGCCTGCGCTTACTTGCTGGTTATCGGCTAGCCGATCTGACCGAAGATGTCGATCCGGTCGCCCTCGGCCAAGCTCACGATCGCGCGCTTGGTGTCGGGACGCTTGCCGAAGCCGGTACGGGTGCGCTTGCGCTTGCCCTGCCGGTTGATGGTGTTCACGCTGGTGACCTTGACCCCGAAGATCTGCTCGACGGCGATCTTGACCTGGGTCTTGTTCGCGGTCTTCTTCACCAGGAACGTGTACTTGTTGTTCTCGTCGATCAGGCCGTAGCTCTTCTCGGAGACAACCGGCTTGATGATGACGTCGCGCGGGTCGGCAACCCTCTCCAGGCGGCCCTTACGCTCGGCCGTCTGGACGTTCTGCGGGTTCTCCATCAGGCGTCTTCCTTCCCGCCCTGGCTCAGCCGCGCGACAACCTGGTCGTAGGCCTCCTGGGTGAAGACCACGTCGTCGTGGACGAGCACGTCGTAGGTGTTCAGCTGACCGGCGTCCAGCAGGTGGACCTCCGGCGCGTTGCGCAGGCTCAGCCAGGTCAGCTCGTCGGTCTCGCCGACCACGACCAGAACGGTCTTGGCGTCGGTGACCTTGCGCAGCGACTCGAGAGCCGCCTTGGTCTTCGGCGTCTCGCCGCTGACCAGGCCGCTGACCACGTGCACGCGACCGCCGGAGGCCCGGTCGGACAGGGCGCCACGCAGGGCGGCGGCCTTCATCTTCTTGGGCGTCTTCTGCGAGTAGTCACGCGGGAGCGGACCGTGGACGGTGCCACCACCGGCGAACTGCGGAGCGCGGGTCGAACCCTGACGGGCGCGACCGGTGCCCTTCTGGCGGTACGGCTTCTTGCCGCCACCGCTGACCTCGCCACGGGTCTTGGCCTTGTGGGTGCCCTGCCGGCGAGCGGCGAGCTGGGCCACGACCACCTGGTGGATCAGCGGGATGTTGACCTTGGCGCCGAAGATGTCTTCGGGCAGGTCGACGGAGCCGGTCTTCGCGCCGCTGGCGTCGAGGACGTCAATGCTGGTCACTTGGCAGCCCCCTTCTTTGCAGCGGTGCGGACGAGGACCAGGCTGCCGTTGGCGCCGGGGATCGCACCCTTGATCAGGATGAGGCCCTTCTCGGCGTCCACGGCGTGAACCTTGAGGCTCTGCACGGTGGTGCGGACGTTACCCATCCGACCGGCCATGCGGAGACCCTTGAAAACGCGGCCCGGGGTGGCGCAGCCACCGATGGAACCCGGCGAGCGGTGCTTGCGCTGCGTACCGTGCGAGGCACCCAGACCACCGAAGCCGTGCCGCTTCATGACACCGGCGAAGCCCTTGCCCTTGCTCTTGCCCGTCACGTCGACGAACTGGCCGGCCTCGAAGGTGTCAGCCAGCAGCTCCTGGCCGAGGGTGTAGTCGCTCGCGTCGTCGGTGCGGATCTCCGCGAAGTAACGGCGCGGGGTGATGTCGTGCTTACGCAGGTAGTCGCCGAGCGGCTTGTTGACCTTCCGGGGGTCGACCTGCCCGAAGCCGAGCTGGATGGCGGAGTAGCCGTCCTTGTCAGCGGTGCGGACCCTGGTCACCACGCACGGACCGGCCTCGACCACGGTCACCGGAACCATCCGGTTGTCCGCGTCGAAGACCTGGGTCATGCCGAGCTTCTTGCCCAGGACGCCCTTGATCGTCTTAGCCATGTCAGTGCGTTCCCTCAGAGCTTGATCGAAATGTCGACGCCGGCGGGGAGGTCGAGTCGCATGAGCGAGTCGACCGTCTTCGGCGTCGGGTCGATGATGTCAATCAGCCGCTTGTGCGTGCGCATCTCGAAGTGCTCGCGGCTGTCCTTGTACTTGTGCGGCGAGCGGATGACGCAGTACACGTTCTTCTCGGTCGGCAGCGGCACCGGGCCCGCGACCTTCGCGCCAGTCCGCGTCACCGTCTCGACGATCTTCTTGGCCGAGCTGTCGATGACCTCGTGGTCATAGGCCTTAAGCCGGATGCGGATCTTCTGTCCCGCCATAGTGGCCTCGGTGTCCTTCGCTGTCGTCTGAAAAAGTATCGTGCGGCCTGTGGCCGCTATGAGTGCGAGCGGAGACCGCCCGCTGACCCCACGTAGCAGACGCAATCGATCTGCTGGTTTCTTCCGTGATCCGGCAGTTACTTCGGTCACGTTCCCGAAGTGACTGCGAGATCACGGCTGTGCGTGGAGCCGATGGTGCTCGGTTCGTGGTTCGGCGGCCGGCCCCTTCCGAGGGCCGACCGCCGCCCCAGCGATCGTGCTACTTGAGGATCTTCGTCACGCGACCGGCGCCGACGGTGCGGCCACCCTCACGGATCGCGAACTTCAGACCGTCCTCCATGGCGATGGGCTGGATCAGCTCAACGCGCATCTCGGTGTTGTCGCCCGGCATGACCATCTCGGTGCCCTCGGGGAGGTTCACCACGCCGGTCACGTCCGTCGTACGGAAGTAGAACTGCGGGCGGTAGTTGTTGAAGAACGGCGTGTGGCGGCCGCCTTCGTCCTTGCTCAGGATGTAGACCTGGGCCTCGAACTCGGTGTGCGGGGTGGTCGTGCCCGGCTTGATGATGCACTGGCCGCGCTCGACGTCCTCACGCTTGATGCCGCGCAGGAGCAGACCGACGTTGTCACCGGCCTGGCCCTCGTCGAGCAGCTTGCGGAACATCTCGACGCCGGTGACCGTGGTGGTGGTCTTCTCCGGACGGATGCCGATGATGTCGACCGTCTCGTTGACCTTGACGACACCGCGCTCGATACGGCCGGTGACGACGGTGCCACGACCGGTGATCGAGAAGACGTCCTCGATCGGCATCAGGAACGGCTTGTCGGTGTCACGCTGCGGCTCGGGGACGTTCTCGTCGACAGCGGTCATCAGCTCGATGATGCTGTCGCCCCACTTCTGGTCGCCCTCGAGGGCCTTCAGAGCGGAGACGCGAACGACGGGCAGGTCGTCGCCGGGGAACTCCTGAGCGGACAGCAGCTCACGGACCTCGAGCTCGACGAGCTCCAGGATCTCCTCGTCGTCGACCATGTCGGCCTTGTTGAGGGCCACGACGATGTAGGGGACGCCGACCTGGCGGGCCAGGAGGACGTGCTCCTTCGTCTGCGGCATCGGGCCGTCGGTGGCGGCGACCACGAGGATCGCGCCGTCCATCTGAGCGGCACCGGTGATCATGTTCTTCACGTAGTCGGCGTGACCGGGGCAGTCCACGTGAGCGTAGTGGCGCTTCTCGGTCTGGTACTCGACGTGCGCGATGGAGATCGTGATACCACGAGCCTTCTCCTCGGGCGCCTTGTCGATCTTGTCGAACGGGGTCGCCTCGTTAAGCTCGGGGTAACGCTCGTGGAGCACCTTGGTGATCGCCGCGGTCAGAGTGGTCTTGCCGTGGTCGATGTGCCCAATGGTGCCGATGTTCACGTGCGGCTTAGTCCGCTCGAACTTGGCCTTAGCCACTGGTTCTCTCCTTAGAGAATCTGACTGACTTACTTCACACTCGGGCCCGGGGTTTAGCCCGGCCCCTGGGCGGTGGGGCGGCTCGTCGCCACCCCACCAGGGACACCGGGGTGTCCCGGACCTCTCCGGCGGCGGACCACCGGCGAGTCTCCGGGCTCATCGCCCCGGCCCGTCGGCAAGGTGGGCGACGACCGCCGCCCACTCTGCCATCGGGCCTCCAGGGCTGTTCGCCCCGGGCCCCTTTGGCAGCGGGGCGACGATCTCCTCCCCACCTCTGCCATCGGGACTCGGGAGCTTATTCGCCCCGGGCCTTCGCGACGATCTCCTTGGCGATGCCCGGAGGCACCTCCGCGTAGGAGTCGAACTGCATGCTGTAGCTCGCCCGGCCCTGAGTGCGGCTGCGCAGGTCACCCACGTAGCCGAACATCTCGGACAGCGGAACGAGCGCGGCGATGACACGGGCGCCGGCGCGCTCGTCCATCGACTGGATCTGCCCGCGGCGACCGTTGAGGTCACCGATGACGTCACCCATGTAGTCCTCGGGCGTGGTGACCTCGACGGCCATCATCGGCTCAAGGAGCACGGCGTCGGCCTTGCGAGCGGCCTCCTTGAAGGCCATCGAGCCGGCGATCTTGAAGGCCATTTCGGAGGAGTCGACGTCGTGCGCCGCACCGTCGGTCAGCGTCACCTTCACGCCCACCATCGGGTAGCCGGCCAGCACGCCGAACTCGGCCGCCTCCTGGGCGCCCGCGTCGACCGAGGGGATGTACTCCCTCGGGACACGACCACCCGAGACCTTGTTCTGGAACTCGTAGCCGTCGTTGCCGTCGCCCAGCGGCTCCAGGTCGATGATGACCCGCGCGAACTGACCGGAACCACCGGTCTGCTTCTTGTGGGTGTAATCGACCTTCTCCACCTTGCGGCGGATGGTCTCGCGGTAGGCGACCTGCGGACGGCCGACGTTGGCCTCGACCTTGAACTCTCGACGCATACGGTCGACGAGGATCTCGAGGTGAAGCTCGCCCATGCCCCAGATGACCGTCTGACCGGTCTCCTCGTCACGGCGGACCTGGAAGGACGGGTCCTCCTCGGCCAGACGCTGGATGGCGGTGCCGAGCTTCTCCTGGTCACCCTTGGTCTTGGGCTCGATCGCGACGTTGATGACCGGGGCCGGGAACGTCATCGACTCGAGCACGACCTGGTTGGCCGGGTCGGAGAGCGTGTCACCCGTGGTGGTGTCCTTCAGACCCATCACGGCGACGATCTGACCAGCGTGCGCGGACGGGCGCTCCTCGCGCTTGTTCGCGTGCATCTGGTAGATCTTGCCGATCCGCTCCTTCTTGCCCTTCACCGAGTTGATGACACCGGTGCCGGTCTCGAGCGTGCCCGAGTAGATGCGGATGTAGGTCAGACGACCCAGGTGCTGGTCGCTCATGATCTTGAAGGCCAGCGCGGAGAAGGGCTCCGTGGTGTCCGCGTGACGCTCGACGACCTCGTCCTCGTTGTTGACCGCGTGGCCCTTGAAGGCCGGGATGTCGGTCGGGGCGGGGAGGTAGGCCACGATCGCGTCGAGCAGGGGCTGAACACCCTTGTTCTTGAACGCGGTGCCGGTCAGGACCGGGTTGATGGCGCTGGACAGCGTGGCGCGGCGGATGGCCGCGACCAGCTGCTCCTCGGTGGGCTCGTTGCCCTCGAGGAAGAGCTCCATCAGCTCGTCGTCGTTCTCGGCGACGGTCTCGACCAGCTTCTCGCGCCACTCACGAGCAGTGTCGGCGTACTCGGCCGGGATGTCGACGGTGTCGTACATCTCGCCCTTGGCAGCCTCTTCGCTCCAGAGCAGACCCTTCATCTTCACCAGGTCGATGACGCCCTTGAAGCCGGCCTCAACACCCCAGGGAAGCTGGATGACAGCCGGGGTCGCACCCAGACGGCTGATCATCATGTCGACGCAGCGGTGGAACTCCGCGCCGACGCGGTCCATCTTGTTCACGAAGCAGATGCGCGGCACGCCATAGCGGTCAGCCTGGCGCCACACCGTCTCCGACTGCGGCTCGACACCGGCGACACCGTCGAACACGGCGACGGCACCGTCGAGGACGCGGAGCGAGCGCTCCACCTCGATGGTGAAGTCGACGTGACCCGGAGTGTCGATGATGTTGATGGTGTGGTCGAGCCACTCGCAGGTCGTCGCGGCAGACGTGATCGTGATGCCGCGCTCCTGCTCCTGCTCCATCCAGTCCATCGTGGCAGCGCCCTCGTGGACTTCACCGATCTTGTAGTTGATGCCGGTGTAGAACAGGATGCGCTCGGTCGTGGTGGTCTTGCCCGCGTCGATGTGGGCCATGATCCCGATGTTGCGGATCTTGGCCAGGTCAAGAGCGGTCGTGGTGGCCACTTCTCTCGCGTCCTCGTCGTCTCGTCGAACCCGCTGTTACCAGCGGTAGTGGGCGAAGGCCTTGTTGGACTCGGCCATCTTGTGGGTGTCCTCGCGCTTCTTGACACTCGCCCCGAGGCCGTTGCTGGCGTCCAGGAGCTCGTTCATGAGGCGCTCGGTCATGGTCTTCTCGCGGCGGGCGCGGGAGTACTGCACCAGCCAACGCAGGGCCAGGGTGGTGCTGCGCGCGGCGCGCACCTCGACCGGCACCTGGTAGGTCGCGCCACCGACACGGCGGCTGCGGACCTCGAGAGTGGGCTTGACGTTGTCGAGGGCGCGCTTCAGCGTGACGACCGGGTCGTTGCCGGTCTTGTCCTTGCAGCCCTCGAGGGCTCCGTAGACGATCGACTGCGCGATGGAGCGCTTGCCGTCCAGAAGTACCTTGTTGATCAGGGCGGTGACCAGCGGCGAGCTGTACACCGGGTCAGACATGAGCTGACGACGGCCAGGAGAACCCTTGCGAGGCATGGTTACTTCTCCTTCTTGGTGCCGTAGCGGCTGCGGGCCTGCTTGCGGTTACGAACGCCCTGGGTGTCGAGAGAACCACGGATGATCTTGTAGCGAACACCCGGCAGGTCCTTCACACGACCGCCACGCACGAGCACGATCGAGTGCTCCTGCAGGTTGTGACCCACACCGGGGATGTAGGCCGTGACCTCGATGCCGTTGGTGAGCCGAACACGGGCCACCTTGCGCAGTGCCGAGTTGGGCTTCTTGGGAGTCGTGGTGTAGACGCGCTGGCACGTGCCGCGACGCTGCGGGCTCCCCTTGAGGGCAGGAGTCTTGGTCTTGGTGACCTTGTCCTGCCGGCCCTTGCGGACCAACTGCTGAATAGTGGGCACTGCCACTCCGTTCGTGCCTTGGCCGGTAATACGTACGTTGAGCGTTTCGCAGGTACTGCCGGTGTCATGACCTGCTGGTTTTCCCCTCCCGCCGACCCACGCGGTCGGGCGTGTCGCGCTCTGTCGAGCCACGAGCCCCCGCGTCATCGAACGCCGGAGAGGGACCATGCCGCGCAGCCTGTCGGAGCGCATGCATGAGGGCCCGTGAACCCACGGGCACGAAGGGCAAGACTACCCACCCCAGCGCAGCACGTCAAAACGACTGCGACCGGTCACTGCCAGTGTGACCGTACATTCGTGCCGTGGCCTTATCAGACCCTCGTCTAGCTTACCCGCAACACTCGAGTTGTCCGGCCCTTCTCCACCACACGTTTTCCCCTTCTGTACGGCAAGCGCGCCCCCCTCGACGTCGTCTCGCCTGTCCGGCCTTCCGTGACGCACCCCGGCCACGCGCGCTCGGTGACGCGTATCCCTCAGCAGAGCCCGGCCCCGTGCGGAGGGTGGCGCGTGGGGCGGCTTGCCGTACCGGAGGTCGGCCTGCACCGCCGGGACCAGCGGGAACCCGGGCGGCCCGCACCGGCCCCGGAAGAGAACCCCCGCCACACGGATCCGCCGCGGCCGGCCATGGCCCTCCCGGGAAGAGTTCCCACCACGCGCGGACACCCGCCCCGTGGCAAGGCCTGGCGATGGCGGGCTGGTCGTGACGTGGGCGCGGCCGCCCCGTGCGGGGCGTTCCCCCGGCGATGATGGGCTGGTCGTGGCGTGGGGCGCGGCTGCCGTCCCCTCGACCCGGGAGAGGATCCCGCTGTGCGGGACGGCGGGTGGTGGCAGATGCGACGGCCGGGCGTGCCCTGGGAAGAGGACCCCGCCCTGCGGGACACCCATCCGGCGGTGCGGGGTCGTCATGACAGGGGACGCGCCGTGCGGGAAGAGCCGGTCGTCGGTGACGGACAGCGGAACATCTGGCGAAAAAACGGGAACGCCCCGCGTCCTGGACAGGACACGGGGCGTTCCGGCTAGCTGATCGCCTAGCGGTTGTACTGACCGAAGTCGTACTCCTCCAGCGGAACGGCCTCGCCGCTGCCGGTGCCGAAGGTGTAGTCCGCGGCCGAACCGTCGTAGCCGCCGACCGTGTACATCGCGGCCTTGGCCTCCTCGGTCGGCTCCACCCGGATGTTGCGGTACTGGGGCATACCCGTACCGGCCGGGATGAGCTTACCGATGATGACGTTCTCCTTCAGGCCCAGGAGCGAGTCGGACTTGGCGTGGATCGCCGCGTCCGTCAGGACCCTGGTGGTCTCCTGGAAGGAGGCCGCCGACAGCCACGACTCGGTGGCCAGCGACGCCTTCGTGATGCCCATGAGGACCGGACGGCCGGCGGCGGGGCCGCCACCCTCGGCGACGGTCTCGCGGTTGAGCTGCTCGAAGCGCGGACGCTCGACGAGCTCGCCGGGCAGCAGGTCGGTGTCACCGGACTCGAGCACGTTGACGCGCTTGAGCATCTGCCGAACGATGATCTCGATGTGCTTGTCGTGGATCGACACACCCTGCGAGCGGTAGACCTGCTGGACCTCGGCCACCAGGTGCAGCTGCACCGCACGCGGGCCGAGGATGCGCAGGACCTCGTTCGGGTTGACCGCACCGGCGATGAGCTGGGTGCCCACCGACACGTGCTGGCCGTCCTGGACGAGCAGACGCGAGCGCATCGACACCGGGTAGGCGACCTCCTCCGAGCCGTCGTCGGGGACGATCACCACCTTGCGGGTCTTGTCGGTCTCGTCGATGCGGACCCGGCCCTCGGCCTCGGAGATCGGGGCGACACCCTTGGGGATGCGCGCCTCGAACAGCTCCTGGACACGGGGCAGACCGTGGGTGATGTCGGCACCCGCCACACCACCGGTGTGGAAGGTACGCATCGTCAGCTGGGTGCCGGGCTCACCGATCGACTGGGCGGCGATGATGCCGACCGCCTCGCCGACGTCGACGAGCTTGCCGGTGGCCAGCGAGCGGCCGTAGCAGGTCGCGCAGACCCCGATCTTCGCCTCGCACACCAGCGCGCTGCGGGTGCGGACCGTCTCGATGCCGGCCTCGACCAGCGCCGTGACGTGGGTGTCGTTGATGTCGACACCCGTCGCGGCGATGATCTTGCCGTCGACCTCGACGTCCTCGGCGAGGATGCGGCCGTGCACGTTGGACTCGGCGTTCTCCGCCTTGACCAGGTTGCCGGCCGAGTCGCGCTCGCCGACGTGCAGCGGGACCGCGCGGTCGGTGCCGCAGTCGATCTCGCGGACGATGACGTCCTGGGCCACGTCGACCAGACGACGGGTCAGGTAACCCGAGTCGGCGGTACGCAGGGCGGTGTCGGCCAGACCCTTCCGCTGACCGTGGGTGGAGATGAAGTACTCCAGAACCGACAGGCCCTCGCGGAAGGAGGCCTTGATCGGCCGGGGGATCGTCTCACCCTTGGTGTTGGACACCAGACCACGGATACCGGCGATCTGACGCACCTGCATCTTGTTACCGCGGGCGCCGGAGTTGACCATCATCCAGACCGGGTTCGTCGCGGGGAACGCGTTGACCATGTCGGTCTCGACGTCCGCCGTGGCGTGGGTCCAGATCTCGATGAGCTCCTGGCGGCGCTCCTCGTCGGTGATCAGACCGCGCTCGTACTCGCGCTGGACCTTGTCGGCCCGGCGCTCGTAGTTCTCCATGATCTCGGCCTTGCGCGGCGGCGCGACGACGTCGTCGATCGAGATCGTGACGCCGGAGCGGGTCGCCCAGCGGAAGCCCGCGTCCTTGAGCGCGTCGAGCGAGGCGGCCACCTCGACCTTGGGGTAGGTCTCGGCCAGCTCGTTGACGATCGCGGACAGCTGCTTCTTGCCCACCTGGAAGTTGACGAACGGGTAGTTGTTCGGGAGCGTCTGGTTGAACAGGCACCGGCCGAACGTCGTCTCCAGGCGGATCGGGTCGCCTGCCTCCCAGCCCTCGGGAGCCGACCAGCCGCGCGGCGGCTGGACGTCACCGGCGAGCCGGATCTGGATCTTGGCCTGTATCTCCAGCTCGCGGCGGTCGAAGGCCATCTGGGCCTCGGCCACCGAGCCGAACACCCGGCCCTCGCCGACCGCGTCGTCCTTCTGCGTGGTCAGCCAGTACAGGCCGATGACCATGTCCTGGGTGGGCATCGTCACGGGCTTGCCGTCGGCCGGCTTGAGGATGTTGTTGGTCGAGAGCATCAGGATGCGAGCCTCGGCCTGGGCCTCAGCCGACAGCGGCAGGTGCACGGCCATCTGGTCACCGTCGAAGTCCGCGTTGAACGCGGTGCAGACGAGCGGGTGGATCTGGATGGCCTTGCCCTCGACCAGCTGCGGCTCGAACGCCTGGATGCCCAGACGGTGGAGCGTGGGCGCGCGGTTGAGCAGCACGGGGTGCTCGGTGATGACCTCTTCGAGCACGTCCCACACCACGGGGCGGGCGCGCTCGACCATCCGCTTGGCCGACTTGATGTTCTGCGCGTGGTTGAGGTCGACCAGACGCTTCATCACGAACGGCTTGAACAGCTCCAGCGCCATCTGCTTGGGCAGGCCGCACTGGTGCAGCTTCAGCTGCGGGCCGACGACGATGACCGAACGGCCGGAGTAGTCGACTCGCTTGCCCAGCAGGTTCTGGCGGAACCGGCCCTGCTTACCCTTCAGCATGTCGCTGAGGGACTTCAGCGGACGGTTGCCGGGGCCCGTGACCGGGCGACCGCGGCGGCCGTTGTCGAACAGCGCGTCGACGGCCTCCTGGAGCATCCGCTTCTCGTTGTTCACGATGATCTCGGGCGCGCCGAGGTCGAGAAGTCGCTTGAGGCGGTTGTTCCGGTTGATCACACGACGGTAGAGGTCGTTGAGGTCGGAGGTGGCGAACCGGCCACCGTCGAGCTGCACCATCGGGCGCAGGTCCGGCGGGATGACCGGGATGCAGTCGAGCACCATGCCGCGCGGCGAGTTGGTGGTGTTGAGGAACGCCGACACGACCTTGAGCCGCTTGAGGGCACGGGCCTTCTTCTGGCCCTTGCCGCTGCGGATCGTCTCGCGCAGGTTCTCGGCCTCGGCGTCCAGGTCGAAGCTGATCAGCCGCTCCTGGATCGCCTGCGCGCCCATGCCGCCCTTGAAGTAGCGGCCGAAGCGGTCGCGCATCTCGCGGTAGAGCATCTCGTCGCCCTCGAGGTCCTGGACCTTGAGGTTCTTGAAACGGCTCCACACCTCGTCGAGGCGGTCGAGCTCGCGCTGGGCCCGGTCGCGGAGCTGGCGCATCTCGCGCTCGGCGCCCTCGCGGACCTTGCGGCGCTGGTCGCCCTTGGCGCCGGCGGCCTCGAGCTCGGCCAGGTCGCTCTCGAGCTTCTTCTGCCTGGCCTCGATGTCGGCGTCACGGCGCTGCTCGATGTGCTGCCGCTCGACGGAGATCTTCGCCTCCAGCGACGGCAGGTCACGGTCACGCAGCTCGGTCTCGACGTGCGTGATCATGTAGGCCGCGAAGTAGATGACCTTCTCCAGGTCCTTCGGGGCCAGGTCGAGCAGGTAGCCAAGGCGCGAGGGAACGCCCTTGAAGTACCAGATGTGGGTGACCGGCGCGGCCAGCTCGATGTGGCCCATCCGCTCACGACGCACCTTGGCGCGAGTGACCTCGACGCCGCAGCGCTCGCAGATGATGCCCTTGAAGCGGACGCGCTTGTACTTACCGCAGTAGCACTCCCAGTCGCGGGTCGGGCCGAAGATCTTCTCGCAGAAGAGCCCGTCCTTTTCCGGCTTGAGAGTCCGGTAGTTGATGGTCTCGGGCTTCTTCACCTCGCCGTGCGACCACTGGCGGATGTCGTCGGCCGTGGCAAGGCCGATGCGGAGCTCGTCGAAGAAGTTGACGTCCAGCATGTGCTATCTCCCCCTCAGACTTCTTCCACGCTGCTCGGCTCGCGCCGGGACAGATCGATACCGAGCTCCTCGGCCGCCCTGAAGACGTCCTCGTCGGTGTCGCGCATCTCGATCGACATGCCGTCGCTGGACAGCACCTCGACGTTCAGGCACAGTGACTGCATTTCCTTGATGAGGACCTTGAAGGATTCGGGGATACCGGGTTCGGGGATGTTCTCGCCCTTGACGATCGCCTCGTAGACCTTGACGCGGCCCAGGACGTCGTCGGACTTGATGGTGAGCAGCTCCTGCAGGGCGTAGGCGGCGCCGTAGGCCTCGAGGGCCCACACCTCCATCTCACCGAAGCGCTGGCCGCCGAACTGCGCCTTACCACCCAGCGGCTGCTGGGTGATCATCGAGTACGGACCGGTCGACCGCGCGTGGATCTTGTCGTCGACCAGGTGCAGCAGCTTGAGGATGTAGATGTAGCCGACCGAGATCGGGTACGGGAACGGCTCGCCGGAGCGGCCGTCGAACAGCTTGGCCTTGCCGGTCTCCTGCACCATGCGGTCACCGTCGCGGTTGGCGATGGTGTTGCTGAGCAGGCCGACGATCTCCTCCTCGTGGGCGCCGTCGAACACCGGGGTGGCGACGTTGGTGCGCGGCTCGACACGGCCGAAGCCCTTGTCGCGCAGCCGCTCGGCCCACGCCTCCTCGATGCCGGAGATGTCCCAGCCTCTGGCGGCGATCCACCCGAGGTGGGTCTCCAGGACCT
>NZ_JBSGDV010000012.1:0-282653 GCF_053602555.1 Nonomuraea sp. NPDC004354 | reverse complement strand
CCGAGCGGTATAAGAAGCGCAACGTGGTGGAGCGGGCGATCAACCGGCTCAAGAACTTCCGCGCGGTGGCCACCCGCTACGACAAACGCGCCTACATGTTCCTGGGAACCGTCACGGTCGCAGCCTTGGTCATCTGGCTCCGCACGTGATCCAGGAAACAGCTCCTAGAGCCGTGCGGGATGGGGGAACGACCAGGGTGTTGACGATCAGCTCGCGAAGGCGGACTTCAACACCCTTCTCGCCGCGTTCCGAGGGCCGGCGGGGTGCTATGCCTGCGCCGTTGCCTTCTCGTTCAGCTTCTTCTCCCAGTTCGCCTCAGGCAGATTGAACGTGGCCTCGCCGCCGCCGTGGGGATCGTTGACCTTGGTGTCGAGCTGTGCGGCATTCGCGATGTGCCACGCTTCACCGGCGGCAAAGATCGCTGCGGCTGCGGAGATCACAATCACTCTTTTGTTGAGTAGGTTGAGAGCGATTTGCTCCAGCGTCGCGTTGGCGAGCCAGCCCTTGATTCCGGCCGCCGCCGTCCCGACCCCGGGCAGCGCCTTGATGGCCAGCAACACCATGGCGATGGTGAGGGCAGTGGTTGCGAGGGTCAGCGCTGCGTAGGCCATGACCTTGCCCTCGAGGCTGGTCTGACCGACAGTGCCGGACCTGCTCGTGCAGATCGCCTTATCTCTTTCGGCGTCCTTGAGAAACGCCTCGACGTTCTTTTTGAACTCTTCCTTGTCCTCGCTGGTCCAGTCCGCAGGCGGCTTGGCGTTCAGGGCCTTCGTCAATGCCGCGGTGGCCGTGTCCAGCAGCTTGACGGTCTCGTCCCATTTCTCGGTCAGCGCCTTCTGCTTTTCAGGTTCGCAGGCCAATGTCTCGATGGCGCCAGGAAGGCCGAAAGCAGCCTTCGGATTCATCTTGATCGCCGCGTTTGCCGAGGATCTCGGGTTCGGCCCGAATTTCATGTTGATGAGGGCGGCGAACGTGGCGAGTGTCGCTGCTGTGTGATAGACGCTGAGATAGCCCATTGGCTCAGCCCTTCTTGTACTCGCTGGCGTTGTCGGCGCCCTCCCAGACCAGGCCGGACTTCTTCAACGCGGTGTTCCAACGGCCAAGGAGCTCGACGCCGGAGTTCGTGTATTTAGCCGCCGCGTCGCGCGAGCTGTCGTGCTGCATCCGCATGGGTGTGCCCGCGAGGCCGAAGGTCATGAGGTCGACATGATTGCCCTTGAGCATGTCGTGGACCTTCTTCATGTGGGGAGCGGCTTCATTGATCACGATGTTGGCCACATTGTTGTAGTCCTCCTTGGAGACGACCTTGGTCTGGCCGTCCGAGCCCCCTTTGTTCTTGCCGTCGTCCTTGTTCTTGCCGTCGTCCTTGTTCTGGTTGCCGTTCTTCGGGTTGTCCTTCTTTCCGTCAGGGTTTCCCGTCCCTGGGGGGTTGCCGCTGGGCCCTCCGCCACCGCTGGGCCCTCCGCCGCCTCCGCTGGGGCCGCCGCCACCGCCACCCGGGATGTTCGGCGTCTCCGGGGCAGGGGTGTCCCCGGTACCGTCGCCTTCCCCGGGCTTTTCCTCGCCGGGCTTCTCTTCGCCCGGCTTCTCTTCACCGGGCTTCTCTTCACCCGGCTTCTCTTCACCGGGCTTCTCTTCACCGGGCTTCTCTTCGCCCGGCTTTTCCTCACCGGGCTTCTCTTCACCGGGCTTTTCCTCGCCCGGCTTCTCTTCGCCCGGCTTCTCTTCGCCTGGTTTGTTGTCGCCGGGCTTGTCGCCGCCCGGGTTCATGGGGTCTCCGCCGGGGTTGGTCGGGTCGCCGGTCCCGTTGTCACCGGGGGTCTCGCCGGGCTGCTGGTCCGAGCCGTCGCCGCCGGAGTTGCCCTGGTCGGAGTCGTTCTGTCCTGAGCCGTCGCCGTCGCCGTCGCCGTCGCCGTCGCCGTTGCCGTCGCCGCCGTTGCCGTCCTGGTCGCCCTGGCCGTCGGAGCCGGTGTCCGGGTCGTCGATGTCGTCCAGGCCGCCCTCGAGATCGGCGGGGTCGGCGTCGCCGCTGCCCTCGACGTAGCCGTCGTCCCCGGACGGGTCGACGCCGGCTTCGTCGGCCGGGTCCCAGGCGGGATCTCCCTCGGCCGCCTCGGGCTCGACGAGCCCCGGCTCGGTGTCCTCCGGCTCGCCCGGGTCGACGGCGCCGGAGTCGGTGGCCTCGCCCGAGCCGTCGGGCTGACCGGACGGGCCGGACTGGGCGGGATCGCTGGAGGCCAGTTCTGTCTCGGCCGCGCTCGACCCTTCCAGGTCGGCCGGCGCGGCGGGGCCCGTGACGGGCGCGCCGCTCGTGTCGACGGGCGACGAGGGCGCCGGTTCGCCGAACGCTATGGTTGCACCGCTCGCGCCCCGCGCGTCGTCGATGTCCCGTAAGCGATCAGGCTCGGCGGCCAGCCCCCAGTTCAGAAGGCTGTCCATGCTGCGTTGTTCGCTCACCCGGCCTCCGTCCCCCGGCTTTCAGTGATCCGAAACAGTAGCTCAAGTCGGGGCACTCCGGGCAGGCGGAGGGGCCGATCGTCCTTTTCGTTGACTCCGAATCGACAGCCGGGGTCAATGGCCCGCAATCCACCTACCTGCGCGTTTGCCGCCGAGCCGCCGTGTCGTTATCGAGCTGTGATCTGCATGCTTGTTAGTTATGTTGCGACGGGGGTCCTATGTGCCCTTTGATGTTGGATGCGGTGATCGCTCCCCGTCTCTTGACGGCTGAGGCCGTAAGGGGGGTGGCACTGCTCTTGCACAGGGCCACACGGCACAGGAGGTACCAGTGGCGGACATCGACTTCTATCAGGCGAGCAAAAGCCAGCTCGTTCGGGCCAGGGACCTCGTGGTCGCCGCGCACGAGGAGATGGAGGGCCTGCGCCAGGCCGTCATCATGACGGGCGAGAACCTCGCGACCGGCTGGGCGGGCAAGGCGGCGCAGACGTTCGGCCAGGCCATGATCGGCTGGGACGACAACATGATTCTCGTCCGCGACGACCTCTTCACCGTCGCCGAGAGGCTCGGCGCGAACGCCGAGACCTACCAGAAGGCGGACGACGAAGCCGACGGCGCGAACTTCGTCCAGGGTCTCATCAACCGCTAGGAGATCATCATGCCTCAGCACAACGATGTCGGCGCGCACGGCGCAAGCGACCGCGTCAAGGTCAACTTCGGGACGATGGACGTCGTCACCGGTGACCTCACGGCGATGGTGAACAGGTTCGAGCAGATCACCACCGACCTGCTGCGCGATCTCGCGCTGGTCCTCGGCACCGGCGACGGCCAGGACGAGAAGGGCGACGTCAACGCCTGGTCCGGTGGCGCGAAGACCTTCTTCGAGGAGAAGAAGGTCAAGTGGAACCAGCAGGCCGAGCAGATGCGCAACGAACTGCTCGCCGCCAAGAACCACGTCAACCAGGCCAGCGAGAACTACCAGATCGCCGAGCGCCACAACAAGGCCATGTGGTCGCAGTACTGAGGCCGGTCGACTCACCGGTCACCGCTTTCGGGTGGTGGCCGGATTTGTCGTCGTCATGAGGATGGAAGGGCATCATGGCAGGACCTGACGGCGGGTGGCCGGGTCTCAAGGGTGACGAGAACACCGTCGAGTTCAGCGTCGAGCGGATGCGCGCGATCGCCAAGGAGATGCGCGGCATCCTCACGGTCATGAACGGCAGGGGCATGGGCGGCCCGGCCAACCCCGGCGACCGGTACATGACCGGCGCCCTGGAGAGCGTTCAGGGGCACGCCAGGATCAGCCACAACGAGATCGGCAGCTGGTCCACGGCGAGCAGGTTCGCCCACGCGGTCGGCTCGACCGACCCGGACCCCGGCGGCGTGGTCAGTCTCGAAGGCAATTCGCGCGGCTTCGAAGCGGTCTACGCGAAGTTCGTCTCGACGTTCGAGAAGGTCGTGCAGGCGCTCGAGGACCACGCGGTCGAGTACGAGAAGAGCAACGTCTTCAACGGCGGCTGACGTCCGCCAATTGGAAGGTGCAGGGTGGCCAGCGAGTCGAACACCTACACGATCAAGACCGGCGAGGCTCCCGAAGCCGGTCAGGTGACGGCGTCCGCCGACCAGATCAAGGTCTGGCTGGACAACACCGATTCCGCTGCCGTGGTCCGGGCCGCCGACGCCTACTCCAGCGCCGCCTCGATGATCGGGCTGGCGAGGGAGTCGCTGATGGCCGCGGCCAAGGGGCTCAGCGAGATGTGGGGCGGCCCCACCGCCGCGCTCTTCCAGGCCGGGCTGCACAAGCTCGACACCACGGGCGACGAGCTGGCCACCAAGATGAAGGCGGTCTCGACGGCGCTCAGCGACTACGGCGGCACGCACCTTCCCGACGCGGTCACCAAGGTGAACGCCATCGAGCCGCTGCCCGGCACGTCTTCGGGCAGCTCGGAGCCCGCGCCGACGCCCACGGTCACCACCACGCCCAGTCCGACGTCGAAGCCCTCGGCGACCGCCACGCCCAAGCCCTCGCCGGGCCCGACGCCGCTCCCGCCGGGCTCGGACCCGGTGGCGGAGGCCAAGGCCAGGCGGGACGAGAAGGCGCGGCAGATCCTGGAGGATCTGAACAAGCAGATCGTCTCCCTCTACGCCCAGGTGCCGGACGAGGTCTCCTACGACCTGGAGATCCCGGCCCCGCCCAGCGCGACCGACGGATACCAGTCCACCAGCTACACCTCCCGGGACCGGTACCAGCCGGCCTTCAGGGGCGGCACCCCCGACGCGCCGGCCTTCGAGGACGGCGACACGCGACCCGGCACGGGTGGCGGTGTCGACCGGCCCGGCACCGGCGGACCGGGGCAGGGCCCTGGCACGGGCTCCGGTGACGGTGACAGTGACGGTGACGGATCCACGCCGACGAACCCCGAGAAGCCGGGCACGCCCCCGGGTACCCCGCCGGGCACGCCTCCGGGCACCGGCACCCCGCCCGGAGGCGACCCGACCGTTCCCGGCGGCAACGGCGACCCCGGCACGGGGACGGGCCCGGGTGGCACGGGCAGGGGCGACGGCACCACGCCACCGGTGATCGGCCAGGACGACGGCTCCCGCCAGACGGAGACGGCCTCCTACAGGCCGCTCCAGACCCCGCCGACCACACCGTCGACCACGCCGACGACCACACCGACGCTGACCACCCCGACGGCGCCGTACACCCAGATCCCGGCGACCACGCCGCCCACCATCTCCACCACGCCGGGGCTGCCGAACACCGTCGTCGGGCCGACGAACGGCGCGCCCGGCGTTCCCTCGGTGATCGGCGGCGGGACCCTCGGCGGGCAGAACGCGGTGACCTCGGCGGCCGCCCGCGCCGGCTACGGCACGGGCATGCCGCACCTGATGGGCGGCTTGGGGGGCACCATCGGCGGCGGTGGCGAGAACGAGGAGAACACACACACGACGAACCTGCGGGAGGACCGCAACCCGTGGGCTTCCTCGCATGACGTGACCACGGACCTCCTCGGCAGGACGGGCGAGGCCTGATGGCTTCCCCCACCGGCCAGTGGCCGGAGATGACGACCGTGGGCGCGGTGAACCAGTCGCCGTCCTCCGGCATCCGCTTCGTCAAGGATCAGCTGAAGCCGACGTCGGCCGGTCTGGAGGACAACGCGGAGACGGCCGACGCGCTGGCCACGCGGACGAGCAGCGTCAGCATCTACTACCCCATGGCGCTCATGGGCGTGAAGAGCGCCCACGAGCAGGCCCGCGACCAGGAGGCCGAGTCGGCCAGGGTCGCCGGCGAGGCGCTCAAGACGTGGCGCACCGCGCTCACGATGGCCGACGCCAACTACCGCAAGTCGGATGAAGACAGCCAGTTCAAGCCGCCTGGCATCACCCCGGCGGGGCTCGGTGACCTCGGCGGTCTCGGGAATCTGGGCGGCCTGGGCAACCTTGGCGGCGCCGGCCTGAACCCGGGCGGCATCAACACCCCCGGTCTCGACCGGCCGGACCTCCACACGCCCAAGCTGCCGCTCGACGACCCGAACCTCAAGACCCCCGATCTCAAGACCCCCGATCTCAAGACCCCTGACCTCAAGACCCCCGATCTCAAGACCCCCGATCTCAAGACTCCGGACCTGAACAACCCGGATCTGAAGACGCCGGATCTCAGGACACCGGACCTCAACAGTCCCGACCTCAACCGGCCGGACCTCAAGACCCCGGACCTGAACAACCCGAACCTCAAGACCCCGGACCTGAACGACCCGCGGTCGACGGGCCTGGCGGACTACCAGCCGCCGAACCTGCAGACACCGAACCTGCGCACCCCTGAAGTCACGCCGACCACCTACACGGGCGACCCGACCGCGTCGTACGGCAGGACAGGCACGGGCATGGGGACGGGCACGGGTACCGGCACGGGGCCCGGCTCCGGCCTCGGTGGCGCGGGCGCCGGCCTGGGCGGCGCGCGTGGCCTCAACGGCGCGGGCGGCGCGCCGATGATGCCGATGATGCCGCCGATGGGCGCGGGCGGCGGCCAGGGCGACAACAAGGAAAGGGAAAGGGACACCTACGAGCTTCGCGAGGACGAGGGTGTCTGGATGGACCAGGACGGTATCGCGCCCCAGACGCTGACTCACGAGGTGTGACCATGGGACCCACTTTGACGCGCTACGTGACCGCGATCAGCATCATGGCGGGCGCCGCCTTGTGGATCAGGCGGCTGTGGGCGGGCGCGGTTCCCCTGGCGTTCGCGGCGTGCGCCGCGGACACCGAACCCATCGATGGTGGCGGGCGGGCGTACAAGTCCACGGAGAACGGCGGCGAGACGACGGAGATCGCCGCCGTGCGCGACGCGCTGGCCAAGTTCGAGAAGGACCTGCAGGAACGCGCCGAGTGGGAGGGCCCGGCCTGGGCCTCCTTCAAGCCGTACCTCGACGACTTCAAGAATGAATGGAACAAGAAGGGCGAACATCGCAACACTTTGGGCGAGGCGGTCGGCTCCCCCAAGGGGCTGATCGAGGCCGGCGCCTACCTCGCCGAGGTCACCTCTCTGGCCATGCTGTCTCTGGCCGTCTTCATGCGGGGGACGTGGGCGGCAGGCCCCGCGGGAGTGGTGGCGGGTGAGACGGCCGCGAGCACCGTGGGTCCGCAGATCGGCCGGATCTCCACCGGGGCGCTCAAGAAGATGACGCTCGTCGGCCTCGCCATCACCCCCATCGTGATGGCCGTCATGCAGCTCGGCCAGCAGCAGGCGGCGAAGTTCCAGGACATGAAGGCGATGCCCGCCTTCGACGCCCTCGGCCTGCAGTACGACAAGGCCTCGGGCCGCATCATGCCGAAGACGGTCGGCAACCAGACCTTGCCGGGGATGCCCCAGGGGTCGACGGGCCTGCCGGACACGTTCCCGGTCTGAGTACGGCGGGGCGGGCCTCAGCCGGGAATGGTGAGGACCTGCCCCACCCGCAGGACCGTCGGGTCGGGGCCGATCAGGTCGCGGTTGGCGTTGTAGATCTCCCGCCACCGGGAGCCGTCG
This sequence comes from Nonomuraea sp. NPDC004354, assembly GCF_053602555.1. NCBI lineage: Bacteria > Bacillati > Actinomycetota > Actinomycetes > Streptosporangiales > Streptosporangiaceae > Nonomuraea > Nonomuraea sp. NPDC004354. Next base: position 275,170 of record NZ_JBSGDV010000012.1, on the reverse strand, counting down.
CCCCACACCTTGTCGGCGACCTCCCACAGCGAGCCCTCGTTCACCGACCACCGGTCGACGGTGGGCCGCTCCCACGACGGCAGTTGCTCGGGCACGTCCGACGTGTGCAGCGGCCGCCACACCCGGAACACGGCCGTCGGCGTGAAGCCGAGCGCCTGCTTCTGCGCGTCGGGCCCCAGCTTGGCCAGCCACGGAAGCTTCGAGGTGGCCCAGTTGCGCGCCGCGACGAAGCTGCCGAAGGCCATGCCGGACTCGGCGACCGCCGTACCGCTCTTGGTCAGCGTGGCCGCCCAGGAGGCGGCCGAGCCGCCCTGGAACAGGCCCTTGCTGAACGGCCCTGCGATGGGCAGGAAGACGCCCGCGAGGGTGGCCGCCGTGGTGATGCGCCCTGCCTGCGCGAACGTGAGGGGGGAGAGGTTGAAGATGCTCTCGCCCTTCATTCCCTGTGCGGCCATCTGGGTGCCGATGACGCCGCCGTAGACCCAGGCGGAGGTCTTGGCGTAGGAGCTGAAGCTCGCCGAGGCCAGCTTGGTCATGACCTTGACGTCGAAGGGGCGCAGAGCGGCCGTCTTGAGCATGTTCCCGATCTTCGGCACGACGGTCAGCCGGCCGGCGAGCGGCAGCCTGGACAGGACCATTCCCGCGGCCTTGAGCAACCCAGAGAGCCGTTGCAACAGCGCGACCGCGGCCATGACCAGCCTGGTGGTCCTGAGGTAGGCCAGGTAGGCGGCCCAGAGGGAGGCGGCCAGCCGCAGCGCGAAGAACAGCGCCGCCCAGAGCACGGCCGTCCTGACCAGCTCGACGATGGCCTGCTTGGTCATCTTGGTGGCGGAGAGGACGGCCTCGAGAACCTCCGCGACGCCGACGCAGCTCTGCTTGAGGGCGGCGCGGGCCTTCGGGTCGACGACCTTGCCCCACGCCGTTCTGAACTGGTCGGCGGCCCCGCCCTGCCACTCCTGCACGATCTTGGCCACCGCCGGGTCGATCGCCTGGTGCAGGCGATCGAGGTCGCGGTCGAGCTGGCGGTGGGCGCCGGCGGCCCCCATCAGGCGGTCCTCGATGCGGTCGTCGAACATCCGGGGCAGCGCGTGCCACATGGCGGCCAGCGTGCTGAACAGCGGCCCGGGATTGAGCACCGTGCCCGGATCGAAGTCCCAGCCCCACGAGGCGGGGTTCCAGTTCCAGGTGAACGGGTTGACGCTGGGCTCTCGCGTCATCGGGGCGCCGCCTTCTCGTAGGCGTCCTCGGACCGGTCGAGCGCGACGGCGATGAACTGCAGCGCCTGAAGGAGGTCGGACAGGTAGGTGTCCACGCTCTCGTAGCGTCCCGGGTCGCCGACGTAGGCGTCGGCGACCTTCTCGGCGCCCGGGGCGAGCCCGAAGTCCTGCCGGGTCAGCGCGGCCGGTGCGAAGGCGTGCCGCATCGCGGCGACGTCGTCCACCTGATCGGCACACACCCGCATGGCCCTGCGGAGCGAATCCGGCAGGTAGGTGAACCCTTGTGAATCCTGCCCCACAAACACTCCTCATCCGTTTTACGGGGGAGGATAGGAACTCGAGTTAACGGTGGTGAAATATTCGGTGTCAGATTTGAGGAGTTGTTGAGCATGCGGATCCTGCTCGTCGAGGACGACGACAGGTTCGCCGACGCGCTCGCGACCGCGTTACGGCGGCACGGACACCATGTCGAGCGGGCCCGTTCGGCCGCCGAGGCGCAGGCCGCGGCGGAGGACGCGGCGCGGGAGCTCGTCCTGCTCGACCTCGGACTGCCCGATCTGGACGGGGTGGACCTCCTGCGCCGCCTGCGCGCCGACTCGCAGATCGGGATCATCGTGGTCACGGCGCGGGGCGAGGAGGCGCAGCGGGTGCGCGGCCTGCGCGCCGGGGCCGACGACTACATCGTCAAACCGTTCGGCGTGGCCGAGCTGGAGGCGCGGATGGAGGCGGTCATGCGCAGGGTGCGCAGCCACCGCCCCACCGCGCGCGGCACCAGCACGTACGGCCCGCTCGACGTGGACGAGGTCGGCCGCGCGGTCAGGGTGAACGGCGTCGACGTCCGCCTCACCCGCAAGGAGTTCGACCTGCTGAACGCCCTGGTCCGCGCCGACGGCGCGGTGATCGGCAGGGACGGCCTGCTGGCCGAGGTCTGGCAGACCACCTGGCAGGGCGGGGCGCGCACGCTCGAGGTCCACATCGCCAGCCTGCGCGCCAAGCTCGGCGACCCCGGCCTGATCGAGACCGTTCGCGGCATGGGCTACCGCATGCGAACGCTGTGACATGCGCCGCCGCCTGCTGATCAGCTACATGTCGCTGCTGGCGCTGTCGCTGGCCGTCCTCATGGTGCCGCTGGCGGTCAACCTGGCCGTGCGCGAGACGCACGAGTCGTTCATCGAGCAGCAGGGCGACACCCAGCGCTTCGCCTCGCAGGCCGACCCGGCGCTCGGCCCGGCCAAGAACGTGGGGCTACGGGCCGAGCTGATCCGCTACCACGAGCTGTTCGGCATCGGCGCCGCCGTCCTCGACGCGGAGGGCAAGATCGTCGCGGTGGCCCCGCCGACGCTGTCGCTCGGCGCGGCGCGCAGGCCCGTCGAGCGGGCCCTGTCGGCCGACCAGCGGCCCCCCGAGACGATCTGGCCGTGGCAGGCCGCCGACCTCGTCGTCGCGGTTCCGGTGATCCAGGAGGGCGAGGTGGTCGGCGCCGCGGTGACGATCGCGCCCACCGGCACGCTGCGCGCGCGGATCGCCGGTACCTGGGTGGTCCTGTTCGCCGGCTACCTGCTCGCCCTGGCGCTGACCTGGCTGGCGGCCAGACGGCTGGCCCGATGGACGCTCCGCCCGGTGCTCGAGCTCGACGCCGTCACCCACGACATCATCCACGGACGGCTGACCGCCAGGGTCGCCAGGATGGACGGACCACCGGAACTGCGGCGCCTGGCACGCTCGTTCAACCGCATGGCCGACACCGTCACGGACCTGCTCGAACGCCAGCAGGCCTTCGTCTCGGACGCCAGCCACCAGCTGCGCACCCCGCTGGGCGTGCTGCGGCTGCGCGTGGAGAACCTGGCCGACCACCTGAACGAGAGCGGGCTGCGCGAGCACGCGCTCACGGTGGAGGAGACCGACCGCCTCACCCGCATCCTGGAGGGGCTGCTGGCGCTGGCCACGGCGGAGCGCCACGACGGCCCCGGGCAGGTCGAGGTCGACGCGGAGGAGGTCGTGGACGGGCGTGTGGCGGCATGGCAGGGCCAGGGCGCGGTGCTGCGCCGTACGGGCGGGCTGGACGCGCCGGTCCTCGCGCTGCCCGAGGCGCTGGACCAGATCCTCGACGCGTTGATCGACAACGCGCTCAAGTTCGGCGCCCGCACGGTCACCGTCCACCTGGAGCGGGTGGCGGGACAGGCCGTGATCCGCGTGATGGACGACGGGCCCGGACTGCCGGAGGAGGAGCTCGCGCGGGCCACGGAGCGGTTCTGGCGCTCGGCCAGGCACCAGAACGTGGACGGCACGGGCCTCGGCCTGTCGATCGTCAACGTGCTGGCCGGTGCCTCGGGCGGCTGCGTCGAACTCCAGGCCCGCGAGCCCACGGGCTTGGAGGTCAGGATCTGCTTTCCCGGTAGTAGCGGATCGCGCCCTGATGCAGCGGCACGGGATGGGTGGCGAAAGCGGACCTGACGTTGAGCCTGCGCGCCTCCGGGTGCGCCCGCTCGAGCGCGTCCCTGTCGCTGAACAGCAGGCGCGTCAGGTCGTAGGCGAGGTCCTCGGCCATGCCCCGCCGGACGACCAGGTAGTCGGGCACGCCGATCGAGCCGCAGGCGGGCAGGCCGTACGTGGAGGCGGGGATGGTGCGCGGGCTGTAGAACTCGCCGTGCCTGCGCCGCATCGGCTCGGCGTGGTCGCGCAGGTCCACCAGGCGGACCAGCCGGCGCGCGGCCAGCTGGCTGATCGTCTGGGTGGGCAGCCCGCCGGAGAAGAAGAAGGCGTCGATCGACCCCGACGCCAGCGCCGCGGCCGACGATGCCAGGTCGAGCCGGTCGACCGCGCGTGGCCTGACCCTGGCGAGGGACAGCAGCCGCCTGGCGATGATCTCGGTGCCCGAGCCGGCGGCGCCGCACGAGACCCGCCGTCCGCGCAGGCCGGCGAGCGCCACGATGCCCGAGCCCGTACGCACCACCAGATGGAGGTAGTTGTCGTACAGCCTGGCCAGCGCGCGCACCGGCTGCGGCGCCTCGAACGGCGGCTCGCCGGCGACGGCGAGCGCGGCCGAGTCGGCCAGCGTGAAGGCCACGTCGGCCTGGCCGGCGGACACGAGCCTGAGGTTGTCCAGCGACGCGCCCGTGGCGATCACCTTCGGCCGCAGGCCGGAGCCCTCCGCGGCGATCGCCGAGGCCAGGCCCTCGCCGTAGTCGAAGTACACGCCGCCGCGCTGGCCCGTGGCGATCACCAGCGGCGTCGTCCCGTGCCCGCCCGCGCAGCCGGCCGGCGCGCCGAGCGGGGCCGCGAGCAGGGCGGCCAGCACCGCCCTGCGGCTACTGCCCGACCGCAACGGGGTTCAGCGCCTTGGCCGGATCGAGCGTCGGGCCGGGCGGGATGGCGTGGAGCAGATGGGTCGGCACCGGGGTCACGTCGGCGGCGTCGTAGCCGAGCTTGCCCACCAGGTCGCCCGACTGCAGCGGGAACTTGCGGCCCTGGTCGGTGATGAGCTCGTAGGTGTTGATCGCGGCCTGCTGGTTCTCTCCCGGCAGCAGCCCGGCCAGCGCGGCTCCGCCCGCAGGGAGGATCACCTGGTCGAAGTACTGCTCGCTGCCCGTCACCGCGGGCGGCTTGATGGTGATGGTGCTGCCGATCGTCAGCTTGGCCTTGACCGAGCCCTTGGCGGTGTCGGAGTAGACCGCGCACAGCGGCGACGTGCCCGGCACCGTGACGACCTTGGGGAGGGTTTGCGGCAGGCCGTTGCTCGTCCAGTTCTTCGTCGCCGACAGCCTGCTGTTGGCGGTGGCCGCGTCGATCTCGCGCTCGACGGCCCTGCCGCCGGGGTAGGCCGCCTTGATCCTGGTGTCCTGGAGGAACAGGCTCGCCTGGGTCTGGCTGATGGGCGCCAGGCCGTCGGACAGCAGGACGAACCACCGGTCGGGGCTGCCCGCGACGCCGGACGTGGTGAAGATCTGGCCGATCCTCGCGGTGCGCCCGTCCGGGCCCTTCGTCCGCCTGCCCAGGCCGTCGACGGCCGGCGCGCGGAAGTCGGGGCCGTCGGGGATGGCGTTCAGCCAGGAGGCCGGCACCTTCCGGGTGGCGCTCGCGCCCAGCGCCTGCAGGCCCTCGGGCCCCACCCGCATCTTCTGGTCGTTGAAGATCACGTATGCGGTCGGCCGGCCGGTGCGCCGGGCCTCGACCACCACCATGGCGTCCGACCCGACCGGCCTTCCGCCCACCGGGATGCCGCCCAGCAGCGACACGAACTGCTTGCGGTCGCTCGACAGCGTGGGGTTGTCCATGACACAGGCCGACCACGGCCCCTTGACCAGCTTGTCCTTGGCCGGCAGGGAGTCGGGCAGGCCCGGGATGCCGACCATCGGGCCGCGCTCGAACGTCGCCAGCGAGGCGGCCTTCACGCTGCGCACCTGGACGTCCGTGCTGTCGAGCAGCAGCCGCGCGGAGACGTAGTTGGCGACGGGCAGCAACCTGCCCTGCTGCTGGCTGTAGACGAACGTGGCGCCGCTGTCCTCCTCGACGAGCAACTGCCCCGGGTCGGTGAGGTTGGTGGCGTGGCCCGGCTTGATCAGACCCCAGATCCCGAACCCGGCGACGACCAGCACCCCGATGAGCACGCCGCAGAACATCGCCACGTTCTGCCTGCGCATCGGCGACTCGGGGACGTCCGGTTCGGCCTGCAGGAGGGCCATGCCCATCCGCTGCATCATCAGCCGGTGGGCCTGGTAGAGATCCTTTCGGGTCTGCATGGAGGCCAGCATAGGAGGCTATGTCCAAGTTCCACATGACTTGGTCAGGTTCCACTACAGTCGAGATCACGATGACGGAGGTGGGCACATGGCAGAGCCAAGAGAAACGGTAAGCGTCGAGGACAGGTGGCCCGGTCTGGACCCGAAGCCCGGCGAGATCGACCTGACGTCGAAAGAGCAGCTTGTCAACATCCTCAAGGATCTGGCCGGTGCGCTGGAACGCCTCGAAGGACTGGAGGTCGGCTCGCTGCCCGACCTCAAGCGTCGTGCCCTGCTCATGAAGCCGGTCGTCATGGGGGGCTGGCCGGCGGGCGATGACTTCTTCGACGCGACCACCAATGCCTATACCTATGTCAGCCATATCTACGAGTCCATTAACTACAAGTTGCGAGCCGCGATCCAGAAGATCAACGACGGGGGCGGCCTCCTCGTGGACGTCGATGATCTGAACAAGGGGAGGCAGAGCGTCTGATGGTGGATGTCACGCCGAAGGAATACCCCGTCAAGGTCAAGGGCGCTGACTTCGAAGTCCACGGCGACCAGGCGGTGGAAAAGGTCAAGAGCATCATCGAGGGCCTGGATGCGCGCGCCATCGAGAAGGCCGGGGCCGCGTACCTCAGCGCCGGCACCATGCTGGCGCAGCTCATGAAGACGATCGAGGACGCCGCCTTCGCGATGGCGAAGATCTGGGGCGAGAAGTCGTCCGTCGACGCGCAGCAGTCCCTGCGCGCGATCTACGTCACCACGAAAAACCTGACGGGCTCCTGCAATGTGATAGGTCGTCAGCTCGAATCGCTCGGCAAGACCGTGATTCCCGCCTACCGCGATTACGGCGGGGATTACTCCTGGGCCGAGGGGCCCTCATGGACGCACGGCATCCCGGACCTCTGGGTCAACACCAAGGGCGACGGCGGCATGTGGTTCACCTCCGACAACGGCGCCGCCAAGGAGCATCTCAAGAACTTCCAGAAAGAACTCCAGACCATTCACGACCTGCTCCCGGAGTCGGTGCGCGAAGACCTGCCGGACATCACGCAGCAGAACGTACCGCCTCCCCAGATCACGCCCCCCAAGATCCCGAACCCCACCGTTCCGACGCCCAACTTCGCCAACACGGGCTACGACCCGAACACCGGTGGCTACAAGCCAGGGAACGGCGACTCCACGGGCAAGTGGCCGGACTACACCTTCCCTGACGGCAACGGGTCCGGCGGGAACGGGTCCGGTGGCAACGGCTCAGGCGGGAACGGGTCCGGCGGGAACGGGTCCGGCGGCAACGGGTCCGGCGGCAACGACCCGAAGTACCCCGACTACCCCGGATCGGGCGACGGCTCGTCCACTGCTCCTCCAGGCGGAAGCGGAGTCAACCCCGTGAAGCTGCCCCACGACCCCACAACAGGTATGAACACTCCCGACGCGCGCACCACCGAACTGGCCGACTTCCAGCGGCCCAACTTCGACAACCCGTCGAACAACCAGCAGATCGACGCCCGCACCGGGCTGCCCACGAACACCGGCACGAACACCGGGACGAACACCGGCACGAACACCGGTACCGGCTCGAACACCGGCACCGGCACGGGAACGGGCACCGGCACGGGATCGGGAGCGGGATCGGGCGGCTACGGCTCGGTCGCCCCGGCGAGCGCGCGCGGCGCCAACGGCCTCGGCACGGGCATGCCGATGCCGCTGGGCGGCGGAGCGCCGCACGGCCAGCAGGCGCAGCAGAGCGACCACTCGACCTGGCTGCTCGAGGATGAGGACGTGTGGGGCGGCGCCGCCGACGGCGTCACCAACCACACCCTGGGCCACCAGAACCCCAACCCGAGCCAGCAACAGGTCTAGCCAGGCAGCGCCGCCTGGACGGGGGTGACGGTGCCGAGCGTCACCAGCAGCCCCCGTCCCGGCGGCCCGCCGACCGCGCCGCGCGGCAGCCGTACGGTGAACAGGTCGCCGTCGGCGGGGCTCTGCACCGACAGCAGCAGTCCCGTGCGCGACTTGCGGGTCTCGGCGACGAAGCCGCGGTAGGCGGTCGCCAGGTCGGCCGTCGCGCCCGCGATGATCAGGCCGTGCTCGCCGTCCCTGCCGGTTCTGAGCGTCTCCTCCAGGAGCTGTCCCAGGGGCGAGTCGGGGTTGACCAGCTCGGCGTCGTCGACGACCAGGACGTACCGGTCACGGCCGGACAGCAGCTCGCCCAGCCCGGCGGCGTCGCCGTCGAGGACGGCCAGCGCGCCCTCCAGACCGCGCAGCGGGCTGCGGCGGGGACAGACGGCGGCGACGGGCGTGCCGGTGGCGACCAGCGACCGGGCCGCGGTCAGCAGCGAGGAGGAGCGCCCCGACCGGGGCGGGCCGGCGATCACCGCGCCGGGGCCGTGCGCCAGCAGGTCCACGCCGACCGGGGCGAGCGCGTCGCCGCCCACCCCGAGCAGGGCCCACAGCGGACCCTTCGGCGCGGGGCCGAGCTCCAGGGCCTGGCTCGCGGTCACGCGCATCGGCAGCGCGTCGACGCGCAGCGGCGGCTCGCCCTCGGGCTCGCGGGCGCGGGCCAGCTTCTGCAGCGCGGCGACCTGCGCGGGACCTGACGGGTCGGGGTCGAGCAGCGCGATCTGGCTCTCCACGACGCCCTGCTCCCGCACGGACAGCGCGCGGCCCTGCGGCATCGCGGCGGGCAGGTCCTTCACCGGCAGCCCGGCCAGGCCGTAGTCGGCCGGATCGGCCAGGCGGAGGACCAGCCGCTCGTCGAAGACCGTCGACACCTGGCCGAGCAGCGCCGAACGGTCGCCCGTCACCACCGCTCGCAGCCCCACCGCCGGCCCCTCCCTGAGCAGCTGCAACAGCCCCTCGGTGAGCCTGCCGTAGTCGTAGCCCTCGAACGCGGCGACGTATCCCTCCCACCTGTCGAGCATCAGCACCAGCCACGGCAGCCGGTGGCCCGCCGCCCGGTACTCGGCCAGCGAGGCGTGACCCGCCTCGGCCAGCAGCTGCTGCCTGCGGCCGATCTCCTCGCGCAACCCGGCGAGCAGCCGTTCGACCCGGTCGAGCTGGTCGCGCGTCACGACCGCGCCGCAGTGCGGCAGCGCGACCAGCGGCAGCAGCGCGCCGGACCCGCAGTCGACGGCGTGGACGTGCACGTCGGCGGGGGAGTACCCGGCGGCGATGGCGCCCGCGATCGTGCGCAGCGCGGTGGACCGGCCGCTGCGCGCGGCGCCCGCGATCAGCAGGTGCCCGCCCCGCTCGAGGTCGAGCCGCAGCGGCCGCCGCGCCTGCGCCCACGGCAGGTCGCTCACCCCGAAGGCCAGCCCCTCCGGCCGATCGAGGACCACCTGCTCGGGCAGCGGCGGCAGCCACGGGCTCGGCTGCTCGGGCACGCCGGCCCGCTCCGCCGCCACCGCGATCGTGTCGGCCAGGATCGCCAGGTCGCTGATCGCCGGCCCCTCGAGGGGTTCGGGCGGCGGCGGCAGCGCCCTTCCCAGCGCGTGCCAGCCCAGCTCGACCGCCCGCAGCCGCGCCTGCGCGTCGCCGGGCGCCCGGCCGCCCACCCGCGCCGCCTGGACGGCGACCGCCGCCCCCGCGCCCGACCTGACGTAGCACCGGCCCGGCGTCGCCTTGGAGATGTGCGCGGCGTCGGGAAGGCCGATCACGTCGGCCGACTCGGCCGCCTCGGTCACCCTGAGCGCGATCCGCAGCGAGGTGTTGGCCTGGATCTCGGCCGTCACCACACCGGCCGGCCGCTGCGTGGCCAGGATCAGGTGGACGCCGAGCGACCGCCCCCTGCGCGCGATGTCGACCAGCCCCGCAACGAAGTCGGGCAGCTCGGCGACCAGCGCCGCGAACTCGTCGATGATCAGCACCAGGCGCGGCAGCGTGCCGTCGTGGTCGTCGATGTCCTTGGCGCCCGCCTCCAGCAGCAGCCGCTCCCTGCGCCTGAGCTCGGCGGCCAGCGAGGTGAGGGCGCGCTGGGTGAGGTGGCCGTCGAGGTCGCTGACCATGCCGACGGTGTGCGGGAGCCTGGCGCAGTCCTTGAACGCCGCCCCGCCCTTGTAGTCGATCAGCACGAACGACAGCTGGTCGGGCCGGTTGCGCGCGGCCAGCGCGCAGATGAGGGTCTGCAGCAGCTCCGACTTGCCCGCGCCCGTCGTGCCGGCGACCAGGGCGTGGGGGCCGTCGGCGGCGAGGTCGACGGTGAACGGGCCCTCGGGTCCGGCGCCGAGCACCGCCCGCGTGGTCGGCGCGGACCACTGGACCGGCGGGTCGAGCAGGTCGAGCAGGCGCACGGCCTCGGGCAGGCTGCCCGACGGGTCGTCACGGGAGACGTCGCGAAGCGGCGACAGCGCCCTGGCCAGGCGCTCGCACCACGACGGCGGCACCCGGTCGGCGAGCGCGGCGCCGAGAGCGTCGAGGCCGCCGCCGCGCAGCCGTACCAGGCCGTCGGGGCCGCACGTGGCGACTGTCTCGCACTCCTCGGGCAGCAGCCGCTGCTCGTCGTCGACGGCCAGGGTGTACACGCCGGCGCGCGGGCCCTGCCGCAGCACCTGCGGCATGCCGGGCAGGCCGCGCAGCACCTGCGCGCCGTCTAGCACGACCAGCACGTCGTAGGGCCGTTCGTCGTAGGCGGGCCGCCGGTCGGCCGCCTCGGGGCCGCCCAGGTCGTCCCAGCCGGTCGGGACCTTCCCGAACTCGGGGATCGAGGTGCTGAGCCGTTCGTCGACCAGCGCGGTCAGCTCCGCCACCCGCCTGCCCGCCGACTCGGGGTCGGCGCCGACCAGCGCCACGCAGTCCTCGCCACGGTGCGGCGCGCAGTGCGGCAGCCAGCGGACCCAGCCCCACCGCTCCCGCGCGTCGGTGCTCGCCGAGAGCACCACGATCGCCAGGTCGCGCGGGCTGTGCAGCGCCGCCGCCTGGGCGACCAGCCAGGCCACCAGGCCGGCGGCCTCCTCGCGCGGCCCCGTGACGCCCGCGACCCCGAGCCTGCGCATCGGCAGCGCCACCGGCACCTTCTCGCACACCGGAACGGGGTACGGCACGTCGAAGTCCAGCTCGGCCGGCAGGTCGGCGAGCCCGACGCGCAGCCGGAGCGCGTCGGCGTCGTGGATCCTGCGCTCCCACAGCCGCCCGCGCGGCCCGGTCGCCGTCAGCAGCACCTCGGCCGGGTCGGGGGCCGCCGCCCTCCTGGCCCGCTGGTCGTTCCTGCGGGCCAGCTCGACCTCCTCCTGGAAGAGGGCCAGCTCCTCGCGGTACCGCCTGACGGAGCGCTTGTGCTGCCTGCGCCCGTGGCGCCGCTCGCTCCACCACTGACCGACCATGATGAGCGGCGTCATGAGCGCGATGAGCAGGTAGTACCACTGGCCGGTGACCAGCATCATCGTCACGCCCAGCACCGCGGGCAGGAAGGCGGCCAGCAGCTGCAGCCGCATCGTCTCCACGCGCCCTGGCTCCCGCGGCACCTCGAACCCGCGCGCCGTGTCGGGCCGCTTCAGCCGTGGCGGGCGGTTGTAGGACAGGCCGCCGTCGGGGTGCGGCGCCAGGTGCGCGTCGGCGGGCTCGATCGCGGTCAGCGTGAAGATCGAGGAGCCGGCGGTGAGGAAGGCGTGCTCGGGCCATTCGACGGCGGCGGTGACGGGCTCGCCGTCCAGCAGGATGCCGGGGGGCTCGCCCGCCGGCGAGGTGTCCCGCAGCGCCAGCTCGTCGAGCTCCTCGGCGTACCTGCCTTTCGCCTTCTTCCTGGGCGGCTCGGCGGGCGGGCGAGGCGGTGGCTCGACGGTGATCTCGGCGGGGGTGATCCTCACGACCGCGGCCTCGGCGGCCAGCGCCGGATCCCGTACGGCCATCGCGCACGTGAGGTCGGCGCCGATGACGTGCACGCCCAGGCCCAGGCGGTGGACGGCGCCCGCGTCGGGGCCGCCGACGACCCTGACCTCGGCCACCCCGCCGGGCTCGGCCACCACGGTCAGGCCGGCCAGGCGGGGGTCGAGGGTGATCGTGTCGCCGTCGCGCAGGACCGCTCGGGCGGGCGCCCTCGGGTCGGCGGGCCGGCCGTCGCGCCACACCGTCGGCCCCCCGAACCCGAGACCGGTGTCGCTCACCGGAGGGGCCGACACGCGCGGCGCGTCACGCTGCCGGGGGATGCGGGGCGGTTCGCCGAGTCCGTACGGCGCGCGGCTCCTGGGCAGGCGGACCACCTTGGCCAGCGGCTCGCCGGGCGGCTCGGCCAGCGCCTCGGCCACCTGGGCGACCGTCGTGGCCGCGGTGCCCTCGATCACGACGTCACGGTCGCCGCGCTCGTCGAGCACGGTGAGCATGATCCGCATGTGCCGTCTCCTCGGGATCGGACCGGCGGCCACGCTAACGCGCGCCTGCCGTACCCGCCGCCCGGACGACGACATCGGCATGAATCCTCGCGGGACCCGACCCCGCGCCCCGGGTCAGGAAGGGGGGCGCCGGTGCGCCCGCGTGCGGTCCTTCAGCTCCTCGGCCTTCTCCTCCAGCAGCCCGGCGTACGCGTTCACCTCGGCCGTCACCTCGACCAGGTTCGACGCCGCGCGGTGCAGCCGCCCGACCACCCGCGAGGTCGCGGGAGCGCCGGCGACCCGCGCCACCCAACGCCGGCGGAGCCGGGTGAAGAACCCACCCATCCTGCTCATGTCGCCCAGCATCGCACAGTTTGAACAGGTTCAGGGTGACGGGCGCGTGAATTCTGTGACCAATGTGGTTGCTATCACTGAATAACGGGGCAATTCAAGTGACTTTAATGAACGGGTCTGGTTGACAGCCTCCCACCTGCGAAACGAGCATTAGTCCTCGCATTCGGGCCCCGCGCCAGGCCGGTAGATGCACATAATGGCCTGAATTCCGCAAATTCATCATGGGAGCCCCCCACCTATGAGGACCAGCGAAAAACCCGCCGCCAATGCGGCGGGACCCGCAGGCGCGCTCTCCAGCAGCACGTCACGCAAGCTCCCCGTGCCGCCCCGCGAGCGGAAACCCGCGCTCGCCGCGCTCGCCGTCCTCCTCATTCTCGGTGGCGCGCTGGCCACCACCCTGCTGGTGATGCGCAGCGGCGACCGCATTTCCGCGATCAGAGTCGTGCAACAGATCGGCGCGGGTCAGAAGATCTCCCCGAACGCGCTGGAAGAAGTGCAGATAGCCGATACGGGCATCGATTATGTGGCGTGGTCGCGGCGGTTCGCGGTGATCGAGACCTACGCGAGCGTGACCCTCCTGCCCGGCACCCTCCTCACCGACCAGATGACCGTCACCGCCAGCCAGGAGCTCGGCCCCGGCAAGGCGAAGGTGGGGCTCGCGCTCAAGCCGGGACAGGCGCCCGCCGGGCTGAAGGAGGGCGACCGCGTGCAGGTCATCCACGTGCCCGGCAGGTCGGCGACCGCGCAGGGCAGGGTGCTGGCCCCCAACGCCCTGGTCCACATCGTGGGCGCGCCCACCAGGTCAGGATCGGCCGGACTGGTCACGGTGATCGTCGACGCCACCGTGTCGCCGCAGATCGCCGCCTACGCCTCCAGCGGCGAGATCGCGGTGGCCGAGCTGCCGGGAGCGCGCTGACGTGGCGCTGATCGTGCTGGCCGCCGACAAGGGCGCGCCGGGCGTCACCACCGCGGCGACCGCGCTCGGCGCCGTCTGGCCGCGCGCCGTCCTGCTGGCCGAGTGCGACCCGGCCGGCGGCGACCTCGCCTACCGGCTGCCCGCCGCCGACGGCGGCATGCTCAACCCAGGCAGGGGCCTGCTCACCCTCGGCGCGACCGCCAGGCGCGGGCTCGAACCAGGGCAGATCCACGAGCACACGCAGAAGATCATCGGCGGGCTCGACGTCCTGGCCGGGCTGACCCACGGCGAGCAGGCGGCGGGGCTCACCTGGATGTGGGGGCCGCTCGGCCGCGCGCTGGCCGGCCTGCCGTACGCGGACGTGCTGGCCGACTGCGGCAGGCTCGGCGGCCACCCGCAGACGGACGAGCTGATCGCCGAGGCCGAACTCCTCGTGCTGTTCACCAGGGCCAGCCTCGACCACGTCGCCCACCTGCGCGAACGCCTCGCCGTCCGGCCCAGAGGGCCACAGGTCGGGGTGGTCGTCATCGCCGACCCGCGCAGCTACCGCGCCTCCGTCGACGAGGTGCGCAGGATCGTCGGCGGCCAGGCGGCGTTCGTGGCGGGGCTCGCGCACGACCCCAAGGGGGCCGAACTGCTGCGCGGCCAGTGGGGCGGCAGGCTCGACCGCTCCCTGCTCATCCGTACGGCCCGCGAGCTCGCCGGACGCCTGTCCGCCCAGGTGAGGGTGCCATGACGCTCGACCACGCGCTGGTGAAGCGCTTCCGCCAGGAGGTCGGCGACCGGCTGGCCCACCAGCGCCGCCTCGACCAGGCCAACGGCATGCCCGCGATGACCGGCGAGGACGAGCGGCAGTTCGCCAGGGCGCTGATCTCCCAGGTGCTGGAGGAGTTCGCGCGCGGCGAGATCGGCTCCGGCCGTACCCCTCCGACGCTGGAGGAGGAGGAGGCGCTGGCGGCCGGGATCCACGCCGCGCTGTTCGGCGTCGGCCGCCTCCAGCCGCTGCTCGACGACCCCGACGTCGAGAACATCGACATCAACGGCTGCGACCGCGTCTTCGTCGGCTACGCCGACGGCCAGGAGCTCACCCACGAGCCCGTCGCCGAGTCCGACGAGGAGCTGATCGAGCTCATCCAGATCCTGGCCGCCTACTCCGGGCTGTCCAGCCGGCCGTTCGACACCGCCAACCCGCAGCTCGACCTGCGCCTGCCCGACGGATCGCGGCTCTCGGCCGTCATGGACGTGACGGTCAGGCCAGCCGTGTCGATCCGGCGCGCCAGGCTCGGCAAGGTCTTCCTGTCCGACCTGGTGGGCAACGGCACGCTGAGCCCCGCCCTGGCGCGCTTCCTCACCGCCGCGGTCGCCGCCAGGAAGAACATCATGATCGCCGGGTCCACCAACGCGGGCAAGACGACGCTCCTGCGGGCCCTGGCCAACGAGATCCCCGCCGCCGAGCGGCTGATCACCGTCGAACGCGCGCTGGAGCTCGGCCTCGACCAGTTCCCCGACCTGCACCCCAACGTCGTCGCCTGCGAGCAGCGCCTGCCCAACGCCGAGGGCCAGGGCGAGATCACCATGGCCGAGCTGGTGCGCAGGTCGCTGCGGATGAACCCGTCCCGCGTGATCGTCGGCGAGGTGCTCGGCGACGAGATCGTCACCATGCTCAACGCCATGACGCAGGGCAACGACGGCTCCCTGTCGACCATCCACGCCAACTCCAGCATGGAGGTCTTCAACCGCATCGCCACCTACGCGCTCCAGGCCGCCGAACGGCTCCCGGTCGACGCCACCCACATGCTCATCGCCGGCGCGATCGACTTCGTCGTCTTCATCGAGAAGCGCAACGACTACGCCTCCGGCGGCACGCTGCGGCGCTTCGTCTCCAGCGTCAGGGAGGTGAACGGCGTCGACGGGCGCGTCCTGTCCAGCGAGATCTTCGCGGCAGGGCCGGACGGCTCCGCCGTACCGCACGCGCCCGTCTCCTGCCTCGACGAGCTCACCCCCCACGGCTACGTCCCGGGAGCATGGTGATGATCGGCCTCGACCCCCTGGCCATGTTCGCCGGCGCCGGCGCCGGCGGCGGCCTCTTCCTGCTGGTCCTCTCCATCCACGGCGTCCGCCCCCGCCCCCGGCCGGCCTCGCGCGGCCTGCTCCGCACGCTGTCCACGCGTACGGCGGTGGCCGCGGTCCTCGCCACGGTGATCCTGGCCGTCACCCAGTGGCCGGTGATGGCGGTGGGCGCCGCGCTGCTCGTCTTCGCCTGGCGCGGCCTGTCCGGCGGCGCGGCCTCCGAACGGGCCGCCATGGTGCGCCTGGAAGGCCTGGCGGCCTGGACCGAGTCACTGCGCGACACGATCGCCGGCGCCGCCGGACTGGAACAGGCCATCCCCTCCTCGATCCGGGCGGCCGCGCCGATGCTGCGGCCCCACCTGCGGGCCATGGTCGACCGGCTGCACACGAGGATGGCGCTGCCGCAGGCCCTGCGGCTGTTCGCCGACGAGCTCGACGACCCCTCCGCCGACCTGGTCGTCGCGGCGCTCATCCTCAACGCCAGGCTGCGCGGGCCCGGCCTGCGCGACGTGCTGGGGGCGCTGGCGGTCTCGGCCAGGGAGGAGCTGGACATGCGCCGCCGGGTCGAGGCGGAGCGCCGCTCCACCCGCAGGTCCGTGCAGATCGTCGTGCTCACCGCGCTCGGGTTCGCGGCGGCGCTGGTGGTGTTCAACCCGTCCTACGTGGCCGAGTACCGCTCGTGGCTGGGCCAGGCGGTTCTCGTCGTGGTGGCGGGGCTGTTCGGGGCGGGGTTCGCGTGGATGCGGCGGCTGGCCCGCTTCGACAAGCCGACCCGCCTGCTCGCCCTCGACCCGCCCAAGCCCGCCGCGCACCGCCCGCCGAGCGCCTCGGACGCCTCAGGCGCCGCAGGCGACTCGGGGGTCGGCTCGGCCGGTCCGGTCGGTCCCGGTCCGGTCGGCCCGGTCGGTTCCGGCTCGGGCGGTGTCGGTCCCGGTCCGGGCGGTCCCGTCGGCTTGGGTGGCTTGGGCGGTCCGGGCGGCTCGCCGTACCTGAGAGGAGGCCTGGATGGTTGAGGGCGTGCTGGCCGGAGGGGCCCTCGGGCTCGGGGTCTTCCTCCTGACGCGGGCGATCTTCCCGGCCCGCCCCGGGCTCGTCGCCCGCCTGATGGCCCTCGACGCCGCCAGGCAGGACGCCGACGACCCGCGGCTCCCGCCGATCCTGCCCGAGGAGGAGGTCAGCGCGTTCAGGCGCGGCCTCGGGGTACGGCTGGCCCGGTTCTACGCCACGCGGGGCTGGGAGGTCCGCTCGATCAAGGCCGACCTCGCCCTCGTCGGACGCTCGTTCGAGGGTTTCCTGGCCACCAAGGCGCTGCTGGCCGCCTCGGGACTGCTCGCCTTCCCCGTGCTCGTCGGGTGGCTGACGCTGATGGAGTGGGGCGTCTCGCTGACCGTCCCGTTCTGGGCGGCGCTGGCGGTGTCGCTGGTCTTCTTCCTGCTGCCCGACCTGCAGATCAGACGCGACGCCGCGGCCAAGCGGCGCGACTTCCGCCACGTCGTCGGCGCGTTCCTCGACCTGGTCGCCATGAACCTGGCCGGCGGGCGCGGCGTCCCCGAGGCGCTCATGATGGCCGTCTCGGTCAGCGGCGAGTCGCCGAACTGGGCGATGTCCCGCATCAGGGAGGCGCTCAGCGGCGCGCGGATCGTCGGCATCACCCCGTGGCAGGCGCTCGGCCAGCTCGGCGAGGAGATCAACGTCGACGAGCTGCGCGACCTGTCGGCGGCGCTCGGGCTGGTCGCCGACGACGGCGCGAAGGTGCGCGCCTCCCTGACCGCCCGCGCCGCCACCCTGCGCCGCCGCGAGCTCGCCGAGATCGAGGGGCGGGCGGGCGAGCGGTCCCAGTCCATGCTCGTCGCCCAGCTCCTGCTGTGCGCCGGGTTCGTGATCTTTCTCAGTTTTCCCGCCGCGATGAAGATGTTGGGGTCCTGATGAACCATCCCTGGATCGTTTACCTGACGGCCTACCTCGGGGTTCGCCTGCACCGCGCCCGCACCGCCCCCACCCGCGGGGCGTCCGCCGTCGAGTGGGTGATCATCACCGCGATCATCGCGGGAGTGGCGCTCGGGCTCGCGACGCTCATCAAGACGCTGGTGGAGCAGAAGCAGTCCGACCTCCAGAACAGCTTCGGCGGCGGCGGGTCCGGCGGCGACGAGTGAACCCTGGTGGCGCGGGGCGGCGGCGGGTCCGGCGCCGGCGAGTGCGCCCCGGTGGCGCGGGGCGGTGGCAGGTCCGGCGGCGACGCGTGGACGCCGGTGGCGCGGGGCGGCGGGAACGAGGGGCCACGGTGGTCGAGCTGGCGCTCGTCATGCCGGTCGTGCTCGCCGTGGTCCTGCTCATCGTGCAGGTCGCGCTCTGGTTCCACGGACGGCAGGTGGCTGACGCCGCCGCGCGGGAGGGGGCGAGGGTCGCCAGGTCGGCCCCGTTCGACTCGACGAGCTGGCAGGACGAGGCCGTCGCCAGAGCCGAGGACGTCGCGCGCGCCATCGGTCCTCGCATCCTCGGCGGCGCCGCCGCGTCGGCCGTACCGAGGGGGACCGACGAACGGTGGGTGACGGTGACGGGCAGCGCCGTCCAGGTGATCCCGCTGCTCCCCGACCTGTCGTTCACGATCACGGCGACGTCGGGTGGCCCGGTGGAGTGCTTCCGCCCCGACAACGGAGGCGAGGACTGCCGTTGAGCACGACGAACGCCGACAGCGGCTCGATGGCCGTGGAGACCGTGCTGCTGGCCCCGGTCTTCCTGCTGTTCCTGCTGTTCCTGGCGGGCGCGGGACGGCTGGTCGAGGCGCAGGGCGAGGTGAACGGCGCGGCCATGGACGCCGCGCGGGCCGCCTCCGTCCAGCGCACGCTCGACGCCGCCGAGGCCGCCGCCACGGACAGCGCCCGGTCGGCGCTGGAAGGCGAGTGCGACGCCCCGCGGGTCTCGCTGTCGGGGACCCGGTGGGAGGAGGGAGGCCAGGTGCAGGCCGCCGTCACCTGCGAGCTGGACCTGGAGTTCCTGGGCTTCGGGGCCGGCAAACGGATGACCGGCACCTCGGTCGTCCCCCTGGAGCAGTTCAGGAGGGTCGAGTGAGCGGCGAGCGCGGGTCGATGTCGGTGTTCACCGTGCTGTTCTCGGTGGTGGTCTTCCTGCTGGCGGGCCTGCTCGTGGACGGCGGTGCGGCGATCAACGCCAGGCTGCGCGCCGCCGACGTGGCCGAGCAGGCGGCCAGGGCGGGCGCGGACCGGATCGACGTGGAGCACCTGCGCCAGACCGGCCAGGCCCGCCTGCTGGGCCAGGACGAGGTGTGCGCCCGTGCCGCGGAGGTGGTCGAGGCCTACTCCGCCGCCGCCTCCTCGGCCGACTCCTCCGATGTACGGCCCGCCGCCTGCACGGTTACCGACGCGCAGACGCAGGTGACGGTCGCGGTACGGGTGCGGTGGACGGCGTACTTCCTCGGAGCCCTGGGCTTCCCAGGCGCGCAGATGGATGGGCAGGCCACCGCCGCGCCCGACGCCCGCTGAACCAGACCCAACCACGTCACCCGCCGGCCCGGCCCGCGGCGGGTGACGACGCTGGATGTGAAGGAGGGAGAGGCCATGCCGACGCGAGAACCTGCGCGCGCGGACGGTCCCGCACACCCCGAAGACGGTACGGCCCCTGCCGCGCCCGGTCCCGCGAAACCAGCGGAGCGGCCGGTGCGACCGACCGACGACCTCGGACGTTCCTTGGGACCCGCGGAAGACCTCGGGCCGCCAGGGGGATCGGGGGCCGCCCCCGGGCGGCCGGCGGGATCGGCGGATGGGTTGGGGCGGCAGACGAGACCGGCCGGCGATCCCGGCCGGCCGGTGCGCGGTTCGGAGGGGCCCCCGGGTGGTGCGGGGCGTCCCCTGGCTGGTGCCATGCGTCCTCCGGGTGGTGCCATGCGTCCTTCGGGTGGTGTCGCGCGTCCTTCGGGTGGTGCCATGCGTCCTTCGGGTGGTGCTGGGCGTCCTCCGGGTGGTGCTGGGCGTCCTTCGGGTGGTGTTGGGCGGCCGGCTGACCGGTCGAGGGGGGCCGGTCAGCGGCCGAGGCCCGCTCCCGTGCGCATCCCGTCGAAACGGACGCCCGGTGACATCGTCGCGGGGCTCGGCGCGCTCGTGGTGCTGGTCGCGCTCGTGGGCGGCGTGCCGTACGCGCTGCTGACGCTGGCGGGCCCGCCGATCTCGCCAGAACTGCTCGACCTCGACCTCCTGACCAGCCAGGTCGGGCCCGGCACGGTCGTCGCGCTGATGGTGCTGCTGGTGTGGCTGGCCTGGTTCCAGCTGTTCGTGTGCGTGGTCGTCGAGGTCTACGGCGGGGTGCGCCGGGTCGGCATGCCGGCGCGGGTGCCGCTGTCGGGGGCGACGCAGGCGCTGGCCAACAGGCTGGTGTCGGCGGTGCTGCTGCTGTTCACGGCGGGGGCGGTGGTCGTGCCGGTGTCCGGGCTGGGCGCACCGGTCGCGCGGCCCGCGATGACCGCGGTGGCGTACGCGGCCCCGGTGCCCGAGGCGGAGACGGTCGCCTACAAGGCCAAGAAGGTCTACACCGTGCAGCCGCCGCACGGCAGGCACCACGAGAGCCTGTGGGAGATCGCGGAGAAGTGCCTGGGCGACGGGCGGCGATATCCGGAGATCTTCCAGCTGAACCAGCATAAGGAGCAGCCCGACGGGTCCCGCCTGCGGATGGCGGACCTGATCAGGCCGGGCTGGGTGCTGGACATGCCGGACGACGCGGTCAACGTGCACATCGTGCCCGCCGGGCAGTCGCGGGAGCGGACGCTGGAGGAGCACCCCGGCCCGCCCCGCGAGACGCCGGCCACGGTGGGGGAGAAGGCCGGACCCGGCCGCCAGGACTCGCGGACCCAGCAGCCGAAACCCGAGGCCACCAAGCAGGCCGAGGCCACCAAGCGGGCCGAGGCGGCCAAGCAGGCAGAGGACGCCAAGCAGGCCGAGGCCAAGCAAGCAGAGGCCGCCAAGCAGGCAGAGGCAGAGGACGCCAGGCGCGCGGAGGCGGCCGAGCAGGCGAGGGAGGCAAAGCAGGCGGAGGAGGCCAAGCGCGCCGAGGAGGCGAAGCGGGCGGCCAACGCCGAGCACGCGAAGGAGGCCAAGCAGGCGGAGGCGGCCAACCAGGCGGAGGAGGCGAAGCGGGCTGACGAGGCCGCGCGAGCGAACGAGGCCGACCGGTCCGATCGCGCCGACCTGAATCCCGGGCTGGACCTCGTCGACTACCTCGCGGGCGCGTCACTGGCCGCCGCCGGTCTGCTGGTGATCCTCGGCGGCAGGCGGCGCCGCCAACTCTGGCATCGCGCCTTCGGCCACCGCATCGCCCGCCCCCGCGACGACGCCGCCAAGGCCGAGGTGGCGCTCCGCCTCGGCGCCGACGCCCCCGGCGCCCGCATGCTGGACATCGGCCTGCGCCTGCTCGGCGCCGAGCTGGCCGCCCAGGACCGTGTCCCGCCCACCGTCTACGCCGCGCACCTGTCCGCCAGGACCCTCGACCTGTGGATCCATCCGGCCGGCCAGGACGCCCCCGAGCCGTGGGAGGCGCAGGACGGCGGGCAGGTCTGGCGGCTGGCCGCCCACGCGGGCAGGCTGCTGGAGGAGCAGCACGGCGGCGCGCCGTACCCGGGGCTGGTCTCGCTGGGCACGGACGGCGGCGGCCGCGTCCTCGTCGACCTGGAGGCCGCCCACGGGCTGATCAACATCCGAGGCCCGCACACCACCGCCGCCCTGGCCGCCCTGGCGGTCGAGCTGGCCACCAACAGGTGGTCGGACGAGATGCGGGTCACGCTGGTCGGCTTCGGCGAGGAGCTGACCGCGATCGCCCCTGGCCGGGTCAGGTCCGTGGGAAGCCTGTCGGAGGTCCTTCCGGAGCTGGAGAGGTCGGCAGCGCCGCGCCAGGAGGTGCTGACCGGGCGGGTCAACGGCCGCTCGCATCTGGCCCACTACCTGCTCAGCGCCGTCGCGCCCACCCAGGAGGAGGCCCGCCGCCTGGCGCTGCTCGCCAGGAAGGACACGGCGGGCTTCGTGGTCACGGGGGAGGTGCCCCACGCCACCTGGACCATGGAGATCACCGAGGACGGCCGCGCCCGCGTCCCCGAGCTGGGCCTGGAGGTGACGGCGCAGTTGCTGCCCCGCCGCCACTACCACGCGCTGCTGGACCTGTTCGACACCGCCGGGCGCCACGAGGGCGAGGCGATGCCGGACCCCGAACCGCTGGAGGACCTGCACCCGCCCGCCGTCGAGATCAGGCTGCTCGGCCCGGTCGAGGTCATCGGCCCGGAGGCGATGGAGGAGGGGCGGATGGAGCTGGCCACCGAGCTGCTGGTCTACCTGGCCACGCACCCAGGCGGGGTCCATCCCGTCGTGCTCGGCGGCGTGCTGTGGCCGCGCGGCGTGCAGGCGCTGGTCCGCGACGCCACGATCGCGCGGGTCGCGCACTGGCTCGGCGAGGAGCACCTGCACACCGACGCGGCGGGCCGTCTCAGGCTCGGCCCTGAGGTGCGTACCGATTGGATGCTCTTCCGCGAGCTGGTCAGGCGCTCGCACGACGACCCGACCGCGCGCGCCGTCCTGCTGGAGAGGGCGCTCGGGCTGGTCAGGGGGCCGCTGCTGGCGGGCAGGCCGGCCGGCAGGTACGCGTGGCTGGCCGCCGACGAGCTGGAGTACGACGTGGCGGCGGCCGTCGCCGACGCCGCCCACCGGCTGTGCGAGGTCAGGCTGGCCCACGGCGACGCGGACGCGGCGGTGGCGGCGGTGCGGGCGGGACTGCTGCTCGCCGCCGACGACGAGGGCCTCTGGCGTGACCTGTTGCGCGCCACGCACGCCACGGCCGACCCGGTACGGCTGCGCGCCGTCGTCGAGGGCCTGACGCGCCGGGCCGCCTCGCACCCGTACGGCGGCGGCATGGCGCCCGAGACCGAGGCGCTCATCGACGACCTGCTTCCGTCATGGCGGATCCACGTGGTCAGGGAGTCGTCGGCATGACCCATACCGAAACCCGCACCTCATTGGCTCCCGGACGGCGGGGAGACCTAGCGTGATCCGCATGCGTGGGCTGATCGCACCGGTGGTCGCCGCCCTGCTCGGGGCCGGTTGCGCGGCCTCCGGCGGCGACCGGCCCTTCGCGCCGCGCCAGGCGGTCGCCCCCGCGACGGCCGCCGCCGTCCCCTCGACCGAGACGATCCCGGTGGGGCCGAGGACGAAGGTGCTGGTGGAACGGCCCGCCACCGCCGACCCGCGGCAGGCCGCGCTGCTGACGGCGTTCACCGACATCTACGCCGGCATGTGGAAGGCGGTTCTCACCGGCGACGACGCCTACCTGGCGAGGGTGGCGGACCCTGGCGGCCGCGCGGCGCTCGACTGGGTGGAGAGCTTCGCCGGACGGTCGGTGCGCGGCACCGCGCGGATCTACGCGATGAACGTGACGGCCGTCATGGACGGCGGCGCCGAGGTCGCCGCCTGCGTGGACGAGACGCGCCTGCGGCTGCTGACGGGCAGGGGCGGCGTCGCCGTACCGACCCAGCCCGCCTGGACGCGCGCCGCCTACCTGCAGGCCATGATCCTCGCCCGGGGCGACGACGGCGTCTGGCGGGTCAAGGACTTCAGACACGGCAACGAAGGGTGCGCCCGATGAACCGCCTCCTCTCCGCCGCCGCCGCGGGACTCCTGCTGCTCGACCCGGGTGGTCCGCGCGGCGACGGCTTCCAGGACGGCCGGACGGCCGGCGTCCGCCTCGAGAACTCCAAGATCGTGATCACCGGGAACGGCGCCAGGGGCGGGAAGGGCGACGGCTACCAGCTCGACCGCCCCTGCTGGTACGAGCCGGGGCCGGACGCCTCGGAGATGTTCAGGACCCAGGAGGACGTCAGGGCCTACTGGTTCCGGATGCACCCCGACGGCACGGAGGCGCAGTTCCAGGCCTTCCTCAAGCAGTTCAAGGACAAGATCGGGCAGCCGGGCCGCTGGTGGACCCCCGCCTACAACGAGGCCGACGCGCGGGGCAGGGCCTGCTGGGGCGCGCTCGACCAGTTCGTGTGGGTGCCGCCGGGCACCACGCCGCCGGCCGGCATCACGCTGGCCGAGCTGGTGGAGATCGCCAGGGCCGCGCTGACCGTGCCGGAGCCGCAGGTGCGGCTGAACCCCGACGCCAAGAGCTACGTCAACCTGCCGACCTGGGTGTGGCTCGGCGGGGTGGGGGAGAGCACGCGTTCGGTGACCGCGTCCATTCCGGGTGTGATGAGCGCGACCGTCACCGCTTCGCTCCAGGACATCAAGATCGACCCGGGCACGTCGCCGGACCGGGCCGAAGTGCGCGAGGACTGCGGGACGTCGGGCCGGCCGTACCGGAAGGGCGGCGAGTTCACCTGCGGCGTGCGCTACCTGCGGGCCTCCGTCGACCAGCCGCGGGAGGTGTACGTGCTGACGGTCACCACGGTCTGGCCCGTCGAGGTGGAGGACGACGTGGTGCCGTTCGCCTACGACCCGGTCGAGGTGGGCGCCAGTCGCGACGTACCCGTCGGCGAGGTCCAGAGCACCGTCAGGCGTCGCTGACCGTGTGCACCGTCAGGCGTCGCTGACCGTGTGCACCGTCAGGCGTCGCTGACCATGAACACCGTCAGGCCAGGGCTGACCGTGCGCACCGTCAGGCGTCGCTGACCAGTTTCTGGAGGAGCTCGCGCAGTTCCCGCTCGGGCTCGGGGCCGCCGAGCAGCTCGCGTACCTGCGCCTGGAGCGTCTGCTGCGCCTCGCCGGCCGTGGCGAGCCGCAGCCTGCCGAGGTCGGTGAGATCCAGCGCGTAGCGGCGGCGGTCGTGCGGGTCTCTGCCGCGCGCCACGAGGCCCGCGTCGACCAGCTCGTTGACCACCTCCGCCGCGGCCGGTTCGGTGATCCCGAGGTGGCGGGCGAGCCGGTGCTGGGGGCAGGGCGCGAGCTCGTCGAGCCCGGCGAGGGGGCCGAAGTGCCTGGTCCGCAGCCCGCTGTCGGCCAGCAGGGCGTCGCCGAGCCGGCGCAGCCGGTAGTGCGCCTGGGTGATCAGGTACGCGGTGCTCTGGACCTGCTCGGGCTCGGGGAGCAGCAGGGTCAGCAGCTCGTTCAGCCGGGTGCGCTCGGCCAGCGTCAGGGCGGCGGTCACCTCGGCGTCGTGGGCGGCCGCGGCCTCGCGCATGCCTTTCAGCGCCTCGCGGCCCTTGGCGGTCAGGCGCAGCTCGTTGGAGCGGCGGTTGCGGAGGTTGCGGGTCCTGGTGACGTGGCCCGCCTCCTCCAGCGCGTCGACGAGCCGCACCATGATCGTCCGGTTGATGCCCAGCCGCTCCACCAGGTCCTGCTGCGAGCAGCCCTCCTGGTCGGCCAGGACGTCGAGCACCACGAACTCGCGCGAGCGCGACTCGCCGGCCAGCCGTACGGACGCCTGGCGCAGCAGGTTGCCGAGGGAGAGTTTGAGCAGGTCGGACAGCGTCGTGGACACGAGAATCATCATATCAGCACATTGATAGTTGGAATGTTGACAGTTTGGCATGTGTCGCTTTACGGTTCCGGCATGACGTACAAGCTGGACATGACGATGATGGTCACGGTGCACGACGCCCTCCGGCGCGAAGCGGAGCGCATCGCCCGCATCACCGCCCGCACGGACGACGACCCGCGGCGGCTGCTCGGCGCGGTCGTGGGCTGGGAGATGTTCAAGACCTACCTGCGCGTGCACCACACCACCGAGGACGACATGCTGTGGCCGGTGATGGAACGCGCCCTCGCCGGCCGGACCGACGAGCTGGCCCTCCTCGCCGCCATGGAGGCCGAGCACGCGCTCATCGACCCCCTCCTGGAGTCCTTCGACGCGGCCATCGCCGACCCCGACACGGGCCACGAACGGCTCGGCGACCTCGCCGACAGCCTGACCACGGTGCTCGGCGGCCACCTCCGGCACGAGGAGCGTGAGGCGCTCGCAGTGATCGACCTGAGCGTCACCGAGGAGCAGTGGCGGACCTTCGGCCAGGAGCACTCCAGGCGGATCGGCGCCGACGCGTCCCGCTACCTACCCTGGGTGCTGGACAGCGCGGGCGAGGAGCGGACCGCGCTCATCCTCGGCCGCATGCCCGACCACATCCGGGCCGCCTACCGCGACGAGTGGCGTGCCGCCTACGACGCGTTGAAGATCTGGGAACCGTCCGGAAGACGATGATCGTCGGCACTCGCCCGCACCCCTACGATGATCATCGATTGGTGTCCTTCGTCCCTTGGGGGAGCGGTTCCGGTGTTTCGTCAGGAACGCGTGCGTGCGGTCCTCGAAAGCTCGCTCGTGCAGCGAGCGGTCATCCTGGTGATCGTGATCAACGCGATCACCATCGGATGCGAGACCAGTTCATTCCTGATGGAGCGGATCGGGGGGCTGCTGCACACGATCGACAGGATCGCGCTGGCGATCTTCGCCGCCGAGATCGCCGCGCGCCTGTACGCCTACCGCAGGTCCTTCTTCGCCGACCCCTGGAACTGGTTCGACACCGTGATCGTGGCGGTCGCGCTGGTGCCCGCCTCCGGACCCACCTCGGTGCTCAGGGCGCTGCGCATCCTGCGGGCGCTGCGCCTGGTGTCGGCGGTGC
Organism: Nonomuraea sp. NPDC004354; assembly: GCF_053602555.1. NCBI lineage: Bacteria > Bacillati > Actinomycetota > Actinomycetes > Streptosporangiales > Streptosporangiaceae > Nonomuraea > Nonomuraea sp. NPDC004354. The sequence goes on along the minus strand of NZ_JBSGDV010000012.1, from coordinate 248,993 downwards.
CGAGCATGCGCCGCGTGGTCGGCGCCCTGCTCGCCGCGGTGCCGGGGATGGCCTCCATCATCGGCCTGCTGGTGCTGATGATCTACATCGCCGCGGTGATCGCGACCAAGCTCTTCGGTGAGATCGTGCCCGAGCGCTTCGACGAGCTGCCGCGCTCGCTGTTCACGCTGTTCCAGATCATGACGGGGGACGACTGGGGCAACGTGGCGCAGGAGGTGATGAAGGAGAAGCCGTGGGCGTGGCTCTTCTTCATCGTCTACATCCTGATGTCGACCTTCGTCGCGCTCAACCTGTTCATCGCGGTCGTCGTCAACGCCATGAACGACACCGAGCCGTCCGCCGCGGAGACGCGGACCCTGGTCGAGCTCGCGGCGGTCAAGGAGGAACTGGCCGTCCTGCACGCCAAACTCGACCAGCTGCTCCTGCGACCGGAGCCCGAGCCCGCCACCGGCCCGCGCCGCCGGTCCCCGAAGACCGCCTCGGCCGTGGGTCCGGGCCGCCAGTCGCAGAAGACGGCCGCCATCCAGGAGCCCTGACGTCAACCGCCGGAGCCCGCCTCCGCCGGGGACACGCGCCGCAGGGCCCCGCCCCGGAGGCCGCCGCGGCCGGGGGTGCGCGCCGCCGATCCCCCGAGGGCGCCGCCGTCTCCGAGACGCGCCGTCAGCCGCCGGAGACCGCCAGCCCCTGATGGTCACCGAAGTGGATGCCGATCAGCCGGTCGGCGTCCGTGCGGTCGAGCACGAGCGCGCCCGCCGCGGGGTCCGGGTCGCCCGCGCGCACCCGGTCGAGGAGCGCGCGCCAGTGGCGGCGGTGCCGGGTGAAGGTCGCGCCCGCCACGACCCTGCCCCTGGCGTACTGCCCGGCGAGAGCGACCTCAGGGGGCGCGTCGAGCAGCAGCAGGTGCAGCTGCGCGCGGTGGCGGCGGGCCAGCCACGCGAAGCCCCGCAGCACGCGTGGCCCGCAGCCCCTGTTGTGCGCGATGACCGGGCCGCCCACGCGCAGGCCGCGGCTGATCCGCCACACGTGCGTGGCGAACACCACGCCGGTGCGCACCGGTTTGGGCGCCCAGCGCAGCCTGCCGTCCCATCGGGCGCGTGACTGCTGCGAGTCGATCACCGTCACCGGCCCCGCGGTGAACGGGACGCGCTCGGTGCCGTCCATGCCGTACAGGCGGCGCAGGAGGGTCGTCTTGCCCGCGCCCGGCAGGCCGGTGACGATCACCAACGACTTGACTGGGTAGCGCAGGGTGCCGATCGCCCCGGGGACGGTCATGCGCGCCAGCATACGTCGCGCGATCAGTAACCGGCGCCGCGAGCGCCGGTCAGGCGCGCGACGACTCGTGCTCCAGCAGCCACTCCTTGACCGGCACGCCGTAGTAGTAGCCGCCGAACCCGCCCGTGCTGGGCAGCACCCGGTGGCAGGGCACGAACGGCGCGATCAGGTTCTGGGCGCAGGCCGACCCCGCCGCCCTGGCCGCGGTCCGGGGCAGCCCCGCCCGCTCGGCCAGCTCCGCGTACGACACCGTGGTCCCCGCCTTCACCTCGCGCAGCGCCTGGTGCAGCCGCTTGCGGGTGGGGGAGCCCGGCTGCTCGACGGGAACGGTGTCGAGGGCGTCGAGGTCGCCCGCCAGGTAGGCGCGTACCGCCTCCGCCGGGGCGCCGAGGTCGGCCACGACGTCGAGGCCGAGCGCCTGCAGCTCGGGCGAGAGCCGGGCGAACATGTCGGCGGGCTCGGCGGTGAACCCAGCGGCCACGATCACGCCGTCCCGCGCCAGCAGCGCGAGCGGGCCGGCAGGGGTGGGCAGCAGCTGTGCTTCGATCATGAAGAGCTCCAGAGGTGAAGGGCGGCGTAGGCCCGCCAGGGCCGCCACCGCTCGAGATGGTCCTGAGGGATGCCGAGCGCGGCCATGCGCTTGTCCAGGACGAGGTCGCCGGCCGGCCACGCGTCGGGGTCGCGCAGCGCGCGCAGGGAGATGTAGCCGGCCGTCCACGGGCCGATGCCCGGCACCGTGAGCAGCTCGGCGACCGCGTCGGCGGGGTCCTGGCCGCCGTCGAGGTCGATGGCGCCGGCGGCCACGCGGCCCGCCAGGTCCTTCAGCGTGGCCACGCGCCGGGTGGTCATGCCGAGCCCCGACAGGTCCATGTCGGCGAGTTGCGGTGCGGTGGGGAATCCGCCCGCCCTGTCGACGATCCTGCCGAGCAGCGTCCTTGCGCCCGCGACCGAGATCTGCTGGCCGACGATCGCCCGTACGGCCAGCTCGAACCCGTCGAACGCGCCAGGCACGCGCAGCCCGGGACGGGCGGCCACCAGCGGGGCCAGCGACGTCGCGCCGAGCGCCTCGCTGATCGCGGCGGGGTCGGCGTCGAGGTCGAGCAGCCTGCGGCAGCGCGCCACGAGCCTGGCCAGATGCCTGGTGTCGTCGAGCGACGCCTCGAGCAGGACGTGCCCGTCTCCCGGCGTCAGCGTGATCGAGCCGCCCCGCACCGCCCGGTGGTAGGAGCCGTGCTCGACGCGCTCCAGCCCGGGGACGGCACGCGCGGCCAGGAAGGCGAACAGCCCCTCCACGTCGTACGGCTCCCGCCAGTTCAGCCGGAGCCTGAGCGCCGCGGGGGCGCCGGGCCGGTGCGCGGTGGCGCGCATCTCCGACGGCGTGAAGCCGTAGGTCTCCTGCATGGTGGCGTTGAACTGCCGCACGCTGCCGAAGCCCGCCGCGAACGCCACCTCCGTCACCGGCAGCGCGGTCTCGGTCAGCAGCTGCTTGGCCAGCAGCAGCCGCTTGGTGCGGGCCACCGCCAGCGGGCCGACGCCCAGCTCGGCGACGAACAGCCGGTGCAGGTGCCGTTCGGTGATGTGCAGCCGCGTCGCCAGCCCCGCCACGCCGTGGTCGTCGGCCGCGCCGTCGTCGATCAGCCGCAGCGCCCGCCCCACGAGGTCGCCGCGCACGTCCCAGCCCGGGTCGCCGGGCGACAGCTCGGGGCGGCACCGCTTGCACGGCCGGAAGCCCGCGGCCTCGGCCGAGGCCGCGTGCCGGTAGAAGCGCACGTTGCGCGAGGCGGGGGTGCGCGCCGGGCAGATCGGCCGGCAGTAGATGCCGGTGGTCTTCACCGCCGTGTAGAAGCGCCCGTCGAACCTGGAGTCCCGCGCGGACACCGCGCGGTAGCAGGCGTCGAAGTCCAACGTTTCCATGCCACGACGCTATCCCCTGCTGGGTGCCCCCAACTGGCGGATTTCAGACCTCACCGTGATCAGCGGTGTCCACGACAGCGCGGTGAGGATCGCGCCTGCCCAGAGCGTGGCGCGCACCCCCCACAGCTCGCCGATGCCCGCCGCCAGCAGCCCGCCGAGCCCCACCGCGCCCATCAAAATCACCTGCATGATCGAGGTCATCCGGCCCAGCATGTGGTCGGGTGTGAGCTGCTGCCTGAAGCTCACCAGCAGCACGTTGTTCACCCCCGTCCGCACGGACTGGACGAAGAAGCCCGCGGCCGACAGCCAGATCCAGACGCCCTGGTCGAGCAGCGGCACCAGCAGGGAGAACGGCCCGGTCAGCACGCCAAGCAGCCAGACCGCGCGGCCCTGGCCGAGCCACTTGGCGCACAGGTGCGCGCAGGCCGATCCCACCAGCGATCCCACCCCGCTGGCCGCCAGGAAGGCGCCGTACACCCACGCGGGGAAGCCGAGATCCCGCACCAGCAGCACCGGCAGCAGCACCGTGGCCAGCGGGAAGCCGAGGTTGGCCAGCGCCCCCTGGGCCGCGATCGGCACCAGTATCCGGTTGCCGAACAGGAACCGCAGGCCCTCGCGCAGCTGCCGCCCGACCGGCTCCCGTACGGCAGGCGGCGGCCCGGCCGCGGGGATCCCCCGCAGCCACAGGGCCGACCACACGTACGTCACCGCGTCGAGCAGCAGCACCAGCGGCGCGCCGAGCACCTGGGTGAGCAGGCCGGAGACGCTGCGTCCCGAGATGTACATCGCCGAGGCCGTCCCGACCAGCAGCGAGTTGGCGGAGGTGAGCCGGTCGCGGCCGACCAGCGCGGGCACCAGGCTGTGCGAGGCGACGTCGAAGAACAGGGTGCCGACGCCCGAGACGATCGCGACCAGGTACAGCTGCTCCATCGTCAGCGCGTCCAGCCACCAGGCCGCCGTGACCGAGACGAGCGCCGCCGCGCGGAGGAGGTCCATGGCCACCATGACGGGGCGCCGCCGTACCCTGTCGACCCATACGCCCGCGGGCAGGCCCATCACCAGCACGACCAGTGTCGCCAGCGAGCTGAGCAGGCCGACCTCGCCCGCGCTCGCGTCGAGCACGGTCACGGCCAGCAGCGGCAGCGCCACGTGGGAGAGCTGGGTGCCGAACTGGCTGCCGAACGCGGCCACGTACAGCCGCCGGAATGCGCGATCCATGCCTGGCACCATGCCTGCGGCGATGGTCTAATGGCGATGGATTAAGGAGACAGCGAATCGAACTCACCTTCACCGTCCAGGACATCGCCAACACGCGCTTCGCCCTCTCGCCCCTGTGGGAGGTGGTCGCGAGCGTCAGGGTGGTGAAGGAGCCGGCGGGCGTCAACCGGCCGTGGGCCGAGCGGGTGCGCCGCCGGCTGGCCGACGTCGACTGGCGGCTGCTGTCGGACCTCGTGCCCGTGCCGACCATCTCGCTGGTCGCCTTCATCGCCCCGCCGCCCACCACCTCGGTGCCCGACCTGGAGCTGGAGCTGGCGGGCATGCTGGCGCGCGCCGCCGACGTCCGCGCCGAGCTCGACGCGTGGGACGTCCCCCGCACGCCGCGCCTGCGGGCCCTGTACGACGACCCCGAGAAGGGCCTGGACCGGCTGGCCGGCGAGATCAGGGCGTACTGGGCGGCGGCCATCGAGCCGTACTGGCCGCGCATCCGCACGCTCATGGAAGGCGACCTGCTCTACCGCGCCCGCATGCTGGCCGAGGGCGGCGTCCACCGGATGCTGTCCGACCTCGACGCGAACGTGAGCTGGCAGGGTGAGCGGCTGCACCTGGCGCACCGCTTCTGCCGGGGCGTGCGGCCGCTCGACGGGCGGGGGCTGCTGCTGGTGCCCTCCGTCTTCGCCTGGCCGCGGATCTTCTCGATCACGGTGCCGCCGTTCCAGCCGACGCTGCGCTACCCGCCCCGCGGGGTGGCGACGCTGTGGGAGAGCGAGCGGAGGGACCCGCCGGCCGCGCTGGCGGCGGTGCTCGGGCCGACCAGGGCCCGGCTGCTGGCCGAGCTGGACCAGCCCGCCTCGACCAGGGAGCTGGCGGTGCGGACCGGGCTGTCGGAGCCCGGGGCCAACCAGCACCTGACGGCGCTGCGGAAGGCGGGGTTGTGCAGCGCCCACCGCACCGGCCGCTACGTCCTGTACGCCCGCACGACCGTCGCCGAAGCCCTCCTCAACCCCGCGTGACCCCTGCCGGGCGGAAGGGCCGCGCCTCGTCCGCCGGCGGGATCCCCGGCCGGGATCCCGCAGGACGCCGGAGTCCCGCTCCAGGCCGCCCGACCCGGTCGGCGGCACCGGGCGTTACTTGGAGGAGACCCCGACTCCCAGGTCGAACTCGCGGTAGACCCGCGCCCAGAACCCATCGCGCAGCCACACCCGCGCCTCGGGGTAGGGCCGCAGCGAGTGGCCGAGCTCCTTCTCCGCCTCGATCAGCAGCTCCGTGTCGATGACCGTCGGCAGGATCGGCCCGGGCAGCAGGTCCCTGATGTTGTCGCGACCGCGGGTCAGTATCCACTTCTGCGCCACGTGCTCGCCGACGTCCTCCACGCGGGGCCGCGACGGGCCGAGCTTGGCCACCTGGCCGGGCTTGACGTGCGGCTTGGGCGCGGCCGTACGGCCCGCGAACACCTGGGCGGGCGACGGCGCCGTCACCGGCGGCACCACGGCCACGGGCTGCGGCGCACGGCTGAAAAACGGCCTCAGGAAGTCAGCGGAGATCACTTCGACGGTGTCGGACTCCCACACCAGGCGCTCGGCCTGGTTGGTGCCGTACGGCGGCTCGACGCCCCACAGGTGGATCCGCACGCCGTAGGCCTGCGCGGCCTCGACGGCGGGCACCATGTCCTCGTCGCCCGCCAGCAGGATCGTGTCCGTCACCGCGTGGTGGCGGGCCAGCGCCTCCAGGTCGCTCCTGATCTGGGCGTCCACGCCCTTCTGCTGGCCACGCGCGTTCAGGTTGCCAAGCCGTACCTTGACCCAGGGGAGCTGGGCGATGACCCGCTGGTCCACGGTCGGCACGCGGTCACGGGCGGCGTCATACCAATAGATCCGCAGGAGCTCCCCGGAAATGCGTTGCTCAGCATGCTTCTGCAAGGATTGGATGAGCTCGTCGGCGGCAACCCGGTATTCCTTGCGCTCCTTGGCGCCGAGCAGTACTTCACCTGCGGCGGCATAGAGATAACCGACGTCCACTAGGACGGCGTACTTTGCCGCGACAGGGTGCGGCGTGAGGTCTGGGATGGCCATGTCGTCCTCCAGGCCGCGGTGCTCGTTGATCGGCTGACTATATACGCCTACTTTTCTAGATAGTCCCAACTCCCGGCGAACTTGACACCCGTTTCTCAGGATCCTCTACGGCAAGGCGCTGTTTCGCCACGCCGACTTCCCAGGTACGAGAGGTTTACGCATGGCTCTGGCCGGGTTTCGCCATGTTTCGCGCTTCGGCTCCGCCGGGCGATCGGGTTCGGCGGAGCGGGAAGCGAGAACCGCCACCAGAGCCGCGATCTCCTCGGCGGTGGCGTCACCGCGAATAATTCGCAGATGCACCGTCATAGTGGGATGTTCCCATGCTTCTTCGGGGGAAGCGACGCCCGCTTGTTCCGCAGCGCGCGCAGCGCCCTGACGATCTGCACCCGGGTGTCGGAGGGCCGGATGACCGCGTCGACGTAGCCGCGCTCGGCGGCGAGGAACGGATTGGCCAGAGTGTCCTCGTACGCGGTGACCAGTCGGGCCCGCTCGGCGTCGGGATTCTCGGCGGCGGCCAGCTCGCGCCGGTAGAGGATGTTGACGGCGCCCTGCGCGCCCATGACCGCGATCTGCGCGGTGGGCCAGGCCAGGTTGATGTCGGCGCCGAGGTGCTTGGAGCCCATGACGTCGTAGGCGCCGCCATAGGCCTTGCGGGTGATGACCGTGACCAGCGGCACGGTGGCCTCGGCGTAGGCGTAGAGGAGCTTGGCGCCGCGCCTGATGATTCCGTTCCATTCCTGGTCGGTGCCCGGCAGGAATCCCGGGACGTCCACAAATGTCACTACGGGAATATTGAAAGCATCACAGGTCCGTACGAATCGTGCCGCCTTTTCGGACGCCGCAATATCGAGTGTTCCGGCGAAACTCATCGGCTGGTTGGCGACGATCCCGACCGAGCGTCCCTCGACCCGGCCGAAACCCACCACGATGTTCGGCGCGAACCTGGCATGGACCTCGAGGAACTCGCCGTCGTCGAGCACGTGCCCGATCACGGTGTGCATGTCGTAGGGCTGGTTGGCCGAGTCGGGGATGAGCGTGTCGAGCTCGCGGTCCTCGTCGGTGACCGTCAGCTCGGCCTCGGCGTCGTAGACGGGCGCCTCGTCCAGGTTGTTGGAGGGCAGGTAGGACAGCAGCGCCTTGGCCAGCTCGAGGCAGTCGGCCTCGTCGGCGGCCTCGAAGTGCGCCACGCCCGACCGGGAGTTGTGGGTGTGGGCGCCGCCGAGCTCCTCGAAGCTCACCTCCTCGCCGGTGACCGTCTTGATCACGTCGGGGCCGGTGATGAACATGTGCGACTTCTCCTGCACCATCAGGATGAAGTCGGTCAGCGCGGGGGAGTAGACCGCGCCGCCCGCGCACGGGCCCATGATCAGCGAGATCTGCGGCACCACGCCCGAGGCGTGGACGTTGCGCTTGAAGATCTCGGCGAACAGCCCGAGCGCGACCACGCCCTCCTGGATCCGCGCCCCTCCGCCGTCGTTGATGCCGACGATCGGGCAGCCGACCTTGAGCGCATGGTCCATGACCTTGACGATCTTCTCGCCGTAGACCTCGCCGAGCGAGCCGCCGAAGACCGTGAAGTCCTGGCTGTAGACGGCGACCGGACGGCCGTCCACGGTGCCGTGGCCGGTGACCACGCCGTCGCCGTAGGGCCGGTTGTCCTCGATGCCGAAGGCCGTCGCGCGGTGCCTGGCGAACTCGTCGAACTCGACGAAGGACCCCTCGTCGAGGAAGGCCGCCAGGCGCTCGCGCGCGGTCAGCTTGCCCTTGGCGTGCTGCTTCTCGACGGCGCGGGCCGAGCCCGCGTGCACGGCCTCGTCCTGCCGCCGCTCGAAGTCGGCGAGCTTGCCCGCCGTGGTGTGGATGTCGATCTCTGGGGGCCCGGACGGCAGCGCGGCACTCATGCCGTAAGACTAGCCCTGGGATCACGATGACACCCAGACCCGCACCGGCGCCCACCTCGGCGTGGACGAACTGTGATTCTTCCCAAGCGGTACGGTTGCCCACAAGGCCCCCCAAAGCACCAGACTGGTGGGCATGACGGAGGCGGTGCGTACAGAAGGCCTGTTCAAACGGTTCGGCCAGCAGGTGGCGGTGGCCGGGATCGACTTCACGGTGCCCGCGGGGAGCTTCGCGGGACTGGTCGGACCCAACGGCGCGGGCAAGACGACCACGCTGAGCATGATCACCGGCCTGCTCCGCCCCGACGGCGGCGTCGCGACGGTCGGCGGCGTCGACGTGTGGCGCGACCCCGTCCAGGTCAAGGCCCGCATCGGCGTCTTGCCCGAGGGCCTGCGACTGTTCGAGCGGCTGTCGGGCCGCGAACTGCTGCACTACAACGGCCGCCTGCGCGGCATCCCCAAGGCCGACGTCGAGCAGCGCGCCGAGGAACTGCTCCGCGTCATGGACCTGACCGATTCCGCCGACAAGCTCGTCGTCGACTACTCCACCGGCATGCGCAAGAAGATCGGCCTGGCCGCCGCGCTGCTGCACAACCCGGCGGTGCTCTTCCTCGACGAGCCCTTCGAGGGAGTCGACCCGGTCAGCGCCAACACCCTGACCGAGGTGCTGCGGCGCTACACCGCCTCCGGCTCCACCGTCATCTTCTCCAGCCACGTCATGGACCTGGTCGAGCGGCTGTGCGACTGGGTGTCGGTGATGAGCGGCGGCCGGATCGTCGCCCAGGGCCCGACCGCCGAGGTCCGCGCGGGCCGCAGCCTCAACCAGGCCTTCCTCGACCTCGTCGGCGTACGGCAGAGCGGGGAGGAGGGGCTGACGTGGTTGGGCTCTTCGTCGAACTGAAGCTCAGGCTGATCGCGGGCGGCCTGCGCGGCGACACCCAGCGCATCCTCGGCTTCGTCTTCTCCTTGCTGGCCGCGCTCGTGGTGGCGGCGGGCGGCTTCCTGCTGCTGGCGCTGCTCAGGGCGGCGCCGTCGGACATCGCCGCCGACATCGGCGTGATCGCCTTCACCGGGCTGCTGGTCTGCTGGGCCACCGTGCCCCTGCTGGCCTTCGGCCTCGACGACACCCTGGACCCGGCCAGGCTCGCCCTCTTCCCGCTGCGCACGCGGCAGCTGGCGGCCGGCATGTTCGCCGCGTCGGTCACCGGCGTGTGGCCGATCGTCTCTCTCGTGGTGACGGCGGGCGCGCTGGTGGGCCTCGCGCGCGGAGCGGGTGGCTTCCTGCTCGGCGTCGTCGCGGTGGTCCTGCAGTTCGCGCTCTGCATCGTCACCTCCCGGCTGATCACCACCGCGCTGTCCGGGCTGCTGCGCTCGCGCAGGGGCCGCGACCTGCTGGCCGTCGGCGTCATCGTCGTCGTGCTGCTGGCCCAGCTGCCCAACCTGATCGTCAACCGCGGCCTGAGCGGCGACCCGCGCGCGATTCTCGACAGCCTGGCGGCCGTGCTGCGCTGGACCCCGCCGGGCTGGGCCGCCCACGCCATCAGCGACGGCGGCGCGACCGCCGCGCTCGAGCTGGCCCTCCTCGCCCTGCTCGTCCTGGCGCTCGGCTGGCTGTGGATCAGGGCGCTGGGCCGCGCCCTGGTCACCACCGACGCCTCCACCCAGGCCGCCTCCGTGCGCCGCTCCAGCGGCCTGCTCGACCGGCTCCTGCCCGACGGCCGGGTGGCGGCCGTGGCGTCGAAGGAGCTGAAGTACGCCAGGCGCGACCCGCGCGGTCGCGTCGGCTGGTTCGCCTCGATCGCGGTGACGTGCGTGCTTGCCTTCTCCATCAACGGGCAGGGCTCGGGCGGCGGAGCGGGCGCCGCGATCGGCCCGGCCTGCGTCGGGGCGCTGATGATCGCCATGCAGCAGTGCAACAGCTTCGGCATCGACGGCCGGTCCCTGTGGATGAACGCCGTCGTCTACGGCGACGCCCGTGACCTGCGCGGCGACCTGGCGGGCCGGCACCTGGCCGTGGCGGTCATCGCGGTCCCTGTCCTGGTGGCGCTCGCCGTGGTCGGCGGGCTGTTCGCCGGCAGCCTGGCGTGGGCGGTGCCCGCCGCGCTGACCGCGTGGGGCGTGCTCGGCGTCGGGCTCGGCGTCGGCGCGGTGACCAGCGTGCTGGTGCCGTACACGGTGCCGGACCGGCTCAACGCCTTCACCGGCGCGGCGCCGGGCCAGGGCGGGGTGGCCTTCGTCGCCTCCTTCGCCGCCATGATCGCCACCGCCGTGCTCGCCCTCCCCGTCGCGCTGCCCGTCCTGCTGGGCGCCGGCTGGGTGAGCGTCGTGGCGCTGCCGTACGGCGTCGCGCTGGCGTGGGCGGGCAGGCACGTGGCGGGCCGGGCGGGCTATCCGCGGATGCCGGAGCTGCTCGCGGCGGTCTCCAGGCCCACCTAATGGTCTAGTCCATTTGGTGAGACCGGTCTCCAGTCACGCGAGACGAGTGGATATCGTGCGAAGCATGATTGACCAGGCCATCCCGCGCCACAGTGCCGTCAGCGAGATGCCCGACGAGCTCCGCCGCGACGTGCGGCTGCTCGGCGAGCTGCTGGGCCAGGTGATCGCCGAGCAGGGCGGTCCCGGCCTCCTGGAGGATGTCGAACGCCTGCGCAAAGCGGTCATCGGCGCGCGCCGCGGCGAGGTGTCCCACGAGGACGTCGCGGCGATCGTAGGCGCATGGGAGATCGACCGGGCGGTCCAGATCGCCCGGGCGTTCACCTGCTACTTCCATCTGGCCAACCTGGCCGAGGAGCACTACCGCATCCGCACCCTGCGCGAGCGCGACACGGGTGAGGCCGTCCAGCGCGAGTCGCTGGCCTCCGCCGTCGAGGAACTGGGCAGCGACCGCGTCGCCGAGCTGGTCGAGGGCCTCGAACTGCACCCCGTGCTCACCGCGCACCCCACCGAGGCGCGCAGGCGCGCGGTCGTCACCGCCATCCAGCGCGTCAGCGGCCAGCTCACCGAGTACAACACCCCGGGGCGCGGCTCCTCCGAGCGGGCCGAGAGCAGGCGCAGGCTGCTGGAGGAGATCGACCTCCTCTGGCGTACGGCCCAGCTGCGCAACACCAAGCTCGACCCGCTCGACGAGGTGCGCACCGCGATGGCCGCCTTCGACGAGACGCTCTTCCGGGTGGTGCCCCAGGTCTACCGCTCGCTCGACGCCGCCCTCGGCCCCGGCACGGGCACCCGCGCGCCGCTGGCCAGGCCGTTCATTCGCTACGGGTCGTGGATCGGCGGCGACCGCGACGGCAACCCCAACGTCACCGCCAAGGTCACCCGCGAGGCCGTCCTCATCCAGGCCGAGCACGTGCTGACGGCGCTGGAGACCGCCACCGTCCGCATCGCCCGCACGCTCACCCCGGCCGCCCAGTTCACCCCGCCCTCCGCCGAGCTGCGCAAGGCGCTGGCCGCCGCCCAGGACTCCCACCCCGACCTGGTCTCCGAGCTGGCCACCCGCTCGCCGTCCGAGCCGCACCGGCAGTGGCTGCTGTTCGTCGGCGCCCGCGTGGGCGCCACCCGCAGGCGCGACCTCGACCTCGCCTACCGCGCGCCGTCCGACCTGCTGGCCGACCTGCGCCTCGCCCAGCAGTCGCTGATCGAGGCGGGCGCCGCCAGGCAGGCCTACGGCGAGCTGCAGCACCTCGTCTGGCAGGTCGAGACGTTCGGCTTCCACCTGGCCGAGCTGGAGGTGCGCCAGCACTCCCAGGTCCACGCCGCCGCGCTGGAGGAGATCCGCGCCGGCGGGCCGCTGTCGGAGCGCACCGAGGAGGTCCTGGCCACCATCCGGGTGATCGCCTGGATCCAGGAGCGCTTCGGCACCACCGCCTGCTCCCGCTACGTGGTGTCGTTCACCCGCGGCGCCGACGACATCGCCGCCGTCCACGAGCTGGCCTTCCACGCGCTGGGCGAGCGCGCGCCCGTCCTCGACGTGGTGCCGCTGTTCGAGTCGGGCCAGGACCTCGACAACTCCGCCGACGTGCTGGCCGGCATGCTCGACCTGCCCCAGGTGCGGCGCCGGCTGGCCGACAACGACCGCCGCCTGGAGGTCATGCTCGGCTACTCCGACTCCGCCAAGGAGCTCGGCCCCGCGGCGGCGACGATGAAGCTCTACGAGGCGCAGGAACGGCTGACCGCGTGGGCGCTGGCCAACGACGTCAAGCTCAGGCTCTTCCACGGTCGCGGCGGCGCGCTCGGTCGCGGCGGCGGCCCGGCCAACCGGGCGGTGCTCGCCCAGGCGCCCGGCTCGGTGGCGGGCAGGTTCAAGGTGACCGAGCAGGGCGAGGTCATCTTCGCCCGCTACGGCCACCAGGCCATCGCCCGCCGCCACATGGAGCAGGTCGCCAACGCCGTCCTGCTGGCCTCCTCGCCGACCGTCGGGGCGCGCACCGCGGCCGCCGCCGCCCGCTTCCGCGGCCTGGCCTCGCAGGTGGCCGCCGCCTCCGAGCGCGCCTACCGCGCGCTCACCGAGGCGCCCGGCTTCCCCGAGTGGTTCGCGCTGGTCAGCCCGCTGGAGGAGATCGGCTCGCTGCGTCTTGGCTCCCGTCCTGCGCGCCGCGGGCTCGGTGCCCCCCGCTCCCTCGACGACCTGCGCGCCATTCCGTGGGTGTTCGCCTGGGCGCAGACGCGGGTCAACCTGCCCGGCTGGTACGGCCTGGGCAGCGGCCTGGCCGCCGTCGAGGACCTCGGCGAGCTGCAGGCGGCCTACCGGGAGTGGCCGCTGTTCGCCTCGCTGCTCGACAACGTCGAGATGTCGCTGGCCAAGACCGACCGGTCCATCGCGGCCCGCTACCTCGCTCTGGGCGGCAGGACGGACTTCGCGGCGCAGGTGCTGGAGGAGTACGACAGGACCAGGCGCCTGGTGCTGTCGGTGACCGGGCACTCCCGGCTGCTGGAGAACAGGAAGGTCCTGTCGCGGGCCGTCCAGCTGCGCGACCCGTACGTGGACGCGCTCTCCCACCTGCAGCTGCGCGCGCTCACCGCCCTGCGGACCACCGACGACCTGACCGAGACCGAACGAGAACGGCTGTCGACGCTGCTGCTGCTGTCGGTGAACGGCGTCGCCGCGGGATTGCAGAACACCGGATGATCAGACTCGCCCACCCCGACGACCTGCCCGCCATCGAGAAGATCGTCGCCGCCGCCTACCAGCCGTGGGCGGAGGTCATCGGCATCCGCCCCAAGCCGATGGACGACGACTACGCCGCCCACCTCGCGGCCGGTCACGTGTTCGTCCTCGACGACCTGCGCGGCCTGATCGTGCTGGTGCCCGAGGACGGCGTGCTGTACGTGGACAACGTGGCGGTCCGGCCCGACCAGCACGGCCAGGGCCTGGGGAAACGGTTGCTCGCCTTCGCCGAGTCGCGGGCCGTGGCGTTGGGCCTGCCCGCGCTGCGGCTGATCACCAACGCCAAGATGACCCCGAACATCGCGCTCTACCGGCGGCTCGGCTACACCGTCACCTCGGTGGAGGCCGTCGGGCCGCGCGAGGTGGTCTTCATGCGCAAGGAGCTCTAGCCGGCCGAGCCGGCGAAAAACCCAACTACCGAAATATCCGGAAAAGCGGACGCTTGGCGTGCTTCCGGACCACAATGGCGGTGAGCGCCCGCACGCCAGGGCGCGATCCGCGCGTGCCCCAGGCCCTTCCCCCTCGCCCGGGGCCCGCGCGGCCTTCCGCAGGGCGGCCACCGGTCAGCGGCGGCCGCCCCGGGCGTCACCGCAGGTTCGTCAGGGCGCGCAGGCCGTACTCGACGGGGCCGTAGCGGTGCCCGCGCAGCCACCAGGCGCTCAGCGCCGCCAGCACCGCGTAGATCAGCGCGGCCACCCCCATCACCGCGATCGGTTCGAGCCGGCCGGCCAGCGCCAGGCCGTACCCGGTGAAGACCAGGCACATCAGCACCGACTGGCCGATGTAGTTGGACGCCGCCACCCGGCCGGGGCCGGACAGCACCGTGCCCACCAGGGGGAAGCGCCTGACCAGCTGGAGCAACGTGACCACGTAGGCGGCCGACAGGAACAGCGACGTGACGTTGTTGACCGCGACGCCGACCAGCACCCAGCTCCCCGACGCGGTGCTCGACCAGGTGAAGAACGCCGCCGCCGGCAGGCCGACGCCGAAGCCGACGAGCTGGATGCGCGGCACCAGGCGCGCCCACCGCTCCGGCTCCTCGAACAGCCGAGACTTGCCGGCCGCCATCCCGAACAGGAACAACGCCATCGCCATCGGCCCCTGCCCGAGCCAGACGAACAGCGCCAGCATCGGGTAGGTCTCGGCCTGGTAGGTCAGGAAGTCCAGCGGGCTCCCGGTGAACAGCGCCAGCGCCCTCGCGGCCTCGGTGGGGTCGGCGGCCTGGTCCGCGGCGGCGGTGGGGTCGAGCAGGGTCAGCCCGGCCAGCGCCAGCCAGAGCACCGTCAGCACACCGATGATCGTCACACCGGTGATGACGGCGGTTCGCGGGCGGACGTTGCGCATGGCCAGCAGGATCAACCCCAGGGCGGCGTAGAGGGTGAGGATGTCGCCGATCCACAGCAGGAAGCCCTGCGCCACGCCCAGCGCGAACAGGCCGAGGCAGCGGCGCAGCATGCGCCCCCTGACCTGGTCGCCCCACGAGCGCATCTGGAGGGTGAAGGAGTAGCCGAACAGGAAGGAGAAGATCACGTAGAACTTCGTCAGGACCAGAGTGGTGACGACCGAGGCCACGGCGCCTTCGGGGATCTGCGCCGCGCCTCCGGCGGCGGCGCCGGGGTCGGCGAAGAAGCCGATGTTCGCCAGCAGGATGCCGGCGAGGGCGAAGCCGCGGACGGCGTCTATCTCGTGGATGCGCCTGGTCGGGGGTGCCACGGTCTGCGTCATGACGACGACGCTAGAGATCGCCCGCGGCACGGCACATCGAACCTCGGGCCCTCGCGCATCCGACCAAAGTCGTCCCCGCCTTCGCCCTTCGGATCGCCAGGGACGCGCGGGTAGCCGTGGACGCGGAGCCCCCGGACACCCGCCACGGGTGCCCACAGAAGAACGGCCCGGCATCTCGCCATGCCGGGCCGTTCTCCGCCTGTGTCAGTGGGCCTTCACCAGGACCTCGGGCTCGTAGCAGGAGGGACCGTTCGGGCCACCGATCCGGACGGAGTCGAAGAAGTCGCGGTAGGTGCTGAAGAAGTTGCCCTTGCCGCCCGGAGAGGTCACCGCCGAGCAGCCGCCGTAGTTTGCCTCGGAGTACAGGTGGATGATCGAACTCGTACGGTTCCAGTCGGACTTGGCCCGGTCGGCCATGTTCAAAGCGGCGAGATCCGGCGTGTTGGCCTGGATCTCGATGATGTCACCCGTGCCGTCGAGGCCGGAGAACATGCAGTAGTAGCCGGCGCGGCAGCGGTCGTAGCCGTCGGCGGCGTGGGCGGGAGTGGTGGGCAGGATGGACAGCGCAACGGCCGCGATGGGAAACGCCAGCATGTGAAGCTTCTTGTCCACTACCTCTCCTTACCTGAAACTTTTCTTCGGCGAACGCCACGACCATACATGACCCGATCTTGCGGGAGAAGGGGCCGCGAACGGCTAGAGGGCGATGCGCTCCCTGCCGGCGTAGACGTTGCACCGCTCCTCGCGCAGGAACCCGACCAGCGTCATCCCGAACTCCCTGGCCAGCTCCACCGCCAGCGACGACGGCGCCGACACCGCGCACACCATCGGGATGCCGGCGGCCAGCGCCTTCTGCATGATCTCGTAGCTGGCCCTGCCGCTGACCATCAGCACGTGCCCGGCCAGGTCCGCGCCGGTCAGGGACGCCCATCCGACCAGCTTGTCGACCGCGTTGTGCCGGCCGACGTCCTCCCTGAGCGCCACCAGCGCGCCGTCGGCCGAGAACAGCCCGGCCGCGTGCAGGCCACCGGTCTTGCCGAAGCCGCCCTGAGCCTCCCTGAGCCGGTGCGGCATGCCGTACAGGGTCTCGGGGGTGATCGACAGCTCCCCCTGCGGCAGCGGGCGGCAGCGGTCGCGCAGCGCGTCGAGGCTGGCCGAGCCGCAGACCCCGCAGGCGCTGGAGGTGACGAAGTGCCGGTCGAGGGCCGGCAGGTCGGGAATCGGGCGGTCCAGCGCCACCGTGACGGTGTTGTAGCGGGCCTCCGGCGGCACGTCCTCGTCGGTGCAGTAGCCGATGGCTCTGATCTCGCCACGCCCGGCCACCCCCTCGCCGTGCAGGAACCCGGCCGCCAGCTCGAAGTCGTGGCCGGGCGTGCGCATGGTGATCGCCACGGTCCTGCGCTCGCCACCCGGGGAGGTGACGCGGATCTCCATGGGTTCCTCGGTGGCGAGGTGATCGCGCCGATCCCGGGCGGTCTTCCCGGACAGGACGGTGATCTGGGCGCGCGTGGTGGGCGTTGTCACCTTTCGTACCCTACGCAGGACCGTTCGCCGAGGTCGCCCCGTCCCCGCCGTCGAGCCGGCGGGGGTGCCGCCGGAGGTCCGTCGGAGTGGTCAGGGGCGTACGACCTTGGGGAAAGGTTGTGGTGCGCCCCGATACAGCGGCGCAGGGCGATGGGAGAGGATGGACAGGTGTCCGACTCACCTTTCACCGACCTCGACCGCCCGCCGCTGAACCAGGCGGCGCTCAGCCGCGCCCTGGTCAGGCCCGGCGGCCTGTGGACCGAGATCACCGTCGTGGACCGTACCGGCTCCACCAACGCGGACCTCACCGAGCGTGCCAGGGCGGGTGCGCCGGAGGGCACGGTGCTGATCGCCGAGACGCAGGTCAAGGGCAGGGGCAGGCTGGGCAGGACCTGGAACGCGCCACCCCGGTCCGGGCTCACCTTCTCCGTGCTCCTGCGCCCCGGCGTGCCGCCCTCCCGGCAGGGCTGGCTGTCGCTGCTGTTCGGCGTGGCCGCCGCCTCCGCCGTCCGGCGTGTCGCCGAGCTGGACGTCAGGCTGAAGTGGCCGAACGACCTGCTGGTCGGCGATCGGAAGCTGGCGGGCATCCTGGCCGAGCGGATCGAGGACGGCGCGGTGATCATCGGCATGGGGCTGAACGTCTCGCTCCGCCCCGAGGAGCTGCCCGTCGAGACCGCCACCTCCATCGCCATCGAGCTCGGCGCCTCCACGGCCGAGCCCGACCGGGAGCGCGCCAGAGGCACCGACCGGGATCCCCTGATCAGGGCCATCCTGCGGGAGATCGAGACCCACTACCGCGACTGGATCGCGGTCGGCGGCGACCCCGACGCCGCGGGCCTGCGCGCCGCCTACCAGGCCTCGAGCGCCACGATCGGCCGCGAGGTGCGGGTGGAGCTGCCCGGCGAGCGCACGCTGACCGGCACGGCCACGGGCATCGACCCGTCCGGGCGACTGCAGGTCGGCGAGCAGACGCTCAGCGCGGGGGACGTGGTCCACGTTCGCCCGTCGTCATAGCGTTCGGCGAGGGGTCCGTGCCACGATTTCTGCCATGACTCTCCCGGATCACCACCTGACTCAGGGCGAACGCCGCATCCGGTCGTTCCACCCGCACTGGAAGCGGCTCGTCGGGCCCGCGGTCGCGCTCGTGCTCATCCTCGCCGCCATGGGCGCGGGCCTCTACCTGATCCCCGGCGACTGGGAGTTCGCGTTCTACGGCAGGGCGACGGTGATCGTCATCGCGGTCATCCTGCTGACGATCTGGTCGTTCGTCCCCTACCTGCAGTGGAAGAACACCGGCTACGTGCTCACCACGCACCGGTTCACGATCAGCACCGGCGTGCTGAACAAGTCGACCGACGAGATCCCCCTCACCAAGGTCAACTCGGTCAGCTCCGACCAGTCATTCGTCGAGCGCATCCTGGGCTGCGGCACGCTGACCGTCGAGTCGGCCAGCGACCAGGGCCAGCTCGCGCTGCGCGACATCCCGAAGATCCAGGATGTGCGGGCGGACCTGTTCCGCGCCGTCGAGGACGTCTCCGACGGTGCCGTCGACGGAAAGTAGACCTGCGCGATGAGGCCCACGGCGGAGGAGATCGAACGCCTGCTGGTCGGCACCACCGCCCGCTACACCAGGAGCGAGGTGGCCGGCGGGGCGGGCGTGTCGCAGGAGCTGGCCGAGCGGATCTGGCGCGCGCTCGGGTTCGCGACGCTCGCCGACGACGCCGTCGCCTTCTCCGACGCCGACGTGGTCACGCTGCGCAGGGTGCGCACGATGCTCGACAGCGGCCTGCTCGACGAGCCCACGGTGATCCGCCTGGCCAGGGCGCTGGGCCAGACCACCGCGCGGCTCGCCCAGTGGCAGGCCGAGATCATGATCGGGGCGCTGATGCCGGGCGAGAAGCCGTCCGACGGCGACCTCGCCAGGATCCTGGAGACGTCACAGCGGCTTCTTCCCGACTTCGAGCAGGTGCTCGTGCACGTCTGGCGGGCCCAGCTGGCCGCGGCCGGCACCCGCCTGCTCGCGATGGCCGACATCAACGACGAGCGGGTCCTCACCCGCGTGTCGATGGCCGTGGGCTTCGCCGACCTCGTCTCCTTCACCAGGCGGTCGAGGGAGCTGTCGGAGCGGGAGCTGGCCGAGCTCGTCGAGGGGTTCGAGTCGCGCGCCGCCGACGTGGTCGCCGCCCACGGCGCCCGGCTGGTCAAGACGCTGGGCGACGAGGTGCTGTTCACCGCGCCCACGCCCGCGCAGGCCGCCGAGATCGCGCTGGACCTCGTCGAGACGGGGGAGCTGCGCATCGGCATGGCCTACGGTCCCGTGCTGCCGATGATGGGCGACGTGTTCGGCACGACCGTCAACCTGGCCGCCAGGCTGACGGCCATCGCGCGGCCGGGCACCATCGTCATCGACGCCGAGCTGGCCGACGGTCTGGAAGGCGAGAACGTCGATCTGCACAGGATTCGCCGCCGGCCCGCACGAGGGCTCGGCGTGGTGCAGCCGTATGTCTTGCGAAGATCTTCGTCCTGAGCGGATGATGAGCGGCATGCCGTACGAAGTTCAGGGCGTCGTCGCCCGAGGTAAGGGGCAGGACGTCACCGTCGAGACGGTGCTGGTGCCGGATCCGGGGCCGGGCGAGGCGGTCGTGGCCGTGAAGGCGTGCGGGGTCTGCCACACCGACCTCCACTACCGGGAGGGCGGCATCAGCGACGACTACCCGTTCCTGCTCGGTCACGAGGCCGCCGGTGTCGTCGAGGCGGTCGGGGAGGGGGTCACCGGCCTGGCGCCCGGCGACTACGTGATCCTCAACTGGCGCGCGGTCTGCGGCAACTGCCGCGCCTGCCTGCGCGGCCGGCCCTGGTACTGCTTCGCCACCCACAACGCCGCGCAGAAGATGACGCTGAAGGACGGCACCGAGCTCAGCCCCGCGCTCGGCATCGGCGCGTTCATCGAGAAGACGCTGGTCGCGGCGGGGCAGTGCACCAAGGTGTCCGCCGAGGCGCCGCCCGAGGTGGCCGGCCTGCTCGGCTGCGGCGTGATGGCGGGCCTCGGCGCCGCGCTCAACACGGGCAACGTCTCGCGCGGCGACAGCGTGGCCGTCATCGGCTGTGGCGGCGTCGGCGACGCGGCCATCCTGGGCGCCTCCCTCGCCGGAGCCTCGAAGATCATCGCGATCGACGTCGACGACCGGAAGCTGGGCTGGGCCCGCGACTTCGGCGCCACCGACGTCGTGAACTCGCGCACGCAGGACCCCGTGGCCGCCGTCCGTGAGCTGACCGGCGGGTTCGGCGCCGACGTCGTCATCGAGGCGGTCGGCCGCCCCGAGACCTACGAGCAGGCCTTCTACGCCCGCGACCTGGCGGGCGTCGTCGTCCTGGTGGGCGTGCCGACGCCGGACATGCGGCTGGAGCTGCCCCTGCTGGACGTCTTCGGCCGCGGCGGCGCGCTGAAGTCCTCCTGGTACGGCGACTGCCTGCCCTCCCGTGACTTCCCCATGCTCATCGACCTCTACCTGCAGGGACGGCTCCCGCTCGACCGGTTCGTGTCGGAGACCATCGCCCTCGACCAGGTCGAGGACGCCTTCGCCCGGATGCACAGGGGCGAGGTCCTGCGCTCGGTGGTGACGCTGTGATCGACAGGGTCATCACCTCGGGCACGTTCTCCCTCGACGGCGGCACCTGGGACGTCGACAACAACGTCTGGCTGGTCGGCGACGCCCGCTCGGTGGTCGTCATCGACGCGGCCCACTCCGCCGACAGGATCGCCGAGCGGGTGGGCGGCAGGACCGTCACGGCGATCGTCTGCACCCACGCCCACAACGACCACATCAACGCCGCCGCCGCGCTGTCGGAGCTGACGGGCGCGCCGATCCTGCTGCATCCCGCCGACCAGCCGCTGTGGGAGATGGAGTACGGCGACGCGGTGCCGTACCGGCCGCTGGAGGACGGGCAGGTGCTGTCGGCGGGCGGGGTGGAGCTCCAGGTCATCCACACGCCGGGGCACGCGCCGGGCGCGGTGTGCCTCTACGCGCCCGAGCTCGGCGCGGTCTTCACCGGCGACACGCTGTTCGAGGGCGGTCCCGGCGCGACCGGCAGGTCGTTCTCCTCCAGGGAGACGCTGGTCGACTCGATCAGGACCAGGCTGCTGCCGCTGCCGAAGGAGACCGTCGTCCACACCGGGCACGGCGCCTCCACCACCATCGGCGCGGAGAGCGCGTCCTTCTAGGGGCTTCCTGAGTCCCTCTCCACACCTCCGGGGGGAGTGGCACCTCCCTCCGGAGGCGCACGCCGCGCGGCGCGGACGTCGTGGGCCGGCGTGTGCCGCCGGTGACGGGTACGCATGCGTGCCGGATCGCGCGAGAGCCGACGGGGATCATGAGGGTGCCGGCCGGGCGCTGCGTAGCCGGCTCGCTACCTGGCGAAACCTATCCCCGGAGGAGCAATGTCCTCTTATGGGGGATTTATGCCTGTGTCGCACCTCATGTAGGCAAGCCTAACCAACGTGAGTTATCTTAGGTGTGCCTAACCTTAAGGCTCCGTTCCTGCGAGAGGTCTGTCCCCCAATGTACGTATGCGTCTGCCGAGCCGTGACCGAGAACGAGGTCCACGACTGCATCGCCGCGGGCGCCAAGAGTGCACGGCAGATCCGCGACACCACGGGTGCCGGCAGCGACTGTGCCTCTTGCGTTCGCAAGATCTGTGCGATCCTGAAGCGGTCCGAGGACCTGATTCCGACCGCATAGCACGAGGGGCCCAGTTCAATGCAGGGCGACAAGCAGATCATCGAGCTGCTCAACGAGCAGCTGACCGCGGAGCTCACCGCTATCAACCAGTACTTCCTGCACGCGAAGATGCAGGAGAACTGGGGATACACGAGGCTGGCCAAGCACACGCGCGACGAGTCGATCGACGAGATGCGCCATGCCGAGAGGCTCACCGACCGCATCCTCTTTCTCGAAGGACTGCCCAACTACCAGCGGCTCGGCACCCTCCACATCGGCCAGACCGTGGAGGAGCAGCTCAGGGCCGACCTCGAGGTCGAGCTGAGCGTGGTCAACCGGCTCAAGCCGGCCATCCAGCTGATGCGCGAGAAGGGCGACACGACCTCCGCCCGCCTCTTCGAGGACATCCTCGAGGACGAAGAGCAGCACATCGACTACCTCGAGACCGAGCTGGGGCTCATCCAGAGCCTGGGCGAGCAGCTCTACCTCGCCCGCTACGCCGAGCCGCCGTCCGACTAGCCCGCACCGGGTCGCACCAGGCCGCCCCGCCCGCCGTGACGTCCGTTCCGGCGGGCGTTCGGCTGCCTTGGGTCTGCTATGCGTGACATGTCGGTTTTACTTTCGGCCCCGACACGCCGGTCCGGCCTCCCTCGGGCCGCCGTCCAGCCGTCCGGGCAAACCAGGCGCTTCCGGACGGCGTAGCGGCGGGAAGCGGAGTCCGCGGGAGTGGCGTGAAGGACGGACGGCCTGCGGTGACCACGGTGGCCGTGGGACGGCTTGCCGTACCGGAGGGAGGGACGGGGGCTTGCCGTACCGCAGACAAGAGCGGACGCTGGAGACCGGGGAATGTGTGGGGCATTAAACCCGCACTAGCCGTCATTTATCAGCGTTTGCCCAGGTCAATAGATAGGTCAAACGCGAGTCAAACCGCGCGCTGTGCCCGGGAAACGATCGCCTAAGGTCCTACGATCGCTTCATGACCTGCGTACTTCTCGCCGAGGATGACACCTCGATTTCCGAGCCACTCGCGCGCGCCCTGCGCCGCGAGGGCTACCAGGTTGAGGTGAGCCCCGACGGCCCGCAGGCCCTCGAGAGGGCTCTGTCGGGAGGCATCGACCTCATCGTTCTCGACCTTGGCCTGCCCGAGATGGACGGCCTCGAGGTCGCCCGCCGGATCCGCGCCGAAGGGCACGGCACGCCGGTGCTCATCCTCACCGCACGCGTCGACGAAGTCGACACCGTCGTCGGCCTCGACGCCGGTGCCGACGACTACGTCACCAAGCCCTTCCGCCTCGCCGAACTCCTCGCCCGCGTCCGGGCGCTGCTCCGGCGCGGCACGTCCGAGACCCCTGTCGTCCAGGGAGTCCGCATCGACGCCGACTCCCGTCGCGCGTGGATGGGCGAGAAGGAGCTCCACCTGACCACCAAGGAGTTCGACCTGCTGCGCGTCCTCGTGCGCGACGCCGGCAAGGTCGTCACCCGCGAACAGATCATGCGTGAAGTCTGGGACACCAACTGGTGGGGTTCCACCAAGACCCTCGACATGCACATCTCCTGGCTCCGGCGCAAGCTCGGCGACGATGCCGCCAAGCCGCGCTACATCACCACTGTCAGGGGAGTCGGCTTCCGATTCGAGCGAGAGTAGGCAGTGCGCCGCCGCCTACTCTCCTCCACCCTGGTCGTCGCGGTCATCGCGGTCCTCCTGCTCGGGGTGCCCCTGGGCGTGGTGGTCAGCCGGCTGATCGTCGAGGACGCCAACCAGCAGCTGAGGGCGGAGGCGACCCGCCTCGTGGGTGAGGTGGAATACGCCCGCATCCAGGAGACACCGCTCGACCCGCAGCAGCTGAAACAGAAGTATCCGGACCGATACATCCAGATCTATGTGAACGGCAACCCGCCGACGGCTACCGTCGTCGGCGCCTCCCCGCCGTCCGGCCACTCCATGCACGAGGAAGCCAAGTCGGACAGCGGCATCTACGTCAGGGTGAGCCGCGACAGGGACCAGGTGGAGCGAGACGTTCGTGCTCGCCTGCTCCTCATCGTGGCACTGGCCGCCGCGGCACTCGCGGTCGCGGTGGGTCTCGCCATCGTGCAGTCCCGCCGGCTCACCCTTCCCCTGCAGGACCTCGCCAAGATCGCTGACCGGCTGGGTTCCGGAGACGCTCGGCCCAGCAAGCACCGCTACGGCATCCCCGAGCTCGACCGCGTCGCCGAGGTGCTCGACCGCAGCGCCACCCGCATCTCCGACCTGATCACCCGCGAGCGCGAGTTCGCCACCGACGCCTCCCACCAGCTGCGCACCCCCCTCACCGGGCTCACCATGCGCCTGGAGGAGATCGTCGCCGCCTCCCACGATCCCGCGATCGTCCGCGAGGAGGGCGAGGCCGCCATCATCCAGGCCGAACGCCTCACCGCGGTCATCGACGAGCTGCTTGCCGCCGCCCGCCGCCAGCGGATCGCCCAGGCCGAGCCGATCTCCGTCGACGAGGTCCTCGTCCAGCAGGTCACCGAGTGGGAGCCCGCCTTCCGCCGCGCCGGCCGGTCGCTGTCCCTCGGCGGTGCCCGCGGCCTCAAGGCCCTCGCCACCGGCGGCGGTCTCGGCCAGGTCATCGCCTCGCTGCTGGAGAACTCCATCCAGCACGGCGGCGGCGCCGTCTCGGTGTCGACCAGCAGCAGCGACAACTACATCGTCATCGAGGTGGCCGACGAAGGGCCCGGCATCTCCGACGAGATCGCGCCCAAGGTCTTCGAACGGAACGTCAGCGGTGGCGGCGGCACCGGCCTCGGGCTCACGCTGGCCCGCGCGCTGGCCGCCGCGGACGGCGGGCGGCTCGAACTCGTGCGCCGCAGGCCGGCGGTGTTCGCGATCTTCCTGCGCCCGGCCGACAACCCGAGCCGCCGCGTGGTGACCGGCCCGGCCTGAACCGCTCGACACCCGGGCGCGCCGCCATGGAACGGCAGGTCATGGAGGGGGCGGCGCCCGGGCCCGTTTCGTGCGGCGAAGACCGGCACCCGGGCCGCCGGAGCGCCGGAGACCGCTCGACGCCGGAGAGCGGGGCAGTGGGGCTGACCGGCTCACGGCCCGGCGTCCGGATCTTCGGGGAAGCGACGTCCGGGGGCGGGTGATTCCGGGCAGCCGGAGTCCGGGGGAGGGCTAGCGTCGGGGGGAGACGGCCTCGGGCAGGCCGGTCGCGGGCTCGACGGGCGGGTCCTCGGGAGCGAGGAAGACCCACCGCTTGTAGGACCAGAACCGGAACAGCGTGCCGAACGCGACGCCGACGATCTTGGCGATGTTGTAGCTGAGCGGGTCCTGCAGGCCCAGCGTGTAGGTCGTGAACCCGATGCAGATCAGCGCGATCAGCAGCCCGATCCCGTTGAGCAGGAAGAACAGCGCGTACTCCCTGGCCAGCCCGCTCTGCTCCCGGTCCCGGAAGGTCCAGTAGCGGTTGCCGATGTAGGCGAACGTCGCCGAGATGCAGGTGGCCAGCACCGCGGAGACCAGCGGACCCCAGCCGAAGCCGAACCGGAAGAGGTTGGTCGCCCCCATGTCGACGAAGAACGCGATGCCACCGATCGTCCCGAACTTCGCGAGCTCATGGATCAGGTGGACGACCCGGCTGTAGGCGCGTTTGAGGAACTCCACGTCTCCTGCACGGTCCTTTCCGGGTTCGCCAGCCGCACCCTCGAGCCGGCTCCGACGGCACCAGGTTACCGGCCACGGGTGGCGGCCGGGCGCGAAGACCCTGCAAAGCTACCCAGAGCACCATGCATCGCACACGCTCAACCAGCATTTCTTGAAATATCGTCTCATGGCGGTTGTGTGAACCGCCTGGCCGTTACGCCGGCGCGCAGGTCGCGCGGACAGGCGTTCCACGACGGACGGCGCGCGACCACCCTTACGCCGGCGCGCAGGTCGCGGGGACCGAGGTTCCGCCGGACGGTATGCTTCGGGCACGTGAGCAGCACCTCTTCGCATGTCGGCCCCGTGGTGGGCGTTGTCGGGGCGGGCCAGCTGGCCCGCATGATGCAGCAGGCCGCCATCCCGCTCGGTGTCGAGCTGCGCCTCCTCGCCAACGCGCGGGACGAGAGCGCGGCCAAGGTGATCGTCGACACCAGGCTGGGCGACTACCGTGATCTGGCCGTCCTGCGCGAGTTCGCCGCGGGCTGCGACGCCGTCACCTTCGACCACGAGCACGTCCCGACCGAGCACATCAAGGCGCTGGCCGACGAGGGCGTCGAGGTGCATCCCGGTGCCGACGCGCTGGTCCACGCCCAGGACAAGGCGGAGATGCGCAGGCGGCTGAGCGAGTTCGGCGCGCCGTGCCCCGCCTGGCGGACCGTGGAGACGGTCGCCGACGTCGAGGAGTTCGCCGGGGAGAACGGCTGGCCGGTCGTGCTCAAGGCGGTCAGGGGCGGCTACGACGGTCGCGGCGTGTGGGTGTGCGCCGACGCGGCCGAGGCCGCCGAGGTGGTCGCGACCGGCGTCGCGCTGCTCGCCGAGGCGTTCGTGCCGTTCGAGCGGGAGCTGGCCGTGCTGGTCGCGCGCTCGCCCCACGGTCAGGGCGTCAGCTATCCGGTGGTGGAGACCGTCCAGGAGAACGGCATCTGCGTCGAGGTCCTGGCCCCCGCGCCGAACCTCGACCCCGAGGACGCCGCCCAGGCCCAGCGCATCGCGCTGAAGATCGCCGACGAGTTGGACGTGACCGGCCTGCTGGCGGTCGAGATGTTCGAGACGGCCGACGGGCTCGTGGTCAACGAGCTGGCCATGCGTCCGCACAACAGCGGCCACTGGACGATCGAGGGCGCCCGCACCTCACAGTTCGAGCAGCACCTGCGGGCGGTGCTCGACCTGCCGCTCGGCTCACCCTCGCTGGCCGCCCCCTACGTCGTCATGGCGAACCTGCTCGGCGGCGACGACCCCGCCATCTTCAAGCGCTACGAGCACGTGATGGCCCACGATCCGGGCGTCAAAGTGCACTTCTACGGCAAGGAGGTACGGCCGGGGCGCAAGATCGGGCATGTCACCGTTCTCGGCACCGACCTCGACGACGCGCGGGCCCGCGCCAAGCACGCGGCCGTCTACCTCACCACCGGGGAGTACGCATGATCGGCATCGTGATGGGCAGCGACTCCGACTGGCCGGTCATGAGGCTGGCCGCGGAGGCCGTGGCCGAGTTCGGCGTGCCGTTCGAGGCCGACGTGGTCTCCGCGCACCGCATGCCGGCCGAGATGATCGAGTACGGCAGGCAGGCCGCGGCCCGCGGCGTCCAGGTGATCATCGCGGGCGCCGGTGGCGCGGCGCACCTGCCCGGCATGCTGGCCTCGGTCACGCCGTTGCCGGTGATCGGTGTGCCGGTGCCGCTGAAGTACCTCGACGGCATGGACTCCCTGCTGTCCATCGTGCAGATGCCCGCGGGCGTGCCAGTGGCGACGGTCGCGATCGGCGGGGCGCGCAACGCGGGGCTGCTGGCCGTCCGCATTCTGGCCGCCTCCGACGCGGCGCTGCGCGGTCGCATGGAGGCCTTCCAGGAGACCCTGCGCGACCAGGCGCACGCCAAGGGCGAGAAGCTGCGCGCCGAGGCGGCGGAGATGGGCCGCTAGCTCAGCGGTCGTGGCCGAGCGCGGATCGCCGCGCGGCACCGCGGCTCCCGTGGACGCAGGATCGGCGGGAAAGCCGCCGGGCGGCGGGCGCAGGGTCGGCCGGAAAGCCGCCGGGCGGAAAGCCGTCGGGCGGAAAGCCGTCGGGCGGAAAGCCGCCGGGCGGCGGGCGCAGGGTGCGCCGCCGCCCGGGGAACGAAAGGGACTACGGGCGGCCGAGGGCGCGGTAGTGCCAGCCGGCGGAGCGCCAGGCCTCGGAGTTGAGCGCGTTGCGCCCGTCGACGATCTTGCGGGTGGCGACCACCTCGCCGAGCTCCTCCGGGTCCAGCTCGACGAACTCCTGCCACTCGGTCAGCAGCAGCACCACGTGGGCGCCGCGCACCGCGTCGAGCGCCGACTCGCCGTAGGACAGCTCGGGGTGCGCCTTGCGGGCGTTGGTCAGCGCGATCGGGTCGTAGACGGTGACCTGCCCGCCCTGCTGCCCGATCGTCACGGCGACGTCGAGCGCGGGGGAGTCGCGGATGTCGTCCGAGTTCGGCTTGAAGGCCGCGCCCAGCACGCCGACCGTGCACCCGCGGAACGAGCCGCCCGCCAGCTCCCGTGCCAGGTCGACCATCCGCGCCCGCCGGCGCATGTTGATGGCGTCGACCTCGCGCAGGAACGTCAGCGCCTGGTCGGCGCCCAGCTCGCCGGCCCGCGCCATGAACGCGCGGATGTCCTTGGGCAGGCAGCCGCCGCCGAACCCGAGGCCCGGGTTGAGGAAGCGGCCGCCGATCCTGTCGTCGAACGACAGCGCCCTGGACAGCTGCTGCACGTCGGCGTGGGAGGCCTCACACACCTCGGCCATCGCGTTGATGAAGGAGATCTTGGTGGCCAGGAACGCGTTGGCCGCGCTCTTGACCAGCTCGGACGTCGGGTAGTCGGTGACCACCATCGGAATGTCGCCGAGCGGCTCGTAAACCTCGCGCAGGATCTTCTCGGCGTGCGCGGAGGCGACGCCGATGACGATGCGGTCGGGCTTGAGCGTGTCCTGGACGGCGAAGCCCTCGCGCAGGAACTCGGGGTTCCAGGCCAGTTCGGCGGCGGCGTTGACCGGTGCCAGGCGCGCGAGCTTGGCGGCCAGCCGGGCCGCGGTGCCGACGGGGACCGTCGACTTGCCGACGACCAGGCACTCCCTCTCCAGGTACGGCGCGAGCGACTCGACGGCCGCGTCGAGGAAGGACACGTCGGCGGCGTATTCGCCCTGCTTCTGCGGTGTGCCCAGGCAGAGGAAATGAACGTCACCGAACGCGCCGGCCTCCTCGTAGGAGGTGGTGAAGCGCAACCGTCCCGACGCGAGCCCTCGCCTCAGGATCTCTTCCAGACCGGGTTCGTGGATCGGCAGCTCACCGCTCTGCAGCCGGCGGATCTTGTCCGCGTCGATGTCAAGGCCGAGAACCTCGAAGCCGAGGTCCGCCATACAGGCCGCGTGAGTGATGCCGAGATACCCGGTTCCGATCACCGTAAGGCGATATGGCACGAGTGAGCTCCTTTCATCGCCAAGGCATGTTACCGGTCCCCGTAACTTCCACTGTGCCACCTGGGTAAACCGACAAATCGTACCGACTGGTAACAAGATGCTTGGACGTCCTAGTATTCGAGGTATGACCTACGCCCTCACCGAGGAGCACGAGATGCTCCGCGAGACCGTCCGTGCCCTCGCCGCTGAGAAGATCGCGCCCCGCGCCGCCGAGGCCGACGAGCGCGAGGAGTTCCCGTGGGACGTCTACAAGTCGCTCGTGGCCGCTGACCTCCACGCGATCCACGTCCCCGAGGAGTACGGCGGTGCGGGCGGCGACGCGCTCGCCGCGGTCATCGTCATCGAGGAGGTGGCCCGCGCCTGCGCCTCCTCGTCGCTGATCCCCGCCGTCAACAAGCTGGGCACCGTCCCGCTGCTGCTGTCGGCCTCGGAGGAACTGAAGGCCGCTTACCTGAGGCCGGTCGCGACGGGTGAGGCGATGTTCTCGTACGCCCTGTCCGAGCCCGAGGCGGGATCCGACGCGGCGGCCATGAAGACCCGCGCGGTCCTCGACGGCGACCACTACGTCCTCAACGGCGTCAAGATGTGGATCACCAACGCGGGCATCTCCGAGTACTACACGGTCATGGCCGTCACCGACCCCTCCGCGGGCGCGCGCGGCATCTCCGCCTTCGTCGTCGAGAAGTCGGACGAGGGCGTCTCCTTCGGGCCCAAGGAGCGCAAGCTCGGCATCAAGGCCTCGCCGACGCGCCAGGTCATCCTCGAGGACGTGCGCATCCCGGCGTCCCGCATGATCGGCGCGCCCGGGACCGGCTTCAAGACCGCCCTGGCGACCCTCGACCACACCCGCGTCACGATCGCCGCCCAGGCGCTGGGCATCGCCCAGGGCGCCCTCGACTACGCGATCGGGTACGTGAAGGAGCGCAAGCAGTTCGGCAAGGCGATCGCCGAGTTCCAGGGCCTGCAGTTCATGATCGCGGACATGGGGATGAAGCTGGAGGCGGCCCGCCAGCTGACCTACCACGCGGCGGCCAAGTCGGAGCTGGCGATGCACGGACAGCCGCAGAAGGACCTGACGTTCCTGTCGAGCGCGGCCAAGTGCGCGGCCTCCGACGCGGCGATGGAGATCACGACCGACGCGGTGCAGCTGCTGGGCGGGTACGGGTACACCCGCGAGTTCCCGGTCGAGCGGATGATGCGCGACGCCAAGATCACCCAGATCTACGAAGGCACCAACCAGATCCAGCGCATGGTCATGGCCAGGCAGCTCCTCAAGTAGGCGATGAGCTGCGAAAACCCGGTCTCTGTCGGTGAGGGGACCGGGTTTCGCGCGTTCGCGAAGATCCTGAACTATCCCCCTGTTCCGTGGGTACGCGCCCGCATGATCCGGGTGTGCAGGGCGTCGGGGTCGGGGACCAGGTCGCGGGCGGCCAGCCACGCGGCGGCGCACGCCGCGTCGCCCGCCACCGTCACCGGGGCGTGCCAGTGCCGGGCCAACCGGTCCCGTACGGCGTGGCCGAGCGGGCCACCCCTGGTCAGCACGCTCCCCGCCAGGACGATCGGGCTGGTCTCCCCCTGCGCGCGTACCTTGGCGACGGTGTCGACCAGATGGCCGGCCGCCTGCGTGATCAGGTTCGCGGCGGCGGCGTCCCCGGCTTCGGCCGCGGCGGTGACGAGCGGTGCCAGCTCGGCGAGCGCCAGGGGCGCGCGGGCGTGGACCGCCCGTATCACCTGATCCACCCGATCTGGACCGAGTGGCGTTCCCGTGGTTTCCAGCAGCCGTTCCACCACGGTCTCCGCCAGCCTCCCGTACGGGGGCGCACCGTGGCGCAGCGTGTCGAGCACCCTGCCGACCGCCTGGCGGCCGAGCCAGAAGCCGGAGCCGGTGTCGCCGAGCAGCCAGCCGTAGCCGTCGGAGACCGCTGCGGCCGAGCGGTTCGTGATGTCCGCGGCGATCGCTCCCGTCCCCGAGATCAGCGCCGTTCCCGAGGGGGCCGCCGTTCCGGCGCTGAAGGCGATCTCGACGTCCCCCACCACGCGGGGTGACACGCGGAGTCCCAGCGCGGACCAGAGCTCGGTCAGGTCGCCGGGAGAGGCCGAGAAGCCGGCCACACCGGCCACCGCCGCGCGTACCGACGCCGGGTCGCGGGTGCCCAACGCCTGACGCACTGCCGACGCGAGGTTCGATCGGGCGGTGGCCGCGCCGTGCGCGGTGGGGTTGCCGCCTCCGGAGCGGCCGTAGCCGACGGGGTCCCCGTCGAGGGTGTGGACCGCGCAGCGGGATGATGTGCCGCCCGCGTCGATGCCGAGAACCAGGTCCATATCCCGACATCTTGGGGCTTGACGCGACCTGGAGGCAATACTAACTTTCATCAACACTTGCTCGGAGTGAAAGGATCTATCGTGATCATTGGTCGGATCCAGGCGGAGCTGGACCGCCTACCCGAGGCGCTTCGCCGGATCGGGCAGACGATCCTGGCTGATCCCATCGCGGTGACCAGGGTGACCAGCCCGGTGCTGGCCGAGCAGAGCGGCACCTCGCCCGCCGCGGTGACCCGCTTCTGCCGCCAGTTCGGCTTCGCCGGCTTCGCGGATCTGCGGGTGGCGCTGGCCACCGAGACCGGCCGTGCCGAGCAGGCCAAATGGGACGTCGCGGTCGGCCACGAGATCGGCCCGGACGACCCGGTGGAGACGGTGATCCAGTCGGTGGCCGCCGCGGACACGCGCCTCATCCAGGAGACCGCCGCCCAGTTGGACGCGGCCACCGTCGTCGCGGTCGCCGACGCGGTCGTGGCGGCAAACCGGGTGATCCTGTTCGGCTCCTCCTCCAGCGGTGTGGTCGCCCAGTTCATCGGCGGCCACCTGCGCAGGATCGGACTGCCCTGCTGGGCGCACGCCGACCCGCACGAGGGGTTGGCCGACGCCGCGATGCTGCGCGCGGGCGACGTCGTCATCGGCGTCTCCCACCAGGGCCGCACGAGTGAGGTCCTGGAGATCGTGGGGGAGGCGGGCGACCACGGCGCGACCACGGTCGCGGTCACCTCCTTCCCGCGCTCGCCTCTGGCGACGCTGGCGGACCACACGCTGATCACCGGCAGCCCCGAGGTGACGCTGCGTCCGGTCAGCCTCCAGGCCGTGCACTCCCAGCTCTACGTGCTGGACACGCTCTTCGTCGCTGTGGCCCAGCGCACTCAGGAGCGCACCAATGAAGCCTTCCGGCGCACTATCCAGGCGCTGGAAGGCCACCGAGTCGAAAGGAACTGATCTTCTTGTTCGCCCAGCGCATCAGCGCCCTGATGGACGAAGTGATCGAGAGCCAGGCGGCAGCCGTGCGCGCGGCCGCCGATCTGATCACCGACTCCCTCGTCAGGGAAGGCGTGATCCAGGCGTTCGGCACCGGGCACTCCGAGGCGATCGCCATGGAGATCGCCGGACGCGCGGGCGGCCTGGTGCCGACCAACCGGCTCACGCCCAGGGACCTGGTCCAGTACGGCGGAGCCTCGCCCGACATCCTCACCCCCGAGCTGGAACGCGACCCCGAGGTGGCGCACCGCGTCTACGAGCTGGCCCCGGTCGAGCCGCAGGACGCCTTCGTGATGATCTCCAACTCCGGCGTGAACGGCTCCACCGTCGAGCTGGCCACGCTGGTCAAGGAACGCGGTCACCCCCTCGTCGCCATCACCTCCGTGGCGCACAGCAGCCGCATGACCTCGCGGCACGCCTCGGGGCGCAAGCTCATGGACCTCGCCGACGTGGTCCTGGACAACCTCGCCCCCTACGGCGACGCGGTGCTGCCGCTGCCCGGCGGCGGCGCCTTCGGCGCCGTCTCCACCATCACCTCGGCACTGCTCGCCCAGCTGGTGGTCGAGCAGGTGGTAGCCGACCTGCTCGACCGAGGCCAGGAGCCTCCCGTCTACCTCTCGGCCAACATGGCCGGGGGCGACGAGCACAACCACGCGATCGAGGCGCGTTACGCGGGCCGCATCCGCCGCGGCGCCTGACAAGGAGCAACCCCCCATGAAGCACCTCACCCGCCGCGACCTGCTGCGTTCCGCCGTCCTCGCCGGGCTCGCGCTGCCCGCACTGAACGCCTGCGCGCAGCCGGTCGCCTCCGGCGGCTCGCCGGCGGCCCCCGTCCCGACCAGCTCCGCCAACCCGCTGGGCGTCGCCCTTGACAAGCCGTTCGAGGTCTGGATCTTCGACGGCGGCTTCGGCGACGCGTACGCCCGGGACATCCACGAGCCGATGCTCAAGAGCAGGTACGCCGGCCTGGAGATCAAGCACAACGCGGCCAAGGAGATCGGCAAGGCGCTGCAGCCGAGGTTCGCCGGCGGCAACCCGCCGGAGCTGGTGATGAACTCGGGCGACGGCAAGATGGACCTCGGCGCGCTCGTCCAGGACGGCCAGCTCGCCGACCTGACCCCGCTGCTCGACGCGCCGAGCTGGGACGACCCGTCCAAGAAGGTGCGCGACACGGTCGACCCTGGCGCGATCGCCCAGGGTTCGTACGACGGCGTCCCCCGCGCGATCAACTACGTGAACACGGTCTGGGGCATCTGGTACAGCACCAAGCTGTTCGAGGAGAACGGCTGGCAGGTGCCGAAGACCTGGGCCGACTTCACCGCGCTCTGCGAGACGATCAAGAAGTCCGGCAAGGCCGCCCCGTTCACCTTCGCCGGCAAGTACCCGTTCTACATCTACGAGACGATCCTGACTCTGGCCGCCAAGATCGGCGGCGGCGACGTGCTCAAGCGCATCGACAACCTGGAGCCCGGCGCGTGGACCGCCGAGCCGGTCAAGCAGGCCGCCAAGGCCTTCGCCGACCTGCAGCCCTACCTGCTGCCCGGCACCGCCGGCCTGGACCACGTGCAGACCCAGACCGCGCACAACAAGTACCAGGTCGCGATGCTGCCCTGCGGGTCGTGGCTGGAGAACGAGCAGAAGGACGCCACCCCGTCCGACTTCGGGTACGCGATGTTCCCGCTGCCCGACTTCTCCCCGTCCGATGCCCTGCCGTACGGCACCCTGCACGCCCAGCCGGGCGAGCCGTACGTGGTGCCGGCCAAGTCGGCCAACGGCGGCGCGGGGCTGGAGTACCTGCGGGTCATGCTGTCCAAGGAGGGCGCCGGCCGGTTCACCGAGCTGGTCTCCACCCTCACCATCGTGAAGGGGGCGACCGAGGGCCGCTCGCTGAAGCCGGGCCTGGCCAGTGCGGCCAAGGCGTTGGAGACGGCCGGGGACAACACGGTCTACTTCCTGTTCAACTCCTGGTACAAGCCGCTGGAGGACGAGGTGGTCGCCGCCACCGGCCAGCTCATGGCGGGCAAGCTCGCCGTCGACGCGTGGGCGGAGCGGATCGACCGGAAGGCCGCGGAGATCAAGGCGGACTCCTCCGTGCGGACATTCACCCGATGACTCGCGGCAGGACAGGCTTCATCATCGGGTTCCTCGCCGTCCCGGTGACGCTCTACCTGGTCTACGTGATCGCCCCGTACGGCCAGGCGTTCTCCATCGCGCTCACGGACTGGCGCGGGGTCAGCGCCAGTCCCCGGTTCGTCGGCCTGGACAACTTCGCCAGGCTGGCCGGCGACAGGGTCTTCCTCAAGGCCCTCTGGCACAACGCCCTGTTGCTGGTGCTGCTCCCCTCCGTCACGGTGGCCCTGGCGCTGGTGATCGCGGTCCTCACCCAGCGCCACCGGTTCTACCGGGTCATGTTCTTCTTCCCCCAGGTGCTCTCGGTCGTGGTCGTCGCGGTGCTGTTCCAGCAGGTGTTCCGGCCGGACGCGAGCGGCATGCTCAACGCGCCGCTGGTGGCGCTGGGGCTGGAGCCGATCGGCTTCCTCTCCGACACGTCGGTGGCCTTCTGGGCCGTGCTCGCCGTCCTGATCTGGCAGGCGGTCGGCTTCTACGTGGTGCTGTTCACCGCGGGCATGGCCTCGATCCCGGCCGAGGTGGTCGAGGCGGCGGAGATGGACGGGGCGAGCCGGGCGCGGATCTTCTTCCGGATCACCCTGCCGCTGCTGCGCGACACCGTGCAGACAGGCTGGATCTACCTGGGCATCACGGCGATGGACGCGTTCGCGATCGTCTGGGTGATGACGGCGGAGCGGGGCGGGCCCGACTCCTCCACCACGGTGATCGCCGCCGAGGTCTACCGCAACGCCTTCGAGTACTTCAAGTTCGGTTACGCCTCCGCCATGGGCGTCGTGCTGTTCTTCTTCACGATCGGCTTCTCGGCGCTGACCCTCCGGCTGTCACGGCGCGAACGGATCGAGTTCTGATGCATCGCAGACTGAGCCATCTCGCCCTGCTGGCCTGGCTTGCCCTCACGGTCGTGCCCATCGTCTGGACCTTCCTGGCGTCGGTGAAGACCGAAGACGAGATCTTCGGCAACGCCTGGTCGCTGCCCGCCGTCCCGAGGTTCGACAACTACGTCCGAGCCTGGGAGCAGGCGCACATCGGGCAGTACATGCTCAACAGCATCGTCGTCGTGTCCCTCGGCACGTTCGGCACGATGCTGTTCGGCTCCATGGCCGCGTACGTGCTGGCCCGCTACCCCTTCCGCGGCAACCGGCCGCTGTACCTGCTGTTCGTCTCCGGCATGGCGTTCCCGACCTACCTGGCGCTCACCCCGCTCTTCTTCGTGGTGCAGAACGTGGGGCGGGCCCTCCCGTTCCTCGGGCTGAACACCCACGGCGGCCTGATCCTGGTCTACATCGCCTACTCACTGCCGTTCACCGTGTTCTTCCTGGCCGCGTTCTTCCGCACGCTGCCCACGGCCGTGGCCGAGGCGGCGTTCGTGGACGGAGCCTCGCACGCCCGAGTGTTCTTCCGGGTCATGCTGCCGATGGCCAAGCCGGGTCTGGTCAGCATCACGATCTTCAACGTGCTCGGCCAGTGGAACCAGTACCAGCTCCCGCTCGTGCTGCTCAGCGGGGCCAAGGACAAGTGGGTCCTCACGCAGGGCATCGCCGAGATCTCCACCGCCGCGGGCTATGACGCGGACTGGGCCGCGCTGTTCGCCGCGCTCAGCACGGCCATCCTCCCCGTGATGATCGTCTACACGCTCTTCCAAAGTCAGATCCAGCGCGGCCTCACCGCTGGCGCGCTCAAATAAGGAGCACACCCCCCTTGCGACTCCTTCCGTCTCTTCTCCTCGCCGCGGGGCTGCTGGCGGGGCCGCTCGCGGTCCCCGCACCCGCCGCCGCGGTCACGGCGGAGGCCGTGGCCGACCCGCTCAAGCTGATCCCCTCGCCTTCGTCCTGGACCGCCGGCTCCGGCTCGTACGGCTACAGCGCGAGCACCCGCGTCGTCGCCGAGACCGGTTCGCCCGCCGTGGGGAAGGTGGCCCAGACCCTGGTCGAGGATCTGACCGCGGCGGGCCGGCCGCCCGCGGGCCGCGCGTCCGTCACCCAGCCCTCCGCAGACGCGGGCGACGTGTCGCTC
This sequence comes from Nonomuraea sp. NPDC004354, assembly GCF_053602555.1. NCBI lineage: Bacteria > Bacillati > Actinomycetota > Actinomycetes > Streptosporangiales > Streptosporangiaceae > Nonomuraea > Nonomuraea sp. NPDC004354. The sequence continues at coordinate 212,925 of NZ_JBSGDV010000012.1, read as the reverse complement.
GCGATCGACCCCGGCCAGAGCGCGCTCGGCGCCGAGGGATACACGATCTCCGTCACCGACCGGGTGCGGATCGTCGGCTTCTCGGAGCGCGGCGTGTTCAACGGCACGCGGACGCTGCTGCAGATGCTGCACCAGGGCGCCACGCTGCCCGGGGGTACCCTCCAGGACACCCCGAAGTACGGCGAGCGCGGGGTGACGCTGTGCTCGTGCCGGGTCAGGCACTCCATGACCGCTCTGGAACGCCTGATCAGGGACATGGCGTACGTCAAGCTCAACCATCTCACCTGGGTGGTCAACATCAAGGACGAGACCATGCCCACGACCGACTGGACGTGGTACACGCCCGAGGAGATCCGCCAGGTCGTCGCGCTCGCCGACAAGTACCACATCACGGTGTCCCCCGAGATCAACCTGGTCCACTTCCGGGCGCCCGCCGGCTTCACCGAGGACCAGATCGCGCTCAAGGACCGGAACGGCAAGGTCGACTACGAGCGGGTCGACGTCAGCAAGCCCGCCGTGCTCGACGCCTACAAGAAGATGTTCGACGCCTACGCGCCCCTGTTCGGGCCCGACTGGCACATCGGCTCGGACGAGTACATGCTCGCCCGTAACCCGGACGACTATCCGCAGCTCAAGCAGGCCGCCGAGGCGAAGTTCGGGGCCGGGGCCACGTACGATGACCTGGTCACCGATCTGATCAACCAGATAGACGAGTACGCGGCCGAGCGCGGCAAGCGGCTTCGCATGTGGAACGACGGCCTGCACGCCACCGCCAAGGTGAAGCTCAACTCCAGGGTGGTCGTCGAGCACTGGACCACGATCCCCGGCACGCTCAGCCCGCAGCAGCTCATGGACCGGGGACACCAGGTCATGAACAGCACCGGCGCGCTCTACCTGGTACGCGGCGGCTCCTGGATGAACCCGCGCTGGCTCTACGACAACCGCTGGATGCCCACCACGTTCGCCGGTGACGTCAAGGTCGACGACCAGCCCGGACTGTCCGGCGCGAAGGTCAGCATCTGGCCCGACTACTCCTCGGCGCAGACCGAGCGCGAGGTCGAGGACGAGGCTTTCGGGCCGACGCGGTACATCGCCCAGCTCACCTGGCGGGCGACCTACCCCGAGCCCACCTTCGACGCCTTCCAGGCCAGGGTGACCGCGCTCGGCCGCGCGCCCGGCTGGGAGCGGGGCCGGGACACTCCCTACGCGGACGGCACTTACACCCTCGGCTCCGGCTCCACGTACCTGACCTACACCGGTGTCGGCAAGAAGCCCTCCGTCTGGAAGCTGAAGGCGACCGCCGACGGGTACTACACGATCGCCGACTGGACCGGCGGCCAGTGCCTGGCCGTGCCGTACCCCGGTGACGTGACCGATCCGCGCATGTTCCAGCAGCCGGGCACGAAGGTCGAGCTGCGCCCCTGCACGTCCGGCAGCAGGCTGCAGCGCTGGGAGTTCCGGGACGGGCAGCTCGTCAACGCCATCACCCAGCTGATCGTGGTGCCATCGGGCGGCCAGGCCGTACAGCAGACTCCGCCGCAGCGCGCCACCTGGAAGGTCTCTGCCGTCGGTGCCCCGAAGAACCTGGCCCTCGGGCGTTCGGTCACCGGCGACTCGCACCCGGGCCATGTGCCGGCCAACGCCTCCGACGGCGACCCGAACACCTACTGGGAGAGCAGCGGCCTGCCCGGGGACTTGACCGTGGATCTGGACCGGACCCGGCACGTGACGGGGCTGATCCTGCAGGTGCCGCCGAGCAAGGACTGGTTCGCCCGCACCCAGAGCATCACGGTGCTGACCAGCATCAACGGCAAGACCTACAGCACCGCGGTCGCCACCCAGGGCTACACCTTCGATCCCTCCTCCGGAAACATGGTCAGGATCGGCCTGTCCAGCCCGGTCCTCGCCCGGAAGGTCCGGCTGTCCTTCACCGGCAACACAGGTTGGAGCGCCGCTCAGTTGTCAGAGTTGGCGGTGTACAGCGAGAGCTTCCCGCCGGACGTCCCCGTCAACCTGGCCCTCGGGCGTTCGGTCACCGGCGACTCGCACCCGGGCTATGTGCCGGCCAACGCCATCGACGGCGCCCCGAACACCTACTGGGAGAGCCCGTCCCACGCCTGGCCGCAGCCGCTCACCGTCGACCTGGGCGCCACGCTCGGCGTCAAGCGCCTCGTGCTGCGCATCCCGCCCAGCCCGGCCTGGGCCGCCCGCACCCAGACCCTCTCGGTCAAGGCCGGCACCGACGGCACCACGTACGACACGGTCGTGGACAGCCGTGACTACACCTTCGATCCGGCGTCCGGCAACCAGGTGACGATCACGCTGCCGACCATGGCGGCGGCCAGGCACCTGCGCGTGGAGTTCACCGGCAACACCGGTTGGGCGGCGGCGCAACTGTCCGAGCTGGAGGCGTACAGCTCCTGAGCGCCACGGCCGGAGAAGGAGCGCAGGATCGGCGCCCCTCCGGCCCTGGCAGGCGGTCGGCCGAGGTAGTCGCCCCGGCCGGCCGCCTGTCCCCGTGACGCCCCCGCAGGCAGCGGGCGGCCCCGCATGGTTGTTCGGTGGGCAGCCAGGTGGATGTGTGGCGACGGTGTGAAAGTACTGGGCAGGTCGTGTGCAAACGGTCACCCTGCTGCGGGATCGCCCTTACCGTCGCAGGATATGCAGACAGTGGACGTACTGGTCGTGGGTGCGGGTCTGGCCGGCCTGTGCACGGCCCGCCTGCTCGCGCGACGGCAGCTGAACGTGATGGTGGTCGACCGCCGCAGGTCGCTGTCGACGGGCATCCGCACGACCGGGATCTTCGTGCGCCGCACCCTGGATGACTTCGACCTGCCGGACCGCCTGCTCGGGCCCGGTGTGCGGGACGTGCTGCTGTATCCGCCGTCGCGGCGGGCGCCGATCCGGCTCACCAGCGACCGGGACGAGTACCGCGTGGCCGATATGGCGGCCGTCTACGACCACGCGCGCCGCGCGGCGGAGTCGGCCGGGGCGCGGGTCATGCTGGGCGTGCGGTACCTCGACGCGTCGAAGGGTTTCGTGCGGTTCGCGGGGGCGGAGCCGGTGGCCGCCCGGTTCGTCGTCGGCGCGGACGGCGCCCGCTCCCGGGTGGCCCGTGATCTCGGCCTGGACGTCAACCGGCGCTTCCTCGTCGGTGCCGAGATCGTCCATCCGGTCGCGTCGGGTACGACGACCCCGGCGTTCCACTGCGTGCTGGACCCGCGGGTGGCTCCGGGGTACCTGGGGTGGGTCATCGACGACGGTCGGCATGCGCATGTCGGCGTCGCGGGATATCCGGACGCCATGCGCGCCGGCATCCGTCACCTGCTGGAGGCTTTCGCCGCGGACGCGCCCGGCCGCGCGGCGCCGACCGGCCCGGTCGAGCGCCGAGGTGGTCCGATCCCGGTCGGCGGTGTGCTGCGCCGGTTGGCGTGCCCCGCCGGGCTGCTCGTCGGAGACGCGGCGGGCGCGGTGTCGCCGCTGACGGCCGGGGGGTTGGACCCCTGCTTCCGCATGTCAGAACAGGCGGCGACGGTCGCCGCCGAGTATCTGTGTACGGGCGACCGGCGCGTGTTGCGCCGGTACGACGGGGAGGCGTTGCGGACCAGGTTCCGCGGCCGGCTGTTGTTGCGCCGCGTGTTCGCCGGCATCCGATCCCCGGCCGCGGCGGAGGCGGCCGTGGCCGTGCTGCGTGGTCGTGCCGGTCGTGCTCTGGCGGCGCGGATCCTGTTCGGCGACGGCTCGTTCCCGGGCGTCACCCCCGAGTTCGCGGAACCGGGGGTCGACCGTCCAGGCCGGTGACGCCGGGCCGGCCCGCGACGGGCGGGGCCGCTTCGCCGTGTCCGTAAGTCCTCCGCGAGACGGAAGAAACCTCCGTTGTCAGAAATTTCCGGTATTGCCGTCATGTGCGTCGTTGACCCGGAATGATCAAGGTTGGCCCGTGCCGCATGAGCGGGCCACCCGAACGACGATTGGGGGAACATGCGCACACGATCTTCTCTGCTCGCGGCCGCCTTCGCGGTGATGGCGGTGCTCTTACCCGCCTCGACGGCAGGAGCGGCCCCGGGGACGGCCGCTGAGGACGGAGTCACCGCGGCCCTGGGGACGGCCGCTGAGGACGGAGTCACCGCGGCCCTGGGGACGGCCGCTGAGGACGGAGTCACCGCGGCCGCGGGGACAGGCGCCATCACCTGGGCGCCCTGCGAAGAGGAACCCTCCGCCGAGTGCGGCAAGCTGGCCGTCCCGATCGACTGGTCCGATCCGGGCGGGCCCACCATCGACCTCGCCATCGCCCGCCGCAAGGCCACCGACCCCGCGGCCCGCATCGGATCCCTGCTGGTCAACCCGGGCGGTCCGGGCGGGTCGGGCGTGGAGGCCGCCTACGGCGCTCCCGGTTTCTTCACCGAGGAGATCCAGCGGCGGTTCGACATCGTCGGCTTCGACCCCAGGGGCGTGGGTCGCAGCCATCCCGTGGTCTGCTCGGCGGCCCTGTACAACCAGATGCCGTACCCCGTCATGGCGAGCCAGGCCGACTTCGACACGTGGAAGGCCTACACCAGGAAGCTGCACAAGGACTGCCGGGCCCGCACCGGCCCCCTCTACGACCACGTCGACTCGGTCGACGTCGCTCGTGACATGGACGCCGTCCGCGCCGCCCTCGGCGAGGAGAAGCTCACCTACTACGGGCTCTCGTACGGCACGCTGATCGGTCAGATGTTCGCCGAGCTGTTCCCGCACCGGATCCGGGCCCTCGCCCTCGACAGCACCATGGACCACAGCCTCGGCGTCAAGGCGTTCCTCGACACCGAGAGCGCCGCGGCCGAGGACGGGTTCGACCAGTGGGCCGCCTGGTGCGAGGCCGACTCCGGCTGCGCCCTGCACGGGCGCGACATCCGGGCGTTCTGGGAGAACCTGCTGGCGAAGGTACGGCGCGGCGAGGTGTACTACCCGGGCGTCAAGGACCGTCCGATGAGCGAGCTGCAGCTCATCTACCAGGGCGTACTGGGGAACGAGGGGCCGAACTGGCGCCTGCTGACCGATATGCTCATAGCCCTGGACGGCGGGACAGTGCCCGAGGACGTGCCGCCGCCGCCCGGCCGACAGCCCGTGCCGGGGGAGCTCGCGCAGTTGCCGACCGTGATCCTCTGCCAGGACTACGACCTGCGGGTGCGCGACTACCGACAGTACGCCGCCCTCATGCGCAGCTCCGCCCGCCTGGCCCCCGACATGCGGTACAACCCGATGCCGATCGAGGACCTGCCCATCTGCCTCAACCAGCGCGCCACCAACCCGCAGCACCCGCTGCGCTACAAGGGCAGTGCTCCGCTGCTGATCGGCACCTCGATGCACGACCCCGCCACCCCCTCCACCTGGGCCGCCAACGTGGCCCGCCAGCTCGGCCCCAAGGCGGTGCTGCTGACCTACGAGGGGTGGGGTCACCGCATCTACGGCAAGGACGAGTGCAGCACGCGGCACTTCGACGAGTACCTGATCTCGCTGACCGTGCCCGCGCCCGGCACCCGCTGCTCCGTGGCCGCGGCCGAGACCATGGCCAAGCGGCAGGCCCCGGCGTGGCCGTCGAGCCCGCTGCACTGGGCCGGTCCGGTCGCGACCCTGTCCCGTCCCGAGCCCGGCCACGCCTCCGCCGGCACGTCCCGCTGAGCCTCGCTCCAGCCTCCGCGGGCAGGTGCGCCCGTGGCCGGATGCGCGGCGAGTGCCACATCCGGCGGGGCCCCCACACGGGGCCCCGCCGGTCGGGTGTCCGCGAACCCGAGCAGCCCGCGCCGGAGCGCGGGCGTCCGCCCGGCCCCGGCCTGTCGCCGGTACGGTGAACGCGTGGCGACCTGGTCCCCGTCGGCTGGAGGTGCCCATGGTGTCCCGCGTGGCGAGCTGGCTGGGGCTGGTCGGCCACCTGTGCACGCTGCCCTTCTACCTGGCGAGCGGGCTGGTGGCGCCACTCTGGGCGGTCCTCGTCCTTCTCGTGGTGTGGGCGGGCCTGCTGGGCGTCGCCGTGCGGGCCGTTCGCGGGCGCTCGGCCTGGGGGCTGGGAGTGCCGGTGCTCGCGGTGGCCGTCTGGCTCGGCGCCGTCTCGGCCGGGGAGGCGTTCCTGGGATGGACGGGCTGACCCCGGGTGACAGGCGCCGGACGGCAGGCGCCGTACGGCGGGCGCTGACGCCGGGCAATGACGGGCTGACCTCGGGCGGCAGGCGCCGTACGGCAGGCGCTGACGCCGGGCAAACGATCCGCTGACGCGACCGCCATCATGCTCTCCTCGGAAGGAGGCGGCGGTGGACCGGTGGGAAGAGGATCTGGCGGAGTTGGGTGGACGGGTACGGCACTGGCCCGCGGGCGCGGTGCTGTTCCGCGAGGGCGACCACGCCGACTGGGTCGTGTCGCTGCGATCGGGCAGGGTGAAGGTCACCTGTTCGACCGCGGCCGGGATCGAGGTCGTGCTGTGGCTGCTCGGTCCCGGCGAGTTGCTGGGGGAGTCGTCGGTGCTGGGCGAACGGATCCGCCCCGTGTCGGCCACGGCGCTCGAACCGGTCACCGGGCTGTGCCTTCCCGCCGCGGCGTTCGCGGGGCACCTGCGGACGCGGCCCCTCGTCGCGATCTCCCTGGTGAAGCTGCTGGGCCGGCGGCTGAGGGACGCCGAGGACAAGCTGGCCGAGTTCAACTCCTTCGACACGCTGGGTCGCGTGACCAGGCGTCTGGTGGAACTCGCCGACCGGTTCGGGGCGCGTTGCCCGGCCGGGCTGCGGATCACTCTCCCGTTGTCGCAGCAGGAGCTGGCGGGATGGACCGGTTCGTCCCGGATCGCGACGGCCAAGGCGCTGCGCGTCCTGCGCGACCGTGGCTGGATCGAGACCGGCCGCAGGGAGATCGTCATCCGGGATCTCGACGCCCTCCGGCGCCGCGCCGCCGGAACGCCCTCCGCCGCACGCGACCTCAGCGCCGCCGGATGATCTCCCGGGATGCCTGGTGTCTTGGGTACGGCCGGGCGGAGAGGCCCTTCAGCCTGGCCGGGCGAGTGGCGCGGTGCCCAGGTCGGCGTGGAGCCGGGCGGCCGCCTCCGTCTCGCCCAGGACTTCGAGCGACCGTGCCTCGTCGAAGGCGATTCCCAACCGGCGGGCGGCGGCCAGGGCGCCGGTCGCGGCCCGTCCGGCCGCCGCCCGCCGGCCGGTGACCTGATGCACCAGCGCCGCCGCCCAGCCCATGCGGGCCGCCGCCGACGGCGTCAGGCGGGTCAGCCTGTCCATGTGACGTAGCACCATCGCGACGGCGGGATCGTCGGCCTCCAGCGCCCAGAGGACCTCGGCCAGCCCCGCCCACGCTTCGAGGGTGCCCCTGAGCGGCATGTCCGGCCGCGCGGCCGTGCGCAACGCGTCGTCCATGGCCAGGCGGGCGGCGGCGGTATCCCCGCCGAGCAGGTGGAACCGGGCGCGGGCCACGCCGAGCCGTACCCGCTGGATCGTCGGGATCTTCGCGCCGGCCCGGGCGAAATGGTCCTCGCCGAGCGCGGGCAACGCCAGTGTCGCCTCCTCGGCGGCCTTCAACACCGCGCCCACGCCGGAGGCCTCCTGGTCCGCGAGCCGTAGCAGCGCCTCGGCCTGTCCGGTCAGGCACCAGTAACCGGACAGCTCTTCCCCCATGCGCGCGATCGACGCCTCGGCCACCGCCGCCATCAGCGGCGCGGCGGCCGTGTAGCGGCCCCGCTGGATCTCCAGGTCGGCGAGGAGCCCGAGGCAGTGCTCCGCCAGGCGGGGATCGGCGGGATGCCGGCGGGCCAGGGTGAGGACCCGCTGCGCGGCGGTGAACCGTCCTTCGGCGGCCAGCCGCAGCCCCCGCGCGAGGCGGGCGCGGGAGACCGCCACAGGGTCCGCGACCTTGGCGATCTCCTCGTCGGCGAGACGGCCGTAGTAGCGGGCCGCCGTCTCGAAACCAGCGAGAGCGGTGACGACGGCGAAGTTCGCGTAGGCTTCGGCGCGTTCGACGGCCCCGCCCGCCCGCTCCGCCGCGTCCAGGTGGCGCACCACGCTGAGCAGCATCGTGCCGCCCTCCTGCCGGTGGTAGCCGAGTTCGGCCAGGACGGACAGGGTCCGCGCGGCCTCGGCGGCCAGCTCGCGCCCGGGCTCGTGCCGGGCGACTCCGCTCAGCGCGGTGGCGCGGTGGACCACCTGACGGGTCAACGCCGCGGCGACCGCCCCGGCCTTTCCGGCCCGCGTCGAGGGCAGCGGGCGATCGGCGACCGCCAGCGCGTCCCTGAACGCTCCCAGGCTCTCCGCGCCGCGCTCGAACTGGAAGTGCGCGATTCCGGCCAGCCGGTGCCATCGGGCCGCCGCCGCCCGCTCGCCGCGCACCGTCGCGATCATGTCGGAGGCCACGGACAGCGCTTCCGCGTAGCGGTGCCGGCGCAGGCACAGCGTCCAGTAGTCCTCCGCGAACGCCGCCCGCTCGGCGTCGGCGAGCCGGTGGACCAGGTGCCGCCAGGCCTGCCGGATGTCGTCGATCTCCGGCTCGAACTCGTCGAGCACGGCCCGGTCGGCATGGTCGCGGAGCCGGCCGGCGCGCTCCCGCAGGAACCGGGCGTACCAGTGGGCATGGCGGACCCGGGGCGACTCGTCGGTCAGGCGCGCGACCGCGCACTGCCGTACGAGCTCGTGCACCCGGTACCGGCCGTCGTCGTCGCGGCGCACCAGCGAATGATCGGTCAACCGTGCGACGGCCAGGACGGTCGTGGCCGCGACCGCGATCCCCGCGGGGAGCGTGAAGCCGCCGGCGAACACCGAGACGGCGGCCAGGGCCCGCTGTTCACAGGTGGTGAGCAACTGCCACGAGGTGTCGAAGACGTGCTGCATGCTCGCGTGGCGCGCGGCGGCCGCCGGTGCCGGATGCACCAGCAGCGCCGCCGGAGCCTCCGCGGCGCGCTCCGGCGGAGCGTGTGCCTCCAGCTGGTCGGCGATCTCCTCGCAGGTCATCGCCCTGGTCAGCGTCGCGGCCAGCTCGACGGCGAGGGGCAGTCCGCCGACGGCGCCGCAGATGCGGTCGAGCGAGCGCGCGTCGGGGTCGACGCGCGGGTCGAGGCTTCTGGCACGTTCCACGAACAGTGCTCGCGCGGCGGCCCCGCGCAGGACCGGCACCTCGTGCACGTGCTCCGCGCAGATGCCCAGCCGGCGCCGCGAGGTCGCCAGGATCCGTACGGCAGGCGCCACCGCCAGGATCGCCCCGGCCAGCGGGGCCATGCCGGGCAGGTGCTCGAGATTGTCCAGGACCAGGACCAGGTTCCGGTGCCGGACGGCGGCGAGCAGCAGGTCGCGGGCGGGCCTCGGCGGTGTCAGGTCGACGCCGGCGGCCTCCGCCAGCGTCGTCACGACCACGTCCGTCCCACTCGTGGCCGCCGCCCGGGCATCGGGCGACCGGACTCCGGCGAACGAGACGAACAGCACCTCGCAGTCGGTTCGTTCGGCGACGGCGACGGCCAGCCGGGTCTTGCCCACGCCACCCGGACCGGTCAGCGTGAGCAGCCGCACCTCCCGATCACGCAGCTTCGCCGACACCCTCTCCACCTCGGCCTCGCGGCCGATCAGCCGGGTCAGCGGACGCGGCAGCCCGCGCCGCGCGGCCGGTCCGCTCGCCGGGGCGCCCCGTGATTCCCGGCGCGCACCCGCTCGGGGCCCGGCGGGGGCGATCCGCTGCCGCAGCGCCTCGGTGCGGGGGTCGGGCGCGACGCCGAGCTCCTGGTCCAGCGTCCGGCGGCAGGCCTCGTACTGCGCCAGGGCGCCCGCGCGGTTGCCCGTCGCCCAGAGCGCTTCGATGATCAGGCGATGCGCGCTCTCGTCCAGCGCGTCGACGTCCAGGACCCGGTGCGCCAGCCGTACGGCGTCCGCGCAGTCGCCCCGCTCCCGCGCCGCGTGCGCCCGCACGCTCAGCGCCTGTACGGCGGCGTGCTCGGCCTGCCGCCGGCGCTCGGCCACCCAGTCGTCGAACCCTGGAGCGTTCGGGACCGCGAGATCGTCCAGGAAACCGCCCCGGTAGTCCGCCGGCACCGTGCCGTTCTCGACCAGGTCGGCCCAGTCCAGCGAGTACGGCCGGCCGCGGTCGAACGCGACGTGGGTCCGGCTGATGATCAGATGATCGCCCACGGCGCGGCGCAGCTCCATCAGGGCGAGCCGCAGGCTTCCGCGTGCCTTCGCCTCCGAGCGGTCGCCCCATAACAGCCCGGCGAGGGCGGATCTGGTGTGCGGTGTGCTCTCGACGATCAGGTAGAACAGCACGGCCCGCGCCTTCACCGATGTCACCGGCACGGCGGAACCGTCCCCGGCGGTCAGTGACGAAGCCCGCAGCACACGCACATGCAAGTCGTCCATCCGCGACCCCCGTCGGCATGACCCCGTGCACGTGCCCCGATGCTACATTCGCCGCGGGGCCGCTCATAGGTGTTCATGCCGAGAAAGTCGCCGCATTCAGCTCGCGAATACGGCAGGCAGCGAAGACATTCCGATTTCCGGAATTCGGATGAACCGCATCCTCGCGTGCCTGCCCTCGTCCCGTTTCGTCAGTCGACCTCGTACACGATCGTGTATTCGGCGCCGTTCAGATGGTCGAACTTCTCGACCTGGATCCCGGCACCGGCCTCGCTGGAGCTGACCACGACGCTGCCCAGGAAGTCGTCGTTGCTGCCCTTGTCCACGTCGAACAGCTCCATCGTGGCCGTGCTGGAGAATTCGAACGTCGTCCCCGTGAGGATCTCCGTGTCGCCCTTGCCCATCTTGCCGGGCCCGAACTTGCTCACCCCGTTGATGAACAGCTGCGGCTCGTCCTCGCCGACGCTGTCCTGCTTCTTGTTGCAGGTCAGGGAGATGAGCTCGATGGTGTACGTCGTGGCGCCCGTCGCGGCGGTCGCCGCGGTCGCCGACGCCGCCGGCAGCAGCGTCGCGCCCGCCAGCGCGGCGATGGCGACCGGCAGCGCCGCCCATCGAAGAATTCCGTTCATCGCTTTTCCTTTCCCCCTCGGGCACGCGCCCGGGTGCTTTTTCGGAACAGCACCAGTGCATCCGGAAGAGCCGGCGAGGTCTGTCTCGCCGGATACACAGCGATGGTGTTCTTCGATACAGTCGGCCGGCCGGAAAAGGCGGCCGTCGTCCGAAAAGCCGTTGTCCGAGGAGTGGCGCGGTCGCCGTCACGAACCGTTCGGCGTCGTCGATCCACGGATGGTGTCCCGCGCCCGGCTGGACGGCGACCTCGGCGTTCGCGAAGGCGGGGGTCGCGTGCTGCGTGGGTCAGGTGCGGGCGGGGGCAGGGGTGGGGCGGCGGTCGCGGCGCAGGCCGTACAGGGCGAGGAGCAGGCCGGCGCCGGTGAGGAGCGCGCCCACGAGGTAGATCGAGCGCAGCCCGGGGCCGCCGCTGATCACCTGTCCGCCGAGCCAGCCCGCGAAGGCGGCGGCGACCTGGAAACCCGAGGCGTTGACCGCCACGGCGAGGGTCGGGGCCGTGCCGGCCGTGGTCAGGACGCGGGTCTGCATGCCCGGGATGATCGCCAACGCCAGCACGCCGATGGCGAAGGTCATGATCGCCGCGGCCACCTGGTTGCCGCTGACCAGCCAGAACAGTGCCAGCGTGCCCGCCAGGACAGCCAGCAGCCCGGCCTGGGCGGCATTGGGTTGGCTGCGTCGAGACATCAAGTCGTTGCTCCTTCCGCGTCAGCCAACGACCGGCGCATACCGGCGAACGAGAGAAGACTGGAACCCTGCGTGAAACCCGCTGCGCACGCGAAGGGGCCGCCCGTGAACGAATTACTTGACGTCATCGCCACCTGGTTCGACGGCCATTCAACCACCAGCATGGTGGTGTGGGGGTGGCCCATGCTGGTGTGGGGCCGCGTGGGGAAGGTCATGCTGTACTTCGCCGCGCTGTCCATCGTTCTGGACCTCCTCGACCCCGAAAAGCTGCGGGAGCGGGGCGGCGGATTGAAGGTCCGCGCTACAGACGCCCTCTCCCGTGCCCGGCTTAGGTTGTCTCAAGCTGGCGTGGCCGGCCTCTCCACGAGTATCCGGGGGCACTTCATGTCCACCTCCCCAGGCGTCTCCCATGACCAGTGGGGGATAACCGGCCAGCGCGGCGACCGCCACAGCGCTGTGTACAGTCGTCCGGATTACGTCCCCCGCGCGCTGGGTTGCTCGCTTGAGGAGTACCAGGCATTCCATCGAAGCGTCATCGCAGAGCTGGCCCGCGTCCACTCATGCGACGGCGAACACGACGGTCTGTGCTCAGCACAGCGTGGTCACATTCAAGCGCGGATCGACTCGTTCCTGACGGAGCACGTGCCCAGTGATCGGCGCCGGTACGTGAAGGCGATCCGGAGCTGGCTGCTCGCCAAAGCAGCGTGGTGGGCGCTGATGGGCGCGGCCGAGATACTCCTTGGCGCGCTCCTGCATCGCGCTCGGCCGCTGCATGTGTTCCGCTGGGCGGCGTTCGCCCTGGTCCTGATCGGCGGACCGCTCGACATGCTCGCCGCATGACGGCCAGTAAGGGGTCCAGCCCATGATCACCGAATCGGAATGTTCATCAGGGCACAGCGGGTAGGCGCCCCACGCCGGGCATCACTTCGACTGAGTCAGGACAGGCGCCATCGGTGCGAGTGCCCATGGAGGCGCTGGCGGTATGGCGGGAGCTGGCTGGCGCCGGTGACGAGAGCGCCTCTTGGGAGTTGGCCGCCCTGTTGGCCAGGCTTGGCCGGGAGGAGGAGGCGCTGGCGATGTGGCGGGATCGGGAAGCCGCCGGTGACAGCGACGCTTCCTGGCGAGTAGCCGCTCTGCTGGCCGAGCCGGGTGGAGGAGTTGTGGGAGCGAACCCAAGCTGGTGATAGGGACGCCGCCCAAGGGCTGATCAAAACGTTGCACAGGCTAGGCCGGGTGGAGGAGGCCAAGCGGCTCCGCCACCACGGCCTGGACGCGGCCCTCGGAGTGTGAAGGAACGGAAACGTACGCTAAGCCGGTTCGCCCAGCCCACCGAGGGTGCGTGATCGTCTTCAGGTAGAGAGCGCTGGCGTACGTTTCCGTTCCATCGCACCGGGGGTTCTGGAATTCGCTAACACGGCTTCAGCCCCACCGAGCGCCACAGAGCCGCTGACCGACATCCGCCCCTTGACCACGTGCACGGGCGCGCACGCGTCCAGCACGGACGGCACGCTCACGTCGCCCGCGTGCAGGATCGCGTCCTGCGCCGCGCAGCCGGTCGGCCACCGGAGGCGGGCACGACCTCCAGCGGCGCGGCGCGTGCGTGTCGGACAGCACCACGACGTTCATGGGTTGCCCCTACCCGTCAGCCGGCTGCCTGCCACTGCTGCCGCTGCCCCTGGTACGGCTGTCCCTGGTACGTCGTGGCGGTCAGAGGATCACGCCTTCCTTCATCACCAGCGTGCGCGGCGGGTGGACGACGACCGCCTCGGCCGCCCCGCCCGCGGGGACCACGACCAGGTCCGCCCGGTGGCCCGGGGCCAGGCCGTATCCGGACAGGCCGAGCGCGCGGGCTCCGCCGTACGTCGCCGCCTCCAGCGCGAGCTCGATGTCCTCGTCGCGCCTGAACGTGCTCCGGTAGGCCAGGTGCATCGCCCGCTCCAGCATGTCGCCCGAGCCGTACGGCCCCCACAGGTCGCGGATGCCGTCATGGCCGCACGCGACCGTGACCCCGGCCGCGCGCAGGACCTTCACCGCGGGGACGGGGAAGCTGTAGACGGCCGCCGTCGCGATCGTCACGCCCGCCGCCGCGAGCTTCTCTGCCAGACGGCCCTGCTGGGTCTCGTCGGCCTGGCCCATGGCGTAGGCGTGGCTGACCGTGACCCTGCCGCCCAGCCCGGTGACCGCGGTGCGCTCGGCGATCAGCTCCAGCTCCCACATGCCCAGCGAGCCGCCGTCGTGCAGGTGGATGTCGATGTGCGCGCCGTACGCCTCGGCGAGCCCGAAGACGACGTCGAGGTGACGGACGGGGTCGCGGTCGATACCGGCGGGGTCGAGGCCGCCGATGGCCTCGACGCCGCTCTTGAGTGCCTCCTCCAGCAGGGCGGCGGTGCCGGGGTTGGTCAGCAGGCCGTGCTGGGGGAAGGCGACCTGCGTCACGCTGACGCGGTCGCTCAGCGCCTCGGCGGCCTGCCGTACCGCCTCGACGCCGCGCAGCCCGACGGCGGGGTCGACGTCGGTGTGGGTGCGCACGTGCGTGGTGCCGAACGCGCTCATCCGCTCCAGCAGGGCGATGACGCGCTCGACGCTCGGCACCCCCAGCTCCGCCCTGCGGCCCAGATCGTTGGACATGCGCCCGGCCAGCGTGTCGTCGGCCGAGTGCGGCACCCACGGCCCGCCGTACAGGGTCTTGTCAAGGTGGCAGTGCGCCTCGACGAGACCGGGCAGCACCAGCTGGCCCGAGACGTCGACCACGCGCGCCCCCGGTGCGTCGGCCGCCGCACCGATCCCGGCGATGACGCCGTCGCGGATCAGGACGTCGGCCGGCTCGTCGAGACCCCAGGGGCGGCCGCCGCGGAGGAGGGTGTCAGTCATGGCAGCACCCTAGTGTTCCTGGTTCGGAAATCTCGCTCTTACCTGGAGCTTCCGCCCGGCCTGGGGACGTGCCGTCGGAGCCCGCGAGGTAGTGGTGCAGGTGGCTGTCGCCAAGCAACAGCTGGGGGAGGTGCGTGGGCAGCTCACCGCCGCCCAGGCCGCGGCGCAGACCGCCAACCAGCAGGCCGCGGCCGCCGAAGCCCGAGCCGCCGATCTGCTGCAGACCCTGCGAGACCAGCGCACCTGAGAGGGAGCCGTTGCCGCGTCAATACGCTCTTGACAGCTGGCGTGCGCGCGAGGCCACTTCGCTCAGCGCGCTCGCAGGTTCGGGCTGCCCCGCGCCGACTTCGGCAAGCCGCTGCGCAAGCGGTTCCTGGCGCCGCTCGGCCTGCTGGCCGGGTTCGTCGACGCCACGGGCGGCGGAGGGTGGGGCCCGGTCGGCACGCCCGCCATCCTCGCGAGCGGCCGGCTGGAGCCGCGCAAGGTGATCGGCTCGGTCGACACCAGCGAGTTCCTCGTCGCCCTCGCGGCCAGCACCGGTTTCCTCGTCGGGATCGGCTCGCAGAACATCGACTTCACCTGGGTCGGCGTCCTGCTGCTCGGCGGCATCCTCGCCGCGCCCATCGCCGCCTGGCTGGTACGGCACATCCCGCCGCGCATCCTCGGCTCGGCCGTGGGCGGCGTCATCATCCTCACCAACCTGCGCACGCTGCTGCGCAGCGACTGGATCGCCGCTCCCGGGGGCGTGCAGACCCTCGCCTACCTGGCCATCGCGCTGATCTGGGCCGGGGCGATCACGCACTCGGTTCGCGCCTACCGCAGGGACAAGGCCGCCCCGCCGGTCGAGTCGCTCGAGGTCGAGCTGCGGCCGCGCGAGAGCGAGCCGGAGACCGCGCGCACGCCCGCCTGACCGTCCGACGGGTCGGCCTGATCGTCCGACGGGTCGGCCTGATCGTCCGACGGGGCCGGCCTGACCGCCCGACGGGCCGGTCTGATCGTCTGAGGGGCCGGTGTGATCGTCTGAGGGGTCGGTCTGGCCGCCCGACCCGGCCTGATCGTCCGACGGGCCGGCCTGATCGTCCGACGGGCCGGCCTGACCGCCGCCGGGCCGCGCGGGCACCGGGCTCGGCGATTGCCCGGTCCTGGACGAGGTGAGACAGCGGAACGGATTCCGGTTCCCGCCTGGTGATCAGGCGTCCCCGGCCCGAGGGCAGGGGGCGGCACGATGTATCGCACGCTCCTCGCGAGCGCGACCGCCGCCGCCCGGCTCGGCGTCCTCGGCACCTCGCCGGCGGCCGGGGCGGAACGGCAGCCTCGCCGCTCCCTGAGAAGGGGAGCTGGGCGCGCACCTCGGGGCGGATCGTCGGCGCCGACGGCGTGGGCGACCCGTTCGACGACACGGAGGGCCGTGAGATCGACGGCGGTTTCACGCGGTCGGCGGCAGGACCTGGGGGAGCCGTCCCGTTCGTCAAGCCGGAGCCCGGGGCGAGTGCTGTGCCACGGGCCGGGTGAGCGTGGCCCCGAACCCCTACGTCCCGACGCGACCGCGGACCTGGTTCGGCCTGCTCATCGGCACACCCGGCTACTCGAACATGGTCATGTACATCGACGAGGTCGTCTCCGGCCCCTACCGGCCCTGACCTTCCCACACGCGGCGGGCGACAGGGCCGGTACCCCCACTGGTGGCTCCGCCGTGTGGTTCGCTCGTGCTAAATTTTGGCCAAGTGGTCAGAAATTGAGCTGACCGGCCAGAGCTGGGCCCCGCAAGGAGACGGAATGAGACTCGAACTTCGGCCACCCCGGCACCAGGTCGACCCGCGAGCGGTCCGGTGGTGGACGACCCAGGCGCTGGTCCCCGTCGTGCCACCGGTTCTCGTGCTGGGCCTGCTGGCGTTACTGATCCCGCCCGCCCGGGTGTGGCTCCTGCTGTCGCTGGCCGTGGTGGCGGTGCCCGGCGTGGCGTACGCGGCGATCATGCCGCGCCGGCGCTACCGCTTGCACCGGTGGGAGACGACCGAGGACGCGGTCTACGCGGCTTCCGGCTGGGTGTGGTACAAGGCGCGGGTGGCGCCGATGTCGCGCATCCAGACCGTCGACACCGTGCGGGGGCCGCTGCAGCAGATCTTCAAGCTGTCCGGGGTGAAGGTCACCACGGCCTCGGCGGCGGGCTCGATCACCATCCAGGGGCTCGACCACGTGCTAGCCGCCGACCTCGTCGAGCGGCTCACGGCCAGGACGCAGGCCGTCCCCGGGGACGCGACGTGACCGGGCGTGACATGACCGGGCGTGACGTGACCGGGCGGGATGTGCAGGACGCAGGCCGTCCCGGGGGACGCGACGTGACCGCTCGCGACATGACCCGGCGCGAGACGACCGGGCACGACATGGTAGGGCGGGACATCACAGGGCGGGACGTGACCGGGCGTGGCGCGGAGGGGCGTGACGTGTCCGGCGGGTGGGAGCGGCTCGACCGGCGGACGGTGGGGACCGGGCTCGGCTGGGTGATCGGCCCGGCGATCCCCGCGACGGCCGTCGTCGCCCTCGCGGGGCCGAGCCCGCGGACGGTCATCCCGCTCCTCGCCCTGCTGGCGGTCTTCGCCGGCATCGCGGTGCTCGTCACGCTCCGGTACGCCACCACCCGGTTCCGCGTCAGCGACGAGCGGGTCGAGCTGCGCGCCGGGCTGCTGTTCAGGCGGCACCGCTCGATCCCGCGCGACCGCGTCAGGTCCGTCGACCTCACGGCCGGGCCCGCGCACCGGCTGTTCGGCCTGGCGGTGGTGCGCGTCGACGCGGGCGAGCAGCAGGCGGGGCTCCGTCTCGACGCGATCGCCGGACCCAGGGCCGAGCACCTGCGCCGGCTGCTGCTCGGCGGGGGGACGGCGGCGCAGCGGGACAACACGCTCGCGGCCCTGCGCCCGCGCTGGATCGGGTTCGCGCTGCTGAGCAGTTGGACGCCGCTCATCGGGCTGGCCCCGTTCGGCGCCTTCTTCCGCGTGCTGGACATCTTCGGAGTCGAGCCCGCCGAGGTCGGGTTCCTGCGTGACGCCTGGGCCGCGGCGAGCGCGACTTCGCCGGCGCTGCTGGTCGTGGCGGCGGTCGTGACCGTGACGGTGATCGGGCTGGTGGGCGCGCTGGCCCTGTACGTGGAGGTGTGGTGGCGCTTCCGCTTGTCGCGCGAGTCCGACGGCGCCTACCGGGTACGGCGCGGCCTGCTCACCACGCGGTCGCTGTCGCTGGAGGAGAGCCGGTTGCGCGGGGTCGAGCTGGTCGAGCCGGTGCCGCTGCGTTGGGGCGGCGGCGCCAGGCTGCGCGCGCTGGTCGCCGGCATGAAGCCCGACGACAGCGAGGAGCGGACGTCGGCCGCGCTGCTGCCGCCCGCGCCCCGGGTGACCGCGCTGCGGGTGGCCGCGCAG
Organism: Nonomuraea sp. NPDC004354; assembly: GCF_053602555.1. Taxonomy (NCBI): domain Bacteria; kingdom Bacillati; phylum Actinomycetota; class Actinomycetes; order Streptosporangiales; family Streptosporangiaceae; genus Nonomuraea; species Nonomuraea sp. NPDC004354. Next base: position 194,966 of record NZ_JBSGDV010000012.1, on the reverse strand, counting down.
GTTCTCGGCGGGCCCGCGCTGGAGGTGCCGCTGCGCCCCCATCCGCGGGCGGCGCTGCGGCGGCGGCTGCTGCGGGCCGTCTGGCCGCTCGTGCCGGCGGCGCTCGCGCTGGCCGGGCTCGGGGCGTGGCTGAGCTGGGTTCCCGGCGCGCTGTGGCTGTTCGCTCCCGCGTGCGCGCTGGTGACCGTGCCGCTGGCCGTCGGCGCCTATCGCAGCCTCGGGCACGGGCTGGCCGGGCCGTACCTGGTGACCCGGTACGGCGCGGCGCTGCGCAGGACGGTGGCGCTGCGCAGGGACGGGGTGATCGGCTGGACGTTCGGCACGTCGCCGGCGCAGCGGCGCAGGGGGTTGATGACGCTGACGGCGGCGACGGCGGCGGGGGCGTACCGGGTGAAGGACGTCGGCGTGGGGGAGGGCGTGGTGTTCGCCGAGGAGGCGGTTCCCGGGCTCCTGGCTCCCTTCCTCGTCTCCAGCGCCTCCTCGCCGGCGCCGCCGCGTTCATGAATGAGACGGAGGCGCGGCGACGAGGACCAGCGCGCCACCGCCCACCGGGCGACCGCGACGACCAGCGCACCACCGTCCGTCGGGCGCGGCGATCCGCATGCGACCGTCCGTCGGTGGCAGCGCCCCCGCATGCGACCGTCCGTCGGGCCTGGCGGCGGGCATGCCACCGTTCGGCGTGCGTGGCGGCGGGCAGCGCGGCGCCGTCCCCCTGCGCGCGGCGTGCCGGCCCGGACGGCTCAGAAGAGGCGCTGGCAGCCGTAACCGGTGATCCCCGTGGGCGTGTCGGCCTCCCCTGACGTGCACAGGATGATGCGGGTCAGCTGGAACGGCGACCAGACGGCGAACGGTTCGAGGATCGGCCCCTGGGCGGGCGCGCCGTCGGTGCCCTGGCAGTAGGCGCCGGTCAGCGTGCCGTCCTCGCCGAGGTTCACGATGACACAGGTGTAGGTGGGGGTCGCGGCGGCGTGGGCGGGCGAGACGGGGCCGAAGAGAGCGAGGAGGGCGAAGCCGAGCAGGGCGACGATGATCTTCACGGAAGGTTCCTTCCTGAGAGAGCGATCAAGCGGGTGGAGTCATGGTCAACGACCCCATGTCGGCAATGTAGTATTCGCTCGATCACGCAGCGTAGTCGCCACGAGGGGGAGTGCTCAGGTCATCGGCCAGGCGTCCTGATCGGCCAGGCTGAGCACCAGCGCGGCGATGTTCCACGCGTCGTCCTCGCCGCGATGGTGGCGTCCCTCCAGGGGAAGTCCCGCGATCCGCAGGGCCTCGGCCATTCCCGGCCGCTTGCGCAGCCCGTGCGCCTCGGTGAAGACCGCCTTGGCGTTGGTGTGACGGCGACTGAAGGGGTAGGCCGCGCCGGTGGCCGCGCACTGCCGGGTGAACTGGTGGCGGTCGTAGTCGCCCCAGCTCGCCCACGGCCGCGACCCCGCCGCGTGCTCGGCCGCCAGCATCCTGCACGCCTCGGCGAAACCCACTCCCGTCTCGACCTCGGCCTGGGTGAGCCCGGTCAGGTCGGTGCAGAAGGCGCTGACCGTGGACCGTGCCGGCCGTACGAGGATGCGGTGGCGGGAGCGGCGCTCACGCGTGCGGAGGTCGACGACGGTCAGCCCGATCTCGATGATCTCGCTGACCGATCCCGGCGGCGGCCGGCCGTCCCAGCAGGTGGCCTCGACGTCGACGACGTTCAGTTCCATGTCGGCGAGCGTAGAGAGGCCACAGGGCCGGGGTCATCTCAGTTTCGGCCGAGCACCGGGTAGTTGCTGCGGAAGACGCCGTCGGGGTCGTGGCGGCGCTTGATGTCGCGCAGCCGGGCGAGGGTCTCGGCGGGGAAGGCGGCCTCGGCGCTCTCTCCGGGCGACAGGAACGTGAACGGCTTGCGCCCGCCCTCGATGAGCTCCCGCTGCCGGTCCTCGACGCCGGGCATGCCGAACAGGTACAGCAGGTAGGGGTCGTCGAGCTGTCCCGCGGCGCTGTCGGACGGCCGCGCGAGGGCCCCGCCCAGGTGCCTGATCTGCACGCCGATCAGCGGGTCGATGGGCATGAGCCGGTCCAGGATCCCGTCGAGCTCGCTGATCAGCTGGGCCCTGGACGCGCCGGGGGAGGGGTCGGTCGGTTCGCCGGTGATGTCGCCGAGCGCGGCGATCGGCATCCGGCCGCGGGTGTCGGACAGCGCGCCGCCGATCCGGTCGAGCGGCGCGAGCAGCCGGCTCGCGTCCTGCCCGAGGTAGGTGGAGTCCACCGCGACGAGCGGCGGGGCGCCGGGGAACCGCAGCAGCTCGAACCAGAGGGTCAGCTCGTCCGGCGCGGTCGCGGTGATCTCCCTGAAGGCCGCCAGGACCTCGGGGGCGCGGGAGGCCGGCCACAGGACGCGCCCGCCGTACAGGTCGGGAGCGGGGTGGAGGTCGAACTCGATGGCGGTGACCAGCGCGAAGTCGCCGCCTCCGCCGCGCAGCGCCCAGAACAGCTCGTCGTCGCGGGTGACGGTGGCGCGCCGTCCCTCGGCGTCGACGATGTCGAAGGAGCGGACGCTGGAGGAGGCCCAGCCGTGCGCGCGGGAGAACCAGGACAGGCCGCCACCCAGGGTGTACCCGGTGACGGTCACCACGGGGGAGCTGCCCGGCAGGCCGGTCAGGCCGTGCGGGCCGGCCGCCGCCTGCACCTGGCCCCACGCGACGCCGGCGCCGGCACGCGCGGTCCTGGCCGGCACGTCGATCTCCAGGGTGGACAGCCCGCGGGTACGCAGCAGCAGGACGCCGTCGACGTCGCCGCTCGCGCCGTGCCCGCTCGGCTGGGCCGCCACCGCCAGCCCCTGCTTGCGGGCCAGCTTGACGGCGTCGGCCACGTCGTCGGCGTCGTGCGCCTCGGCGACCGCGCTGACGGGCTGGTCGACGGCCAGGTTCCAGGGGCGGGTCGCCTGCTCGAAGCCTGCGTCCCCGGGGAGGAGAAGGTTCACCATCAGCCACCGTTCTCGATGTCAGATATCCAGGATTGTGTCATGGGACGATCAGGTCCGCAGGTTCGCGAACCACGATCGGGTGCCTGCGGGTGTCGCGGGGTAACGCGCCTCGACGGTCTGCCTGATGTCGGCCAGCGTCTGGCTCGCCAGCTCGTGCCGCCAGGCCAGCTCCGCCCTGCGCATCGCCTGCGCGATCACGCAGGACTCCCGGTAGTCGACGTGCGGGCTGCCGCCGGGGCCCTGGCGCAGGATCTGCTCGCACCTGAACGCCTCGTCCGCGCCTTCGATCGCGGTCACCACGTCCATCAGCGTGATCCGGTCGAGGGGACGGGCCAGCCGGAACCCGCCTTTGGGACCCGACGTCGAGCTGAGGATGCCCGCCCGCGCCAGCGCCTGCAACTGCTTGTTGAGGTACGCCGTGGGGAGGCCGTAGAAGGTGGCCAGCTTGGCCGCCGTCATCGCCTCGCCCGTCTCGATCCACGAGAGGTTGAGGCAGCTGTGGAGCGCCCACTCGACGCCCTCGCTCATCCGCATATCCTGGATATTATACGTCTAGAATTGAGATCGCCATGGTCGCGCCCCACGAATCCGGCCGGACCACGCTGAACCCCATGGCCTGGTAGAAGGCGAACGCTCCGGCGTTGCCCGCGCCCACCCCGAGGTGCAGGCCCGGCACCTCCCGGGCCCGCAGCTCGTCGAGCAGCGTCCGCATCAGCCGCCGGCCCAGACCCGCCCCCTGCCCCCTCGGCAGGACGTCGATGTGCAGGTGGGCGGGGTAGCGGTCGTAGAGCTCGTCGGGTGTCGGCCTGGCGTCGTGGATGCGCTCCACGCACCACCAGTCGAGCGTGCCGTCGCCGGGGTCGGCGGCCATCGTGCGCGGATAGCGGGCCCGCAGGCCGGGCCACCAGTGCTCCTCCAGCCAGTGCTGGAAGGCCGGGGTGTCGGCGGTGGCGATGATGTAGCCCAGCACGCCCCGCCGGTCCACGGCGACGAAGCTCAGGCCGGGATCGGCGGCCGGATAGGGGCCCGCGTAGATGTGGGCGAGCAGGTCGGGGTCGTGGTAGAGCGCGGTGGCGTCCTTGCCCGAATCTCCCGTCTGGAGACACACGCGGTACATGCCCGGCAGATCGTACGGCTGGAACGGTCGAATCTCCGCCATCTGGCTCATCCCCCTCGCGCACAGTAGCGATTGCGCGAACGTACCAGGCACCGCCCGCCGTACCGCCGAGCGCACCCCCGGCGCAGGCCCGCCGGTTACGTTCGGGAGACCCTGACGTCGCCGTCGACGCTCCTGGCCACGATGGTCCTCTCACTTCCCTTGCCCGCGTCCTTGAGCTCCGCATCGGTACGGCCGTTGCGGCTCTCCGCGGTGATCCCGTACTCGCCCTCCGGCACGGTCACCACCACCCCGCCCTCGCGGGACAGGGCGTCGACCTTGCCCGGCGGGGCGGCGAACTGCACCCGGACGGCGCCGTCACGCGAGTGGGCCCGCACGTCGGCCGACCGGGTGGCCCTCGACCTGATCAGCCCCTCGCTCGTGCGCAGCCGCAGCACACCCGACAGGCCGTCGGCGAGGATGTCGCCGCCGGTGGTGGCGACCGTGACGTCCTGGTCCAGGCCGGACAGCGTCACCCGCTCGTCCCCTCCCTCGACCAGGAGCTTCACCCCCGGCGGCAGGTGCACGGTGTAGCGGGCGCCGCAGGTGGCGAAGAAGACCGTGCAGTCGGTGCGCAGCGACAGCTGGCCGTTCTCCAGCGCCCACGTGGACTTGCCCGGCTCACCGGCGGAGCCCTGCAGCCACCTGTCGACCTTCACCCCCGAGGCGTCGCCGGGGACCACGCGCAGATCGCCCACCCTCGCCTTGACGGTGAGCGTGCCTCCCGGGTGAGGGAAGGTCGTGGCCTGGTGCCGTTCTGTCGTGTCGAGCTGGAGTCCGCAGGCGGTCAGAGTGACGAGGCCCACCGCGGCCAGTGCGATCATCCGCTTCATGAAGCCGATCGTGGCGCCGATCGGCGGCGCTGCTATCGGCCATGTGGACGATCCGCCATCGGCCGATCGTCCCTACCTGTGGAGCGCGGACAGCAGCTTCTCGACGGGGGAGAGGGGATCGTCGCCGACGGGGCGGAGCACGACGGTGCTCGCGCCGGCCGCCCACAGCGCCCTGACCGCCGCGGCGGCCTGGGCGGGGGAGCCGTCGGCGGCGAAGACCTCGGCCCTGTCGACCTCCAGGAAGCTCGCCACCTCCTCGCGGATCCCGTCCAGCCCGGCCGGGTCGTCGACGCACAGGTGGGTGAAGACGATCAGCTCGTGCTCGCCCGCCGCGCAGATACGCTCCAGTGCCGGACCGATCGCCTCGGGGCCGAAACCCTCGGGCAGGATCGTGCCCTGCGCCACCCGGCCCGACAGGGCCAGCGAGCGAGGGCTCTTCACGCCTGCCACGACCGGCGGGACGACGGCGGGCGGGTGCACCAGCCGTACCTCGTCGAGACGGACGGACCTGCCGTCCATGGTCACGCTCTCGCCGCGCAGCAGCCCGCGCACCGCGGTGATCGTCTCCTCCAGCAGCGCCAGCGGCGAGGGGGCGGCGGCGCCGACCTGGCGCATCCACTCCTGCACGCCGTGCCCGACGCCGCCGACGAAGCGCCCGGGGAACATCCTGGCCAGGTTGGCGAACTCCATCGCCAGCAGCATCGGGTTGCGCAGCGGGGCCGGCGCGATGCCGAGGCCGACGCGCAGCCGCGAGGTACTGGCGAGCGCGACGGCGGCCGAGGTGAGGCCGCCCGTCCAGCCGAGGTCCTCGACCACCCAGAGGTCGTCCACCCTGGAGTCGAGCGCCTGCGCGAACGGGACGAGCCGCTCGGGCGGCAGGTCGCGGTCGAACATCACGCCAAGCCTCATCAGGCCATCCTCCGACGGTCGGGGCCGCGCCTCAGGCTGGCGCGCGAGCGTCGCCGATGCTAGTGAACGCTCTCAGCCGGCGGCAAGGTCACGCCGCCAGCGCCTGCCGCGCCTCGTCGATCGAGTCGGTCACCTCGAAGTGCCGGTCCAGGTTGGTGATCGTCAGCAGGTGGGGGATCATCCCGTCGCCCACGATCAGCATCAGCCTGCCGCGCTGCTGCCGGACCCTGGTCAGCGTCGAGACCAGCAGCCCGAGACCGACCGAGTCGCAGAACGGCACCTGGCTCAGGTCGATGGCCAGGTGCGGCTGTTCCATGGTGGCGAGCATGGCAGCGAGCACGGTGTCGATCTCGGCTCTCATCCGGGGGACCGTCGTCAGATCCAGATCCCCGACCGCCTGGAGGAGTGCGAACCGACCGTCCGTCCAGGACCTGACCACCATTTCAGACACCTCCGCTCATGCGGTCTTCCCCTGCCCACAATGGACGGGAGCTATGCCCCCTTTTTGCAGATGTTCTCCCTTGCCGTGCGGGTGTCCGGGGTACTCTCCGGCGACGGCGACACGGACGGCGTGGTGGCCGACGCGGGCTTGCGGATCTTCGGCTGGTCCCGCCCGGCCACGACCTCGATGCCCTTGATGTCGCTCTCCTTGAGCTCGGCGCCCGGAATCGCCGCGGCCACCGTCTTCGCCGCCTCCGCCTGGTCGGGCGCGTACCGTACGACCGTGGTCGCGAAGTCCTTGCGCGGGGTGTTGCCCGGCTCGTCCGGCACCTTGAACCCGTAGGCCACCAGCCCCGCCTTGGTGCGCGCGCCGAGCCCGGTGATGAGCGTGCCGTTCAGCACCCTGACCGTGATGTCCTTGGCCGGTACGGCCCGCGTGCTCGGCGTGGGCGGTGGCTTCGGCGCGGGCTTGGCCAGGTCCTGGTCGGCGGCGATGCGGCGGAACAGCTCGGTGGCCCGCTCCTTGTCCCACAGCACGGCCGACTCGCCGGTCGGCGTCTTGAAGTCGACGTCGGCCAGCGGCACGTGGGCGAACTTCACGTCGTTGAGGGAGACACCCTTGAGCTGCTCGACCAGCGGCACGAGCCCGTCGTCGGGATCGACCTTGATCGTGGCGAGCGAGGCGTTGACGAAGGAGATCAGGTTGGCCGGGTTGGCCAGCGCCTCGCTGAGCATCGCCGAGATGACCTGCTGCTGGCGGTCGATGCGGTCGAGGTCGGAACGGGCGGTCGCCCTGGTGCGGGCGTAGCCGAGCGCCTTCGCGCCGTCGAGCCGGTGGGTGCCCGCCGCCAGGTCGAGCCCGGTCTTGGGGTCGTCGATCGGCACCGGCGTGCAGACGGTCACGCCGCCGAGCCGGTCGACGACGTCGACGAAGCCCAGGACGTTCACCTCGATGTACCGGGTGATCGGCAGCCCCGTCACCTGCTGCACCGCCTTGACGGCCAGCTTGGCGCCGCCGAACTGGTAGGCTGAGTTGATCTTGTGCTGGCCCTTGCCGGGGATCGTGGTCCAGGTGTCGCGCGGCAGGCTCACCACCGTCACCCTGCGGTGGTCCTCCGACAGGTGGATCACCATCATCGTGTCGGTGCGCTCGCCCGACTCGCGGCCCAGCTTGAGCCGGTTCTGCTCCTTGCGGGTCAGGTCGTCGCGCTTGTCGACGCCGACCAGCAGGATGTTCATCGCGCCGCGAGGGGCCTGCTCGACCGCGCCGAGACCCGCGTCGACCGAGCCGATCTGCCGGGGCGTGGCCCACACCCAGCCGGTGCCGGCCAGGATGACGCTCGACAGGCCGCCCGCGATGATCAGATTGCGCCGCCGCGCCCGCGCCCCGCGACCCGGCCTGCGCGGCGTGCGACGGGGCGCCAGCCTGACACCCCCGGGGGCGTCACCGCCCACGTGCACACCCGCGTCATCCTCCTCCGGGTCGCGCATGCCCGCCCCCTCCAAGCGCCGCCGGAATCGGGCTTTGGATTGCCCTCCTCCCCTGGTCGTACAGTAGCGTGAGGCCCGCCATGAAGCAGTTCCCCGACTCGCCCGCGCAGCCCGCGTTCCCGCAGACGCGCGCCTGGCCGCCGATCTCCGTCGTGATGCCGATCCTCAACGAGGAGCGTCACCTGCGCGAGGCCGTCGCCCAGATCCTCGCCCAGGCCTACCCAGGCCCCATCGAAGTGGTGCTCGCCGTCGGCCCCTCCCACGACCGCACCCAGGAGGTCGCCGACGCCATCGCGGCGGCCGACCCCAGGGTGACCGTGGTGGCCAACCCGACCGGCCGCACCCCCAACGCGCTCAACGCGGCCATCGCCGCCTCCAGACACGCGATCATCGCCAGGGTCGACGGGCACGCCATGCTGCCCGACGACTACCTCAGGGTGGCGGTCGAGACGCTGGAGGAGACCGGCGCCGACAACGTCGGCGGGGTCATGGCGGCCGAGGGCATCACGCCCTTCGAGCAGGCCGTCGCCCGCGCGATGACCTCCAAGATCGGCGTCGGCGCCGCCGCCTTCCACGTGGGCGGTACGGCCGGGCCGGCCGACACCGTCTACCTCGGCGTGTTCCGGCGCAGCGCCCTCGACCGCGTCGGCGGCTACGACGAGCACTTCCAGCGCGCCCAGGACTGGGAGATGAACCACCGCATCCGCGCGACGGGCGGCCTGGTGTGGTTCCAGCCGCGCATGCGCGTCACCTACCGGCCGCGGCCCAACCTCAGGGCGCTGGCCAAGCAGTACTTCCACTACGGGCGCTGGCGGCGCGTGGTGGCCCGCACCCACGAGGGCACGATCAACCTGCGCTACCTGGCCCCGCCGGCGGCGGTGGTGGCGATGGCGCTGGGGCTGCTGGTCTCGCCGTTCTTCCCGCTGGGCCTGGTCATCCCCGGCGGCTACGCGCTGGCGATCGTCGCGGGGTCGGTGCTGACCGGCAGCGGGCTGCCCGGACGGGCCAGGGCGGTGCTGCCGCTGGTGTACGCGGCGATGCACCTGTCGTGGGGCTGGGGGTTCCTGACGAGCCCCCGCGAGCTGTCCCGCCCTCAGCACTGAGCACGTTCCCCGGGGGCCCGCTCGCGGGCCCCCTCTGACGCCGCGCGCCTCCGGGCCGCCTGACGTCGCGCGGCTCCGGCTCGCCGGCGCCGGTCCGGGCCGCGGTCAGACGTCGATCACCTGACCGGTGCGGTCGGTGGCCAGCAGGTCGACGGCGATCCCCGGGGCGTCCGTGCCCGCGGTTGCGACGCAGTTCACCGCGATCCCGTCCGGCGCCCACTCCTCGGCCAGGCCCCGCGACAGCTCGGCCACCGCGGCGGCCGCCGACCGGGCGATCCCCTCGCCCGTCAGGCGCGACGAGGTGAGCAGCAGCAGCCGCCCGCCGGAGTCGCGCAGGTGCGGGTGCGCGGCCCTGGCCACGCCCACCGCCTCCAGGTAGGCGTCGCCTGCCGCCGCCAGCCGGTCGCCTGGCCGTACGGGGGCGGCGTGGACCACGCAGTCGACCCTCCCCGCCTCCGCCAGCGCCGCGGAGACGGCCGCGTGGCCGCCCGCGGACGGCAGATGGAGCACCCGCGCGGCCCCGTGCGCCCGAGCCAGCTCGCCCACGCCCGCCCCGATCCCCCGGTCGCCGCCGGCGACCACCACCGTCCTGCCCTCCAGCGCCGTCGCGGACGCCCGCGGCACGGGCGCGGCGGCCAGCCGGAACAGCGTGTCCGCGACCTGGAGGTCGAGCGGGTGGGTCACCTTGATGTTGCGCTCGCTGCCCTCCACCACCACGATCGGCACCTCGGGCAGGTAGCGCAGCACCACCCCGCAGTCGTCCGTCGGCGGCCGGTCGCCGAAGCCGGGGTCGGCGAAGGCGCGCTCGTAGGCCGCTCTGATCACCGACAGCCGGAAGCCCTGCGGTGTCTGCACGCGCCGCAGCCGCGCCCGCTCCGGCACCTCGCGCACGACGTCGCCGCGCGGCCCCGGCTCCACCACGACGACGGTGTCCGAGCTCGGGATCGCCACCTCGACCGCGCTGTCATGCTCCAGCGCCTCGACGCACGCGGTGATGATGCGGGGCTCCAGCAGCGGCCGTACCGCGTCGTGCAGGAGCACGTCGCACTCCTCCGGGCCCAGCGCGTCGAGCGCCCGCCACGTGGTCTCGGTGCGGGAGGCGCCGCCCTCGAGCACTTTGCTCACCTTGGCGAAGCCGCGGGCGGCCACCAGCTTCTCGACCTCGGCGGTGAATCCCGGCGTCATCAGCACGACGACCTCGTCGATCTCGGGCGCGGCGTCGAACACGGCGAGCGTGTGCTCGATGATCGACCTTCCGGCGACCGTGACGAGCTGCTTGGGGGTGTCGAGCCCGACCCGCTGCCCCACGCCGCCCGCCAGGAGCACTCCGACGACCCGCAGTCGAGATTCCATATGGCGAGCGTAACGGTCTCTTCCGACACGGGCGTGGCCCGTGAATTGCCGTCATCCGATCGCTACGCTGGGCAACGCACTCCTCGTGTCCGAAGGAGAACTGCGCGTGCCAGAATCCACGACCGCCAGAACAGGCGTCACGGCCGCGGCCGTGGTGCTCGCCACGACCCCCGCCGCCCACCTGTCATGCGCGGACGGCACCCTGCTCGACCGGATCAACGACCAGCTCGTGCTGCTGCCGGTGCGCGACGTGCACCTGGTGCCGCAGGGCGGCGGCCTGGGCGCCGACCTGCGCGGCGTGGCCAAGATCGCGCGCATCTGCACCGGACCGGTCGTCCTGCTGACCGCCGACCTCGTCGCGCACACCGAGGCGCTCGCCCTGCTCATGGAGCACCCCGCCCGGGGCACGGGCGCGCTGGTCAGCTCGGACGCCACGGTGGGGCCGCTGCGCCCGCCCGTCAGGACGGCCGGCAACAGGGTCGTCGCCGCCGGAAGCTCCTTCCACACCGTGCCGGACGCGAACGCCACGTTCCGGGGCGTGCTCCAGGTGAGCGAGGCCGATCTCGCCACCCTGGCCGACGTCGCCGACGAGCTGGCCGAGCTGGCCGAGACCGGACGGTTCGGCCCCGTGAGCCCCATCGAGGCCGTCGACTTGCTGCTGGTCGGGCTGGTGCGGTCAGGGCTGCCGGTGCGGGCGGCGCAGATCGGACGGCTGCACGCCGACCGCGTGGCCGCGCAGTCCGCCGCCGACCTGGCCGTGAGCAGGCTGGCCGACGTCGACGAGACCCAGGTACGGCTCGACGCCGCGGTCAAGAGCGAGGACGGCTTCTTCACCACCTACTTCGTCAGCTCCTGGTCCCCCCACCTGGTCCGCCTGGCGGTGCGCCTGGGGCTGACGCCCAACGCGGTGACCGGCATCTCGGTGGGCCTGGCGGTGCTGGCGGCCGTGTGGTTCTCGGCGGGCACCAGGAACGCCCAGGTCGTCGGCGCCGTGCTGCTCCTGCTGTCGTTCGTGCTCGACTGCGTCGACGGCCAGCTCGCCCGCTTCACCAGGGGGTTCACGCCGCTGGGCGCATGGGCCGACGGCATGGGCGACCGGTTCAAGGAGTACGCGGTCTACGTCGGCCTCGCCGTCGGCTACACCGCGGGGCTCGAGGCGGGCGACGGCGGCCCCGACGGGATCTGGCGGCTGGCCGTGGCGGCCATGATCCTCCAGACGCTCCGCCACATGGTGGACTTCTCGTTCAAGGGGGCGCTGGCCGACGCCAGGCGGATCGGCGCCGCCTGGAGCAGGTCGCGCCGGTCGCTGCTGGAGTCCGTCGACGCCGAGCGCGTCGCGGTGCCGGCGCAGGGCGTGCGCGGCCTGGTGCGGCGCATGGACCGCCAGTCGCTCACCCGATGGGCCAAGAAGGTGATCGTCCTGCCGATCGGCGAGCGGATGGCGCTGATCGCGGTCACCGCCGCGCTGTTCAACGCGAAGGTCACGTTCACGGCGCTGCTCGCCTGGGGTGCTCTCGCGCTCTTCTGCCAGCTCCTGGGCAGGCTCATGAGGTCGACCGGATGATCTCCGTACAGATGGTTCCCGTTCCGCGCAGCCTGGTCGTGGCCTACCGCGACGACGGTCTGCTCTCGCGCGGCATGGGCGCGCTCGTGGCCGGGCAGCTGCCGCCGCTGCCGCCCGCGGTCGCCGGCGCGTTCGTCATCGGCATCCTGCTGCTGGTCGGGGTGGGCGGCACCGACGGGCTGGCGGTGTTCGCGCCCGCCGTGACGCTGCTGCTGTCCGGGCCGGGCAGCTCCCACCCGCACGACGGCAGGCTCGACTGGCTGGTGCCGCCGATCCTGCGGCTGACGGAGTACGTCTTCATCGCCTCGGTGTGCTTCGGCCACGACGTCCACCCGCTGATCGTCTTCATGCTGCTCGGCGCGATGGCCTTCCACCACTACGACGTGGTCTACCGGATACGGCAGCACGTCTACCCTCCGCCGTGGCTGTCGACCGCGGGCCTGGGATGGGACGGCAGGATGCTGGTCGTGGCGGCGGGCGCCCTCGTCGGCCAGGTGACCGCGGTGTGCGTGCTGCTGGCCCTGTACCTGTGGTGCCTGTTCGGGTGGGAGTCGCTGACGTGCTGGCTGGCCGCGCCGCGTTCCGGGCTGGATGCGGCCGATACGGGAACTCCGGACTAAGTGCGGATGACACGATCAGGGCCTCGAGGGAACTAACCTTTGGGGTCTTACATAGTCATGCTCGACTGAGGAGTGCACGTTGCTGGGAATGGTGCTGGCCGCCGGGGCCGGACGACGCCTGCGGCCGTACACCGACACGCTGCCCAAGGCGCTCGTGCCGGTCGACGGAGAGACGACGATCATGGACATCTCGCTGCGCAACCTCGCCGCGGTGGACCTGCGTGACGTCGTCGTCGTGGTCGGTTACGCGGCGCAGGCCGTACACGAGCGCAAGGCCGAGCTGGAGAAGCGGCACGGTGTGAAGCTCACCCTCGTGCACAACGACAAGGCCGAGGAGTGGAACAACGCCTACTCCCTGTGGTGCGCGCGCGACTACTTCGCCCAGGGGGCGCTGCTGGTCAACGGTGACACCGTGCACCCGGTCTCGGTCGAGGAGACGCTGCTGTCGGCGCCCGCGACCAGCGACATCCTGCTCGCCGTCGACGACGTCAAGAGCCTGGCCGACGAGGAGATGAAGGTCACGCTCGACGACGGCGCGCTCAAGCGGATCACCAAGCTCATGGACCCCGCCGAGGCCTACGGCGAGTACATCGGCGCGACGCTGATCAGGCCCGGCGCCGCCGCGCGCCTGGCCGACGCGCTGCAGGCGACCTTCGAGCGCGACCCGCAGCTCTACTACGAGGACGGCTACCAGGAGATGGTCGGGCGCGGCGAGAAGATCCACGTCGCGCCGATCGGCAAGGTCGAGTGGGTCGAGGTCGACAACCACGACGACCTGACCAAGGCCCGCGACATCGCCACCCGTTACTAGAGGAGGCTCGATGCCGCTTCTAGCGAGGATGCTGCCGGCGCCCCTCACCATGGAGGTACGGCGGGGCGCCGTCGCCCAGCTCGGCGCGCTGCTCGCCGACAGCAGGGTGGCCACCTCGGGCAGGGTCGCCGTGGCGGTCGGCCCGGGCCAGGGTGACCACATCGAGGGTCTCATCGCGCCGACCCTCACCGAGGCCGAGGTGTTCCGCGTCTCGGACGGCTCGGTCGAGGCGGCCGTCTCGCTCGGCGCCGACCTGCGCAAGGGCGCCTACGAGGTGGTCGTCGGCGTGGGCGGCGGCCGCACCATCGACGCCACCAAGTACGCCGCCTCGCTGGCGGGGATCCCGATGGTGGCCGTGGCCACCAACCTCTCCCACGACGGCATCTGCTCGCCGACCGCGTCGCTGGTCTACGAGGGCGGCAAGGGCTCCTTCGGCGTGCCGATGCCGCTGGCCATCCTGGTCGACCTCGACTTCGTCCACGCGGCGCCCGACGCGCTGGTGCGGTCCGGGGTGGGCGACGTGGTCAGCAACCTGTCGGCGATCGAGGACTGGCAGCTGGGCAACGTGGAGCGGGGCGAGCCGATCGACGGCCTGGCCTGCTCGATGGCGCGCACGTCGGCCGAGGCGCTGATCGGCCGTACCGACTCCATCGAGTCCGACGCGTTCCTCACCGTTCTGGCCGAGTCGCTGATCCTGTCGGGCATGTCCATGGTGATCGCCGGATCATCCCGTCCTTCCAGCGGCGGAGATCATGAGATCCTTCATGCCGTGGATCAGCTCTTTCCGGGCACCTCCAACCACGGCGAGCTCGCCGGGATCGGTGCCGCCTTCTGCTTCTTCCTCAGGGAGGACCAGGCCAGGCTGACGCAGGTGGTGAGTTGCCTCAGGCAGCACCAGCTCCCTGTCACGCCGGGCGACATCGGTCTCAGCGCCGAGCAGTTCACCGAGGCCGTCATGCTGGCGCCGGCCACCCGTCCAGGTCGCTACACGATCCTGGAGCACCTGCGTCTGTCGGAAACCGAGGTTCGTGATCGGGTGGAGAGCTATGTCCGGGCCTTCGGTAGCTGAGCTGCGGGCGGTCGCCCAACCCGCCGGCACGATGGACCGCCAGAGCGGCGAGCACTGGGCCGGCTCGCTCTACATGCGCAAGCTGTCCATCTACGTGACCTGGGCGCTCGCCAAGACGCCGATCACGCCCAACCAGACCACCGGGCTGATGATCGTCACGGGGCTCGTCGCCGGAGCGGTGCTGGCGCTGCCTGGTCTGGCCGCGGCTGTCGCGTCCTTCCTGCTCGTCCAGCTCTACCTGCTGTTCGACTGCTCGGACGGCGAGCTGGCCCGCTGGACGCGCCGCACCTCGATCACCGGCGTCTACCTCGATCGCGTGGGCCACTACTTCTGCGAGGCGGCCCTGCTGATCGGGCTCGGCTTCCGGGCCTCGACTACGCTGCCCGACTGGTACACCGTGCTCGGCGTCGCCGCCGCGCTCGGTGCGATCCTGATCAAGGCGGAGACCGACCTGGTCGACGTGGCCAGGGCGCGCTCGGGCCTGCCGGCGGCGACCGAGTCGTCGGCCGGGCAGTTCCGGTCAGGGCTGATGGGGCTGGCGCGCAGGGTCATCGGCGCCACCAAGTTCCACCGCATCGTCCAGGCGGTGGAGCTGTCGATCCTCGCGGTGCTGGCCGCCGTGATCGACCTGGTCGTCGGCGACATCACCGCCACCAAGGTGCTTACCGTGGCGTGCGTGGTCGCCGCGGGCATCCAGGTCATTCTTCATCTGGTCAGCATTCTGGCTTCGAGGCGGCTAGCGTGAGTCGGAACCGTCGGGGCGCCGTACCCGTCGAAGGGATCAGACGCCCGCTGTTCGGTGGGGGTTCACTGACGGTTCCGATACTCTTGTCTCCATCAATCCGCATATTGGCAGACCCCAGCAGACTCGGTGATCATGAAAGAATGCTCCGCTCGTGCTCTCGACGCGTCAAGGCGATGACCCGTTGAAGATCTCGTGCGTCATCCTCACCATGGGCAACCGGGTCGCCGAGCTGAACCGGGCGGTCGAGTCCGCGCTCAACCAGATCGACGGCGACGTCGAGGTGGTCATCGTGGGCAACGGTGCCGACGTGCCCGCGCTGTCGGCGACACCGCCCGAGGGCTCTGCCGCGACCGTCAAAACCGTCCGCCTGGCGCACAACACCGGCATTCCCGCGGGGCGTAACCGCGGGGTCGAGGAGTGCTCGGGCGACGTCGTCCTCTTCCTCGACGACGACGGCTGGTACGCCAGCCAGAAGGTCGTCGCCCACGTCCGCGACCGCTTCGCCACCGAGCCCGACCTGGCCGTCATCTCCTTCCGCGTGATGGACCCCGACGGCGGCATCGGCCAGCGCCGCCACGTGCCGCGCCTGCGCGCGGGCGACCCGGAGCGCTCCTCACCCGTCACGACCTTCCTCGGCGGCGCCTCCGCCATCCGCAGGTCGGCCTTCCTCCAGGTGGGCGGGCTGCCGGAGCGGTTCTTCTACGCCCACGAGGAGACCGACCTGGCCTGGCGGCTGCTCGGCGAGGGCTACCGCATCGAGTACGACGCCCAGACCGTCATGTACCACCCGCAGGTGCCGCCGACCAGGCACGCGGACTTCTACCGGCTCAACGCCCGCAACCGGGTGTGGCTGGCGCGGCGCAACCTGCCGTGGCCGCTGGCGGCGTGGTACCTGCTCGACTGGGTGGTGCTCACCCTCTGGCGCGAACGGCGTTCGCCGGTCGCGCTGCGGGCCTGGTTCGAGGGCTTCCTGGAGGGGTTGCGCACTCCGGCGGGCGAGCGCAGGCCGATGGCGTGGCGTACGGCATGGCGCATGGTGAAGCTGGGCCGTCCCCCGATCGTCTGACCCGGTCCCGCGACTAGCCGGCTGCCGGATCCTCGGCGCTCGCCGCGTCGAAGGTCATGGACGCCCGCAGGGTCGTCGACATGAGCGCCCGCTTCGGCAGGCCCAGTTCGCTGAGCTCCTTGGCGACGGGATGGTTGCCCAGCCGGACGAGTGCCCCGCCGGGACGTACACGCATCGCGCTGCCCCACATCCTGGCGGGGACGCGGCGGGTGACCCCGTCCTGGTGGGTGTAGGCCGTCAGCGGCGCCGCCGCGCCGGGCACCGGCAGCCCGGGTTTCACCAGCATGTCGATGACCAGCCGCCCGTCCTTGCGCAGGATGCACCGCTTGTAGGGCGACGACAGGCGCAGCTCGATGTCGGCGAGCTCCTTGGGGAAGCCCCAGATCGTCCGGCCCGCCTCCAGCGTGAAGCCCTGGTCCACCGGCAGCCAGTGGACGAACGCGCCCGCCGACCTCAGCGTGGCGGGCCCCGCGGTACGCGGGCGCGGGCTGCCCGGCGGACGCACCAGGAAGGTGACGCCGAACTCGTGGTAGGAGTCGAGGTCGCTGTCGCGGTACTCGACGAACACCAGCGTGCAGATGGCCTTGCCGGGCAGTACCTCGGCCACGTCGAGCCCCGAGTAGGCGATCACCGCGCGGGCCGCGTCGGCGCGGACCGGGTACATGGCGCTGCAGACCGTGGCGTCGGTCACCCTCACGGGCATGGTGATCGTGCGGCCCTGGATCAGATGCGAAGCCATGGCTCCAGTACATGTGACCATCAGGCCCTCCGTCCACGTCTTGCCGCAACTCCGCCGGGGGAAGGCGTCAGACGGCCAGCTCGTGGGCGACGCCTGCCCAGTTCTCCAGGCGCCCGACGAACGCCGCCGCCTGGTCGGGCCAGTGGTGGTGGCGGCGGGCGAGCGCGTTGCCCGCCGCGCCCAGCTTCGCGCGCCGCTCGGGGTCCTCCTTGAGGTCCAGCAGCGCGTTCAGGGCGGCGTCAACGTCCCCGTACGGCACGACCGACCCGCAGCCCGCCTGCTCCACCACAGCGGCGGCCACGGGCGTCGTGACGACGGGCACGCCGCGGCCCATGTAGTCGAGGACCTTGGTGGGCGGTCTGGCGGAGGGCTCGCGCCACAGGCACACCCCCGCGAGAGCGCCCTCGGCCATGCGGAGGGCGTGCCGGTTGGGCACGTAGCCGTACCAGTCGAGCAGGCCAACCCGCTGGGCGTCGCGCAGGAGGGGCCTGACCTCGCGGTCGGCGGCCCCGATGAGGTCGAGCCTGATCCCGTGGGGCACCAGCCGATGGGCCAGGTCGATCAGCTCCTGGACGCCCTTGGGTGTGGTCAGCCGTCCGATGTGGACGATCCTGGTGTCACCGGGTGGCGGCGGCGCGGTGGCGGCCTGGGTGGCCTCGGCGGCGTCGGGTTCGAGCACGTGGTGCAGCCGCCGGGCCCGGGTGACGAGCCCGCGGCCCAGCGTCCCCACCGGCTCGTCGCGGATGTCCAGCACGACCGGCGGATGCCGGAACGGCAGCGCCAGCAGCAACTCGGGCTCGTGCAGGATCAGCAGGTCGGCGTCCTTGGCCCCGCGCCTGAGCGCGGCCCGCGGCACGCCGCCCCGCCTGACGTCGATCGCGGTGATCGGCGGCACGGGCGTCACGTTGAAGTGGGTGAAAGGAGCGACGTAGGTCACCTCGTGGCCCGCGTCGAGCAGCGCCCTGATCTGCCGGTGCATGATCCGGGCGTCCTCGGGATGATGAAGGGTGGTGCCGACGCAAACGCGCATAAAGGCGATGGTGCGCGGCTATGCCATCACCTGCGTGAATGCGAAGGGAACTGCCGTTTAACTTCCGGACGGCCGGCGGTAGAGCCACGTCAGGCGCGGCTCGAGCACCCACTTGAACACCGTGCGCGTCTCGGGCAGGCACAGCACGATGGCGAGCGCGAACGCGCTGGTGCTGATCGCCAGCACCCCCAGCGGCCCGTGCAGCCAGGGCAGGTCGAGCCAGCCCATCTCCTTGGCGATCAGCACGGGGATGCCGTGGAGCAGGTAGCAGTAGAGCGTGCGGGTGCCGAGGTCGGTGTACCAGGTCTCGCCGCGCGGCACCAGCGCGAGGAAGGCGAAGCACATCGCCAGCGAGGCGAGCAGCAGCCCCGCCCGCAGCCCGAGACCCATGTACCACGACAGGTCCATGTCCTGGAAGCTGTGCTTGAAGTAGAACGGCTTCAGCGACCACGGGCCGAGCCCGATGTAGATCGCCACGCCCGCGGCGGCCAGCAGCGTCACGGCCGCGACGACCTTGACCCAGACGCGGTTGAGCATCTCGAAGTGCTCGGGCTGCATCACCAGGCCGATCACGAAGAACGGCAGCAGGCCGAAGAAGCGGTCCATGCTGAAGTCGCCGGAGATCTGCGAGAACCCGGCGAACAGGTAGATCGCGATGGCCACGGGAACGGGCTGCCGCATCCGCTTCCACACCGGTGTGGACAGCCGCCAGAACAGCAGCGCCAGCAGGTACCAGTTCAGCCAGGCCGGGTCGATGATCGTCAGGCTCCACTTCTGCCCGAGGGAGAAGCGCAGCGCCGCGTAGCCGATCTCCACGATCACGTACGGCATGACGAAGGTGTCGACCAGCTTGTTGGTCTTGGCGTTGGAGTTCCAGAAGTTCCTGGACAGGTAGCCGCTGATGATGACGAACAGCGGCATGTGGAAGGTGTAGACGAAGACGTAGAGCGCCTTGGAGGAGTCGGCGTCGAGCGTGGGCACCAGCGAGTGGCCCACCACCACGAGCGAGATCAGCAGGAACTTGACGTTGTCGAGGTACGGCTCGCGCTTGCGCGGCTTCGGCCGTTCGGGCTCGCTCTCGCCGGGACCCTCCTGCGCGCCTTCGGCGGGACGCTCCTGCGCGGGCTCGCCGGGCCGCTGCTGCTGTGGCGCGGGGGCCGAACCCCAGAAGGAGGCCTCCGCCGGCTGCTCGCCCCACATCGCGCCCTGCTGGGGCGGCTCGCCCGGCCCTGGCCGGCGGGTGTCCACCCGTCCCGTCTCGGCAGGCGGCGCCCCCGCGGCGGCGCGCGCGGTGCCGTTGCTGCTGTGGGCCGGAACCGGGAAGGGCGATCGGGGGTCACTCACGGTGGGGACGCTCAGCTATCTATCGGGGCCGGTGATCGCAAGCCACGGTAACCGTGGCTTCATGCACACGCCTAGCAGGATGCCGAATCGCGTTGGCGGTCTGACAACAGTAATGGCCTGTGCGGCGGATGTCGCGGCGGAGACGGGGGAAACGGAGGGAATCCACAGGGAATCTGGAGGTTGACTGGCAGGCAGGGAGCGAGTCAGAAGACCCGCTCCGTGCCCGTCCGTGACGGTCGTCCATCGACGGGCGCTAGGAGCAGATGTTCTTGGTATCGGCCTTGATGGCCGTCTCCTTGATGCCGTCGGGGATCTCCGTGCGGACACCGGTGAAATCGTCACCGATCAGCAGCTGGATGACCGGGGCCGCGTCGGCGCCGGTGTCCGACACGGTCTGGGTCGAGGCGCCGCCGCCGGTGAACGGTGCCGGGTTGACGACCTTGACCTTGCCCTTGGTGGCGGCCCGTTTGGTGCCGGACAGCTTGCCGGCGAGCACGTCGGCGTAGTCGGGGCCGGTGGTGTCGCGCTTGCCGTACAGGAGCTTGGTGGTCGGCTGGCTGGTGCCGGCCGCGGTGAGGGCGTTGCCCGTGCCGACGACCTGGAAGCCCAGGTCGGACAGCTGCTTGGCCACCTCGCCCGCCCTGCCGACGGTGGTGGTGCCGTTGATGACCTGGACCTTGACCTGTTGCACCTTCGGCACGACCTTCTTGACCGTGGTCGACGGGGCCGGATCGGGCAACTGGGTGTCGTTCTTGATGGCCGAGAAGAGCGCCGGCGCGGTGGCGGTGTTCCAGATGACGCGGTTCTTGTCCTGGGGGTCGTCCAGGACGGGAACCGTGTAGAACTGGACCTTGCTCGCCGTGAGCGACTTGGCGCTCTGGGCGATCTCGAGGAGCTTGGTGGTGTTGTTGGCCAGTTCCTTGTCCATGGTGACCGAGGAGGCCGCCGCGTTGATCAGGCTGATCAGCTCGGTGGGGTTGGTCAGCACCCCGCCGCTGGTGACCTTCTTGACCACCTGGCTGGCGAAGATCTGCTGCCGTTTGATGCGCTGGAGGTCGCTGCCGTTGCCGTAGGCGCGCAGGCGGACGTAGCCGAGGGCCTGCTCGCCGTTCAGCGTGGAGCGGCCCGCCGGCAGCTTGAGCTTGGACTTCCGGTCGTCGACGGGGTTGGCCAGGCAGATCTCGATGCCGCCGAGGGCGTCGACGATGCTCTTGAAGCCGTTGAAGTCGATCTCGACATGGTGGTCGATGGGGATGCCGGTCAGGCTCTCGATCGTGGTGATCGTGCAGGCGATGCCGCCGGTGTTGTAGGCCGAGTTGATCATGCCTCGGGTGGCCGGCATGATCACGCCGGGCTGGCCGTCCTTCGTGCACCTGGGGATCTCGACCATCGAGTCGCGCGGGAAGCTGACGAGCGTGGCCTTGTCGCGCGCTGGAGAGATGTGCATCAGGATCATCGTGTCGGTGCGCTTGCCGGAGTCGCGCATCGAGTCGATCTTGCCGTACTTGGCGTTGCCGTCGCCGTGGCGGGTGTCGGAGCCGACGATCAGCACGTTGAGCGCGCCGGTGGCGTTCACCGGGCGCTTGTTGACGATCTTGCCGTCGACGTCATCGGTCTTGATGTTGCTGAACGCGCTGCGATAGACCGTGTAGCCGGTCAGCGAGCCGGCGACCATCAGGCCGGTGACCGCGATGCTGGCCCACGCCATGCCGCTCAGCTTCCTGCGGCCGCCGCCACCGCCGCGGTGGCCGCGGGGCTCCTCCGGTGGACGGGGTGGTGGGGGCGGGGACGCGGCGCCGGCCCTGCGGGAGGACCGGTGGCCGGGACCGGCCGGTACGACCAGGCGATCCTGGACGTCGACGCTCCTGTGGTTGCTCATACGATCCCCTCACCCGAGGGCGGGGAGTCCGTGTTCGGCGTGCTGCTCACCACGGCCTCCTCGTCCGGAGATTCGGAGCCCGCTTCATGCTGGCTCGGTCGATCGCTCATCGCGCCATGAGACTAAGTCACTGTAAGCGTTGCCGGAGCCATGATCGACCTAATCGGTCGTGACCCGAGCGTGATGATCCAGACCCAGAGCTTACTCAGACTCGGACATTTCATGGAATGTGGATGTGCAAAATTTTACGGTTTGGGGCTGCCGGAGAGCGCCGCGGCCAGGCAGGCGAGCGGTACGGCCGGCAGCGTGTAGCGGTAGTCGAACTCGGCCACGGCGGGCGGCACGATCAGCAGCACCCATGCCGTCGACCAGGGCAGCAGCCACGCGCCCTGGTAGCTCCTGCGCCTGATCGCCATGACCGGCGGGACGAGCAGGATCACCAGGAGGGCGGCGCCCGGCAGGTGCGCCACGTCCTGGTAGGCGCGCATCCAGCCGGCGAACGGCTCCACGATGTCCGTGCCAATAGCGCCATTTTCGTATTTTTGTGCGAATTGTGCGCCTACTTGGGCGGGATAACGGCCCGGCGGTCCCGGGGGATTCACAGGGAACTCGTAGTAGCCGTAGATTTCCGCGTCCGGATAGACCGGCCTGCCCAGCTCGAACGTGCGGGCCAGCTCCGACAGCACCGAGCCCGCGTAGTCGAGCGGCTGGGCGCGGATGGCCAGCAGTGCGAACCTGCCCGCCAGGTCGTCGTTGGCCCGGGAGAAGGTGATGCCGGGCAGCTTCACCAGCGGCGCGTCCTTGGCCCAGATGTACTCCTGCGACGGCGGCCGCCGGCCCGCCGGACGCGGGTCGCACAGCACGGCCAGGTCGGCGGGCGGATCCATCCTGGCGCAGTCGGCGAACGACATCGTGCGGGCGTAGAGGAAGACGCCGTTGGCGCCCACGATGCCGACCCGCTGGTAGGTGGCGTGGAACCAGGCTCCGTAGGCCAGCACCGGCAGCAGCGCGGCCGCCGCCATGACGCCGGCCGGTCCGATCCGCCTGCGCAGCAGCAGCCACGCGCCGATGACCACGACGAGCGGCTGGCCGACGGTCCTGGTGAGGGAGGCGAAGGCCAGCAGCAGCCCGATGGCGAGAGCCGTACGCCAGGTCAGGTTCTTCCTGATGGCCAGGACCACGGCCGCCACCACCAGGAACGTGAACAGCGCGTCGGAGACCAGCAGGTGCTCCAGCTCGATCTGGTAGGCGTCGAGCAGCACGGGAACGGCGGCCAGCGTGGCCGCCCACCGCGGCACCCTGCGGGCGGCCAGGTAGACCAGGACGCCGGTGGCCAGGCCCAGCAGGTGCTGAACGGCGGTCACGGCCGCGAAGCTGTGGAAGGGCTGCAGCAGCTTGAGGAAGAGCGAGTAGCCCGCCGGGCGCACCAGGTCGGGGCGCGGGTGGAAGACGGTGACGATGTAGGTGTAGGAGTCGGGGAACCACAGCGCGGGCCGGTAGCCCAGCATCGTGATCGCCCGCAGCAGGGCGCCGAGCGCGAACACGGCCAGGAACCAGCGGTGCCGCCGGGCCCACGGGCCTGCCGCCTTCCGCGCCCTCGCCGCCGCGTCGCGCGACGCCCGGGCGAGCCGTCGCGTCCAGGCCACTCGCCTCCAGGCCGTCAGCCCGGTCTCCACCCCGCGTGTCCTCCGTCCCCGACGCTGCAGCCACCGGCCGGGCGGCACCCGACGCCAGCCGTACGCTACCCGCTCCTGCCACCGCTCCCGGCTACGCGGCGTCTCGCGCCCGGCGCGCCCGTCGTGACCCCGGCCACGGCCGGGTGGTGTGAGCGGTGGCCCGCGTTGGATAGCCTCCCGATCAACTGATGAGACTGGCCTGGTTCGATCAGACGCGCGGACCGTCGGCGGGCAGGGTGCTCGCCGTCGTCTCCGTGCTGCCCGCCCTCGCCGTGGCGAGCTGGCTGCTGGCCGGGCTGCCGCTGCTGCTGGCCGGCTGGTTCCGCCCGCTGCCCACCCTGGCGCTCAGCGTCGTGGTCCTCGTGGCGCTGTGCGGGATCACGCTGCCCAGGATCACCGACCTCGACGCCACGGCCTGGCAGGCCGGCGGCGTCGTCGGGATCGCGTTCGGCTCGCTGGTCTTCAACGCCGTCCTGCACAGCGAGCAGCTCATCGTCCGCCGCGACCCCGCCACCTACGCCCAGTACGCCATCTGGATCGCCAGGAACGGCTTCCTGCCCATCCCGCAGCAGGCCGACGCGTTCGGCGGCCCCGACCCCGCACTGCGCTTCGACAGCATGGGCTTCTACGACTCCGACGGCGCGGTCGTGCCGCAGTTCCTGCCGGGCCCGCCGATGCTCTACGCCGCGGGGGAGTGGCTGGGCGGGCTGCTGCTCACGCCGCCCGTGCTCGGCGCGCTCGCCGTGCTCGTCGTGGCGGGGGTGGTGGCCAGGCTGGCGGGCGCCCGGTGGGCCCCGCTCGCGGCGCTGACCTTCGCGATCAGCATGCCGATCCTCTACACCTCCCGCGCCACGTTCAGCGAGATCGCCTCCGTCATCCTGATCTTCGGCGGCATCGCCCTTCTGCACGACGCCCACGACAGGTGGGAGACGGCCGTGGCGGGGCTGGTGTTCGGGCTGGCGGTGCTCGTGCGCATCGACGCGCTGCGCGACGTGCTGCCGGTGCTCGCCTTCGGCGGGCTGCTGGTCGCGCTGCGGCGCGGCTTCTCCCTGCTGGCGGGGCTGGCCGTGGGCGTGGGGCTGGGCTTCGTCGCGGCATGGGTGTTCGCGGGGCCCTACCTCGACTACCTGTCCCGTTCGGTGCGTCCGCTGCTGCTGATCTGTGTCGTGGTTCTGGTCCTGACCGCCGTCGGCACGGCGCTGGCGGGACGGCTGGCGCGGATCAGGCCGCCCCGGCGGCTGCCCGAGATCGGCGCCGCCCTGGTCGTCCTGGTCATGGTCGGCCTGGCCGTACGGCCGTGGGTGCAGACGGTGCGCCGCACCCCCGTCACGGTCGAGGACCGGACCACCTTCCGGTTCCTCGAGGCGACCCAGAAGGCCAACGGCCTGCCCGTCGACGGCACCCGGCTCTACTTCGAGGACTCGCTGTTCTGGGTGGTCTGGTACGTCGGCGTCCCCGTCGTCGTGCTGGCGACGCTGGCCGCGGCCGTCCTGGTCAGGCGGATGCTGCGCGGCTCCTCCGGCGAGTGGTTGCTGCCGCTGGCCGTCATCGGCTGGACCACCGTCACCACCCTGCTGCGTCCCGAGATCACCCCCGACCACCCGTGGGCCACCCGCCGCCTGGTGCCGATCGTCATCCCCGGCCTGATCGCGCTGGCCATGTGGGGGCTGGCCTGGTCGCGCGACAAGCTGGGCCGGCGGGGCCACGGCACGCGCTGGTTCGCCGCGGCCGGCGCGGTGCTCGTCCTCGTGCCGGTGGCGGTCGTCTCCATCGGCACCGCCTTCACCCCCGTCGAGCGCGGCGAGCGCGCCGCCGTCGCCGGGCTGTGCGCGCGGATCCCCCCCGACGCCTCCGTGCTGATCGTCGAGCGGGTCACCGCCGACCGGTTCACGCAGGTCGTGCGCGGCACCTGCGGCCTGCCCACGGCACAGGTGAACAGGTCGTCGGGGTTCGACGTGGCCGCGCCCGGCGAGGTCCGCCGGCTGGTCGAACGCATCCGCGCGGCGGGCCGCCGGCCCGTCCTGCTGGCCGCCGAAAGCCGCCAGCTGGCGCCGTACGGCACGCCGCGGCACGTGGTCTCCCTCGACACCCGCCAGGACGAGCGCTCGCTCGTCGAGCCGCCCAACGGGACGTGGCGTCTGGTGGTCGACGTGTGGATGGCGCTGCCGGTGTAAGAGCGAGGTGAGCGGGCAGTGGGGGTGGCCAAGGAGCCACGATCACATTCCAGGTAACGGTACCCTCGTCCCACGTGAGCACGCTTGAGCCCCCCGAGACTGGATCCGCTGTGGAAGCTACGCCGTACGTCACGATCGTCCTGCCCTGCTACAACGAGCAGGACCACGTCATTGACGAGGTCGAACGCATCACCGAGGCGATGGACTCGAGCGGCTACACCTACGAGCTGGTCGCGGTCGACGACTGCTCGACCGACGAGACGCTGGTCAGGCTGCAGGAGGCGGCTCCGCGTTTCCCGCACATGCGCATCCGCGCCTTCCACCGCAACGGCGGCTCGGGCACGGTCCGCAGGATCGGCACCCAGGAGGCGCGCGGCGAGATCGTCGTGTGGACCGACGCCGACATGACCTACCCGAACGAGCGGATCCCCGAGCTCGTCCAGATCCTCGAGAAGGACCAGACGGTCGACCAGGTCGTGGGCGCGCGGACCAGCGAGGAAGGCTCGCACAAGCTGCTGCGGGTGCCCGCCAAGTGGGTGATCCGCAAGATCGCGGAGAAGCTCGCCGGGCAGAAGATCCCCGACCTCAACTCGGGGATGCGCGCGTTCCGCAAGTCGGTGGCCAGGCCGTACCTGAGGCTGCTGCCTCCCGGTTTCTCCTGCGTCACGACGATCACGCTGTCGTTCCTGTCGAACCAGCACGACGTCTACTACCTGCCGATCGACTACGCCAAGCGGGCGGGCAAGTCCAAGTTCAGCTTCGTCAGCGACGCCTACCGCTACATCCTGCAGGTGCTGCGGATGGTGATGTACTTCAACCCGCTCAAGGTCCTGATGCCGCCCGCGCTGTGGCTGGTGGTCCTCGGCCTGGGCAAGGGCGTCTACGACGTGGCCCGCTACGGCTTCTACCTCACCAGCAACACCATCGTGATCTTCCTGTCCGGCATGCTGATCGGCTCGGTCGCGCTGCTGGCCGACCTGATCGTGAGGTCGCGCGGCGAATGAGGATCGCGATCGTCGGCCCCACGTACCCGTACAAGGGCGGCGGGGCCCAGCACACCACCGAGCTGGCGCGCCGGCTCGCGGCTCTGGGCCACGACGTGGTGATCGAGTCGTGGAAGGCGCAGTACCCGTCCTTCCTCTACCCGGGGCAGCAGACGATCGACGTGCCCGAAGGCGAGCCGTACCCGAAGACGCGCAGGAAGCTCGACTGGCGCAGGCCCGACGGGTGGCTGGCGGCGGGCCGCCGGTTCAGGACCGCCGACCTGGTGATCCTGGCCGTCCTCAGCCCGGTGCAGGTGCCGCCCTATCTCGGCATCGCGTACGGCGTGGGCCGCGCGGCCAGGGTCGTGGCGCTGTGCCACAACGTGCTGCCGCACGAGCGCAAGCCCTGGGACGAGCCGCTGATGAGGGCGCTGCTGCGGCGGGTCGACGGCGTGCTCACCCACTCCGAGGAGCAGGCGGAGCTGGCCAGGAGCCTGACGGGCAGGCCGGTCAGCACGGCCGCGCTGCCGCCCCACCTGCCCGCCAGGAGTCAGGCCAGGGGCGAGGGCGTCCACCGCAGGCTGCTGTTCTTCGGCATCGTCCGCCCCTACAAGGGGCTCGACCTGCTGCTCAGGGCGCTGCCCGAGGGGGTCTCGCTGACCGTGGCGGGCGAGTTCTGGGGCGGGATCGAGCAGACGAAGGCGCTGGTCGCCGAGCTCGGCATCGGTGACCGGGTCGAGCTCAGGCCGGGCTACGTGGCCGCCGCCGACGTGCCCGCGCTGTTCGCCGCGGCCGACGCGCTCGTCCTGCCGTACCGGCACGCCACCGCCAGCCAGAACGTCTGGCTGGGCCACGAGCACGGGGTGCCGGTGATCGCGACGCGGGTCGGCGCGCTGGCCGACAACGTCCGCGACGGCGTCGACGGGCTGCTGGTCGAGCCCGGTGACGTCGAGGCGCTGCGCAAGGCGATCGAGCGCTTCTACGAGGACCCGGAGCGGCTGCGCGCGGGCGTGCGGGCGGTCGACCCCGAGCCCTACTGGAGCGACTACACCGACACGCTCCTCGGGGCCTGAGAGGATGCGGGTGTGGTGAGGGAAAAGCAGCTGGAGTACTCCGAGTTCCAGTCGGCGATGCTCGACGAGGCGAAGCGCCGGCGCAAGGCCGCGAAGATCATCGCGGTGCTGGAGCACTTCCACGGGCCGCTCGACGGGCTGACGGTCGGCGACATCGGCTGCTCGGCCGGGTTCATCGCCGACGAGCTGGCC
Organism: Nonomuraea sp. NPDC004354; assembly: GCF_053602555.1. NCBI lineage: Bacteria > Bacillati > Actinomycetota > Actinomycetes > Streptosporangiales > Streptosporangiaceae > Nonomuraea > Nonomuraea sp. NPDC004354. The sequence goes on along the minus strand of NZ_JBSGDV010000012.1, from coordinate 167,753 downwards.
GCGGCGGGCGCGGGCCGCACGCTGGGCATCGACATCGACGTGCCGGGCCTGCGCAAGGCGGCCGACAGGTTCGGCAAGCGGGTGGCCTTCATCTGCGGCGACGGCACCGCGCTGCCCTTCCCCGACGGCTCGGTCGACGTGCTGGTCTTCAACCACATCTACGAGCACGTCATCGACCCCGACGCGGTCGTGGCCGAGATGCACCGCGTGCTGTCCGACGACGGCGTCCTCTACCTCGGCCTCGGCAACAAGCTCGGCATCATGGAGCCGCACTACAAGCTGCCGTTCCTGTCCTACCTGCCGCCCGCGCTCGCCGACCGCTACGTCCGCGCCTTCGGCCGGGCCGACCACTACTACGAGCGCTTCCGCACCCGGCGTGGCCTGCGCCGGATGACCCGCGCCTTCCACGTGTGGGACTACACCTTCCCCGTGCTGGCCACGCCCGCGGCCTTCGCCGGCGGCGAGCTGTTTCCCGGAGCGCTCGGCAGGCTCGTCAAGACCGTGCTGGCCAGGACACCGCGCGGGGTGCTCAAGCTGATGCTCCCGCTGGTGCCGACCTACCTGTGGGTGGCCACCAAGCGGCCGCGCACCCCCGCGGGCGCCAGGCTCCCGCAGCCGCCGGAGCGACTGTGAAGAAGGCGGTACGGCTCGGCTTCCTGCTGGTCGCCCTCGGCTTCGGGGCCTGGGTCGTCGCCAAGCAGTGGGACTCCGTGCTGGCCGGGTTCGCCAGGCTGACCTGGCCCATGGTGGCCGGCTCGCTCGTCTCCGTCGTCGCCGCCCTGCTGGCCGCCATGCTGACCTGGCGCACCCTGCTGGCCGATCTGGGCTCGCCGTTGCGGCTCAGGCCGGCGGCCAGGGTGTTCTTCGTCGGCCAGCTCGGCAAGTACATCCCCGGCGCGGTCTGGCCGGTGCTCGCCCAGATGGAGATGGGCAAGGACCTCGGCGTGCCACGCGCGCGCAGCGCGGCGGCCTTCTTCCTGATGATGCCGATCCAGCTGGCCACCGGGCTGCTGGTCACGCTGGTCACGCTCGGCTGGGACCGCTTCGGCTGGGCGCTGCTGCTCATCCCGGTGCTCGCCGTGCTGCTCGAACCCAAGGTGATCAACTCGCTGATCGGCTTCGGGCTGCGCAAGCTGAAGCGCGAGCCGCTCGAACGGCCGCTGACCCGCAGGGGCATGCTGACCGCGCTGGCCTGGTCCGTGGCCGGCTGGACCGCCTACGGCGCCCACCTCCACCTGCTGGCCGCCGACATGGGCGCCTCGGGCGGGCTGCTGTTCTCCGTCGGCGCGTTCGCGCTGACGTGGTGCCTGGGCATCATGACCTTCGTCGTGCCTGCCGGGGCGGGGGTGCGCGAGGCGGCCATGGTGGCGGTGATGTCGCCCGTGCTCGACCGCGGCTCGGCGCTCGCGCTCGCGCTCTGCTCCCGCATGGTGATCATCCTCGGGGATCTCGTCTGCGCCGCCATCGCGGGCGCCGCCGCCAAGTCCGCCATGGACCGCAATTCCGTGTGATTCGCCCCACACGGTCGTAGGGTTGAGGGCAGGCGAGGGTCTTCTGGGGAGGGATCTTTCGTGATACCCCGAGTGCTCATCGACGCGGCCGCCGTGCCGGCCGATCGTGGCGCGCTGAACAGGTATGTCGACGGGCTCGTCGGTGGGCTCCACCGGGCGGGCGCCGATGTGAGCGTGGCCTGCCAGCGGGCCGACGCCGACCGGTACGCCAGGATCGCGCCGTCGGCCAGAGTGGTGCCGGGGCCCGCCTCCATCACCAACAAGGCGGCCAGGCTCACCTGGGAACAGTCCGGGCTGCCGCTGATCGCCCAGCGGGTGGGCGCCCAGGTCATCCACGCGCCCTACTACTCCATGCCGCTGCGCTCCGGCCTGCCCACCGTGGTGACCGTGCACGACGTCACCTGGTTCAGCCAGCCGGAGCAGCAGGAGTCCGTCTTCTTCCGGTCGGCCACCCGCACCGCCGTACGGCACGCTCACCGCGTGATCGTGCCGTCCAAGGCGACGCGCGACGAGCTGGTCAAGGTACTGGCCGCCGACCCGACCAGGATCGACGTGGCCTACCACGGCGTCGACCACGCGATGTTCCACTCGCCCAGCGAGGCGGAGATCGGGCGGGTGGCCGACCGGCTGGCGCTGCACGGCCGGCCGTACGTCGCCTTCCTGGGCGCGCTGGAGCCGCGCAAGAACGTGCCGAACCTGATCAGGGGCTTCGCCAGGGCCATCGAGGGGCTGCAGGACCCGCCCGCGCTGGTGATCGGCGGCGGCGTGCACGAGGCCGACGTCGACGCGGCCGTCAGCGAGGTGTCGGCGACGGTGAAGGTCGTCAGGCCCGGCTACCTGTCCTACGCCGACCTGCCGGGCTTCCTCGGCGGCGCGCTCGTGGTGGCCTTCCCCTCCATGGGTGAGGGCTTCGGGCTGCCGGTGCTGGAGGCGATGGCCTGCGGGACGCCCGTGCTCACCACGCGGCGCACCTCGCTGCCCGAGGTCGGCGGCGACGCGGTCGCCTACACCGAACCCGACTCCGACAGCATCGCCACCGCGCTCCGCCAGCTGCTCACCTCGGCCGAGCGGTGCGCGGGGCTCGCGGCCGCGGGCCTCGCCAGGGCGAAGGAGTTCAGCTGGGACGCCTCCGCGCAGGCACATCTGTTGTCCTATCAACGCGCGGTCGAATAGTTGGGTAACCTCACGGGGTGATGGGAAGCTCCTTGCCAGGTCTTGAGGCCATACTCCTGGTCGGAGGCCAGGGAACGCGCCTGCGCCCACTGACGCTCGGCACGCCGAAGCCGTTGTTGCCGACAGCCGGAGTTCCGTTCCTGGCGCACCAGCTCGCCCAGGCGCGCTCCTTCGGCGTACGGCGCATCGTGTTCGCCACGTCCTACAAGGCAGCGATGTTCGAGCCGGTCTTCGGCGACGGCTCCGCGATGGGCCTCGAACTGGTCTACATGACCGAGGAGACGCCGCTCGGCACCGGTGGAGCGATCCGGAACGCGGCCCAGGCGCTGACCGCGGGTCCCGACGACCCCGTGCTGATCCTCAACGGCGACATCCTGTCCGGGCACGACGTCGGCGACCAGGTCAGGCAGCACGTCGCCCGCGAGGCCGCGGTGACGCTGCACCTGACCGAGGTCGACGACCCGTCGCGGTTCGGCTGCGTGCCGACCGACGCCGACGGGCGGGTCACCGCGTTCCTGGAGAAGACCCCGCATCCCGTGACCAACCGCATCAACGCCGGGTGCTACGTCTTCACCCGGTCGGTGATCGACTCCATCCCGCCGGACGAGGTCGTGTCGGTGGAGCGGCAGACCTTTCCCGGGCTGATCGAGTCGGGCGCCCTGGTGCTCGGCTACGCCGACCGCAGCTACTGGCTCGACGTCGGCACCCCCGCCGCCTTCGTGCAGGGCTCGCGCGACCTGGTCCTCGGCCGGCTCAGCTCCCCGGCGCTGCCGGGGCCGACGGGCGAGTCGCTGACGCTCGACGGGGCCGTCGTGTCGCAGGAGGCCAAGGTCACCGGCGGCTCGGTGGTGGGGGCGCGGGCGGTGGTCGAGGCGGGTGCCTCGGTGCGCGGCAGCGTGCTCGGCGACGGGTGCGTGATCGAGAAGGGGGCGACGGTGGTCGACTCACTCATCGGGCTCGGCGCGCGCATCGCCAAGGGCGCCACGGTGCGCGACTCGGTGATCGGCGACGGCGCGACCGTGGGGCCGGGCAACGAGCTGCAGGCGGGGGCCCGGATCTGGCCTGGCGTGGTGTTGCCGGAGTGCGCGGTCCGCTTCTCCAGCGACGCGTAGCCTGGCTGTCATGGACGGCCTCTCCCCGGCCCCGGACGCCCGCCCGGTCCGTACGGCGGCGCCCCGCCCCCTGTCGGCCGTGCGGCCGAGACCGGTGGCCGCGATGGAGCGGAGGCTGGCGGTCGGCGCCGACCACGCGCGGATCCTGGGGCCGCACCAGCACGGCGGGCACGACCCGACCTGGCACCGGGCCGCCGACGGCACCATCTGGCGCACCTGCCGCACCCCTGACGGTCCCGGCACCCTGCGCGTCACCAGATGGGGCGGCCAGGCGTGGGGGCCAGGCGCGGCGTGGCTGCTCGACTCGCTGCCCGGCCTGCTGGGCGCGGAGGACGACGTCTCCGGCTTCGTGGTGCACCATGACGTGCTGCGGGGCTACGGCGTGCCCGGGATCGGGCGCACCGGCCGGGTGCTCGAGGCACTGGTGCCCGCCGTCCTGGAGCAGAAGGTGGTCGGCCGGGAGGCGTGGCGCGCGTGGCGGTACCTGCTGCGCAGGTACGGCACGCCCGCGCCGGGGCCGGCGCCCGAGGGCATGCGGGTGATCCCCGAACCCGAGGTCTGGCGCCAGATCCCCGCCTGGGACTGGCATCGGGCGGGTGCGGAGGCCGTGCGCGCCAGGACGATCGCCACCGCGGCCTGGCATGCGGACAAGCTGGAAGCAGCCGCCGACTCCGCCTCGCTGGACCGGCTCCTGCGGGCGTTGCCCGGCATCGGAGTCTGGACGTCGGCGGAGGTTCGGCAGCGCTGCTGGGGTGATCCCGACGCGGTGAGCGTCGGCGACTACCATCTCGCCTCGATCGTGGGCTGGGCGTTGACGGGGCGAAAGGCCGACGACGCCGAGATGTTGCGGTTGCTCGAGCCGTACCGGGGGCACCGGCACCGGGCCTGCCTCCTGGTCGAGCTCACCGGGCGGCGGCCGCCCGCGCGCGGGCCTAGGCTGCCCGCCCGCGACTACCGGTCATTCTGAAAGGCGGCTTCCTCCAGTCCCTGCCGTCGCGCGAGTCGGTGCCCAGGAACGGGCCGGCGATGGCGAGGAGGGCGATGAGGCTGACGACGAAGATCCAGGACATGATGTGCTCCTTTTGCTCACCTCCAATTATTGTCTGTGCATCTATTTACGTCCATCGAGACTTTCTACGAACTACCCTTCAGCATTGCTTAACGACTAGGGTGCCGGTATGACCCAAGTCAGCGATTCCGCACTCCGTCGCGCGCTCGCCCGCGCCCGCGACGGCAAGGCCCTCGACCGCACCGAGGCCGCCGTGCTGCTCCAGGCCCGTGACGAGCATCTGGACACCCTGCTGGAGCACGCCTCGCGCGTGCGTGACGCCAACGGCCGCAACGGCGTCATCACCTACAGCAGGAAGGTCTTCATCCCGCTGACCAGGCTCTGCAGGGACAGGTGCGGCTACTGCACCTTCGCCACCGCGCCGGGCAAGCTGCCGGCCGCCTTCCTGAGCCCCGACGAGGTGCTGGAGATCGCCAGGCAGGGCGCGGCCATGGGATGCAAGGAGGCGCTGTTCACGCTCGGCGACCGGCCGGAGGACCGCTGGCACCAGGCCCGCTCGTGGCTGGACGCCCACGGCTACGACGACACGCTGTCCTACGTGCGGGCGATGGCGATCAGGGTGCTCGAGGAGACCGGCCTGCTGCCCCACCTCAACCCGGGCGTGCTCTCGTGGCGGGACTTCCAGCGGCTCAAGCCCGTCGCCCCCTCGATGGGCATGATGCTGGAGACCACCTCGCGCCGGCTGTTCGAGGAGAAGGGCCAGCCCCACTACGGCTCGCCCGACAAGGACCCCGCGGTACGGCTGCGCGTGCTGGAGGACGCCGGCCGCTCCAACGTGCCCTTCACCACCGGCATCCTGATCGGGATCGGCGAGACGATCGAGGACAGGGCGGAGTCCGTCTTCGCGATGCGCCGGGTGGCCAGGGAGTACGGGGGCATCCAGGAAGTCATCGTGCAGAACTTCCGCGCCAAGCAGGACACGGCGATGCGCGGGCTGCCCGACGCCTCCCTGCAGGAGCTGGCCGCGACGATCGCGGTGACCAGGCTGGTGCTGGGCCCCAAGATGCACGTCCAGGCGCCGCCGAACCTGGTCGACGACGAGTACGCGCTGATGATCAGGGCCGGGATCGACGACTGGGGCGGGGTGTCGCCGCTCACGCCCGACCACGTCAACCCCGAGCGTCCGTGGCCGCACATCGACGAGCTGGCCGCCCGTACGGCCGCCGCCGGGTTCGACCTGAAGGAACGGCTGACGATCTATCCCGAGTACGTGCTGGCCGGCGAGCCATGGCTCGACCCCCGGCTCTTCGCGCACGTCTCGGCGCTGGCGGACCCGGCCACCGGGCTGGCGCGCGAGGACGCGCCGCTGGTAGGACGGCCCTGGCAGGAGCCCGACGGCGGGTTCGAGGCGGCCGGGCGCACCGAGTTGCACGTCGAGGTCGACACCTCCGGCCGCACCAACGACCGGCGCGACGACTTCGACGACGTCTACGGCGACTGGGAGGCCCTGCGCGACCGCCTCCCCGGCGGCGGGCCTTCCTCCTCCGACGCCCAGGAGGCGCCTGCCGGCGCCGTCGGGGCGCCCGGGGCAGGCGTCATGGGAGACGTCGCCGAGGCGCTCCGCCAGGCCGAACGCGACCCGGCCGGCCTGACCGACGCCCAGGCCGTCGCCCTGCTCGGCGCCGACGGCGAGGCCCTGGAGGAGCTGGCCCGTCTCGCCGACCACCTCAGGCGGGAGGCCGTGGGCGACGACGTCACCTTCGTCGTCAACCGCAACATCAACTTCACCAACGTCTGCTACACCGGCTGCCGGTTCTGCGCCTTCGCCCAGCGGAGGACCGACGCCGACGCCTACACCCTCTCGCTCGACCAGGTGGCCGACCGCGCCCAGGAAGGCTGGGAGGCGGGCGCCACCGAGGTGTGCATGCAGGGCGGCATCCACCCCGACCTGCCCGGCACCGCCTACCTCGACATCGCCAGGGCGGTCAAGGCCAGGACGCCCGACATGCACGTCCACGCCTTCTCCCCGATGGAGGTCATCAACGGCGCCAGCCGTACGAACCTGTCCATCGAGGACTGGCTGGTCGCGGCCAAGGAGGCGGGCGTCGACTCCCTTCCCGGCACCGCGGCCGAGATCCTGGACGACGACGTGCGCTGGGTGCTGACCAAGGGCAAGCTGCCGGCCAAGGAATGGATCGAGGTCATCACCACCGCGCACCGGGTGGGCATCCCGACGACCTCGACGATGATGTACGGCCACGTGGACACCCACCTGCACTGGGTGCGGCACATCAGGCTCATCCGCGAGATCCAGGAGCGGACCGGCGGCTTCTCCGAGTTCGTGCTGCTGCCGTTCGTGCACCACAGCGCGCCCATCTACCTGGCGGGCATCGCCAGGCCCGGCCCCACCGCCCGCGAGAACCGGGCCGTCCACGCCCTGGCGCGGATCCTGCTGCACGGCGCGATCGACAACATCCAGTGCTCGTGGGTGAAGCTTCGCGACGACCTGTGCAAGCAGGTGCTGCGGGGCGGCGTCAACGACCTGGGCGGCACGCTGATGGAGGAGACGATCAGCCGGATGGCGGGGTCGGAGAACGGCTCCTACAAGACCATCAGCGAGATCGGCGAGATGGTCGCCGCCGCGGGGCGCCCGCTGCGCCAGCGCACCACCGAGTACGGCACGCCGTCGGCGGAGCGGCTGGCGGCGTCGGCGGCCAGCGACGGCGTCTGCCGCAGCGTCCGCCGCCCCCTGCCAGTCGTCTGACCACCCCACCGGATATCCATGAGTCACCCGGCAGCCGACTGAATGGGTGGTTCCGGCGGGTGAGGCGGAGGCCGGGCCCAGGTGAGCGGACTGCCCGCCGTCGCACGACGGCGGGCTCCCGGCGGGTCAGCGGGTGACGATGAAGTCGGCGGCGTCGCGCGGGGCGCGGTCACGGGGCGGCGCGGCGGCGTGCCCGATGGCGACGCACCCCATCGGGTCCCACGACTCGGGCAGGTCGAGCACCTCACGCACCACCGGGCGGCAGAACATCGTCGACGACACCCAGGCCGAACCGAGCCCCTCCACCGCCAGCTGGACCAGGAAGTTCTCCACCCCCGCGCCCGTCGCGACGACGAACATCTCCCGCTCGGCCGCGTTGCGCCTGTCGTCGCGGTAGGTGTGCGAGCCCTCCATCACCAGGCAGGGCACGGCCAGGTAGGGGGCGTTCCGCAGGACGTCGCCGCGCCTGATCCGCTTGGCGATCGACTGCTCGGAGAACCCGTCGCCGCGCAGGTCGGCGATCCACGCCTCGCGCATGGCGTCCACCAGCCGCAGCCGCGTCTCGGCCGACTCCACCAGCACGAACCGCCACGGCGTCGTGTGGTGCGGCGCGGGGGCCGCGATGCCGGCCGCCACGGCCCGCCGTACCGCCTCCGGGTCGACGGGGGCGGAGGAGAACTCCCTGATCGTACGGCGGGCGAAGACCACGTCGCGGGAGCCGTAACGGAACAGGTCCTCGTCGGCGGGACGGATGAGCGGGCGGACCCCCGGACCGTCGTCATCGGTCACCAGATGGGACAGGCCGCGCACGATCGCCACCGGGACGCCCGCGACCTTGCCCTTGACCAGCTCGGCCGCCGCGGCGATCTCGTCGATCAGCGCGGTCACCGTGACGACGAGCGGGTTGCCGTGGGTGTCGGTGCCGCCCCTGAAGTCCTCGAGCGGCCGCACGCCCGCCGCGCCGACGGCGACGTCGGTGAGCCCGTGCCGCCATGGCCGGCCGAAGGTGTCGGAGACGATGACGCCGACGCGCCCGCCGAGGGCGGCCCTGATCCGGCGCGCGGAGGCGTCGGAGTCCTCGGGCAGCAGCAGGACGGTGCCCGGCTCGGTGTTGGAGGCGTCGACGCCGGCCGCGGCCATGACGAATCCGTGGCGGGTCTGGGAGATGACGGTGTCGCCTCGCCTGGCGACCACGCGGTCGGTCTCCTCCTCGATGGCCGCGGTGCGGTCGGTGTCCTGGCGGAGGCGGCCCTCGGCCTTGCTGACGATCTTGGAGGTGATGACGACGATGTCGCCGTCACGCAGGTCCTCCGCCTTCAGCAGCGCGGCGATGTCGTCGCCGGGACGGACCTCGCCGATGCCCTGGACGCCGAAGACCTGGATCCCGGCGGTCATCGCTTCAGCTCCTCGGCCAGGGACAGGGCGGCGCGGGCGATGTCGGCGGCGGCGTCGGCGTCGTGCATGATCAGGGGCCGGGCCTCGACGCGCACGCCGTCGAGGGCGACGGCGGCGTCCTCCTCCGCCACGAGCCAGCCGTCGATCAGGTCGGCGCCGTAGAGGGACAGCACGGCCTGCGCGCTGGTCTCCACGCCGATGGCCGTCAGGCAGGCATCGGCCATGCCGCGCACGGGCGCCCCGCCGATGATGGGGGAGACGCCGACGACCGTCTTGGCGACCAGGGCGTCACGGATGCCGGGGATCTGCAGGATGGTGCCGATGCTCACCACCGGGTTCGAGGGCGGCAGGATCACCACGTCCGCCTCGGCGATCGCCTCGAGGACGCCCGGGGCGGGCCTGGCCGTGTCGGCGCCGATCAGCGCGATCGACTCGGCGGGCACGGAGGCGCGCAGCCGTACCCACCACTCCTGGAAGTGGACGGCGCGGCGGCCCTGGTCGTCGCTGATGACGACGTGGGTCTCGCAGCGGTCGTCGCTCATCGGCAGCAGCCGCACCCCCGGCTGCCACCGCGCGCACAGCGCCTCGGTCACCTGGGAGAGGGTGTAGCCGGCCTCCAGCATCTGCGAGCGCACGATGTGGGTGGCGAAGTCACGGTCGCCGAGCCCGAACCACTGCGGCTCGACGCCGTAGGCGGCCAGCTCCTCCTTGACGACGTGGCTCTCCTTCTCTCGCCCCCAGCCCTGTTCCTCGTTGATGCCGCCGCCGAGCGTGTACATCACGGTGTCGAGGTCGGGGCAGACCCGCAGGCCGAAGAGGGTGATGTCGTCACCGGTGTTGCCGATGACGGTGATCTCGGCGTCGGGGACGGCGGCACGCAGGCCGCGCAGGAAGCGGGCTCCGCCGATGCCGCCGGCTAGGGACACGATACGCATGCCGTCAGTCTTGCATCCGGGTCTCGGAGACCTGTCCGGAGCGGCAGCGTTCCATGTCCTCATGTCATGAAATTTCAGTGCATCTGGGCTGATCAGGGAGGATTGGGGTAGATGAGCTTGCTGGGACTCCCGCCACCAAAGTCAGGTATGTGGCAAACTCCCCTCGGGTGGTAAGCCACCAGCAGGGGGTTAACTGTGAGCAAAATAGACGTCAGCCGGCTGAGAGAGCCGGCTGCATTGATCATGCTTGCCGTCGCGGCGGGGAACGTCCTCGCCGCGCTCGTGCGTTTGCTGGTCTCCGAGTCCGGCACGGTGTCCTCGCTGGTGCTCAGGGCGCGCATGGTCCAGGGTGACCTGACGAGCCCCGTCGGGGCCGCGCTCGCCGTCGGCGCCGTGGTCCTGGTCACCCAGCTGGGCGGAAGCCCCACCCCCAAGGCGAAGACCATCGCCTACGGCGCGGCCGGCACGCTGGCCGCGGGTGCCGTCTTCGGCGCCATCGCGCTGCTGCTGGGCCTGTTCGCGGGCCTGGGCTTCGCCGCTCTGCTGGCCTTCGTGCTCACCGGCGTCCCCACCCTCGCGCTCACCGCGCTCGGCGTGGTCTACCTGCTCCCGCAGGTGCTCGCCGCACGTCCTGCCACCCCCTCCTTCAGTGGGTACGGCCAGCAGCCAGGCTTCGGCCAGCAGCCCGGATTCGGTCAGCAGAGCTTCGGCCAGCAGCCTCCGAGCCAGGCGCCCGGCCACCAGACCCCGGGCCACCAGACTTCGGGCCACCAGACTTCGGGCCACCAGACTCCGGGCCAGCAGCCGCAGGGCCAGCACCCCTCCGCGCCGCAGCCCCCCTCCGGCCAGCAGTACGGCCAGCAGCCCCCCGGCCAGACCCAGCAGTACGGCCAGTCCACCGTCGGGTACGCCCAGCAGCCCTCCTCCTCCGGTCACGCCTCGCAGCCGGCGGCCCACGGCGGCCCGCAGGGCTACGACCAGCAGCCGTTCGGCCAGGGCGCCGCCGCCGGCCCCGCCCCGCAGCAGGTCCAGCCGGAGGTGGCCTACCAGCCGCCGCCCAGACCCGAACTGCCCGCCCTGCCGCCCGCGCCCACGCCGCAGCCCGAGCCGCAGACCGCCTACGTGGCGCCTCAGCCGGAGCCGCAGAGCGCCTACGCGCCGCAGCCCGAGCCGCAGACCGCCTACGCGGCGCCTCAGCCGGAGCCGCAGAGCGCCTACGCGCCGCAGCCCGAGTCGCAGAGCGCCTACGCGCCGCAGTCCGAGTCGCAGAGCCTTTACGCGCCCCAGCCGGAGTCGCAGAGCGCCTATGCGGCCCCCCAGGCGGAGCCGCGGAACGTCTACGCGCCGCAGCCGGAGTCGCAGAACGTCTACGCCGCGCAGCCGGAGTCACAGAGCCTTTACTCGCCCCAGCCGGAGTCGCCGAGCCTCTACGCGTCGCCGTCCGAGCCGCAGAACCTCTACGCGCCCCAGCCGGAACCGCAGAGCGCCTACGCGCCGCAGCCGGAGTCGCAGAACCTCTACGCCGCCCAGCCCGAGTCGCAGAGCCTCTACGCGCCGCAGCCGGGCGCCTACACCTCGCTGGACAGCCCCTACGCCGAGGCGCCCCAGCAGACCGCCTACGACACGCCGCAGCAGCCCGCCTACGCGCCGGTCGAGCCGCAGCCGAGCGCCTACGCGCCCGAGCCCCAGACCTACCGGCCCGAGCCGGCCTCCTACGCCTCACCGCAGGAGCAGAACGGCTACACGCCGTCCGAGACGCTGCCGAGCAACGGCTTCGCGCCGCAGCAGGACTACCAGCCCGCGCCGTACGTGCCCGCCGACAGCCTCCCCAACGCCTACAACCCGCCGCCGAGCGCACCGGCCGCCTACGACACGCCGCCGAGCGCCTACGACACGCCGTCCTACCAGCCGGCCGAGACCGCGCCGAGCACGCCGTACCCGCAGGCGGAGCCGCAGCAGCAGCCCTACTACGAGCAGCCGCCCGCCTTCGAGCAGCAGAGCGGCACCCCGTTCGCCGGTTACTCGGGCCAGGAGTACGCGCAGCAGCAGCCGCCCTACGCCGAGCCCGACCCGCCCGTCGACCCGCGCTCGCAGCAGATGCTGCACGCCTACCAGCAGGCGGAGAGCTACCAGCAGTCGACCGCCGGCACGCATCCGCAGTTGCACTTCGACGCGGCGCAGCCGTACCAGCAGCCCTACGACGACCCGTTCGGCCACCCGCAGTCCCCGCCCGCGGCCACCTACCCGCAGGGGCAGCACGCCGAGTCGACGATCAGGTTCGACCAGAGCGGCTACCGCCCGGGAGACGACCCTATCGACCCGACGGCCATCTACACGCCGAACGATCCGCGCCGGTAAAAAGGCCGGTAAGAGGGCCGGTAAGAGGTCGGTCAATTCCGGATAGAGAGAAGGTGGGCCCTGGGCGGGCGTCAAGTCTGCCCTGGTACGGTTCCGACCGCTGACAGCGTTGAACAAGTCACGGCAAGGCCATGGATACCGGATTCACACGGTCGTGAACCTCCCATGGCAAGCACACCGGGGCGAGGTGGTCTTTCCCCGGATACCGGCATGCCGCTTGACGTCGGCCACGGCCCGCGCGTGTAATTACAGCCATGTTGTTACGCCTCCAGGAGGGGTATAGAGGGAGGCGTCTATGGGGGGCTCCATTGCGGGCGGGCGGCAGGGAGGTGTGCAGTGACCGACTTGGTGGTCATCGCACAAGATCAGCTTGAGGCTGAAGAACTCGGCTGGCAGGAGCGTGCGTTGTGCGCTCAGACCGATCCTGAGGCGTTCTTCCCGGAGAAGGGTGGCTCCACCCGAGAGGCCAAGAAGGTCTGTCGTTCATGCGAGGTGCGGGCCGAGTGCCTGGAGTACGCACTCGAGCACGACGAGCGATTCGGCATCTGGGGTGGGCTGTCCGAGCGGGAACGCCGAAGGATCAAGAAGCAGGCCGTTTAACTGATTCAACGAGATATCTACGAAGGGTCACGCGGCGGTTCGGTGTCTGCCGCGTGACCCTTTTCGGCTGTCATGGTGCCCGACGCTGATCATCTCCCCGGTTGGGGCCGACCCGCCGACCGTGTCGTCGGCGCCGGCAACAGCAGCAGCAGGAACGGCTCGGCCGCGGGCTTCCCCGGAAGGGCCCTCCGGTCCGTGGCCGGGGTGGTCAGCGTTCGTCGTAGCCGGGGTCGACCGTCTCGGGGGACACGCCGAGCAGGGACGCCACCTGCTCCACCACCGTGTCGTGGACGAGCGCCCCCAGCATGTCGCGGTCGCGTGCCCGCGCCTCCAGCGGCCGCCGGTAGATCACCACCGACGCCGGCTGGGAGCCCGACGCCGCGTCGGCGCGGCCGAAGGGGATCGGGTCCGATCCGAGCCGGCCGGGCCCGTCGCCCAGCTCGCTGGCCGGCGGGACCTCCTCCACCGCGAACTCCACGGCGGCCAGCTGCTTGCCCCACTTGGGCTTCAGCCGGTCGACCGCGTCGAGGACGAGGTCGTCGAAGCGCTCGCTGCGCGAGCGGGCAAGGGGAACGTACGAGGGAGCGAGCGGACCGCGAAGGCCGCGCCCGTGGCGGTCGCGCCGTCGAGGGCCGCGCGTCGGTGTCACACCCCAAGCTTAAGCTTTCGGCCGCACCCAATCAGGGCCGACATCGGTACAGGTGGGTGGAAACAGTGGGACAGGTGTCCGAATTGTGGCGACACGCTCGTTAAGAGTGCTCAGGTAGTGGCGCCTCGCACGCATAGCAGATACGGTCCCTCCGTGAGCCCCGTCCGTCGCTGTTCCCGCACTGCGTGCAGTCAGCCTGCCGTCTTCACGCTCACGTACGTATACGCCGACTCGACCGCTGTTCTCGGCCCCTTGGCGACGTACGCGGAGCCGCATTGCTACGACCTGTGCGCCGAACACGCCGAACGGCTGACCGCCCCCCGTGGTTGGGAGGTCGTGCGCCTGCCGACGGACGGTGCCAGCCCGAGCACCGATGACCTCGAGGCGTTGGCCAACGCCGTGCGCGAGGCGGCCAGGCCGCCCTCGTCCGGCAGCACCGAGCCCGTCGGGCAGGGTGTGGAGGTCGGCCGGCGCGGTCATCTGCGTGTTCTGCGCTCCGCCCAACCCCACCGGGAGCGCTAGTAGGCTCGTCCCAGTAAGCAGGCGACCAAGGGGCGGACGAGTGGGCGATCTCTCCAGGATCTTCAAGGCGTACGACGTGCGCGGCGTGGTGCCCGAGGAGCTCGACGAGGAGAGCGCCGAGGCCGTCGGGGCGGCGTTCGTCGACGTGCTCGGCGCCGAGCAGGCCGTCCTCGCCCATGACATGCGGGTCTCCTCGCGCGCGCTGGCCGACGCCTTCATCCGCGGCGCCACCGCCAGGGGCGCGGACGTGATCGACGCCGGGCTCGGCTCCACCGACCTGCTCTACTACGCCAGCGGCAGCCTCGGTCTGCCCGGTGTGATGTTCACCGCCAGCCACAACCCCGCCCGCTACAACGGCATGAAGATGTGTCGCGCCGAGGCGGTGCCGGTGGGCGCCGGCACCGGGCTGACCGAGATCCGCGACAGGGCCGCCGGCTACCTCGCCGGCGGCATCCCCGCCGGCCGTACCGGCACCAGGATCGAGAAGAACCTGCTCCACGACTACGCCCGGCACCTGCGCTCCCTGGTCGACCTGTCCGGCATCAGACCGCTCAGGGTCGCCGTCGACGCTGGCAACGCGATGGGCGGTCACACCGTCCCCGCGGTCTTCGAGGGGCTGCCGATCACGGTGACGCCGCTCTACTTCGAGCTCGACGGCACCTTCCCCAACCACGAGGCCAACCCGATCGAGCCCGACAACCTGCGCGATCTGCAGCGGGCCGTCCTCGACAACGGCGCGGACCTGGGGCTGGCCTTCGACGGCGACGCCGACCGGTGCTGGGTGATCGACGAGCGTGGCGAGTCGGTCTCGCCGTCCACGATCACGGCCCTGGTGGCGGCCCGCGAGCTGGCCAAGCACCCGGGCTCGACCGTCATCCACAACCTGATCACCTCGCGCGGCGTGCCGGAGATCATCGCCGAGCACGGCGGCGTGCCGGAGCGCACCCGGGTGGGCCACTCCTTCATCAAGGCCGAGATGGCCCGCACGGGCGCGGTCTTCGGCGGGGAGCACTCGGCCCACTACTACTTCCGCGACTTCTGGTTCGCCGACTCCGGCATGCTGGCCGCGCTGCACGTGCTGGCCGCGCTGGGCGAGCAGGATCGGCCGTTGTCGCAGGTGCTGGCGCCGTTCGCGCGCTACAGTGCCAGCGGCGAGATCAACAGCACGGTCGCCGACCAGCAGGAGGCCCTGCGGCGGGTGCGTGAGCGTTTCACGGGCCGCGGCGAGTTCGACGAGCTCGACGGCCTGACCGTGACGGGATCCGGCTGGTGGTTCAATCTGCGTCCGTCCAACACCGAGCCGCTGCTCAGGCTGAATGCCGAGGCGGCCGACCCGAGCCAGATGGCGGCGATCAGGGACGAGGTCCTCGCCGTTGTAAGGAGCTGAAACAGTGAAGATCGACGACTGGCTGCTGGAGATCCTGGCCTGCCCGGCGTGCAAGGCGCCGTTGCGCGCGCAGGACGACCCCGACGGCACGGACGAGCTGGCCTGCACCGGCTGCGGCCTGGTCTATCCGGTCAGGGACGACATCCCGGTGCTGCTCGTGGACGAGGCAAGGAAGCCGTGACCTGGGAGCCCGAGCGGCTCGACGATCAGACCCTGCTCGCCGAGGCCGACCAGGGCGGCATGCTGCCCGTGGTCGCTTCCGCGGCCGCGCAGGTGCGCACCGCCCACCGCGACGCGAGCGAGGCGGGCGTCGCGCGCCTCACCCGTGACGGCAGGCCCAGGGCGATCGTGGTGGCGGGCATGGGCGCGGCCGCGCTCGCGGGCGACATCCTGGCCGCGGTCTGCGGGTACGGCGCGCCGCTGCCGATCATCACCGTGCGCTCCGGCCGGCTGCCCGGCTGGGTCGGCGCGACCGACCTGGTGATGGCGGTGTCGAGCTCGGGCCGGACGGCGGAGACGCTCGCCGCGGCGACCGAGGCCGTACGGCGGGGCGCGTCGCTGCTGGTGGTCAGCGCTCCGGAGTCGCCGTTGCAGGCGATCGCCACGCAGGCCTCGGCGCTGTTCGTGCCGGTGCGGGCGCACGGCCCTTCGCGCGCGAACCTGTGGGGCCTGGCCGTACCTCTGCTGGTGGCGGCCGGGTCGCTGGGGATCGCGCAGGCGGACGCCGACCTGTTCGAGGGGGCGGCCAGGGCGCTGGAGGAGATGGCGCACCGCTGCCGTCCCACGAGCGAGTCGTTCATCAACCCGGGCAAGTCGCTGGCCATGGAGCTGGCCGACAGCGTGCCCGTGCTCTGGGGGACCTCGCCGCTGACGGCGGTCGCCGCCCACCGGCTGGCGCTGCAGCTCAACGAGAACGCCAAGTATCCGGCGATCTGGGGCGAGATCCCCGAGGCCGGGCACAACCAGCTGGCCGTGCTCGACGGCCCGCTGGCCCAGCGCGACATCTTCGCCGACACCGCCGAGCGCACGCTGCGCCTGGTCGTGTTGCGCGAGGCCGACGACCGCCCGCAGGAGCTGCTCAGAATGGCCCAGGACCGCGGGGTCCCGGTCAGCGAGCTGACCGCGGAAGGCGTCACGCCGCTCGAACGGCTGGCCACGCTGATCGAGCTGGGCGACTACGCGAGTGCCTACCTCGCGCTCGGGTACGGCACTGATCCGACCCCGGTGACCTCGATCACAGAGCTAAAGGCGAGACTTTCCCAATAGGATCCCATGTTCGGGAATCCAGTGGCATGAGCGGAGAAGTGCGTTGAGCGCGAGTGGCGGTACCAAGGCAATTGTCGCGGCATTGGGGGCGAACCTCGCGATCGCCGTGGCCAAGTTCGTCGCGTTCGTGTTCACCAGCTCCTCGTCCATGCTGGCGGAGTCGATCCACTCGGTGGCCGACTCGGGCAACCAGGCGCTGCTGCTGGTCGGCGGCAAGCGGGCGCAGCGGGGCCGCACCCCCCAGCACCCGTTCGGCTACGGCAGGGAGCGCTACTTCTACGCCTTCGTCGTCGCGGTCGTGCTGTTCACGATCGGTGCGGTGTTCTCGCTCTACGAGGGCTTCCACAAGATCGCAGAGCGGCATCCCGTCGAGTCGCCGGGGTGGGCGTTCGGCGTCCTGATCTTCGCGATCATCGCCGAGGGCTTCTCGTTCAGGACGGCGATCAAGGAGTCGAACGAGCACCGCGGCAGCCAGAGCTGGTGGGCCTTCATCCGCCGGTCGAAGTCGCCCGAGCTGCCGGTGGTGCTGCTGGAGGACCTCGGCGCGCTGCTCGGCCTGATCTTCGCGCTGTTCGGCGTCACCATGGCCGTGGTCACGGGCGACGGCCTCTGGGACGGCGTCGGCACGGTGATGATCGGCGCGCTGCTGGCGGTCATCGCGATCATCCTGGCGATCGAGACCAAGTCGCTGCTGCTGGGAGAGGGCGCCACCCCCGAGGTCGAGACGCAGATCAGGAACGCGCTGGAGAGCGCCCCCGAGGTCAGCCGCATCATCCACATGCGCACGCTGCACCTGGGCCCCGAGGAACTGCTGGTCGCCGCGAAGATCGCGGTCGCCCACGACGACACGGCCGCCGAGGTGGCCCGCGGCATCGACGAGGCCGAGCAGCGCATCCGCGCCGCCGTCCCCATCGCCCGCGTCATCTACCTCGAGCCGGACCTGGACAAGGCCGCCGCCAGATGAGCCCCCTCGGCGGCCTTCCCGTGGTGGCCGGCGCGGCTCACTCGTGCCCGGTGATGCAGGAGATCCCGCGGTCGGTCTGGTCGAACAGGCAGCGGCCGTCCTTGTCGAGGGAAATGACCTTCTTGACCGTGCTGAACTGACGCAGCGTCCTGTCGATGGTGTGCAGGATGCGTGCGTCGCCGCCGACGCCGAGCCCGAACACCGTACGGCAGAAGCGCAGCGTGGCCGTGCCGCTCTTGATCGACAGCTTGAAGTCGGCCCCGCAGTCGGACCTGCCCCTGATCTGCGGGCCGAGCTCGGAGTGCAGGCCACGCTTGCGCTCGGCCTTGGTCGGGCCCTTGATGAGCTGCTGGATGGCGAACGTGGCCACCCCGCGGTCGGGCGCCTTCCTGGTGACGGCGACGACCTTGCCGGGGACGTCGAAGTCGGCGGAGAAGTAGACCTTCACCGTCCCACCTGAGGAGCCGCCTGAGGCGGCGGCTGCGGAGGTCGTCGAGGCGGCCGTCGAGGCCGTGGGGGAGGCCGCTGACGCCTGCGCGGGCATCAGGGCGAGCGCGGGAACCACCGCCAGCGCGGTGGCCGTGAGGAGAGCCTTCATATCCGGTTGGACGGTCCGTTCGCGCCTCTGGTTTGCAGCAGTCGCAACGCCTTCTCCTTCTCGAAGTCCAGTGCCCTCCTGGGCGCGTGGAGGCGGCCGATCCGCAGGCCCAGGTCCCTGACGGCCTGGGTCACCGCCGGCTCGGCCAGCGCCCGCAACGCGAAGGCCAGCTCGGCGGGTGAGACGTCGAACCGCTTCTCCAGCTCCGCGGCCTGGGCCACGGCCGTCAGGTCCTCCTCGGTGAACCTGCGGTGCGCGCCCTGCTCCCTGACCGGCGGCAACAGTCCCAGTGCCTCCCGGTAGCGGAGCATGCGAGGGGACATCCCCAACCGTCTCGCTGCCTCAGTGATGCGCATCCTTACATTCTTGTGGAAGATTCAGCCCCCGCGAGATGCGGCTCGGAGAACCGGCGCCTAAACTCGACGGCGACAACTTCGTGTATCGAGGGGTAATCAGATGGACTTCAAGGTCGCCGACCTTTCACTTGCCGACTTCGGCCGCAAGGAGATCCGGCTCGCCGAGCACGAGATGCCCGGCCTCATGGCGGTTCGTAAGGAGTACGCGGCCTCCCAGCCCCTCCGCGGCGCGAAGATCATGGGCTCGCTCCACATGACCATCCAGACCGCCGTCCTCATCGAGACGCTCGTCGCGCTCGGCGCCGAGGTCCGCTGGGTCAGCTGCAACATCTTCTCCACCCAGGACCACGCCGCCGCCGCGGTCGCCGTCGGCCCCAACGGCACCGTCGACAACCCGCAGGGCGTCCCCGTCTTCGCCTGGAAGGGCGAGACGCTGGAGGAGTACTGGTGGTGCACCGAGCAGGCGCTCACCTGGCCCGGCGGCGAGGGCCCGAACATGATCCTCGACGACGGCGGCGACGCCACGCTGCTGGTCCACAAGGGCGCCGAGTACGAGAAGGCCGGCGCCGTCCCCGCCGCCTCCGACGAGGACCCGGAGGAGTGGCACGTCATCATCGACCTGCTCACCCGCACGGTCGGCGAGGACAAGAAGTGGACGCAGATCGCTGAGCAGATCAAGGGCGTGACGGAGGAGACCACCACCGGTGTCCACCGCCTCTACGAGATGTTCAAGAGCGGCTCGCTGCTGTTCCCGGCGATCAACGTCAACGACTCGGTGACCAAGTCGAAGTTCGACAACAAGTACGGCTGCCGCCACTCGGTCATCGACGGCCTCAACCGGGCCACCGACGTGCTCATCGGCGGCAAGGTGGCCGTGGTCTGCGGCTACGGCGACGTCGGCAAGGGCTGCGCCGACGCGCTGCGCGGCCAGGGCGCCCGCGTCATCGTCACCGAGATCGACCCGATCTGCGCGCTCCAGGCGGCCATGGACGGCTTCCAGGTCACCACGCTGGAGGAGGTCGTCGGCATCGCCGACATCTTCGTGACCACCACCGGCAACTTCGACATCATCACGGCCGACCACATGGCCAAGATGAAGCACCAGGCGATCGTCTCCAACATCGGCCACTTCGACAACGAGATCGACATGGCCGGGCTCGCGAAGACCCCCGGGATCGTCAGGAACACCATCAAGCCGCAGGTCGACGAGTGGGTCTTCCCCGACGGCCACTCCATCATCGTGCTGGCCGAGGGCCGCCTGATGAACCTGGGCTGCGCGACCGGCCACCCGTCGTTCGTGATGTCCAACTCCTTCACCAACCAGGTCATCGCGCAGATCGAGCTCTTCACCAAGACCGAGGAGTACCCGATCGGCGTCTACACCCTGCCCAAGCACCTGGACGAGAAGGTCGCCCGCCTCCACCTCGACGCGCTGGGCGTCAAGTTGACGACGCTGACCAAGGCGCAGGCGGAGTACATCGGCGTCGACGTCGAGGGCCCGTACAAGTCGGACCACTACCGCTACTGACGTTCCTCCCGACGGCGGGCGCCCGGCCGGGCACCCGCCGTCGTCCCATATCCCGGCCGCACCCGTCGCGCCGGGCGGGGTTTCCGTTCTCGCGGGGCCGGGCCCGTACGGCAAGCCGGGCCTGGCGCCTGCGCGGTCACCGGGTCACCGCCCGCCGCGGGCGCGCCGCCCGGCAGGACTCCGGTCCCCGCCGTCACGGCGCCCCGAAGACCTGGCGGCAGGGTTCCGGTGCCCTGTCGCGGCCCCCGACGAGCCGATGGCGGGCGGCCGGCGGGACGGCCGTCCGCGGAAGCCGGTGCACGATACGACGTGACGGTGGCCACCGGAGTCCTGCTGGAGTGCTGTGATGGACGGGCGGTCACCGGTGACCACGGTGGCGCCGGGCCGGCTTGCCGTACAAGAGACTGGAGATGTGGTGGGAGAGCGGAGGATCGCGTGGGCGGGGAGGGCGATGCCCGTCCTCACCGCGATCGGGGAGCGGTTCGGGCGCGAGCGCCCGCTCGACGGCCTCAGGATCGCCGCGTGCCTGCACGTGACCGCCGAGACCGCCGTCCTCATGGGCGCGCTCAAGGCGGGCGGCGCCGAGATCGCGCTGGCCGCCTCCAACCCGCTCTCCACCCAGGACGACGTCGCCGAGGCGCTCAAGGACTACGGCATCGCGGTCCACGCGCGCGCGGGCGTCGACCGGGCGACCTACTACCGCCACATCCATCAAGCGCTCGACCTGGCGCCCGACCTCGTCCTCGACGACGGCTGCGACCTGGTCAACATCCTCCACACCGAGCGCACCGACCTGCTCGACGGCGTGAGCGGCGGCTGTGAGGAGACCACCACCGGCATCATCAGGCTGCGCCAGATGGCGGCCGAGGGCGCGCTGAGGTTCCCCGTCGTCGCGGTCAACGACACGCGGACGAAGCGGATGTTCGACAACAGGTACGGCACCGGCCAGTCGACGCTCGACGGCATCATGCGCGCCACGAACGTCATGCTCGCCGGCCGGACGGTCGTGGTGGCCGGGTTCGGCTACTGCGGGCGGGGCGTCGCCGAGCGGGCCAAGGGCCTGGGCGCGCGGGTGATCGTCACCGAGATCGACCCGGTCAAGGCGCTCGACGCCTCCCTGCAGGGCTACGAGGTGCGCACCATGGCGGCCGCCGCGCAGGTCGGCGACCTGTTCATCACCGTCACCGGCAACCGCGACGTCATCACGGCCGAGCACCTGTCGGTGATGAAGGACGGCGCGATCCTCGCCAACGCGGGCCACTTCGACGTCGAGGTCGACGTGCGCGGGCTGGAGGGGCTGGCCGTCGCGCTCAATCCGGGGGTGCGGCCCAACACCGACGAGTACGTGCTCGCCGACGGCCGCCGCCTGCTGCTGCTGGCCGAGGGGCGCCTGGTCAACCTCACGGCCGCCGAGGGGCATCCGGCCGCCGTCATGGACATGTCCTTCTCGGCCCAGGCGCTGGCCGTCGCCTGGCTGGCCGTCGAGCGCGTACGGCTGGCGCCGGGCGTCTACGACGTGCCCGAGGACATCGACATCGAGGTGGCGCGGCTGAAACTGGCGGCGGCGGGCATCGAGATCGACCGGCTGACCGCCGAGCAGGAGGACTACCTCCACTCCTGGCGGACGGGCTCCTGATTTTCGTGTGACAGTTCCCGGACAATCACTTGGTTGATCCACCGGCTCTAGGGATAATCCAGGACATTTCCATCTCTGGAGGCTCCATGGGACTGCGTGGCTTATCCTCCCTCCTGGCCGGGATCGTGGTGGCGATCGCCCTTGTTCCCGTCCCCGCCTCGGCCGGCGACGAGGTCACCAAGAGTGACAACATCCGGCACGAAGCCCACCTCGATCTGCCCGCCGGTGTGCAGATCAACACCGACATCGCCTTCCAGGGCGACTACGCCTACGTCGGCAGCTACAGCGGATTCTCGATCTACGACATCAAGCACCCCAAGCGCCCCAAGCTGGTCAGCTCGGTCACCTGTCCGGGTGGTCAGATGGACGTCACCGTCTACGGGGACATCCTGGTCACCTCCGTCGACGAGTCGATGAAGGACGACTCCTGCTCCGGCACGCGCCAGTCGGCCCGCGAGAAGAGCTCATGGGAGGGCCTGCGGATCTTCGACGTCAGCGACAGGGCCAACCCGAAGTACGTCAAGTCCGTCGAGACCAGCTGCGGCTCCCACACCCACACGCTGGTGCCGGGCAGGTCGCGTGACGCCTTCTACGTCTACGTCTCGTCCTACTTCCCGGCGGCAGACTTCCCCGACTGCCAGCCGCCGCACGACCGCATCTCGGTCGTGAAGGTCCCCGTGCGCGACCCGGCCGCGGCCGCCGTGGTGAACACGCCGGTGATCTTCCCCGAGGGCGGCAACGACCGCACCCAGCAGCCCAACCTCCTGGCCGACACCAGCGGCTGCCATGACATCACCGTCTACGCCGAGAAGGACCTCGCCGCGGGCGCCTGCATGGGCGACGGCGTCCTCCTCGACATCTCCGACAGGGAACACCCCAAGGTCATCGACACGATCAGGGACACGAACTTCGCGTTCTGGCACTCGGCGACCTTCAACAACGCCGGAACCAAGGTGGTCTTCACCGACGAGCTCGGCGGCGGCTCGCAAGCCCGCTGCACCGCGGCCGAGGGCCCGACCAGGGGCGCCGACGCCATCGTCGACATCGTCGGCCGCAAGCTCGTCTTCAAGAGCTACTACAAGATCTCCAGGATCCAGACGAGCACCGAGAACTGCGTCGCCCACAACGGATCGCTGATCCCGGTCAGGGGGCGCGACATCATGGTGCAGGCCTGGTACCAGGGCGGGCTGTCGGTCTGGGACTTCACCAACTCGTCCCGTCCACGCGAGATCGCCTTCTTCGACCGCGGCCCGATCAACGACACCCAGCTCACGCTGGGCGGCTTCTGGTCGGCCTACTACTACAACGGCTACATCTACGGGAGCGAGATCTTCCGCGGGTTCGACGTCTTCAGGGTGAGGGATCCGTGGGTGAACTCGGCCGACGGCGTCAGGTTCGACCGGCTGAACGTGCAGACCCAGTCCAGGTACCGGAGCCGCGGCCACTGACCGCGCCTCGCAGGGCCCGCGTCGCGACCGGCGCGGGCCCTCTCTTCCCGTACGGCTCCCGCACGCCGGCGACCTTCCCCGTACGGTTCCCGCACGCCGGCGACTTTCCCGTAGGGGCTCCTGCGCCCCGGCGACGTGCGTCCCACCGGTGCGTTCCGCCACGGGGCCCTGATGAGTCGCCGGGACGGCTGTGCGGGCCGTACCGCCAGCCCTCACGGAGCGGTCAGAGGGCTGCCTGCATCTCCCGCATGCGCCGGATCTCCGCCGTCTGCTCCGCGCCGATGTCGGTGGCCAGCTCGGAGATTCGCTGGTGCGAGCCCTCGGTGAGCTGCTTCGTGGACATCGTGATCGCCCCGCTGTGGTGCGCGATCATCAACTCCAGGAACAGCTTGTCGAACGCCGCCCCGGAGGCCGCCTTCAGCGCCTCCATCTGCTCGGGGGTGGCCATGCCCGGCATGGTCGCGTGCCCCGCGTGGTGGGCGGGCACCTTCTGGCCCTGCTCCTGCAGCCACGTCGTCATGTACTGGATCTCCGGGGCCTGCGCGTCCTTGATCCGGGAGGCGAGTCCCTTCAGCTTCTCCGACTGGGCCCTGGTCGGGGCGAGGATCGCCATGTCGAGCGCCTGGCGGTGATGAATGATCATGTCCTGCATGAACGTGACGTCCGCCGCGTTGGCCGTGGGCGTGGGAACGGCGGTCGCGGCCTCGGCAGGCGACAGCGTCCGTGCCGGCTCGCCCGGTTTGCCCGGCGCGAGCACCGGTGCCGTCGACGTGTCCGTGGCGGCGACGGGACGGCTGTCACCACTGCAGCCCGAGAGGGCGATCACCGTACCAGTGATGACAATGAGCGCGGCGCGCACCTGACCTCCCTGTGTCGAGAGAGCGAACTGTAAACCATAACCGTGATCATTAAAAAGACGGCAAAGCGCAATATCATCTGACATTCTGGACGCTGGTCATCAGACGGGTCGCGGGCGAAGATTCTCTACATTTATGTCCCCTTTATGGAGGCAACTGAGTGATCACCCCCCGCAAAGCCCTCGTCATGCTCGGAGCGGCAGGCGCCTTGGTCCTGACGGCGCTGCCCGCCCAGGCGTCTGACATCCCCGCCCCCGGCGAGATCGTCATGAGCCCGAACATCGAGCACGTCACCAACGTGCCCAAGCCGGGCGTACTGACCGACATCCACACCGACATGGCCTTCCAGGGCGACTACGCCTACGTCGGCAACTACGCCGGGTTCTCGATCTACGACATCAAGCACCCGAAGAAGACCACCCTCGTCAGCTCGGTGGTCTGCCCGGGCGGCCAGATGGACGTGTCCGTCTACGGCAACCTGCTGTTCGGCTCCGTCGACTCCTCCCGCAACAACGACTCGTGCAACAGCACGTCGCAGAGCGCGTCGATCAAGGAGTCGTGGGAGGGCGTCCGGATCTTCGACATCAGCGACAAGACCAACCCGACGTACATCAAGTCGGTCGAGACCAACTGCGGTTCGCACACCAACACCCTGGTGCCGGACAAGACGGGCGAGAACGTCTACATCTACGTCTCGTCCTACAGCCCGAACGCCAGCTTCCCTGACTGCAAGCCGCCGCACGACCTGATCTCGGTCATCAAGGTGCCGCTGAACAACCCGACGGCCGCCGCGGTCGTCGGCACGCCGGTGCTGTTCCCGCCCAAGGACATCACCGGCGACGGCATCCCCGACGAGGACGGCTACGGGGGCGTGCAGCTGCCGTACCCGAACGGCAAGTCGGCGACCAGCGGCTGCCACGACATCACCGCCTACCCGGAGAAGGACATCGCGGCCGGCGCCTGCATGGGCGACGGCATCCTGCTCGACATCTCCGACCGCGAGCACCCGCGCGTCACCGAGGTCGTCCGCGACACGGAGAACTTCGCCTTCTGGCACTCGGCGACGTTCAACAACGAGGGCACCAAGGTCATCTTCACCGACGAGCTCGGCGGCGGCACCCGTGCCACCTGCAACGCGGCCATCGGCGCCAACCGGGGCGCCAACGCCTACTACGACATCGTCGGCGGCAAGCTGGAGCGTCGCGGCTACTTCAAGATCGCCCGCCACCAGGCGGACACCGAGAACTGCGTCGCCCACAACGGCTCCCTGATCCCGGTCAAGGGCCGCGACATCATGGTCCAGGCCTGGTACCAGGGCGGCATCTCGGTCGTCGACTTCACCGACTCGGCCAACCCGCAGGAGATCGCCTTCTTCGAGCGCGGCCCCGACAACACCGCTCCGCCGCTGTCCGGCGGCTTCTGGTCGGCGTACTACTACAACGGCTACATCTACGGATCGGACTTCAACCTGGGGCTCGACGTGCTGCGGATCAACGACCCGCGCACGAACCAGGCCAACAGCGTCAAGTTCGACCTCCTGAACGCCCAGACGCAGCCGTCGTACGCCGAGCACGGCCGCGACTAGGTTCCTTCCCCTCCTTCCGCAACTCGGCGAGCCGCCAGGGCAGATCCCTGGCGGCTCGCCGCTTTCCTGTGGTGTTGCCCGGGGGTGGGAAGCCGTGTCATGTGAATGTGGTGGGTGGTTCGCCGTCGAAGCCGTCGGCCCAGTACCTCCCGTGAGCCGTTGGCCCAGTACCTCCCGTGAGCCGTTGGCCCAGTACCTCCCGTGAGGAGAGCGCGAGCAGCATCCGCGTGACCGCTTCGGCCGGCAGTCGCGGTGAGCCGGACTCCAGCCACCACAGGAGCACGGAGACCTGTCCGCTCGGGAGCACCTCGACGTCGACGCGGGTGTCGCGTCCATCGCCTCGGTGCGGGCCGGGAACACCGTGGCGGTCGCCTCGCCGAGCGCGTCCACGAACCGGCGCAGCGCCCGGCCGTCCCCTTCGCCGCGCAGGACGACGCGGCAGGCGTCACACTCGTCGGCGGCGTGACAGGAGCGGCCTGTGGGCCGTGGGTCCGGGCGGCGGGGGAACGGAGGGCGTGTGGGGAGCTGTGTCGCTGGCCGGAGAACCGCGTGAGGGTCTGAGCTGGGCGACGGGGGTGGCTGGGGTTGCGGGCGGAGCGGTTGTGGGAGGGCAGGGGCGGGCGTGGGTCCGGGTGGCGGGGGACCGGAGGGCGTGTGGGGAGCTGTTCGGCCGGCCGGAGAACCGGCGTGACGGTCTGAGCTGGGGCGACTGGGTGGCCGGGATTGAGGGCGGAGCGGTCTGTGGGAGGACGGGGCGGGCGTGAGTCCGGGTGGCGATCGGGGGACATGTGGGAGCTGTTCGGCTGGCCGGAGAACCGGCGTGAGGGTCTGAGCTGGGGGGATGGGGTGACTGGGGTTGCGGGCGGAGTGGTCTGTGGGAGGGCGTGCCGTACGGAGGTTTGCCGGGGGAGGTGTATCGGCTCGGTATCGGGCCGGATTGAGGGTGATTTGTGGTGACATAGTGGGTCGGTCTGATCGTTTAGTCTCGACAGGAGGTCTCGGTGGCGTCCAGACTCGGCCGCTTGTTCATGATGGCCGGTATGGCCCTGACTCTGGCGGCGGCCACGACGCCGGCGCAGGCGGAGTCGGCTGACACGATCATCAAGAGCCCCAACGTCCAGCACGTGGCCAACCTGCCCAAGACGGGATCGTTCAAGGGCGCTGACGCGTTCAACTCCGATCTGGCGTTCCAGGGCAGCTACGCCTTCCAGGGCAACTACAACGGTTTCACGATCTACGACATCAAGAACCCGGTGAAGCCCAAGGTCGTCAGCCAGGTGAACTGCCCGGGCGCGCAGAACGACATCTCGGTGCACGGCGACCTCCTCTTCCTGTCGGTGGACGACCCCCGCGACGGCGAGTCCTGTTCGAGCGACTACGGCGTGCCCACGAGCAAGGCGTCGTGGGAGGGCATCAGGATCTTCGACATCAGCGACAAGTCCCGGCCGAAGTACGTGAAGGCGGTCGAGACGGCCTGTGGCTCGCACACGCACACGCTGGTGCCCGGTAAGTCGGGTAAGTCGGTCTATCTGTATGTCTCCTCGTACATGCCGGCCCCCGTCTTCGCCGAGTGCAAGCCGCCCCACGACAAGATCTCGATCGTCAAGGTGCCGCTGGACAAGCCGGCCGCCGCGAAGGTCGTCGCGACGCCCGTGCTCTTCCCCGACGGCGGCAACGAGCAGCAGAACGGTCTGCTGCTGCCCACCAGCGGATGTCACGACATCACCGTCTTCCCCTCCAAGAACCTGGCCGCCGGTGCCTGCATGGGCGACGGCGTGCTGATGGACATCTCCGACCGTGAGCGCCCCAAGGTGACGGCGACGGTCACCGACGAGAACTTCGCCTTCTGGCACTCGGCGACCTTCAACAACACCGGGACGAAGGTGGTCTTCACCGACGAGCTCGGCGGAGGCATGTCGGCCACGTGTAACGAGCGGGTCGGCGGGCAGCGCGGCGCGGACGCGATCTTCGACATCGTGGACGGGCAGCTGACGCACAAGGCGTACTTCAAGATCCCCCGCCATCAGGGGGCGGCGGAGAACTGCGTGGCGCACAACGGCTCGCTGATCCCCGTCAAGGGCAAGGACATCATGGTGCAGGCGTGGTACCAGGGCGGCGTCTCGATCTGGGACTTCACCGACTCGGCCAGCCCCAAGGAGATCGGCTACTTCGACCGTGGCGCGCTGAAGCCGCGCCGGGCAGGCGGGTCGTGGTCGGCGTACTACTACAACGGCTTCGTCTAAACCCAGCTGCCCTTCTGACCCTTCCGGTGCCGCGCCGTCGCACGGTACGGCGCGGCACCGCCCTTCGCGCAGGACGGCCCGCCCGGAGGCGGTCGGCGGAAGACCGAGGTGCCGGCGATCCGCGCACCCGAGAACATTCCCCGGTGCCGGGGTGCCGGGGTGCCGGGGTGCCGGGGTGCCGGGGTGCCGGGGTGCCGGGGTGCCGGGGTGCCGGGGTGCCGGGGTGCCGGGGTGCCGGCGAGGCGCGCGCCCGACAAGCCAAGCCGCGCGTCCGACGGCACTCCCGGGATGCCGGGAGGCGCCCGCACCTGGCGACACTCGACGAAGGCAGGGCCCGGTTACTGGGGTGGGGCGAAGCCGCCCGGGGTGGGGCCGGGCGGGGTGGTCGTGCCCGGCGCGGGACCCGACGGCGGAGCGCCCGTGGGACCGGACCGGCCGGGCGCAGGCTGCGCGGAGCCAGGGGCGGACCAGGGCTGCGAGGGGGGTGGTGGTGCGGCCGGGGCATGCGGAGCAGCGTACGGCCCGCCGTACGGCATGGACGGCGGTCGCGGCGCAGCCTGTGGACGACCGGCGGCATGAGGAGCGCCCTGTGGATAACCCAGGCGCGCATGGTCCCGCCGACGGCGTTCGGCCAGCACCGCGCTCAGGTACGCGTGCGGTGGCACCCCGGGCGGCGGCGGGGGCGTCACGTAGGCCGCGACCTGGGTGGCGATCCGCACCCCCATCTCGTGCTGGACGGCGGGCGACAGGTCATGCCATCGCAAGAGGTACTGCCGGGCCGCCCCCGCCACCTCGTCCGGCAGCTGGGACAGCTCCAGCGTCTGCGCCCATCCCCTCAGCTCGGGCGGCATGAGAACCGGCTGCGACGTCCCGCTCGGCCCGCGCTCGGAGATCACGATCGTGCCGGCGAACGCGTCGCCGAGCCGCTTGCCCCGCTGCGAGACCAGGGAGGCGATGAGCGCGGGCGCGCCGAAGAACGTCCAGAACTCCAGCACCCCGGCCAGCCCCCTGAACAGCGCCTGCCGGAACCGCTCGGGCCCGCCGTCGTCGCTGACCACCCGCAGGCCGAGCGCGAGCTTGCCGAGGCTGCGCCCCCGCGTCGCCGTCTCGAAGACGACCGGGTAGCCGACCATCACCAGGACGCTGATCAGGATCGACACCGCGGCGGCGAGGGCGGGGTCGGACACGATGGAGGCGGAGAAGACCAGTGTCACGGCCCCGACCAGAAGCACGATCTGCACGATCATGTCGATCGCGAGCGCCACGGCCCTGATGGGCGGCTGCGCTACCCGCACCTCCACGACGACCGCGTCGCCGGTTACCACCTCGGACATAAGGGGAGCCTAGTGCCAGAATGTCCCGGTGGACATTGACGCCTTCGTCGCCGCGCATCGCCCGGCCTGGGATCGCCTGGAGCATCTGGTACGGCGACGCAGGTCGCTGACCGGCGCGGAAGTGGACGAACTGGTCGAGCTCTACCAGCGGGTGTCCACCCACCTGTCGATCGTGCGCTCGGACGCCCAGGACGCGATGCTCGTCGGACGGCTGTCGGCGCTCGTGGCCAGGGCCCGCTCGGCGGTGACGGGTGCGCACGTGCCCGTGTGGCGGGAGTTCGTGCGGTTCTTCACCGTGTCGTTCCCCGTGGTGGCCTACCGCGCCAGATGGTGGTGGGCGATCACGGCGCTGGCCTTCCTGGCCCTCTCGTGGATCATGGGCGCGTGGGTGGCGGGCAACCCCGAGGTGCAGGCCGCGATCGGCACGCCCGAGGAGATCAAGCAGCTCGTCGAGCACGACTTCTCCGACTACTACTCGGAGAATCCCGCCGCGTCGTTCGCCAGCCGGGTGTGGATCAACAACGCGTGGGTGTCCATGCAGGTCATCGTGTACGCCATCTTTCTCGGCCTGCCCATCCCGTGGATCCTGTTCCAGAACGCGGCCAACGTGGCGATCTCCGGCGGGCTCATGGCCTCGCGGGGCAAGCTCGACGTCTTCTTCGGCCTCATCCTTCCTCACGGTCTGCTCGAGCTGACGGCGGTGTTCCTGGCCGCGGCCGTCGGCATGCGGCTCGGCTGGACGGTCGTCGCGCCGGGCGCGCGCCGCCGGATCGACGTGCTGGCCGAGCAGGGCAGGGCGGTGGTCAGCGTGGCGGTCGGGCTGGTGGTGGTGCTGTTCGTGTCGGGGCTGATCGAGGCGCTGGTCACTCCTTCGGGCCTGCCGACGTGGGCCCGGGTGGGCATCGGGGTACTGGCGCTGGTGGCCTTCCTCGCCTACATCGGCTGGTTCGGGCGGAAGGCCGAGCGGGCCGGCGAGACGGGCGACCTGGAGCGGGCGCCGGACGTCGTTCCCACGGCCTGACACGCGAAAAGCCGCCCCCGCCCAGCGGTCCGTCCGGCCTGGCCGGAGCCGTCCGGCCGCCCCTGCGGGTCATGCGGCGCCGCTAAGAGCAGTCCGGCCGCCCCTGCAGGTCACGCGGCGCGGCTAAGAGCTGTCCGGCCGCCCCTGCGGGTCATCCCGGCGCGGTTAGAGGCGTCCGGCCGCCTTCAGCGCCAGGTAGGCGTCGGCGAGGGCGGGCGCGAAGTCCTCCGGCAGGGCGTCCACGACCTCCACGCCATGGCCCCTGAGCCGGGCCGTGATGCGCCTGCGCTCGGCGACGGCGCGGGAGGCCGCCGCCGCGTCGTAGACCAGCTCGGCCGTACCCCTGCCGGCGGCCATCTCGGCGACGCGCGGGTCGGAGACGGCCGCGACCAGCACCAGGTGCCTGGCCGACAGCTGCGGCAGCACCGGCATCAGGCCCTCCTCCAGCGCGGCGGCGTTGAGGTCGGTGAGCACGACCACCAGGGCACGCCGCCTGGCCCTGGCCAGGATCGCGGCGACCATCCCCGGCGCGTCGGACTCCACCAGCGAGGCCTCGATCGGCGCCATGACGTTCACCAGCGCCGACAGCAGCTCGGTGCGGGAGGCGCCGGCCACCCACGCGCGTACGGCCCTGTCGTAGGCGAGGAAGTCGACCTGGTCGCCCGCCTTGGCGGCCAGGGCGGACAGCAGCAGGGCCGCGTCCATCGACCAGTCGAGGCGGGGCCAACCGGCGTCGAGGCGGCCCGCGGAGGTGCGCCCGGTGTCGAGCACGATCAGCACGCGCCGGTCGCGCTCGGGCCGCCAGGTGCGCACCACCACGTCGTTGCGGCGGGCGGTGGCCCGCCAGTCGATGGAGCGCACGTCGTCGCCGACCACGTACTCCCGCAGCGAGTCGAACTCCGTGCCCTGCCCTCTGACCAGCGCGGGATGGCTGCCTTCGAGCTCTCTCAAGCGCGCCAGCCGTGAGGGCAGGTGCTTGCGTGACAGGAACGGCGGCAGCACCCTGAGGGTCCACGGCGCGCTGTGGTCGCCCTGACGGGCGCCCAGCCCGAGCGGGCCGAGCGCGCGCACGGTCACCGCGACGGACGAGCGGTCGCCGCGGCGCGTGGGCGTCAGCGCCAGGTCGATCCGCCGCCTCTCGCCCGCGGGCACGTCGAGCGGCACAGATCGGGTCGCGAGCCCGGCCGAGGGCGGCCAGGCGTCGCGCAGGACGCCACGCACCCGGCGCGGCCCCGGGTTCTCCACGACGAGCGAGACGGTGGCCGTCTGGCCGAGCCGTACCGTCGTGTCGCCCGAGCGGGTGAACCTGAGCGCCCGCACCGATCCGGCGAACAGCAGGTCCACCACGACGGCCGCGGCCAGCAGCAGGCAGCAGGCGGCCACCGCGTAGCCGGGGCCGGGCGCGAGCAGGACCACCACGACGCAGAGCGCCGCGACGAGCCCCACACGTCCTGTCAGCGCCATCAGCGGGGAACCGGCACGGCGGCCAGGATGCCGTCGAGCAGGCCGTCGGGGGTCGCGCCCTCGAGCTCCGCCTCGGGCCGCAGCTGGATCCGGTGCCGCAGCGCGGGCCTGGCCAACGCCTTCACGTCGTCAGGTGTCACATAGGTACGGCCGGACAGCCACGCCCACGCCCGCGAGGCCGCCAGCAGCGCGGTCGCGCCGCGCGGCGAGACGCCGAGCTGGAGCGACGGCGACTGCCTGGTGGCCCTGGCCAGGTCGACGATGTAGCCGAGCACCTCGGGCGCCACGTGCACGGCGGCGACCGCGTCGCGTCCGGCCGCCAGGTCGTCGGCGGAGGCGACCGGCTTGACCTGGGTCAGGTCGCGAGGGTCGAAGCCGCGCGCGTGCCGTTCGAGCACCGCGATCTCCTGATCGCGCGGCGGCAGCGGCACGGTCAGCTTCAGCAGGAACCTGTCGAGCTGCGCCTCGGGCAGCTGGTAGGTGCCCTCGTACTCCACGGGGTTCTGCGTCGCGCACACCACGAACGGGTCGGGCAGCGGCCGCGCGTCGCCCTCGACGCTGACCTGCCGCTCCTCCATCGCCTCCAGCAGCGAGGCCTGCGTCTTGGGCGGCGTGCGGTTGATCTCGTCGGCGAGCAGCAGGTTGGTGAAGACCGGGCCCTCGCGGAACTCGAACTCGGCCGTCTTCGCGTCGTAGATCAGCGAGCCGGTCACGTCGCCCGGCATCAGGTCGGGCGTGAACTGCACGCGCTTGAAGTCGAGCGACATGGCCGCCGCGAGCGTGCGCACCATCAGCGTCTTGGCGACGCCCGGCACGCCTTCCAGCAGCACGTGGCCCCTGCACAGCAGCGCGATGACCAGCCCCGTCACCACCGCGTCCTGGCCGACGACGGCCTTGGCCACCTCGGCGCGCAGCGCTCCGAGCGCCTCGCGCGCGACGTCGCCGCGCCCCGCCACGCGGGTGGTCTCCTCAGTGTTCACGTACCTGCCTCTCGATCTCGTCCAAGTATCCAGCCAGGGCCACGAGTTCTGCGTCGCCGGCCGGCGGCGGGCCGTACAGAACCGTCGCGAGCCTGCCGGGGTCCTGCCCCGTCCGTACGGCGAGCGCCGCGACGACCTCGTTGGCGCCCGCGCCCGAGCCGAGCCCGAGCCGGGGGACGAGCCGGTCGAGGGCGCCGCCGCGCAGCGCCTCGGCGGCTTGGAGCCTGGCCCTGCGGGCGTTGTAGAGGCGTCCCCTGCCCTCCACGGTCTCGGCCGCCCTGACGACCACGGGCAGCCGCTCGGCCACCACCGGGCCCAGGCGCCGGGCCTGCCAGAACGCGGTCAGCAGGACCGCGACGGCCGCCATCAGCACCGCCCACGGGACGCTGTCGGGCAGCAGCTCCTCGATGGTCCTGCCGCCGGGTCCGGCCACCGGCTCGCCGCCCGGCGGAACCGGCGCGGGCACCAGCCACGTCACCGCCTTCCGCGTGCCCAGCAGGTGCAGCGCCAGCGCCGCGTTGCCGTCCTCGGCCAGGCGCTGGTTGGTCATGAACTCGCCGCTGCCGACCGCGGTGACCGTACCCGCGACCATGAGCGATCCGTCGTAGCAGGAGGTGCCGCCCGCCTCGAACGTCCGGCCGCCCAGGAAGGCGCTGCCCGCGACGTGGGCGGCGGGCAGGTCGCAGCCGGGCTCCCGCGAGCGCAGCCGCACCTTCTCCTCGGCCACGATGTCGGGCGCGAGCACGTCGAAGTACGGCTGCTCGCCCACCACCACCCGGTCGCCCGGGATCGCGGCCAGCCGCTCGGCCTCGTCGAAGCCGCCGCTCCACGGCGCCGCGACCAACAGCACCCGCTCGCCCTCGCGGCCCAGCGACTCGGCGACCGCCACCGAGTCGACCCTGTCCACGCGCACGCCCTGCGCGGCGAGCAGCCGTGCCAGCGCCTTCGCGCCGCCCAGCGAGGTGTCGGCCGGGTCGAGGTAGTGCCCGGGTTTCTCGCCGCCGGCGATCAACGCGCCCACGACGGCCGTCACGACGACGAGCAGCCCGACGAGCACGGCCGCCCTGGAGCGCCGCCACAGCCCGGCGGCGGTGGGAGAGACAGGAACGCTCACGGTGCCACCGGCCTCGCCGCGCGCAGCCGTTCGTCCAGCTCGCGCAGCATCGCGTAGGCCTCAGGAGTGCCGGGCACGCCGCCGTAGGCGACGTCGTCGAAGGCGCGCGCGGCGGCGGCGAGCTCGCCGGCGAAGGCAGGCAGCGACCGGCCCGCCTCGGCGGCCAGCTCGTCGGCGGTGCGCCCAGGAAGGTTGTCGACCAGCGCGCGGTCCTGCAGGTCGCGGGCGATCGCCCGCAGGCGCTCCTGGACGGCCTCGGCCCAGCGGCCCTCCCCGGCCAGCCGTTCGGCGGCCAGCCGGTGCTCGGCGGCGGTCATCGCCCTGCCGCCGAACAGGTCGCCTGGCGCGGCGGCGCGGGTGCGCGCCGACCGGCGCGACAGCCACACCATGGCCGCGACGGCCACCACGACGACCAGGACGAGCAGCACCGCCGCGAGGACGGCCCCGACGGGGTTGTCGCCGGTCTTGAAGTCGGTCAGGTCGCCGAGGAACTGCTGGAGCATGCGCCAGAGCCGGTCGGGGAGCGGCTCGTGGGCGTACTCGGGCCTGGCCAGCTCCTCGGCGGCCCTGCGCTGGGCCTCCTCTCGTCCAGGAGGGGTCACGGCCTGCGCGCGTTCGACGGATGCCAGAGGTCGTCGGCCGAGGCGTGCACCCAACCCTGGCGCTGCTGCTCGAGCGCGGCGGTCTGCAGGACCAGGTCGAAGGCCTCGCTGCGCATCCGCCTGTCGGTGTAGAGCAGGCCGGCCACGCCCGCCTGCAGCGGGTAGGTGATCATCGCGCCGAGCGTGCTGCCGATGGCGAACACCGCGGCTACCAGGATGGTCGCGCCCGTGGAGCCGCCGCCCATCAGCGCGACGACGCCCGCGATCAGCCCGAACGGGAAGCTGATGACCATGCTGACCAGGTAGGCGAGGAGCATCGTGAGGAGGAGGATGCCCAGCACCCGCCAGAAGTCGCCGCTCACCAGCCGCCACGAGCGGCGCAACGCCTGCACGGGGCCGAGCCCTTCGAGCACGACGGCGGGCGCCGCGAAGGCGAAGCGCGCGTTGACGGCCAGCGCGTAGCAGATGTAGAAGAGCAGGGACAGCAGGGCGAGCCCGGCCGCCGCGCCCGGCGACCCCGCCGCCGCCAGCGCGACGACGATCAGGGCGATCGGGACGGCCGGCAGCAGCGCGATGCCCATGATCAGGAACGTCACCCCGAACAGCGCGGGCACCCGCGGCGCGACCAGCCGCCACGCCTCGCCGGCGGTGATCTTCCCGCCGAAGACGGCCCGGCCGAGGATCCTGGTGAGCACGCCGGTCAGGATCGTGACCGCGACGAGGCTCACCACCGCGGAGATGATCGTGGGGAGCGTCTGCGACAGGAAGCCGCCGCCCTCCAGCGTGGCGGCGTCGGCGGCGGCCGGGTCGGTCAGCACGCTGCCCAGCGAGCGGAACGCCAGCGCCTGCCCGATCGAGACGGGGACGGAGGCCACCGCCGCCACGATCGCCGACAGGCCGAGCACCGCCTTCGGGTTCGACCTGATCAGCTTGATCGTGCCGTCGTAGATGTCGCCGAGGCGCAGCGGTCGCAGCGGGATGATCCCGGGACGGAGCGCGGGCGGCGGCGCGTAGCCGTACCCTGGGGGTGGGTGACCGTAGCCTGGGTTGGCGTGAGGCGGGGGCGGCGGCGGGGAAGCCGGCTGCTGCCAGGCGGACGGGGCCGGGCCGCTGTAGGGGGATCCGGGCGCCTGGTAGGGCGGGGGCTGCTCAGCCGACCAGCCGGGCGGCGTCTCGTGACCGTCTGACATACACCAATCCTGGCATGATGGGCGGCTCGTTGGTGTAGTCGGTCTTCGGGGATGGCCGAAACCCACCCTGGTCTTGCAGACTGAGATTACGGGGGTTACCAGGAAGTCTAAAATTCGGCTTTCAATGGTCTGATGGTTATGCCATGAGCCTGGCAAGGGTAACCTTCAGCAACCGTGCGGGTATGTCCCACAATGCGTAGAACGAATGAGGGGCCATGAAAGGTCGCGTGCTGGTTGTCGACGACGACGCCGCTCTCGCCGAGATGCTCGGCATCGTCCTGCGGGGCGAAGGCTTCGAACCGTCCTTCGTCTCCGACGGCGACAAGGCCCTCGACGCGTTCCGGGATACGCGCCCGGATCTGGTCCTGCTCGACCTGATGCTGCCGGGGGCGGACGGCATCGACGTGGCGCGCAGGATCAGGGCTGAGTCGGGGGTTCCGATCGTCATGCTCACCGCCAAGAGCGACACGATCGACGTCGTGCTCGGTCTGGAGTCCGGTGCCGACGACTACATCGTCAAGCCGTTCAAGCCCAAGGAGCTCGTGGCGAGGGTGCGCGCGCGCCTTCGCCGTACCGACGAGCCGACGCCCGAGATCCTGCAGATCGGCGACATCACCATCGACGTGGCGGGCCACTCCGTCAAGCGCGGCGAGGAGACCATCAACCTCACCCCGCTGGAGTTCGACCTGCTCGTCGCGCTGGCCCGCAAGCCGCGCCAGGTCTTCACCCGCGAGGTGCTGCTCGAGCAGGTGTGGGGCTACCGGCACGCCGCCGACACCCGCCTGGTCAACGTGCACGTCCAGCGCCTCCGCGCCAAGATCGAGAAGGACCCCGAGCACCCCGAGATCGTGGTGACGGTCCGCGGCGTGGGCTACAAAGCCGGTCCTGCCTGACCTCCCCTCCGCTCATGCCTCCGTCGAAGACCAGGATCCGTCGCAGGACGCTTCGCCAGATTCTGGGTGGCGTCCGGCGGCGGGCTCGGCGTGCGGCAAGCGCTGTCCGGCGCACCTGGCGGCGGTCGCTGCAGCTCCAGGTCATCACCAGCACGCTGGTGATCTCGGTGACCGTGGTGGCGGTGCTCGGCGTCTTCCTGGTCCAGGAGATCAACACCTCGGTGCTCAACGGCCGCAAGCTGTCGGCGGCCAACGAGGCCACCGCCGACCGGGTGGCCATCGCGGCGGCCCTCGACGCCGAGCCCATCGAACCGCCCAAACAGGGCGAGGGCCCGGCGGTCGCCGAGGGCCCGCTCGACGCGGCCGTCAACAGCATCATCGGCACCGGCGAGAACGGCTGGCGCAAGCGCTACCAGCTGCTCGTGCTCAACCCGACCGAACCGGGGCAGTCACGCGCCACCGGCAGCGTCCTGCCCACCGACGTCCCCGAGGACCTGCGCAACCGGCTCCTCCTCAAGCGCGACAAGGGCGTGCTCAACGACCCCCTGCAGGGCGTCTACCGGCTCAAGTTCGCCCCCAGCACCGAACCGCAGCTTACCCTGGTCGTGGGCGCCTTCATCGACGACGGCTACGAGATCTACCACTTCTTCCCGCTCACCGACGAGGAGTCGCTGCTCTCCATCGTCAGACAGGTGGTCGTGGTCGTGGGCATCGGCCTGGTGCTGCTGCTCGGCGCCATCGCCTCCCTGGTCACCCGCCAGGTGGTGACCCCCGTACGGCTGGCCCGCCAGGCCGCCGAACGCCTCGCCTCCGGGCGCCTCGACGAGCGGCTCAAGGTACGCGGCGAGGACGACCTGGCCCGCCTGGCCACCTCCTTCAACGAGATGGCCGCCAACCTGGCGCTCAAGATCCATCAGCTGGAGGAGCTGTCGCAGGTGCAGCGGCAGTTCGTCTCCGACGTCTCGCACGAGCTGCGCACCCCGCTGACGACCGTGCGCATGGCCGCCGACCTGCTCTACGACGCCCGTGAGGACTTCGAGCCGATGGCCGCGCGCTCGGCCGAGCTCATGCAGGCGCAGCTCGAGCGGTTCGAGTCGATGCTGGCCGACCTGCTGGAGATCAGCCGCTACGACGCGGGAGCGGCCACGCTCGACCTCGACTCCACCGACGTGCGCGACGTGGTGCTGCGCGCGGTGGCCGACTCCGAGGCGCTGGCCGAACGGCACGGCACCCGCTTCGAGCTGCGGCTGCCCAGCGAGCCCTGCATGGTCGAGATCGACAGCCGCAGGGTCGAGCGGATCCTGCGTAACCTGCTGTTCAACGCGATCGAGCACGGCGAGGGGCGCGAGATCGTCGTCACGGTGGGCGCCGACCGCGACTCGGCGGCCGTGGCCGTACGGGATCACGGCGTGGGCCTCAAGCCGGGCGAGGAGCAGATGGTCTTCGACCGCTTCTGGCGGGCCGACCCGTCGCGGGCGCGCACCATCGGCGGCACCGGGCTCGGGCTGGCCATCTCGCGCGAGGACGCCATGCTGCACGGAGGCTGGCTGCAGGCGTGGGGCTCGCCCGGGGAGGGCTCGCAGTTCAGGCTCACCCTGCCGCGCACGGCGGGGGCCGAGCTGAAGGGCTCGCCGCTCTCGCTCGTGCCGCCGGAGGTGGAGATGCGGCGGACGTGGCGCGGGCACATCACGCCGGTCCTCTCACCGGTGGTGGGGGAGGGGGTCTTCCATGCGGAGTAGGAGGATCCTGGCCTCCGTGATGGCGGCGAGCGTGATGTGCGGCGGCTCCGCCTGCTCGGTGATCTCGGTGGGCGGCCCACCCGAGCAGGTGACCCCCGCCGACGCGGCCGACTCGCTGAGCAAGCCGTTCCAGCGCATGGTCGCCACACCGCCCCAGAAGGAGTGGGACGCCGTCAGGACCGTCAAGGGGCTGCAGGCCTCCATGGCCAGCTTCGACGACGTCGAGCAGAAGATCCTGCGCGAGTACCTCACGCCCGAGGCCAAGCGCGCCTGGAAGCCGGACGGTTCGGTCCTCGTCGTCGAGGACAACCCCACCTACCAGCCGGTGGGCGACGACATCGTGCAGCTCGAGGCCACCCAGATCGCCGTCATCCACGACGACGGCTGGTACGAGCCCAAGCGGGAGAAGCTGACCCTGCAGTTCATGGTGGCCAAGACCCCGGACGGCTACCGGGTCGCCAGGCTGAGGAACGGGCTGATGCTGCTCACCGCCGCCGACGTGCGCAGGGCCTACGAGCCGGCCGACATCTACTTCCTCGGCGGGTCCGGCTCGCTGGACGACCCGGGCGCGCTGCCCGTCGTCGACCACGTCTGGCTGCCGATCAACCCCACCAGGTCACTGGCGGAGACGATCGTCGACAGGCTGCTCGAAGGGCCGAGCGAGTCGCTCGAAGGCGCCGTGTCCACCGCGTTCGAGGGCATCAGCCTCGACCGGATCACGCCCGGCGAGGAGTCGGTCGTGGTCTACCTCGAAGGGCGGTTCAAGCAGGACCCGCCACCGGCCGAGGCGCTGATGAAGCAGCTGCAGTGGAGCCTGCGCGAGGTGACCAAGGGCCGCAGCATCGAGGTGCGGCTCAACGGCGACACCTTCTACGACTCCACCCCGCTGGTCATCGGGCCCAAGGACAACGACGGCTGGCCGCGCCCGCCGGAGAGCAAGGTCTACTTCGTCCAGAACGGCCAGCTGATGTGGCTCGGCGCCAAGGGCGCGGGCCTGGCCGTCCCCGGACCCGTCGGCCAGCTCGGCGAGGAGTACAAGGAGCCCGCGATCGCGCCAGGCCCCCTCGCCAAGGGAGACCCGACCGAGTACGTGGCCGCGCTGAAGAGCGACGGGCGCAGCATCTGGACCAACCGGCTCTCGCCGGAGAGCCAGTGGCAGGAGGCGATCAAGGGCACCGACCTGACGCCGCCGAGCTGGAACTGGAACGGCACGCTGTGGACGGTCGACAGGATCGACGACCACACCTCCTACGTGCTGCGCCACGACAGCTCCAACCACGAGCAGCCGGTGACGCGCGTCGCCGCGCCCGAGCTCAACGGCAAGCGGGTCACCGCGTTCAAGGTGGCGCGGGACGGCACCCGCGTGGCGGCCGTCGTCTCCGACGGCGGCGCGCTGTCGGTCATGGTGGGTGTGATCGCGGGCGACCGGCTCGACCACTTCCAGACGTTGCTGACCACCGGGGAGACCGAGGAGATCAAGGACCTGGCTTGGAGTGACTCCGAGCACCTGATCGCGCTGGTGGGGAGCAGCTCGGGCAGCACGCCGACGGAGATCGACATCAGCAACGGGCAGCTGCGGCAGCTGGCGGCGGACAAGCGGATCACGTCCATCTCGGCCCTGAACGAGCGGCTGGTCGCCGGCACCGACGGCGAGGATGGCGGCAAGGTGCTGGAGCTGGTCCAGGACAAGTGGGTCGACACCAAGGTCCAGGCCGGCACCCAGTCACCGACCTTCCCCCTGGACTGACGCGCTCCTCCGGAGCCGCCGGCATCCGCCCTGACCGGCGGTTCTGCCGGTGCCGGCCTCGACCTTCCACCCCGGAGGCCCGGCCGCCCGCGCCGGGATTCTGTCGGTGCCGGCCTCCATGCTGGACCCCGTGCTGGACCTCCTCCTGCCCACCCGCTGCGTCGGCTGCGACAGGCGCGGCAGCCTGCTGTGCGACGCCTGCCTGGTCGTCGCCCCCGCCCCCCGCGCGCCCCGTCCCGCCCCCGCCGGCCTGCCCGCCTGCTGGTCGGCGACCCTCTACGAGGGCGCGGCCCGCCAGGCGATCCTCCATTACAAGGAGCGCGGCCGTACGGCGCTGGCCGTCCCGCTGGCCCACGCCCTCGCCTTCACCCTGGCCACGGCCGTCCCCGAGGGTGCCCTGGCCGTCGTGCCCGTGCCGAGCGCCGGGCGTGCCGTACGGGCCAGGGGGCACGACCCGGTCCGCCGTCTGGCCGCGCTCGCCGTACGGCAGCTGAGCGGGCTCGGCCGGGAGGTCACTCTCCGCACCGACCTCCGGCACGGCAGGCGGGTCGCCGATCAGGCGGGCCTGAGCGCCGCGCAGCGGGCCGCCAACCTCGCCTCCTCCCTGCGAGCCGACCCCGTGGGTAAAGGCCGCCTGGGCGGCCGCTCAGGCGCGTCCATGGTCATCGTGGACGACGTCGTCACCACGGGGGCGACGCTCGCGGAGGCGGCCAGAGCGGTACGTGCGACGGGAGCGGAGGTGGCCGCCGCGGTGACCGTCGCCGCGACACGCCGACACGGTCCACCGGATTTCCTCACGGAGGGTAAAGAGAACGCCAAGTCCGTGGCCTCCCCGGTTCGCCACATGTCCCTTCCTTCTGCGCAGCTCATCCGTCTGGAGAGGCAGGTCGAAAGGTGTGTTCAACCGTCAAAGGGGGCATCTTCTACCCCTTGAGGAGCCGAATAAAATCACGGAAAGTGATCTTTTGGGCGATCCTCAGGCTGACATTCGGTCCTGATGCGGATAGCGTTCTGACATGGCACCCGTTCGGGTCCGTGGTTGCGCAGAGCCGGGGGTCCCGGCTCTGCTAGCCGATGCCAGCCGCAGGCGAAACGGTCCACGTAAAGCGACTTTTTGTCGACTGATCACGGTGCGGCTTAGAGGTAAGTCCTGCCTTCCCGAGGGTCCAGATGTCCCTCGCCAAGAAGAGAAGGGCAGTAGTGGCACGGAGCCGCGAACCCCTCAGCAGGCGGATGTGGGGTCGAAGACCAGGTCGGCCGAACGGGTGCCACTGGAGCCATTGGTGACGACGTGTCGAAAGAGGGTAACGGTGAAACTAGACCACGCCTGGCATGCACGTCGCCGGGCGCTCTGTCTCAGTCGTTAGACGAAGGGGGGCTGTTGCATGGACATCATCGTCAAGGGACGGCACACAGGAGTGAGTGACCGGTTCCGAGACCATGTGACGACCAAGCTGGCCAGGATCGAACGTCTGGACAACAAGCTCATCCGAGTGGATGTGGAGGTGTCGAAGGAGCGCAACCCCCGCCTCGCCGACCAGCGCGAGCGTGTCGAGCTGACCATTCACTCCCGCGGACCGGCGGTCCGCGCCGAGGCCTCGGCCGACGACCGATTCGCCGCCCTCGACCTCGCTCTCGACAAGCTGGAAGGTCGCCTGCGGCGCATCGCCGACCGGCGCAAGGTGCATCACGGCAACCACGCGACCCCTTCCGTGGCGGAGCTGACAGCCGCACTCGCCGATGTGTACGAAGCGACGCCGGAGGCCATACC
This sequence comes from Nonomuraea sp. NPDC004354, assembly GCF_053602555.1. Taxonomy (NCBI): domain Bacteria; kingdom Bacillati; phylum Actinomycetota; class Actinomycetes; order Streptosporangiales; family Streptosporangiaceae; genus Nonomuraea; species Nonomuraea sp. NPDC004354. The sequence goes on along the minus strand of NZ_JBSGDV010000012.1, from coordinate 126,002 downwards.
CGCCCCCGCCCCGGCGGAGTCCGAAGAGGAGTTCCTGCCCGACGACAAGGCCTATGACGACATCGTCCCCATCGAGATGGACGGCGACGGGCCATGTGTCGTCCGGGAGAAGTTCCACAAAGCCGAACCCATGACCATCGACCAGGCCCTCCTCGAGATGGAACTGGTCGGGCACGACTTCTATCTGTTCCGCGACAAGGAGAGCGGCCAGGCGAGCGTCGTCTACAGCCGGCGCGGCTACAACTACGGCGTGTTGCGGCTCGTCGAGCCCTGAACAACGCCAACGAAGATCCTCTCGACCACCCCAGGACCGCAAAAGCCTGGCATCATGGCGGTTCAACGGCTCTGGCCCCCCACGAGGAGGAGACGTGAGCGAGCGCAGCGAGCGAGCCGGGGCGGCGCGCCTCGGCCACGTGAGCGAGCGAGCCATCAGGCAGATGCGGTCCGCTGAGGAGGCCGCATGAGCGACCCGATCCGCGTGATGATCGTTGACGATCACGAGCTGATCAGGCGCAGCCTCGCGCTGGCTTTGGCCGCCGAGGACGACATCGAGGTGGTCGGCGAGGCCAGCGACGGTCAGGAGGCGGTCGAACTCGCCGATCGTCTTCTGCCCGACGTGGTGTTGATGGACGTCAGGATGCCCCGCCAAGGCGGCATCGAGGCGACCCGCGGCATCAAGGCGTCGGTGCCCAGCACGCGGATCATCATGCTGACGGTCAGCGACGAGGAGGAGGACCTCTTCGAGGCCATCAAGGCGGGGGCGACCGGCTACCTGCTCAAGGACGTCCAGATCGACGAGGTGCCCGACGCGGTGCGCGGGGTGTACGAGGGGCAGTCGCTCATCAACCCCGCCATGGCGGCCAAGCTCATCACCGAGTTCGCCAACATGAGCCGCAAGGAGGCCGAGCGGCCGCCGCAGCTGCCCGTACCCCGGTTGACCGACCGGGAGATGGAGGTGCTGCGGCTGGTGGCCAAGGGGATGAACAACCGCGAGATCGCCAAGCAGCTGTTCATCTCCGAGAACACGGTGAAGAACCACGTGCGCAACATCCTGGACAAGCTACAGCTGCACTCCCGGATGGAGGCGGTGGTCTACGCCGTCCGCGAACGCATGCTGGAGATCACCTGAGGCTCCGCCCTCACCCTGCGTGACCAAACGGGGCGCCCCTTTCCGGGGCGCCCCGCTTCGTCCGGGGCTGCCGTCAGCGGGCCGCCCGGCTTCGTCTGGGTCTGCCGTCAGCGGGCCGCCCGGCGCGTCAGCGGAGGTCGGGCAGGGCGAGAGGGAGTGCGTCGAGCAGCGGCTTGGCGTGCGCCTCGGAGGTGACCCGCTCCACCCGCACGTCGGTGCACCCCACCCAGCTCGCCGCCGACCAGAGCGCCTCCCGCACCCCCGCCAGGTCGGCCGGCCGCACCCTCGGCGACTCGAACGACACGTGCCTGGCCACGAACGTCTGCCCCTCGCGCGCCGGATCGACCCGCGCGATCAGCTTGCCGCCCGACAGGACCGGCATCGTGAAGTACCCGTGGACCCGCTTCGCCTTGGGGACGTAGAGCTCCAGGGTGTAGTCGAAGCCGAACACCCGCGACGTGCGGCCCCGGTGCCAGATCAGCGAGTCGAACGGCGAGACGAGCGTGGTGCGGTGCCGCCCGCGCGGCTCCGACGCGAGCGCCTCGGGGCTCGCCCAGGCGTCGGCGGCCTGCCCGTTCGGCGCCCAGCCGGCCACCTTGACCGGCACCAGCCCGGCCGCGCCGCCGGCCAGAGCCTGGTCGAGCAGCGCGGCGTAGGAGCCCCTCAACCTGAGGAAGTCGATCAGGTCGGCGCGCGTGGCCACGCCGAGGGAGGCGCCGGCGACGGCGGCCAGCCGTACGACGCACTCCTCGTCGGTGAGCTCCTGCCCGAGCAGGTCGGCGGGGACGGCACGCTCGGCCAGGTCGTAGACCCTGCGCCAGCCGACGCGCCTGGTGCAGACGAGCTCGCCGATGTCGAGCAGCCACTCGAGCGCGATCTTCGAGTCGGACCAGTCCCACCATTCGGCGCTCTTCTTGGCGCCGCCGATGTCGGAGGTGGTGACCGGGCCGCTGTCGCGCACCTGGTGAAGGACCTTCTCGTAGTCGGCGGGCACCTCGTGCCAGCGCTGCCGGCGCGCGCGGTAGGCGCGGCGGCGGAAGCCGTACAGCGGCCAGTGCTCGATCGGCAGGATGCAGGCGGCGTGGCACCAGTACTCGAAGCTGCGGGCGGGGTTGTGCCAGTAGGCGCGCTCGACGGTGGTCCTGCCGACGGCGCCCAGCCTGCCGTAGGCGACCAGTTCGTGGGAGCGGGCCAGGACGGAGACCGTGTCGAGCTGGACGGCGCCCAGCCTGCGCAGCATCCCCTGCACGCCGCCGCGCCTTCCATCGGCGCCCAGGAAGCCCTGGGCGCGCAGGATCAGGCGGCGCGCGTCGTCGGCGCTCAGCTCGGTCATGTCGTGGATCCGGGGGTACGGCACAGCATGCCGCGATCGTAACGGCGGGCACCGACAGAAAACCGTGCCCGGGGGACCGCGGCGCCGTTCACCCGTCGCGCCACGGATCGCCACCACGACCGGCGCCTCGACATGGACCGCCCCGGCCTCCACCGGTCAGGGGCACGTCCACCGGTCAGAGGGCACGTCTACTGGTCAGGGGGCACGTCTGCCGGTCAGCGAGCACGTCCACCGGTCAGGGGGCACGTCTGCCGGTCAGCGAGCACGTCCACCGGCTGGGGAGCACGTCTGCCGGTCAGGGAAACGCCGGTCGGGAGGTGTCCGCGCGGGGTGACCACCCGCCGCACAACGGTCGGCCGGCACCGGCACCGGCACCGGCGTCGGCATCGGGCGGACGCCGGGAGCGACGCCTGGGTTCGGGTCCTGGAACGGCGACGGCGGGCGGCGGGGTCTGGATCCCCTGCCGCCCGCCGTCGGCGGAGTTCGTCAGCGATGGTCCTCGGCGCGCATGCCGACACGGGGCGCGTCGATGACGACGTCGGAGAAGATGTCGAAGACAAGGGCGAGGACCCCGCCGAGCACGAAGATCCCGACACCGACCCAGACGATCATCCAGTTGGCTGTCGTCAGGCCGACACCGCCCACGGTGAACCCGGCCAGCATGATGCTGACCGCCAGCCACGAGGACGCCCGTCCGGCGTGGTTGCCAAGGTTGTGACCATCTGCCATGGCCTATCCCTCCTGAAGATGTTTCCCGCCGAGCCATGTCAATGGTGCGAGATCAAACCAGATCGGCATACGCTCTGCCGAAAGACCATTCTCCCAGACGGGTGTTGCGGCCTCCTAGTCGCGGTGGCTGTGTCTGGTGGCGGAACCGCCTACGATGGCCATGGGGAAGTTTGTCTCAGCCTCTCCTCCTGGCGGCCGCCGGGGTAGACCTGCGAGGAGCTTTACACAAAGTGCCAGCCATTCTCGACAAGATTCTGCGCGCCGGCGAGGGCAAGGTCCTGCGCAAGCTCAAGCGGATCGCCGACCAGGTCAACTCCATCGAGGACGACTTCAAGAGCCTGTCCGACGCGGAGTTGCGCGCGCTTACGGACGAGTTCAAGCAGCGACACGCCGATGGGGAGTCGCTCGACGATCTGTTGCCCGAGGCTTTCGCCGCGGTGCGGGAGGCGGCGCGGCGCGTGCTCGGCCAGCGCCCGTACGACGTCCAGATCATGGGCGGCGCCAACCTTCACCTGGGCAACATCTCCGAGATGAAGACCGGTGAGGGCAAGACCCTGACCTGCGTGCTGCCCAGCTACCTTAACGCGCTGACCGGCAAGGGCGTCCACGTCATCACGGTCAACGACTACCTGGCCCAGCGTGACGCGGAGAAGATGGGGCGGATCCACCGCTTCCTCGGCCTCGAGACCGGGGTGATCATCGCGGGGCAGAGTCCCGAGGAGCGGCGCAAGATGTACGCCGCCGACATCACCTACGGCACCAACAACGAGTTCGGCTTCGACTACCTGCGCGACAACATGGCCTGGTCGCTGGACGAGTGCGTCCAGCGCGGCCACAACTTCGCGATCGTCGACGAGGTCGACTCCATCCTCATCGACGAGGCACGTACGCCGCTGATCATCTCGGGTCCCGGCGAGCAGTCGGGCAAGTGGTACACCGAGTTCGCCAAGATCGTGCCGCGCCTCCGCAGGGGCGTCGAGGCCAAGAACCCGGGCGAGCCCAGCACCGGCGACTACGTCGTCGACGAGAAGAAGCGCACCGTCGGCGTGCTCGAGTCCGGCGTGGAGAAGGTCGAGGACTGGCTCGGCATCGACAACCTCTACAAGCCCGAGCACACCCACCTGGTCGGCTTCCTCAACAACGCGTTGAAGGCCAAGGAGCTCTACAAGAAGGACAAGGACTACATCGTCGCCGACGGCGAGGTCCTCATCGTCGACGAGTTCACCGGCCGAGTCCTGCACGGGCGCCGCTACAACGAGGGCATGCACCAGGCCATCGAGGCCAAGGAGGGGGTGAAGATCAAGGACGAGAACCAGACGCTCGCCACGATCACCCTCCAGAACTACTTCCGTCTCTACAGCAAGCTCGCCGGCATGACCGGCACCGCGGCCACCGAGGCGAACGAGTTCCACCAGACCTACAAGCTCGGCGTGGTCCCGATCCCGACCAACCGGCCGATGATCCGCAAGGACCAGTCCGACCTCATCTACCGCACCGAGGACGCCAAGTTCACCGCGGTCGTCGAGGACATCAAGGAGCGCTACGCCGCCGGCCAGCCGGTCCTGGTCGGCACCACCTCGGTCGAGAAGTCCGAGCGGCTGTCGAAGATGCTGACCCGCCAGGGCGTCAAGCACGAGGTGCTCAACGCGAAGAACCACGCGCGTGAGGCGTCGATCGTCGCCGAGGCGGGCCGTAAGCACGCCGTGACCGTGGCCACCAACATGGCCGGTCGAGGCACCGACATCATGCTCGGTGGCAACCCCGAGTTCCGCGCCGACACCGAGCTGCGCCAGCGCGGCCTCGACCCCGTCGAGACGCCGGAGGAGTACGAGAAGTCCTACGCCGAGGCGCTGGAGAAGGCCAAGCAGGCGGTCAAGACCGAGCACGAGGAGGTCACCGAGCTCGGCGGCCTCTACGTCCTCGGCACCGAGCGTCACGAGTCGCGGCGCATCGACAACCAGCTGCGCGGCCGTTCCGGACGTCAGGGCGACCCCGGCGAGTCGCGCTTCTACCTCTCGCTCGGCGACGACCTCATGCGGCTGTTCAACTCGCCGCGCGTCGAGGCGATCATGGTCAGGATGAACATCCCCGACGACCAGCCGATCGAGTCGGGCATCGTCACCAAGGCCGTCGCCTCCGCCCAGCACCAGGTCGAGCAGCAGAACTTCGAGATCCGCAAGAACGTTCTGAAGTACGACGAGGTCATGAACCGGCAGCGCAAGGTGATCTACGCCGAGCGCCACCGGGTGCTGGAGGGCGCCGACCTGCACGAGCAGGTCCGCGGCTTCGTCACCGACGTGATCGACGAGTACGTCGGCGCCGCCACGGCCGAGGGCTTCTCCGAGGAGTGGGACCTCGACAAGCTGTGGAAGGCGTTCGGCGAGCTGTACCCGATCTCGATCAGCCTCGAGGACGTCGTCGAGGGGGCGGGCGGCCGCGAGGAGCTGTCGGCCGACGTGCTCCGCGACAAGATCAAGACCGACGCCCTCGCCGCCTACGACCGGCGCGAGGAGGAGCTCGGCTCCGAGGCCATGCGCGAGCTGGAGCGGCGCGTCATCCTGTCGGTCCTCGACCGCAAGTGGCGCGAGCACCTCTACGAGATGGACTACCTCCAGGAGGGCATCGGCCTGCGCGCCATGGCGCAGCGCGACCCCCTGATCGAGTACCAGCGCGAGGGCTTCGAGATGTTCTCCGCGATGCTCGACGGCATCAAGGAGGAGTCGGTCGGCTACCTGTTCAACCTCGAGGTCGAGGTGCAGGAGAACCCGATCGTCGAGGAGTCGGCGGAGATCGCCGAGACCCGGTCGATCATCGCGCGTGGCCTGCGCGGGCCGCAGCGGCCGACCGAGCTGGAGTACACCGCTCCCGGTGAGGCCGGCGAGGTCGAGCACACCAAGGTCCGCACGACGGCCGCCGAGCGTGCCGCCTACGGCAACGTGGAGCGCAACGCGCCGTGCCCGTGCGGGTCGGGCAAGAAGTACAAGCGCTGCCACGGCGACCCGAAGCACGTCGAGGCGTAGCGGCCGGCGTTTCGAGGCCCCGTCCCCACGTGGGGGCGGGGCCTTTCGCATGCGGCCCACCGGCCGCACACCGGGGAGTAGCGGAAGCGCGGGTCGGGTTCCGGCGTGGCGTGATGCCGAGGGCACGGTACTGCCGGGGCGCCGCGGTCCTTACCGGGTGGTGGGCTGCGGGGGGCGGCAGATTCCGGGGTGGTGGGCTGCGGGGGGCGGCAGATTCCGGGGTGGTGGGCTGCGGGGGGCGGCAGATTCCGGGGTGGTGGGCTGTGGGGAGCGGCAGGTTCCGGGGTGGTGGGCTGCGAGGGGCGGCAGGTTCCGGTGGTGGGCTGCGGGGGCGCCGGGTTCTGGGGGGTGGCTGAGGAAGCGGGGGCAGGTCGGGTGTGGAGGGTCGTCGGTGGGGTAGTGGCGCGGGGCGTCGGTAGAGGGCGGTACGGCGGGCGGGAGGCCCGCCGTACCGGCGTGTCCGGTGGGTTCGGACTACCGGGGTGTCAGGCGGTCTCGAAGTCGGTGCACAGCCACTGGACACCGCGCCGTTCCAGCCGGAGCGCCAGCACGTGGCTGCGTTCGCCGCAGTGCACCAGCAGGCACATCTCCACCACCCCTTCCCCGGGCTGCGTCACGCGGGGAACGCCCGCGAACGGCCGGCCGCCGGTGGTGATCATCTTTCCGGCGCGGACGAGTTCGGCGTAGGCCCGTTCGGTGAGCCGGTCGCTGACCGTTTCGGGTGGCCGGCGGCCGGCCAGGATCTCGGCGAGCGCCTGGCCGAGGTGGCGCAGGTGGCGCTCGTCGGGGATGGAGCCGGGCGGCCCCCAGACCAACGGGAGCGGGTCGGGGGCGAGGGCGAGCGACCCCTGGGTGGTGGGCTCCGGACCGTGGTGCTCCCCGTCGTACGGCGGGTCGGGGACGGGGGTGAGGGTGACGCGGGGGAGCGGAGCGGGACGCAGCCGTGATGCCATGAAACCTCCAACCTCATGCGGGAGAACGTCGGTATAAGGAGTTTTCGGTCCCAAGCCCAGATACATCAGTCGCCAACTTTTCCGCTTCTCCCGATCTTTTTGCGGGGATCAACGAAGAAGATCACGACGAGTTGGATCGGTTGGTCACCAGCCTGTCGTGCATTTCGGCGGACGCGCATGGCGTGCCTGCCGTTCCGAATCCATTCCGGCCGGTATTTGGGGCCGATTGCCGGCCCGTCGAATGTCAGCGAGCGGGCTGCTCGGTGTCCTCGTCGGGCTCCCGGCCCGGGGTGAGGATGTCGAACTTGCGTATCAGGAAGCTGAAGAGCGCGTAGTACAGGACGAAGTAGACCAGCCCGATCGCGATGATCAGGACCAGGTTGTGGGTGTTCGACTTGGTGGCGTTGAGCAGCATGTCGATGCCACCCGCCGAGAAGCTGAACCCGAGGCGGGTGTCCAGCGTCGCGAGCAGGGCCATGGAGACCCCGGTGAGCAGCGCGTGCAGGACGAACAGCAGCGGCGCCACGAAGATGAACGCGAACTCCACCGGCTCGGTGATCCCGGTGACGAACGCGGTGAGGGCGGCGCCGACCATGATGGAGCCCACCGCCGCCCGCTTGTGCGAGGGCGCCGCCCGCCAGATCGCCAGCGCCGCCCCCGGGACGCCGAACATCAGCACCGGGAAGAAGCCGGTCATGAAGATCCCCGCGCCCTGCTGGCCGATGGCGTAGCACTTGAGGTCGCCCGCGGCGTGCACGCCGTTCACCGTGCACTCGGGGATGACGGTCCAGACGATCGAGTTGATGAAGTGGTGCAGGCCGAGCGGGATGAGCAGGCGGTTGGCCACGCCGTAGACGCCCGCGCCGACGGTGGAATGGGTGGCCAGCCAGTCGCCGAAGGCGGTCAGCGCGGTGCCGATGGGCGGCCAGATGATGCCGAACACGACGCCGAGCCCGAGAGCGGCGACGGCGGTGATGATGGGGACGAACCGTCTGCCGCCGAAGAAGGCCAGCCAGGTGGGCAGCTTGATCCGGTAGTAGCGCTGCCAGAGCACCGCAGCCACCAGGCCGATCACGATGCCGCCGAGGACGCCCGTCGGCTGGGCGGAGGCGGCCTGGTTGATGACCGTGCTGTGGTCCTGGAGGGTGAGGGTGACCTTGGCCCTGACCGCCTCGCTGGTGGAGTAGAAGAACATGCGGCGGGTGACCTGGTCGAACACCAGGTAGCCGACGACGGCGGCCAGCGCGGTCGAGCCGTCGGCGCGCTTGGCGAACCCGATGGCGACGCCGACCGCGAACAGCAGCGGCAGGTTGTCGAAGAGCGCGCCGCCGGCGGCGGCGAAGATGACGGCCACCTTGTCGACGAAGGCGTTGTCGGTACGGCCGAGCAGGTCGTCCTGGCCGAAGCGGAGCAGCAGGCCGGCGGCCGGCAGGACGGCGATGGGCAGCATGAGGGATCGGCCGATCCGCTGCAGCACGGCGAGGACGGCCGACCAGAAGGACGTGCGGCCGTCGGCGGTCGTTTCGCTCATCCCGACACCCCCGGCAGATCGTCACGGGGGATGCGGGGTATCTACCACGCCCCGTCCTGCGGAAACGCCTCCCGCACGGCGACGGGCGCGCGGCCGGCGCCCGGGCGGGATGGCCCGAGGACGGCGGGTCCCGAGGGGTGGGTCATGGCCTGTGGCGGGTCTCGGGCGGGGTTTCCCGAGGGCGACAGGTCATGAGGGCGACAGGTCTTGAGGGCGACAGGTCTTGAGGGCGACAGGTCATGAGGGCGACGGGTCATGAGGGGCGGGTCATAGGGGGTGGGTCATGAGGGGTGGGTCATGGCGTGTGGGGTTCGGACGGGGGCCTGGGGGTGGGTGGGGAGGAGGGGACGGTGGCGGTCTCGCCGGAGTCGACGTCCACCTCCGGCTCCCGTCCCGGCGTCATGATGTCCAGCCGCCTGATCAGGAAGCTGAACACCACGTAGTAGACCGCCCCGTAGATCACCCCGATGACCAGGATCCCGATCACGTTGTTCGTGTTGGACTTGCCGGCGTTCAGCAGCATGTCGAGCAGCCCGGCCGAGAAGCCGAACCCGAGCTGCCCGCCGACCAGCGTCGTCACCGCCATCGCGATCCCGGTCAGCACCGCGTGGACGACGAGCAGCACCGGCGCGACGAAGATGAACGCGAACTCGATCGGCTCGGTGATGCCGGTGACGAACGAGGCGAGCGCCGCCGAGAGCATGATGCCGCCGACCGCGGTCCGCTTGCCCGGCAGTGCGGCGCGCCAGATGGCCAGGGCCGCGGCGGGCAGCGCGAACATCATGACGGGGAAGAACCCCGCCATGAACTCGCCCGCGCCGGGGTCGCCGCCGAAGTAGCAGTTCCAGTCGCCGGCGAAGGTGCGCCCGCCGATCTGGCACTCGGGGACGACGTACCAGACGATCGAGTTGACGAAGTGGTGCAGGCCGAGCGGTACCAGCAGCCGGTTGAAGAACCCGTACAGGCCGGTGCCGAGTGCTCCCGCGTCGGCCAGCGCCCGGCCCGCCTGGCCGATCCACTCGCCGAGCACCGGCCAGATCCAGCCGATGAGCACGCCGATCAGCAGCGCCGCGATCGAGGTGATGATCGGCACGAAGCGCCGCCCGCCGAAGAAGGCCAGCCACGAGGGCAGCTTGATCCGGTAGAAGCGCTGCCAGAGCACCGCGGTGACCAGCCCGATCAGGATGCCGCCGAGCACCTTGGTCGGGTTCTGGATGCCGTAGTTGATGATCTCCTTGATCCCCTGGCTCTCCGCCTGGCGGATCATGACGGTGTCCCTGATGGCGGACTCGAAGAACATCACCTTGGTGACGCGGTCGAAGACCAGGTAGCCGACCACGGCGGCCAGGGCGGTGGAGCCGTCGGCCTTGCGGGCGAACCCGATGGCCACGCCGACCGCGAACAGCAGCGGCAGGTTCTCGAACAGGGCGGCTCCGGCGGCGTCGAGCACCTCGGCGACGTGGGTCATCCACGCGAAGGCCGCCACGTCGGCCAGTCCTCCGGGTTCGGCGCCGTTGGCGCCCAGCATGTCGGGCTGGCCGAAGCGCTGCAGGAGCGCGGCGGCGGGCAGGGCGGTGATGGGGAGCATGAGCGAGCGGCCCATGCGCTGGAGCACGGCCATGAAGCGGGCGAACGGCGAAGGGATCGCGGCGGACTCGGTCACCGGGAGTTCCTCCGGAGTGTGGGGGGTAAGGACCAGGCCCGGCCGGGGGACCTGGCGGGGCGGGGTGACGAGCAGGACCCAAGCATGCCGTACCCCCTGCGAGCCGGTCAGCCGCGACGGGCGGGGATCTCCAGGACGGTGCGCAACTGGTACCGATCGGCCCGGTAGGTGGACACGCCCAGCTCGGCGCAGACCCCACCGGAGAAGGAGCGGCGTTGCAGCAGCAGCACCGCCCCGCCACGGGGCAGCTTCAGCAGGTCGGCGTCGCTGGGGTCGGCGATCCCTCCGTCGATGGTCAGCTCGCCGGCGTCCATCACGATGCCGTAGCGCGCCTCGAGCAGCTGGTAGAGCGACTTGCCCGTCAGGTCGTGGTCGGCCAGGTCGGGCGCCAGCGAGACGGGGATGTGGGCGCGCTCGATCGACAACGGCTCGCCGTCGGCGGTGCGCAGCCGTTCGATGAAGTGGACCTCCTCGCCCGGCTGGATGCCGAGTTCCTTCGCCAGGTGGGCGCTCGCGCGCACGATGCGCCGGTCGAGGTCGCGGGAGCCCGGTTCGAGGCCGCGGGCGCGCATGTCGTTGGTGAAGGAGGTGAGCTGGAGCGCCAGCTCGATCTTCGGCCTGGCGACGAAGGTGCCCTTCCCGGGCACCCTGTGCAGCCGGCCCTCCGAGACCAGGTGGTCGACGGCCTGGCGGACGGTCATCCGCGACAGGCCGAAACGCTGGCAGAGCTCGCGCTCGGACGGGATCGCCGCGCCGATGCTCAGCTCGTTGCTGTCGATGAGATCCAGCAGGATCTCGCGGAGCTGGAAGTACTTGGGCACCGGGCTGTCCGGATCGATGTGCGCCACGGATCCTCCCCTCGATCTGACCTGGGCGATGAGTTATGGTTCGTACTGGTCTAGTCCGGACTAGACCACATGCCGGAACAGCCAGTCAAGCGATGGGGACACGATGACCACGAAGATGCGCAGCGAGATCGCCGAGCAACCGGCCGCGTTGCGGGCCACCCTGGACTCATTGCTTCCCCGGGTCGACGAGGTGAAGGCGCTCGGCGAGCAGACCAGGCAGCTGCTGTTCATCGCGCGCGGCACCTCCGACAACGCCGCAGTCTACGGCCGTTATCTCATCGAGTCGCACGCCGGACGCCTGTCCGCCCTCGCCGCGCCGTCGATCGCCACCACCTACCGGCGCAAGCTCGACCTCGACGGCGTGCTGGCCGTCGCCATCTCCCAGTCCGGCAGGACGGAGGAGATCGTCGAGACGCTGGCCTGGGCCAAGGACTGCGGCGCCAAGACCGTCGGCATCACCAACGGCGGCGAGGACAGCCCGCTCGCCCAGGCGGCCGACATCGCCCTGGTGACGCTGGCCGGCGAGGAGAAGGCGGTCCCCGCCACCAAGACCTACACCACGCAGCTCGCGGCGCTGGCCGTTCTCGCGCTGGGGCTCGGCGCGGAGGTCGACGCCGCCGACCTGCAGCGGGTGCCGGAGGCGGTGGAGAAGCTGATCGCCGAGCCGGGCGACCTGGAGGCGGTCGTCGAGGGTCTGGCCGACAAGCCGGGCGTGGTCGTCTCGGGGCGCGGCATGGCCTTCTCGACCGCTCTGGAGACCGCGCTGAAGCTCAAGGAGGCCTGCTACCTGCACGCCATGGGCCTGTCCTACGCCGACCTGCTGCACGGCCCGATCGCGGTGGTGGACGAGGACACCCCCGCGCTGCTGGTCGCCGCGGAGAACAGCCCGACGCTGGCCGGTACGGTCGCCCTGGCCGAGCGCGTGGTCGGCGCGGGCGCGGCGGCCTACACCGTGGGCGGCGGCCAGGCGCTGGCCCAGGCGGGTACGGCCGCGCTGAACGGCCCCGACCTGCCCGAGTGGGTGGCCCCGATGGGCCTGATCGTCCCCGGTCAGCTCCTCACCGAGGCGCTGGCCCGGCGCCTCGGGATCGACCCCGACGCCCCGCGCGGGCTCAACAAGGTCACCCAGACCGACTGATCACTCGCGGTCGCCCACTCATGAGAAACCTGGCCGCCGGACTGCCGGCACGGCGCTGAGCCGCGCAAAGAAACGGTCTGCGGGCTGATGGCCGCTTTCTCATGAGTAGCCTGGTCAGACAGACGTATCGACGAGGGAGGACCACATGGCGGCGGACGCTGACGCGATCATCGCCGGGCTCGGTGGTGCGGCCAACATCATCGAGATCGAGCCGTGCATCACGCGGCTGCGCACCGAGGTGCACGACGCCTCCAAAGTCGATCAGGCGGCGCTGAAGGCAGCGGGGGCCCATGGAGTGATGGCCGCGGGAAACGTCGTCCAGGTCGTGGTCGGTCCCGAAGCCGACACGATCGCCAGCGACATCGAGGACATCATCGGCTAGGTCGCCGGCGGCCGGGTTCTCCCGCCGCCGGCGCTCTGGTTCAGGGGGGACCAATGACCAGCGTTCTCGCCCCGGTCGAGGGGGCCGCGGTCGGCCTGGGCGCCGTGCCCGATCCGGTGTTCTCGGCGGGCATGGTCGGGCCCGGCGCGGCGATCGACCCGGCGCGCGGGCCAGGGAAGGCCGTCGCCCCGATCGGTGGAAAGATCTTGAAGCTGCATCCGCACGCCTACGTCATCGTGGGCGACGACGGCAGGGGCGTGCTGGTGCACCTGGGCATCGACACCGTGCAGCTGAAGGGGGAGGGCTTCCGGCTGCTCGTGGCCGAGGGCGACCGGGTCGACGCGGGCCAGCCGGTCGTGGCGTGGGACCCGGCCGTCATCGAGGCGGGCGGCCGCTCCCCGGTCTGCCCGGTGGTCGCGCTGGACGCGCGGGCCGAGGCGGTGACCGTCGTCGCCCAGGGCCCCGTCCACGTCGGTGACGAGCTGTTCCAATGGGCGTAGGTACCGCGCCGCGCCGTCCGGCGCACGACGTCCTCGGGGGCGCCGCGCCGTCCGCCCGACCCACCTCCCGGCGGTTCGCGGCGATTGCGTAGTCTTCGAGGATCCGGTGGCGGGGATAGCCGCGGCCAAGGCGGCGGGTATGAGAGGGATGGCGGTGGCCACCCGCCCACGCCGGCGAGGACCTGGCCGGCGCCGATCCCGCGATCGGCCGGCCGCTGTTTCGTGAGTCCAGCTGGTCTGGACCGGCACACCTAGGAGGAGCCCCGATGGCCGAGCGCAAGGTGACCGTCGAAGCGGAGGTAGGGCTGCACGCCCGTCCCGCGGCGACGTTCGTGACGGCGGCGGCGAAGGCCCCCATCGACGTCACCGTGGGCAGGCTGGGCGGCGAGCCCGTCAACGCCAAGAGCATCCTGATGGTGATGGGCCTCGACGTCCGTCAGGGCGAGATGATCGTGATCAAGGCCGACGGGGAAGGCGCGGAGCAGCTCGTGGACGAGCTGGCCGCGATCGCATCGGCGCCATGACCATCTCGGGGGTGGGGGTCAGTCCCGGCATCGGGCAGGGCCCTGTCTACGTGCTGACCGTCTCGGTGCCCGAACCCCCCGAGGGCGCCACCTACGAGGGAGAGGCGGATCAGGAGAAGGCGCGGGCCCACGCCGCGCTGGAACAGGTCGCCGGCGAGCTGGAGGCGCGCGGCGTCAAGGCGGGCGGCGAGGCCAAGGACGTGCTCGCCGCCCAGGCGCTGATGGCCCGCGACCCCGGCCTGGCCATCGGCGTCGACGCGCTGATCGAGACCGGGACGGCCGCGCCCAGGGCCGTCTACGAGTCCTTCGGCAAGTACCGCGACCTGCTCGTCGCCGCGGGCGGCTACATGGGCCAGCGGGTGGTCGACGTCGAGGACGTCAGGGACCGGACGATCGCCGTGCTCACCGGGCATCCGGTGCCCGGCGTGCCGACGACGGCGGCCGAGCCGTACGTGCTGGTGGCGCGGGACCTGGCGCCCGCGGACACGGTGCTGCTGACCAGGGACGTGGTCGCCGCCTTCGTGACCGAGCAGGGCGGCCCCACCAGCCACACCGCGATCCTGGCGCGCGCGATGGGTCTGCCCGCGGTCGTGGCGGCGCGCGGCGCGACCGCGCTGCGCCCCGGCGTGCGCGTGCTCGTCGACGGCGGCCTCGGTACGGTCACCGTCGAGCCCAGCGAGCAGCAGGTGGCCGACGCCCGGCGCCTGTCGGCGGCCAGGGCGCGAGCGCTCGACGCGGCGACCGGCCCTGGCAGGACGGCCGACGGGCACCCGGTGCCGCTGCTGGCCAACATCGGCGGGCCGGCGGACGTGCAGGCGGCCGTGGACAGCGGCGCCGAGGGGGTCGGCCTGTACCGGACGGAGTTCCTGTTCCTCGACAGGGCCAGCCCGCCCACGCGCGAGCAGCAGCGCGACGCCTACCGGGCGGTGCTCGAGGCCTTCCCGCAGGGCAAGGTCGTGGTCCGCACGCTCGACGCCGGCGCCGACAAGCCGCTCGCCTTCCTGCCGGCCACCGGCCGCGAGCCCAACCCGGCGCTCGGGCTGCGAGGGCTGCGGATGTTCAGGGCCTTCCCCGAGGTGATGACGGACCAGCTCCAGGCGCTCGCCGACGCGGGCGCGGGGATGTCCGACCGGCTCCAGGTGATGGCACCCATGGTGTCCACCGTCGATGAGGCCACCTGGTTCGTCCACGAGTGCACGGTCAAGGGGCTCGGCTCGGTCGGGGTGATGATCGAGGTCCCGGCCGCCGCGTTGCGCTCGAAGGACCTGGCCGCCACGGTCGGCTTCCTGTCGATCGGCACCAACGACCTGGCCCAGTACGCCTTCGCCGCCGACCGGCAGGTCGGAGCGCTGAGCGCGTTGCAGGACCCGTGGCATCCGGCGCTCCTCGACCTGATCGCGGCGGCGGTCGGCGACCACGGCGTGCCGTGCGGGGTGTGCGGCGAGGCGGCGGCCGATCCGGCGCTGGCATGCGTGCTGGTGGGGCTGGGGGCGGCCACGCTGTCGATGAGCCCGGCGGCGCTGCCGGCCGTACGGGCGGGGCTGGCCGCGCACTCGCTGGCCCAGTGCCGCAGGGCGGCCGCGATGGCGCGGGGGCAGGTGACGGCCGCCGGCGCCAGGAACGCGGCCCGCGCGGCGCTGCCCGGCCTGGCCGACCTCGGCCTGTGATCCCGTCCCGCCGGTGAGCGCCGGGCGGCCGACGCGCGGCGGGACCGGAGCGGCCCGGCCGCCCGGCGGCGCGGCTGCCGCGTCGGCGGTCCTCGCGAGGGTGCGGGGTCGTTGCGGCGGCGGTCGTCGCGCGGGAGGTGTGGGGCCGTTGGGCCGGCGTGACACCGGCGGGCCGGATAGCTTGGGGGGCATGGTGAGAGGCATCCGTACCGCAGGCGTCCTGGCGATAGCGACCTCCCTCGCGGCGTGCGCGAGCTCGGTGGGCGCCGCGGGCTCGGCGCCCCAGATGCCTCCACCAGCGGCGAAACCGTCCACGCAGGCCCCCGCCACGCCCCCGGCGACGACAGAGGCCGGCACCGCGGCAGGCACCGAGACCGCCGGGGCGGGCGCCGTCCAGCGGGTGCTGGCCCGGATGAGCCTCGAGGAGAAGGTCGGCCAGCTGTTCATGCCGGTCCTCCACGGCACCACCGCCGACAGCTCCTCCGACGGCAACCAGAACGCCTTCGGCGCCGCCACCCCCGCCAGGGTGGTCGCCAAGTACCACCTGGGCGGCGTGATCCTCTTCCCGGAGAACATCAAGAGCGTCTCCCAGGTCGTCTCCCTGACCAACGGCCTGCAGAAGGCCTCGAAGGGTGTGCCGCTGCTCATCGGCACCGACCAGGAGAACGGCCTGGTGTCCAGGATGTCCGCGCTGGTCACCGACCTGCCGGGGGCGTCGGTCGTGGGCGCCACCCGTAACACCGGCCTGGCCCGCAAGGCCGCGGCGGCGACCGGCGCCGAACTGAAGGCGCTCGGCGTGAACCTCGACTTCGCGCCCGTGGCCGACGTCAACCTCGACCCCAGGAACCCGGTCATCGGCAAGCGGGCCTTCGGCGACGACCCGGCCCGCGTCGCGCGGATGGTCGCCGCGTCGGTGAAGGGCTTCCACGACGCGGGCGTCGCCGCGACGGCCAAGCACTTCCCCGGCCACGGCGACACGCGCATCGACAGCCACACCGGCCTGCCGCTGATCAAGCACACCAAGGCGCAGTGGGCGACGATGGACGCCCCGCCGTTCAAGGCGGCGATCGGCGCGGACGTCGACGCGATCATGAGCGCCCACATCGTCATGCCCGCGCTCGACCCCTCGGGCGACCCCGCCACCCTGTCCAAGCCGATCCTGACCGGGCTGCTGCGCGACAGGCTGGGCTTCGACGGCGTCGTCTCCACCGACGCGCTCAACATGGCGGGCGTCAGGAAGAAGTACGACGACGGCGAGGTCGCCGTGCGGGCCGTCCTGGCCGGGGCGGACCTGCTGCTCATGCCGCCCGACTTCGCCAAGGCCCACGGCGCGGTCATGGCGGCGGTGAAGTCGGGCCGCATCTCGCGGCAGCGTCTCGACCAGTCGGTGACCAGGCTGCTGGAGCTGCGCCGGAAGCGCGGCTTCCTGGAGCAGGCGCCGGTCGCCTCGGTCGCGGCGGCCGCCGACGTGCTGCGCTCGGCCGAGCACCGCAGGCTGGCCGCCACGATCGTCCGCGCGAGCCGTTAGTCGCGTTCGTGGAGTCCGGCGAACCGGTCAGCGTGGTTCACCGGACTCCTCTGGTGGCTCAGTGGTCGCCCTCGATCGCGTCCCCGATGAACATCGCCGCCAGCAGGGTGAACAGGAACGCCTGCAGGAACATGATGAACAGCTCGAGGGCGGTCACCAGGACCGTCATCACCACGCCGAGGAGACCGACGACCGAGCCCGCCGGGGTGAACTGCTCGAACGGCTCCATTCAGGGGATATAGGCTGCTCCTCATGGTCAAGGGAGTCCTGATCGACTGGGGTGGCGTGCTCACCACGAGCATGTCCGAGGCGGTCGCCGGCTGGATCGCGGCCGACCGCCTCGACGGCGACCACTACCGGGCGGTCATGCGCGAGCTGCTGCTGCAGGAGAGCGTCGTGCACGCCCTCGAGCGCGGCGAGATCAGCGCCGCCGACTTCGAGCGCGACCTCGCGGCCAGGCTCCGCACCATCGACGGCACCTCGCCCGTGGCCGAAGGGCTCCTCTCCCGGATGTTCCTCGGCTTCCAGCGGGTCGACGCGATGTACGACATGCTGCTGCGGGTGCGCGGAGCGGGGATCAAGACCTGCCTGCTGTCCAACTCGTGGGCCAACGAGTACCCGCGCGACGGCTGGGACGAGGTCTTCGACGCGGTCGTCATCTCCGGCGAGATCGGCATGCGCAAGCCCGAGCCGCGCATCTTCGAGCACGCCCTCGACCTCATCGGGCTGCGCGGCCCCGAATGCGTCTTCATCGACGACTTCGAGATCAACATCGTCGCCGCCCGGGAGCTCGGCATCGGCGTCATCCACCACACCACCCCCGACACGACGATCGCCGAGCTGGAGACGCTGCTGCGGCTGCCCCTGCGATGATGGTCCCCCTAACGTCGTGAAAGGTTCCCGATGCGCGTATACCTGCCGAGCACCCTTCCCGCGCTTGCCAGGGCGGCGGCCGAAGGGCAGCTCGGCCCCGCCCCGCTGACCGGCTACGCGGTCACTCCCGCGCTGACCGAGTGGTACGCCTCGGGGGACACCGAAGAGCTGGAGTACGTGGCGCTGACCGACGCCGCCCGCGCCTCCCTGCGCATGCTCGCCGCCGACCGCGCCGACGGCGTGGCCGCCGCCCCCCGCCGGGTCGTCGTGGCGGCCGAGGTCCCCGACGCGACCCTGTCCATGAGCGCCGACCTGGAGGAGCGGGCCAGGGTACGGCTGGCCGAAGCGGTGCCGATGGCCAAGGTGGCCGCCGTGCACGTCGACGACGTCTCCGCCGCCGCCGACATCGAGGCCGCCATCGCCGCCCTGCCCGCCGCCGACGGCGGGGACGACGACGCCTTGTTCGTCGTCGACGGCGCGGAGGCGCACGAGCTCATGTGGTACGCCACCCAGGAAATCCCCGACCTGCTGGCCTGATGCCCGACAATAGGGGCATGACGCAGCACATCGTCTGGGACTGGAACGGCACCCTCTTCCACGACATCGATGCCGTCGTCGGCGCGACGAACGAGGTCTTCAAGCCTTACGGCCTGCCGATGATGACCGCCGACGGATTCCGTTCCGTCTACACGCGACCCATCTGGCTGGCCTACGAGCGGTTGCTGGGCCGCCCGTTGCGCGAGGGCGAGTGGGACGTGCTCGACAAGGGCTTCCACGACAACTACTTCCGGCTCATGACCGCCTGCGGTCTGGCCGCCGACGCCGAGGCGTCGCTGCGGAGCTGGACCGGCACCCAGTCGCTGTGCTCGATGGCGCCGCACGACCACCTGGTGCCGACCGTCACCTCGTTCGGCATCGACATGCACTTCGCCAGGGTCGACGGGCTCACCGGCACCACGGGCGGGGAGAAGGCCGAGCACATGGCAGGCCACATCGCCGCCATCCAGGTCGACCCCGCCGAGGTTCTCGTCATCGGCGACAGCGTCGACGACGGCATGGCGGCCACCCACGTGGGCGCCAGGGCGGTGCTCTACACCGGCGGCATGACGCCCCGCAAGGAGCTGGAGGCGACCGGCTGGCCCGTGGTCGACACCCTGACCGAAGCGCTCAAGCACGCCTGAAACCGGGCCGCTGAGCCGTACCCTGGGCATGGACTTCAGGGAGGCCGCCATCAACCGCCTTGTGCTGTGGAACGTCGATCTCACGCTGGTCGACGTCGCGATCGTCACCAGGGATGCGTACGCCGAGGCGTTCCGGCAGGTCACCGGGCGCCCGCTGGTCAAGCTCGCCCCCGCCATGGGCAGGCCCGACTCCGAGATCGTCTTCGAGACGCTCGCCGTCAACGGCATCGTCGCCGAGGACGACCACCTGCCCAGGTTCCTGGCCGCGCTCGCGGTCGCGTTCGCCGACCGGCGCAAGCGGCTGGCCAAGGAGGGCCGGACGATGCCCGGCGCCAAGGACGCCCTGAAGGCGGTCTCCCGGCTCGACGGGGTCGTCCAGTCGGTGCTGACGGGCACCATCAGGGGCAACGCCGTCCACAAGCTCAAGGCGTTCGGGCTCGACAAGTACGTCGACTTCGACCTCGGCGGCTACGGCGAGGAGGTCTACCCCAAGGCGACGCTGCTCCAGGTCGCCCAGGGCAGGGCGAAGCAGCGCCACGGCACGCCGTTCACCGCGGCGAACACCGTGCTGATCGGCGACTCCACCCGCGACGTGCAGGCGGCGCGGATCGGCGGCGCGGCGATGGTGGCGATCGCGTCGGGACGGTCGACGGCGGCCGAGCTCAGGGAGGCGGGGGCCGACATCGTGCTGCCCGACCTGTCGAACGCGTCGGAGGTCGTGGCCGCGGTGGCGAGCCTGACCTCGCCGGTCGACCGCAAGGCGGGCTGACCCGGGCACCGTGAGGCGGGCTGACCCGGGGAACGGCAAGGCGGGCTGACCCGGGCACCGCGCGGGCCGGCCCGGGGGACGGCAAGGCGGGCTGACCCGGGCACCGCCCGGGCCGGCCCGGGGGACGGCAAGGCGGGCTCATCCGGCGGTCGCGGGGGACACCTTGACGCCGTTTTTCACCGCAGCGGCGATTCGGGCGAATCGATCACGCGGTAGAACCACCGAGGCGGCTCCGTGGCCGCCGTCTCCCCTCGACCCACCACATGCCATCGAGGAGGAGATCTGTCATGCGTTCCACCCGCGCCGTCCTGCGCACCATCGTCACCATGGCGGCCGTCGGGCTGCTGGGCCTGGCCGTCGCGCCCGCCGCCCACGCCGCCCCCAAGGACCCCGAGCACTGCACCCTGGTGAGCTGCCACGACCTGGCGGAGGCGATCGACAACGAGATCCGCGCGTGGCTCCGTCCGTACCTGCCCCTGCTCCCGCCGGACGAGCCGGGCAGGACGAGCGTGCAGGCCTCGTGGTCGTCGTCCGACGCCCGCGCGGACGCCACGCCGTAGCCGATCCCATGGCATCGGCCGGGCACCGCGGGTACGCACCCCGCAGCGGTGCCCGGCCGATCGTCCTAGCGTACGAATCTCACGTCCGGGTGGTCGGGCGACTCGCCGCGCAGCAGCGGGCGCGTCCGGTGCTTGAGCGACTGGTCGAAGAAGGCGCCCAGGTAGGCGCGCTGGGCGGCGACGCTGCGCGTGGGGTCGACCGTCCCGATGCGCTTGGCGCGGACCTCCGGCACGACGTCCAGCCGCTCGTCGAGCTGCGGCAGGAACGACTGCAGGTCGGTGAAGCTGTAGTGCATGGCCTCCGGCATCGACAGGTCGCGCTTCCAGCCGGAGGACCGCTCCCAGAACGACTTCCACGACGGCGAGGTCAGGTGGCTCCTGCCCTGGCCGTCGCGGGTGCTGCCGGGTGAGCCCATCAGCAGGAACGGGCGGGCGGTGCCCTCGACGGCGGCGCGCGTGGGGGCACGGCCGTCGACGTCGTAGGCGAGCCAGCCGTCCAGGTCGGCGCCGGCGTCGACGCGTCCGTCGGCGACCATCACCTCCGCCGCGGTGTCCCCGCCGAAGGAGTGGCCGAACATACCCACCCTCGACAGGTCCATCGCCCGCGCGAGGCCGTCCAGGGTAGGCAGCCGATCCAGGACGAACCGGATGTCGCGCAGCCTGGTCTCCATCCTCGCGCGCAGGCCCTGCGACGGCTTGGCGACCTCCAGCCGGCCGCCGGGGAACTCGACGACGGGCGCCTCGTGGGTGTGGTCCACGGTCACCACGACGTACCCCCTGCTGGCCAGGTCCTCGACGGTGGCGGTCCCGAGCGCGCGCAGCGAGCCCGCGCCGGGGGAGTAGAGCACCACCGGCCACCGGCCCTTCGGCCGCGCGTCCTGGCGGGCGTGGGTGCGGACCGCGGCCCAGTCCACCTGCCCCGGCCGCAGGCCCATGGCCGGGGCGCCCTGGTCGAAGTATCCGGCCGCGCCGGCCCGCAGGTACGGCGCCCGCGGTTCCGCCCCGGGCCCGGCCGGGTACCACACGCTCACCATCAGCTCCCGGTCACGCTCCGCGTCCACCAGGTGGACCTCGCGTACGCCGATCTCGTGCGCTCCCGTGGGGTCGGGAAGCTCGAAGGTCACCTTGGCGGGGGAGGCGGTGTCGGCCCGCGCCGTACCGGCGGGAACGGTCAGCAGGGCGGTGGTGGCGAGCAGGGCGGTCATCGTGTTTCGCATGGCCCCAATCTGGCCGCCGGACCCACGCCGGCACCTCTGCCGTCCGTATCGTCCCGACCCTGACTTTCGTCAGGTCGACCGGGTGCACCTACCCCCACCCCTGCCGGGGGCCTGAGCCCATTCTCGCGCCACGGCCCCGCCTCTACCGTCGAGGAACAGCACGTCACACGCACACCAGGGGGTTGTCGACCATGGGTGAGGTCACCCGCAGGGGATTCATCGGCACCACGGCGGCGGTCGGCGGCGGGGCGGTCACGGCGGCCCTCGGGTCCGTCGCGTCCGCCTCGGCGCTCGATCCCGCCACGTCCGCCATGTCCGCCGCGGCCACGGGCGGGCCGCCGTTAGGACCCGTCGTCGTACGGCCCGGCGACCCGCGCTACGAGGACCTGGCGGTCCGCCGGACGAACCAGCGCTTCACGCCCAGACCCGAACATTTCCACGTCGTGGGCTCGACCGAGCAGGTCGTCAAGGCGGTCGGCGACGCGGTCCGCGCGGGCCGCCGCGTCACCGTCCGCAGCGGCGGGCACTGCTACGAGAACTTCGTCGGCGAGGGCGCGCAGGTCGTGATCGACCTGTGCGAGATGTCCGGCGTCTCCTTCGACGAGCGGCGCGGCGCGTTCGCCATCGAGGCGGGCGCCACGCTGATGCGGACCTACCGCACGCTCTACCTCGGCTGGGGCGTCACCATCCCCGGCGGCCAGTGCGGGGGCGTGGCCGCGGGCGGCCACATCGCGGGCGGCGGCTACGGCCCGCTGTCCAGGCGCGACGGCCTGACCGTCGACTACCTGCACGCCGTGGAGGTCGTGGTGGTCGACCGCGGCGGCAGGGCGCGCGCGGTGGTGGCGACCAGCGACCCCGCCGACCCCAACCACGACCTGTGGTGGGCGCACACCGGCGGCGGAGGAGGCAACTTCGGCGTCGTGACCCGCTACTGGATGCGCGACCCGGGGGCCAGGGGGAACGACCCGAGGCGGCTGCTGCCGCGCCCGCCCGCCGAGGTGCTGTCCGGCGTGGCCATCTGGTCGTGGGACGGCATGACCAAGGAGTCGTTCCGCAGGCTGCTGCGCAACCACGGCGAGTGGCACGAGCGCAACAGCGCGCCCGGCACCCCCGTCGCCTCCCTGTGGGGCTCGCTGCTCATCCCCG
Organism: Nonomuraea sp. NPDC004354; assembly: GCF_053602555.1. Taxonomy (NCBI): domain Bacteria; kingdom Bacillati; phylum Actinomycetota; class Actinomycetes; order Streptosporangiales; family Streptosporangiaceae; genus Nonomuraea; species Nonomuraea sp. NPDC004354. The sequence continues at coordinate 103,311 of NZ_JBSGDV010000012.1, read as the reverse complement.
GCCGCAAGGCGGGCGCCGACCCCGGCGGGATCATCCTGCCCACGCAGGTCGACGCCGCCGTGCCGGGCGCCGAGAAGCTGCTGCGCGACTACTTCGCGGCCGTCGCCGACGGCGTCACCCCCGGGGTGATCGTCCCGCCGTTCCAGCGGATGCCGTGGTTCCAGGCGGTCCGCACCCTGTCGCTCGGCGAGGCCACCGAGTCGGGCCGGTACAAGGGCAAGTCGGCCTACCTGCGCAGGCGCTTCACCGACGAGCAGGCCGACGTCGCCTACGACCACCTCGGCACCGCGGGCGAGGTCTCCTCGAACGGCATGCTGTGGCTCCTGTCGTACGGCGGGCGGGTCAACACGGTGGACCCGGCGGCGACCGCCACGGCGGAGCGCTCGTCGATCCTCAAGATGATCCACCTGGCGGCATGGGATGAGACCCAGGACGGCGCGGACCACCTGGCGTGGGTGCGTCGGCTCCACCGCGAGACGTTCGAGGCCACGGGAGGCGTGCCGGTGCCCGGAGGCAACTGCGGCGGCGCCTACATCAACTACCCGGACATCGACCATGCCGACCCGGCGTGGAACACCTCGGGCGTGCCCTGGTCGACGCTCTACTACGGGGACAACTACGCCAGGTTGCAGCGGGTGAAGGCGCGCTGGGACCCGCGCGACGTCTTCCACCACGCGCTGTCGGTCCGCCCTCCCGGCGGCTCCTGACCGCTCACGCGGCCCGTCCCGCGAGTGGGGGGCGCCCGGCTGGGTAGGTCACGCTCCCCGGCCGTCCCGCGAGCGGGCGGGGCTCCTGACCGGTCACGGCCCCGGCGTCCCGCGAGCGGGCGCCGGGGCGGGTCCGCCGGCGGGTCAGCCGCTTCCGTCCAGGTTCTGCAGGAAGCGGGCGGCCACGGGCGCGGCCACGGCCGCTCCTGCCCCCGCACCCTCGACGATCACCGCGAACGCCAGGTCGCCGTGATACCCCACGAACCACGAGTGCGCGGGCGGCTCCTTGCCCGAGCCGTACTCCGCCGTCCCGGTCTTCCCCGCCGACCCGGCGGGGAACCGTACGGCGTGGGCGGTCCCCTCGGAGACCACCGCCGGCATCAGGTCGCGCAGCGCCCGCACCACCTCGGGCTCCAGCTTGCGCGGCCCGGAGCCGCCGGGAGGCACCAGGTCGGCCGGGACGAGCCGCGGGGGCCGCCAGGTGCCGTTCGCGATGGCGGCGGCGACGGCGGCCATGTTGAGCGGGCTGGCCAGGACCCGGCCCTGGCCGATGGCGGCGGAGGCCAGGTCGGTGTCGTCCTTGGGCTCGGGGTACTCCGCCCGTACGGCCGGCACGCCCGGCATGATCGGCGCGCCGAAGCCGAAGCCGGCCGCCACCTCGCCGAGCCGTCCGCCCTTCAGCGACGAGACCGCCATGGCGCCGAAGGTGGTGTTGCACGAGTGGGCGAAGGCGTTCCTGAACGACAGCGTCCCGTAGTCGTGGAATCCGGCGTTGTGGAAGGTGAAGCCGCCGATGTTCTGCTCGGGCGGGCACTTCACGGTCTTGTCGGGCGCGACGCCGTCGGCGACGAGGGCGGAGGCGGTGACGACCTTGAAGGTGGATCCCGGCGGGTACTTGCCGAGCAGCGCCCGGTTGAAGCCGCCCGGCTTGTTGACCGCGGCGAGGATCTCGCCGGTCGAGGGGCGCAGCGCCACCAGCGAGGCGGGCTTGGCGACGTCGTCGAGCGCTTCGGCGCCGGCCCGGTGGACGCGCAGGTCGATGGTGGTCTTCAGCGGCGTGCCCTCGGTGGCGCCCTTCTCGGCCACCGTCTCGACCCGCCTGCCGTCGCGGTAGAGGTCGAGCCTGGTGGAGGAGCTGCCGGTCAGCCGGTCCTTGTAGGTCTGCTTGAGCCCGTCGACGAGCTGCTGGACCGAGCCGGGCGCGTCCGTGCCGTCGATGCGCCTGCCGTCGGCGGAGCTGATGGCGGCGGTCTCCGGGTCGGAGACCTCCAGCTTGAAGACGGCCCCGCGGCCGAGCTCCGGGTGGACGGTCGTGGGCGACCAGTCGACCTGCCACGTGCCGTCCCATTCGCCGACGTGCAGCCGGCCCTGGTAGGTCCAGTCGACGGCGCCCTTCAGCCGGGCGGTGAAGGGGACGACACGGCCTTCCTCCAGTTCTTTCACATCCTCGCCCACCTCGAAGGCGGCGGAGGTGATCCGGAGCTCCTTGAAGAAGCTCTGGTAGGTCGTGGTGAAGTCGGGCGGGGGCGCGTGGACGAGGGCCTGCATGGCCGGGTAGTCCCGCCTGGACCAGGCGGCGAGGAACGACTCCGCGGTCTCCTCGGGGGAGCCCGCGGTGCGCGTCACCCAGATCACCCCGCCCCCGACCAGGAGCGGCACCAGGAGCCCCGCGGTGACCAGCGGCCACCGTCTCCTGCGCCTCCGCTCCGATCTGAGGTTGCTGAGTTCGTGCATGCGGGCGAGCAGACCAGACGCCGGACCGTCCTGTCCAATAGGGATATCAGCCCTACATTCATTCGATTTGCGATATGGTCGCAGGTCGTGGACCTTGTGCGGCACCTCTACTACTTCACGGTCGTCGCCGAAGAACGTCACTTCGGCAACGCCGCGATCCGCCTCGGCATGGCCCAGCCCCCGCTCAGCCAGCGCATCAAGCGACTGGAGGAGGAGCTGGGCGTGCGGTTGTTCGACCGCTCGTCCCGTCATGTCCGGCTCACCGAGGCGGGGCGGCTGCTGCTGCCCGAGGCACGCGAGGTGATCGCCCGCGTCGAGCGCCTGCGCGAGCTCGTCCGGCACGGCGAGGCCCGCACGCTCAAGGTGGCCCTCCCTCCCGACCTGGGAGCGACGGCCATCGCCGCCCTCGTGGCCCGCTTCCGCGAGGAGAACCCGGAGCTCCGGCTGGCCCCCGCCGAGATGTGGACGGCCGACCAGGTGGCCGCGCTGGCCGAGGGCACGATCGACGTCGGCGTGGTCCGCCATCCCGTCACCGCGCCGGGCCTGCGCTTCGGCGAGGTGCTCGTGCAGGCTGCCGGCGTGCTGCTGGCCGAGGCCGACCCGCTGGCCGTCGCCTCCAGCGTGCACCTGCAGGACCTGGCCGACCGGGAGCTGCTGCTGTTCCCGCAGGAAGGCGAGCCCGGCGCCCACGCCGAGACGCTCGCCGACTGCCGCAGGCACGGCTTCGTCCCCGCGGAGGTGCATCATGGGATCGGGCTGGGGCTGGTGCTCGCGGGCTCGGCGGTGGCGTTCGGCCCGCGCGAGGCTGAGCGGCTGGCGCCGGAGGGAGTGATCTGGCGGCCGCTGCTGGGCTCGCCGCTGATCTGGCGGGTCTCGACGGCGTGGCGGGCGGGCACGCCCGAGGTGGCGGCTTTCGCGGCGGTGGCCGTACAAGCGCTGAAGGAGAGTGGCGGGATGGCCGAGGAGGGCGTCGCGCCCGCACGGCAGGTCAGGAGGCGTCCGGCGATGGGTTTCCTGGCATGAACATGGAGGAGGTCTTCCGCCGCGCGGGCGTGGCCGGCTGGCTGCACGCGACCGACATCGACGGCGACGCCGAGGTGTCCTACCGCGCCGACGAGCTGGTGCCGATGGCGTCGGTGTTCAAGCTGCCGGTGCTGGTGGAACTGGCCCGGCAGGCCGACACCGGCGTGCTCGACCCGCGCCGGCACGTGACCGTCACCACGCGTACGGCCGGCGACACGGGCGTGGGCGCGATGCTCGACGACGTCACGATGTCGCTGCGCGACCTGGCCTACCTGATGATCGCGGTGAGTGACAACACCTCGGCCGACGCGGTCGTGGCCGGCATCGGGCTGGAGAGCGTCAACGCCATGCTCGACGCGTTCGGGCTTCGGCGGACGCGGGTGATCGACGACTGCGCCGCGCTGCTGGCCAAGCTGAAGGAGGACGCCGGCTCCGAGGTGCCGATCGCCGACCCCGAGACGCTCGCCCGGCTGCGGGTGCTCGACCCCGCCGCCACGAACCGGACCACGCCCGAGGAGATCACCAGGCTGCTCGCCATGATCTGGCGCGACGAGGCCGCCTCGCCCGCGCAGTGCGCGTGGATGCGGCGGCTGCTCGGGCTGCAGGTGTGGCCGCACCGGCTGTCGTCGGGCTTCCCGTACGACGACGTGGCGGTCAGCGGCAAGACGGGCACGCTGCCGACGATGCGCGCCGAGGTGGGTGTGGTGGAGTATCCCGACGGCGGCCGTTACGCGGTGGCGGTCTTCACCCGTTCCTTCAGCCCCGCGCTCAACCAGCCGCGCGCCGACGCGGTCATCGGCACGGCCGCGCGTATGGCGGTGGACCACCTGCGCGCGTAGGGGGATGTGTGGGCGGCGATGATGACTTTCCACTCTCGCGACGACAGGATGGGACACATGGTTGCTGAAGGTGCACTGCTGTGGGAGCCGACGCCGTCCGTGGTGGCGAACGCGAGGATCACCCGTTATCTGTCCGGCGTCGGGCGCGCGGACTACGACGACGCATGGCAGTGGTCCGTCGAGAACCCCGAGGAGTTCTGGACGTCGATCTGGGACTACTTCGGCGTGATCGGTGAGCGTGGTGACGGGCCCGTCATGACTGGGACGATGCCCGGCGTCGAATGGTTCACCGGCAGCTCGCTCAATTACGCGGAGAACGCCCTCAGCCGCGAGGACGGCACCGCCGTGATCTTCCACGCGGAGGACGGCACGCGCCGTGTCATCACCATGGCCGAGCTGCGCGAGGAGGTGGCACGGGTCAGGCGGGGCCTGGCCAGGCTGGGTGTCGGCAAGGGCGACAGGGTCGCCGGCTACCTGCCGAACATCCCGGAGGCGCTCGTCGCCTTCCTCGCCACCGCCTCGCTGGGCGCGATCTGGTCGGCCGGATCTCCCGATTTCGGGGTGCCCAGCATCGTGGACCGTTTCACCCAGATCGAGCCCAAGGTGCTGATCGCCGTCGACGGCTACCGGTACGGCGGCAAGTCCTTCGACCGGTCGGCCGCCGTCGGCGAGATCGTGGCCGCGCTGCCGTCCCTGCGCGCGACCGTCTGGATCCCCTACCTCGCCGCGGCACCGGGCGGCCGCCCCCCGCAGCCGGCCGCGCCCGCCGCCGAGCACCCGGCGCCCGCCGCCGCGCTGCCGCAGGGCGAGGTGCTCGGCTGGGAGGGGCTGCGCGCGGAGGAGGGGCCGCTGGAGTTCGAGCGCGTGCCGTTCGGCCACCCGCTGTGGATCCTGTACTCCAGCGGCACGACCGGGCTGCCCAAGCCGATCGTGCACGGGCACGGCGGCGTCGTGCTCGAACACCTCAAGTCGCTCTCCTTCCACCAGGACCTGGGGAAGGGCGATGTGTTCTTCTGGTACACCACCACGGGCTGGATGATGTGGAACTACCTCATCGGCGGCCTCCTGGTCGGATCCACCGTGGTGCTGTACGACGGGGCGCCCACCGACCTGTGGGCGATCGCGGCGGCCGAGAACGTCACGTACTTCGGCACCGGCGCGCCGTACATCGTCTCGTGCATGAAGGGCGACAAGCGGCCCGCGGGCCTGACGGCGCTGAAGGGCATCGGGTCCACCGGATCGCCGCTGCCGCCCGAGGGGTTCGCCTGGCTCACCGAGGTGCTGCCCGGCGTGCCGGTGGGCTCGTTCTCCGGCGGCACCGACGTGTGCACCGGCTTCGTGGGCGCCACGCCGCTGCACCCGATCCGCGCGGGCGTCATCCCCTGCCGGTCGCTGGGCGCGCGGGTGGAGTCGTTCGACCCCGCCGGCGAGCCGGTCATCGGTGAGGTGGGCGAGCTGGTGCTGACCCGGCCCATGCCGTCCATGCCGGTGATGTTCTGGAACGACCCGTCGGGCGAGCGGTACCGCGACAGCTACTTCGACGTCTACCCGGGCGTGTGGCGGCACGGCGACTGGATCAAGATCGACCAGGACGGCAGCTGCGTGATCTACGGGCGGTCCGACTCCACCCTGAACAGGGGTGGCGTGCGGATGGGCACCAGCGAGTTCTACCGGGTGGTCGAACGCTTCCCGGAGATCGCCGACAGCCTGGTCATCGACACGGGACAGCTCGGGCAGGAAGGGCGGCTGCTGCTGTACGTGACGCTGGCCGAGGGCGAGGTGACGCCCGAGCTGGAGGCGCGGCTGAAGGCGGCGCTGCGCGAGGAGCTGTCACCCCGGCACGTCCCCAACGAGATCATCGCGGTGCCCGGCATCCCGCGCACGCTGTCGGGCAAGAAGCTGGAGGTGCCGGTACGGAAGATCCTCCTCGGGACACCCGTCGAGCAGGCCGCCAACCGCGACGCGATGGCCAACCCGGAGGTGCTGCAGCACTTCAAGCCCTGACCGGGCGGGCCGTGGCGGGGTGCCGTTCCCTGAGGCCCGCGGTCAGGCCGGGACGGCACCGGTCCCGCGGTCAGGCCGGGGCGGCGCCGGTCCCGCGGTCAGGCCGGGGCGGCGCCGGTCCCGCGGTCAGGCAGGGGCGGCGCCGGTCCCGGGGTCAGGCCGGGGCGGCGCCGAAGAAGGGCAGGCACGGCTCGAGGCCGTGGATCGAGACGTCCCCGGCAGGAGTCCAGTCGGCGCGGGACAGGCGGAACCGGAGCTGCGTGGCCGTCGTCCCCTGCCGGTTGAGGATCGCGATGCCGTCCTCCCGGTAGCCGAGCTTGCGCGTCACCCCCAGCGACGCCGCGTTGTCCTCGTACGCCCCGGTCGTGGCGTACCGCGCGCCCAGCCCCTCGAACGCGAAGTGCAGCGCCGCGCGCCGCATCTCGGTGCCGATGCCCTGCCCCTGGAAGCGCCGCCCGAGCCACGACCCGGTCCCCACCTCGCGGGTGATCGCGAAGTCCGTGGCCGTCACGCCCTGCACGCCGATCACCTCGCCGTCGAGGAAGACGCCGAACTCGCACGCCCACGACTCCGGGGTCCACGCGCCCCACACGCGGAACTGGTACTGGACGGCGGCGCGGGCGCGCTCGGCGGGCGGCGCGTCCGTCCACGGGACGAAGAACGGCATGAACCCCGTCTCGTGGACGCCCTCGGCCGCCCGGTCGCCCAGCGCGTCGAGCTCAGCGATGCTCGGCAGGCGCAGCTCCAGCCTGGGTGTATGGACGGCCAGGTCGAAGATCGGCAGGTGGCGCATGCCGGTCATTATCGCGCCCGGGCCCGATGAAGATCATCCCATTATCGAAGATCGCCGGTCACACCCCTTGGGGCAGGGCGAACAGCCGGCCGGGGTCGTAGGCCGCCTTCACCGCCGCCAGCCTGGCCGCGTTCGCCCCGTAGTAGGCCTGCCGCCACTGCGTGATGTCGGGGTCGATGTAGTTCACGTACGCGTGGTCGCCGAGGTAGGGCCCCATCGCCTCGCGGGTGCCGCGCAGCCACGCCCGGTCCGAGCCCTCGGCGTAGTACTGCACGCTGAACAGCGCCTGCCGGTGGGGGAAGGCGGTCGCGTCGGACCGCACCCTGCCGATCGCCCCGCCCATGGCGTCCAGCAGCACCGAGTGGCCGCCGGGGCGCGCGACGCGTGCCGCCAGCTCCTTGGCCCCCTCGGTGGACAGCTTCGCGTAGCCGAGATGGGAGGTGGCGACGAACGCCTCGCGGGGCATCCGGCGGCACTGCGCGACCGTCTTGCCGGCGCAACCTGCCATGATCATGTTGGCCTGCATGGTGGTGCGTTCCACCACGTACCGGGACGACGGCGTTCCCGCCGCCCTGACCAGGCCGTCGAGCAGCTTCGCGCAGGCCGTCCTGCCGCCCACGTAGAGCCCGGCGACCTGTACGTCGAGGTCGCCGCCCGCGCGGGTGAGGTGGAGGGTCGACCACATGGCGTCGGGGGCCGCCGGCGCCCACGACTGCCACGCCTTCACCACCGACACCGCCTTCGACCAGGGCCAGTGCAGGAAGAACACCGTGACGTCCCCGACCGGGTGGGTGCGGAAGGTGAAGGAGACCGCCACGCCGAAGTTGCCGCCCCCGCCGCCCCTGCACGCCCAGAACAGGTCGCTGTGGTTGTTCTCGTCGCAGGTCAGCACCCGCCCGTCCGCCGTCACGATGCGCACCGACTCCAGCGCGTCACAGGTCAGGCCGTACTTCCTGGACACGACGCCGATGCCGCCGCCGAGGGTGAGCCCGGCGATGCCGACCGTCGGGCAGCTGCCGGCGGGGATGCCGACGCCCCTGGCGTGCAGCCCGTCGTAGACGTCGATCAGCTTGGCGCCCGCGCCGACGGTCGCCAGGCCCGAGCGGTAGCTGACGGTGTTCATCCGCGACACGTCGACGACCAGGCCAGGGCCCGTGGACCAGCCCGCGTAGGAGTGGCCGCCGGAGCGGGAGGTGAGCGGGACGCGCTCCCTGCGCGCGAAGGCCAGGCACGCGGCGACGTCGGCCGGCGTGGCGCAGTAGGCGACGCCGCGCGGCCTGACCGTGTCGAAGGTGGGGTTGTAGAGGCGGCGGGCGGCGTCGTAACCGGCCTCGCCCGGCCGTACCAGCCGACCGTCGAGGCTCCTGCCCAGCGCCGTCCAGTCGGGCGCGCTCGCGGCCGGAGCGGCCACGGCGGAGGACGTGCCCAGCGCGCCGAAGGCGGCGGTGCGGAGGAAGCTGCGGCGGTCCATGTGATCTCCCTGTAGTCCTGCTGAACCGAAGGGTGAGACGCACGAAAGGAGCGGCCGGTTGGTCACGTTCCTATCACTGGCCCGGCACCAGCCGGAGGGCGAGAGCAGGACACATCTCCACGGCCCTCCGTGCCTCCCTGCCCATCCACCCTGGCACCTGCCGGAAGGACGGGTAGCCGTGGCCGTCCAGCTCCACGAACTCCGGCAGCAGGTGCGCGCACAGGCCGTGGCCCTGGCAGCGGGTCCAGTCGACGTCGAGCCGGTAGCGCGGCTCCTGCCCGGCCTCCTGCAGCGGCAGCGCGCCCCGGACGGGCCGCCCGCACGAGCCGCGCTCCTCGTGCCGCTCGACGTCGGCGGCGAAGGCCTCCAGGGCCGACAGCACGAACCTCGCGGTCCCGTCGGGGTGGAAGCAGGCGCCCCTGCGCTCCACCGTGCGGACGGCGCGCCGCACCTCGTCGGCCGAACCGGCGCCCTCGGTGAGCGCGCACAGCGCCCTGGCCACCTCGGGCAGCCCGAGGCGGCACGGGCCGCACTGCCCAGACGACTGCGCGGACAGGTAGGCGGCGACCCTGGCCACCTCGCCGAGCGGGCAGGTCGTCGCGGGCAGCGGCACCACGATGCCGGCTCCCAGCACGCCGCCCGCCAGCCGCATCCCCTCGCGGGAGACCACGGCCGACTGCGCGGCCGGCGCGCTCAGCCACGCCCCGTGGTAGCCGCCGACCAGCACCCCCTCACCCGGGTCGAGCCCGCACTCCTCCAGCACGGTGGCCAGGGGGACGCCGGTCATCACCTCGACGACCGCCTCGCCGCCCACGGTGAGCAGGACGGTGCCCGGCTCGCGCGGCGTGCCCACCTCGGCGTACCCGATCGGGCCCAGCTCGGCCAGGACGGCGAGCTGGGCGAAGGTCTCCGCGTTCGACAGCAGCGTGGGCAGGCCGCCGACGCCCTCCTCCGTCGCCCTGCGCCGCCGCCCGGCGGGGACGGCGTCGAGCCCGTTCACGCCGCGGACGAGCGCGCCGCCCTCCCCGCTGACGAACCGTTCGGGCAGGCCGGCCACGCGCATCCGCCCGCCGTACCGCTCGGCCGCCCCCGACACGGTCGCCGCGCGCCGTTCCTCCATGGCCGCGATCATGGACGCGTGCGCCACCTCCCCCTCGACGGCGGCGACGACCACCTCGCGCGCCCCCAGCGCCTCGGCCGCCAGGAGCGCGCCGTCCAGCACCAGATGCGGGGCGCGGACCAGCAGCATCGCGTCCTTGGCGCTGGCGGGCTCGCCCTCCACGGCGTTGACCAGCACCACCCGCTCGCCGGGCGCCACCGCGCGGAGCTTGCGCGCGAAAGGGAAGGCGGCCCCGCCGCGACCGCGCAGGTCCACTCCCTCGGCCATGGCGATCAGCGCGTCGAGGTCGCGACGTGCCGGCTCGCCGTGCAGCGCCCGGTGCGCGGGCAGGTCGAGCCGCCTGCAGTGGTCGAGGCCCGCGGTGAGCCTGGCGGGCGCCAGCCGCAGCACGCGCGGCACCCGGTGCGGGATCATCCCGCCCTCCTTCGGCGCAGGTCGTCGAGGCTGACCAGCTCGCCCACGACCAGCTCGCCCGCCACCCGCTCGCCCACCCTGGGCTCGGCCACGGCCTCCGGAACGGCAGGCGGCCGGCGCAGCGTCGCCACCGCCCTGACCAGCAGCGCGGACACGACCGCCGCCAGACAGCCGACGTAGGACCACGCCACCCACCCGGCAGGCGTACGGCCCGCGGTCAGCCCGTGCAGGACGGCGACCGGCCAGGCCAGGTAGGCGGCGCCGTGCAGCACCCGCCACAGCCACGGTCGAGGCGTGCGGGCGAACCAGCCGCGTGCCATCCCCGTCGTCGCGGCCAGCGCGAACAGGCCCAGCGCCGCCAGCCCGGTCAGCGAGGACGACTTCAGCGCGGCGTGCGCGAGCAGGAAGCCCATCCCCGCCGCCGCCGCGACCCGGTGGACGAGCTGGGCGCGGACCCGGTTGGGCGGGGTGAGGAAGACGCGCTCGGTGGCGACCAGCCCGAGCGCGACGGTGGCGGTCAGCGTGACGAGGGCGAACACGCCCACGTAGAACTCCAGGAAACCAAGGCCGCCGGCGAGCAGCTGGATCCCGCGCTCGGTGCGGGCCAGCGCGACGGCCGACAGGATCAACGCCGTCAGCGACGCGGTGGCGCCCAGGCGCAGCCGCCTGGTGTCCAGCCCCGCGTGGCGCGGCTGCTTGCGGTGAAGCATCGATTCCCTCCCAGGAGATGGGTGAGGTGTGCCGCCCGGGAAGTCGTCGACGGACGAGCTAGCAGCGCCTGCCGCGGTTGATGCAGTTCACGGCGAAGGCCATCAGCCGGTCCGGCATGACGTTGGCGAAGTCGGCATGGTCGGTGACCGGGTTGTGCAGCTGCTCGGGAAAGGCGTCAAGGGCGTAGGACGGGCCCTGCGGGACGCTGTAGGCGAGGATCATCCGCAGCTGCGGGATCGCCCTGGCGCCCTGCGGGCAGGCACCGCCCTGACCGGGGAAGACCACGTGGGTCCGGTGGTTGGCGCTGTCGGTGTTCTGCCCGTCCCAGCAGCTCGGGAAGTCCAGCACGCGCAGCACCAGGCTGCCGCGCGGGCACAGCGGGTACCTGGTGGTGACGCGGTCGGTGAAGCCGGCGCACGTCCACGCGGCGCGCGCGTTGGCGCCGCCGTTCGTGGCCGCCTTCGCGTCACCGGTGATCATCCGGAGGAAGCGGGGCATGACGCTGACCCGGCTCGCCGCGTTGCCGCGGAACTGCATGATCACCTGGCGGGGGCGCAGCACCTGGCCCACGTTGCCGTCCGGGTCGCCGACGTTGTCGTCGATCTTCCTGTTCCTGAGGACGGGCCAGAAGTAGGTGGACCTGTCGCCGAAGCGGCACGTGGTGCCCGCCGCGGCCAGCGACTGGTCGGTGGAGAAGGCGTCGGTGGACAGGTTGCCCACGTAGTCGTGCAGGTGGTGGGCGCCGTTGGAGACGCCGGGCGCGACGATGAAGTTGTCGGGGTTGTTGTGACGGTTGCCGTTCGTGCCGCACTGGGAGACGAACGTGCCGCGCGAACCGGACCTGGGGCCCGCCAGGATGTCGCCGCCCGGCGGCACGGCGCGGATGTCGACGAAGTCGGTCACGAACGGGCCGAGGTCGGCGCAGTCGTCGCCGCCCTGCGACGCGGTGGGGGAGGGTGCGGGGCGGGAGCGAAGCTGGTCCTGGCCCTGCCGGTTCTGTTCGGGGTGTCCGGCGGGGTCGCAGTGGTCGGCGAAGGCGGGAAGGGCGGGGATGACGGCCGCGGACACCATGCCGCCGGCCACCAGGGCCAGCGACGACATGGCCGCGGCCAGCCGTCTGGATGCGATCACTGGTTCTCTCTCCTTGAATCGGCCGCCGCCATGGCGACGGGAGCGGGCGAAGGCGTCGGAGGTTCGGGCAGCGCCTCGTAGTCGACGAGCCCCGTGCTCTCCAGCAACGTCATGTGCTTGAGCACGAACGCGTTGGCCGTCGTGGCGAACTTCCTGATCTCGTCGTTCCTGGTGCCGGCCCGGACCAGGGCGATCACGCTGAAGACCTTGCCGTGGGCGGCCCGCAGCAGGTTCGCGAAGTCCTTGTCGTAGGCGGCGCCGCTCTCGGCGGACAGCTGGGCCATCCAGCGCTGCTGGTCGGGTGTGGGCTGGCTGGGCAGCACCACGCCGAGGCGGGAGGCCACCGCGATGACCTCCTTGTCGAGCTTCAGATGGTCCTCGACGAGGTGCTTGCCGACGTCTTTCACCCGCCGGCTGAGCGCCCGTTGCTGGGCCTGCTGCCCTGTGGGGATCTCCCACAGTCCCGCCTGCCGTACCTTGATCAGCAGATCCTGGTCGGAGGTGGTCGGCGCCACCGGCGAGGTGAGGGCGGCGGGCCCCGGCACGACCAGCAGCACCGTGACCGCGGCCGCCACGGCGAAGCCGCCCAGCAGGAGCAGCTCGCCGGCGGCGGGCATGCGGCGTAGAAGCCTGTGCATGGTCGGAGGTACGCGCTTCCGACCGCCGGAGTTCACGGCAAGTGACGAGATAGTCAGAAATGACTGGAGTTATCGGAGTGGCTACCGAGGCGATAACGAAGGTGTAAAGATGTGCCCCGTGCTAGGTCACCTCGACGACATGGAGCACCGAATACAGGCGCTCTATGAGCAGTTCGGCGGGCCTTTGCTCCGCCACGTGCGCAAGACCACAGGAAACGACCTGCAGTGGGCCGAGGACGTCGTGCAGGAGACGATGGTCAGGGCCTGGCGTCATTCCGACCGGCTGCAGTGGGAGCCCGGTCTTGTCTGGGCGTGGCTGCTCACCGTGGCCCGCCGCATCGTGATCGACGGAAGGCGCCGTAGAAGCGCCCGGCCGCCCGAGGTCGAACCGCCCGAGGCGGACACCGTCGCCGTCTCCGACGGCTGCGATCGGGCGCTGTCGGCGATCGTGGTCGCCGACGCGCTGCGCGGCCTGTCGCGAGAACACCGTGAGGTCATCGAGCAGACTTATCTCAGGGATCGTACGATTAGTGAGGCGGCGGAGATTCTGGGGATCCCGCCGGGCACGGTCAAGTCCAGGCTCTATTACGGGATCAGGGCTCTGCGGGGGCTGCTGCGGGACAAGGGGGTTGCCGGCTGATGCATCCAGAGGTGGCGGCGTACGTGCTCGGAGTCCTTGACGAGGCGGACCTTCCGTCGTTCGAGCGCCACCTCGACTCGTGCGCGCGTTGTCAGGCCGAGCTGCGGGAGCTGCAGGAGGTTCCCGATCTGCTCGACAGTCTCAAGCTCCAGGCCACGGCGTCAGAGGACGACGACCCCCCGATATCGATGTCACGTTGACGTCTGTGGGCTTTTCGGGTGATATCGGGTACGTCCGGTCAACGAGGACCGGGCTTGTGGGGGAGGTGCCCGGTGGTGGGGACAGGAGCGATGCCTCCTGACCGGAGTTTCGGCGAGGAGGGCGCACGCCTGTCCTACGGCGGCTACCTCCGGCTCCCCAGCCTGCTCGAGCAGCAGCAACCCCAGTCGTCCGTGCCTGACGAACTGCTGTTCATCACCGTCCACCAGGTCTACGAGCTGTGGTTCAAGCTGCTGCTCCACGAGCTGGAGGGCGCCAGGACGGCGATGACGGCGGGTGAGCTCTGGCATGCCAGACATCTGTTCAAGCGGGTTCACGCCGTCGAGCGTGTCCTCGTCGAGCAGGTGGAGGTCCTGGAGACGATGACCCCCCAGGACTTCCTCGAGTTCCGCTCGAAGCTGGCACCGGCCAGCGGCTTCCAGTCGGTCCAGTTCCGCGAGCTGGAGTTCCTGTCGGGAGTCAAGGATCCCCGGTTCCTCGAGCGGGTACGCGCCGGCGACGGCGAACTCGCCAGGCTGCGCAGGCGGCTGGAGGAGCCCACCCTGTGGGATGCTTATCTCACCGCCCTCTCCCAGCGCGGCCTCCCGGTCTCCGACGAGGAGGTCATGGCCTCGTTGCTGGTCGTGGCGAGGGACCGCCGGTCGTACGACGACCTGTGGCAACTGGCCGAGGATCTGCTCACCCATGACGAGACGTGCGCGCTGTGGCGCATGCGTCACGTCCAGATGGTCGAACGGCAGATCGGCACCAAGTCGGGCACTGGCGGCTCGACAGGCGCGCCGTACCTGCGGGAACGTACGCGCTTGCACTATTTTCCCCTGCTTTGGGAACTAAGAGGCTGGTTGTGACCAGCATCCGATATGGCGAACCCTCACAAAGGAGTGAGAGCGAAATGCCGCTCGACGAGGCCAAGGACGAGCTGCTCCAGAACGCCGCGCAGATCTGCGCGGCGGGCAGCGGAGACCACGGGAGCCCCGAGGAGGCTCTGGCCTACCTGCGCGTGTACTACCGGCACGTGGCGGCCGAGGACCTTCTCGACCGTGATCCTGTCGACATCTACGGCCCGGCGATGTCGCACCGGCAGCTTGCCGAGGTGCGACCGCAGGGCAGGGCGCTGGTGAGGGCCTACACGCCCTCCGTCGAGGAGAACGGGTGGGACCCCGGCCACTCCGTCGTCGAGGTGGTCACCGACGACATGCCGTTCCTCGTCGACTCGGTCACCATGGAGCTCGACCGGCACGACATCGGCGTCCACCTGGTGGTCCACCCGCAGCTGCGGGTCCGCCGCGACATGACCGGCCGCATCCTCACCCAGGAGCAGGAAGCCGTCACCGGCATGATGCTGGTCGAGTCGTGGATGCACATCGAGATCGACCGGCAGGCCGACCCCGCGGTGCTCAAGTCGCTCGAGACCGAGCTCCAGCGCGTGCTGTCCGACGTACGGCACGCCGTCGAGGACTTCCGCAAGATGCGGTCGGTCGCCGTGCAGACGGCCGAGGACCTGTCGATGAACCCGCCGCCGCTGGAGCCCGCGGAGGTCGAGGACAGCATCGACCTGCTGCGCTGGCTCGCCGACGGGCACTTCACCTTCCTGGGCTACCGTGAGTACCGGCTGGAGGCGTCCGAGCAGGGCGACGCGCTGCGCGCGGTGCCCGGCGCCGCCCTCGGTATCCTGCGCGACGACAAGCCCGGCTCCCAGAGCTTCTCCGCCCTGCCGCCCGAGGTGCGCGCCAAGGCCCGCGAGAAGCAGCTGATGATCATCACGAAGGCCAACTCCCGTGCCACCGTGCACCGGCCCGCCTACCTCGACTACGTCGGGGTCAAGGTCTTCTCGCCCGAGGGCGAGGTGATCGGCGAGCGGCGCTTCCTCGGCCTGTTCACCCACGTGGCCTACAACGAGTCGATCTCCAGGATCCCCGTCCTGCGGCGCAAGCTCGCCGAGGTGCTCGACAAGGCGGGGCTGACCCCCGAGAGCCACGACGGCAAGGACCTCATCGAGATCCTCGAGACCTACCCGCGCGACGAGCTGTTCCAGACGCCGGTGGACGAGCTGCTGCCGATCGCGCTCGGCGTGCTACGCCTGCGCGAGCGCAAGCAGGTCAAGCTGTTCATGCGGCGCGACGACTACGGCCGCTACATCTCGTGCATGGTCTTCCTGCCGCGTGACCGTTACACCACCAAGGTCAGGCTGCGGATGCAGGACGTCCTGCTCAAGGCGCTGGGCGGTTCGTCCCTCGACTACAGCGCCATGATCGGCGAGTCCGCGCTGGCCCGGCTGCACGTCGTCGTCCGCGGCGAGCGCGGCACGCCGCTGCCGCACTCCGGCGTGGACCTGGAGGAGCTGGAGTCCAGGCTCGCCGCGATCACCAGGTCATGGGAGGACGACCTCGCCGCGGCCATCGGCGAGATGACCTCGGAGGAGGAGGCGCCGCGGCTCGTCAGGCGCTACCACGCCGCCTTCCCCGAGGGCTACAAGGCCGACTTCCCGCCGAAGATGGCCGTGGCCGACCTGCGCCGCCTGGAGGAACTGGCCGGCAAGCCCGACGACGAGATCGGCCTCAACCTGTACGAGCCCTTCGACGCGGGCGAGGGCGAGCGGCGGCTGAAGATCTACAAGCTCGGCGCGCCGATCTCCCTGTCCCACATGCTGCCGTTCATCCAGCGGCTCGGCGTCGAGGTGGTCGACGAGCGGCCGTACGAGATCGACCGCGACACCGACCCCGCCACCAAGAACGCCTGGATCTACGACTTCGGGCTGCGCTACACGCCGTCCCCGGACGTCGACCGCAACGACTTCAAGCGGCTGTTCCAGGACGCCCTGCGCGCGCTGTGGACCGGCGCCGTGCAGGCCGACAACTTCAACGCCCTCGTCCTGGCCGGCGGCCTGACCTGGGAGCAGGTGGAGATCCTGCGGGTCTACGCCAAGTACCTGCGCCAGGCAGGCAGCACCTTCAGCCAGCGCTACATGGAGCGCGTGCTGGTCAACAACGTACGGCTGGCGCGGCTGCTGGTGCGGCTGTTCGAGGCCAGGCTCGACCCCAAGCGCTCCGACGACGTGCGGGCTGACCTCAGCGCGGCGCTGGACGAGGAGATCCTGGGCGCGCTCGACGAGGTCGCCTCGCTCGACGAGGACCGGATCCTGCGGGCCTACCTGGAGATGATCCAGGCGACGCTGCGGACCAACTACTACCAGCGCACGCCCGACGGGCAGCGCAAGCCGTACATCTCGCTGAAGGTCGACCCGCAGGCGATCAGCGTGCTGCCGTTGCCGCGTCCGCGCTACGAGATCTTCGTCTACTCGCCGCGTGTCGAGGGCGTCCACCTGCGCTTCGGCAAGGTCGCCCGCGGCGGCCTGCGCTGGTCCGACCGCATGGAGGACTTCCGCACCGAGATCCTCGGCCTGGTCAAGGCGCAGATGGTCAAGAACACCGTCATCGTGCCCACGGGCTCGAAGGGCGGCTTCGTCGTCAAGCGCCCGCCGGCCTCCGGCAAGCGCGAAGAGGTCATGGCCGAGGGCATCGCCTGCTACCGGATGTTCATCTCCGGCCTGCTCGACCTCACCGACAACCTGGTCGACGGCAAGGTCGTGCCGCCCGCCGACGTCGTACGGCACGACGGCGACGACCCCTACCTGGTCGTCGCGGCGGACAAGGGCACGGCGACGTTCTCCGACATCGCCAACAGCGTCTCGGCCGAGTACGGGTTCTGGCTGGGCGACGCCTTCGCCTCCGGCGGCTCCATCGGCTACGACCACAAGGCCATGGGCATCACCGCGCGTGGCGCGTGGGAGTCGGTGAAGTACCACTTCAGCACCACGGGCGTCGACATCCAGAGCACCGACTTCACCGTGGCCGGCATCGGCGACATGTCGGGCGACGTGTTCGGCAACGGCATGCTGCTCTCGCAGCACATCCGCCTCGTGGCCGCCTTCGACCACCGCCACATCTTCGTCGACCCCGACCCGGACGCCGCCCGTTCCTTCGCCGAGCGGCAGCGCCTGTTCGAGCTGCCGCGCAGCTCGTGGGCCGACTACGACCCCGAGCTGATCGCGGCCGGCGGCGGCGTCTTCCCGCGTACCGCCAAGTCGATCCAGATCACCCCGCAGATGCGGGACGCGCTGGACATCCCGTCCGACGCGATCTCCATGACGCCGAACGACCTCATCAGCGCGATCCTGCGGGCCCCTGTCGACCTGCTGTGGAACGGCGGGATCGGCACCTACGTCAAGGCGTCGTCCGAGTCGAACGCCGACGTCGGCGACAAGGCCAACGACTCGCTGCGCGTCAACGCGAACGACCTGCGCTGCAAGGTGATCGGCGAGGGCGGCAACCTGGGCTTCACCCAGCTCGGCCGCATCGAGTTCGCCCTGAACGGCGGGCTGGTCAACACCGACTTCATCGACAACTCGGCAGGCGTCGACACCTCCGACCACGAGGTCAACATCAAGATCCTGCTCGACCAGGTGGTGCGCGACGGCGAGCTCACCGACAAGCAGCGCAACCAGGTCTTCACCTCGATGACCGGGGAGGTCGCGGGCCTCGTCCTGCGCGACAACTACGCGCAGAACGTCGTCCTCGCCGCCGCCCGCGCCCAGGCGCCGGAGATGCTCCACATCCACGCCCGCTACCTGCGCCGCCTGGAGCGCGACGGGCTGGTCAACAGGGAGCTGGAGTTCCTGCCGTCGGACAAGACGCTCGCCGAGCGCCGCCAGCAGGGCATCGGGCTCACCGCACCCGAGTTCTCCGTCCTGCTCGCCTACACCAAGCTGGTCGCCGACGCCGAGCTGCTCGGCACCGACCTGCCCGACGACCCGTACCTGGCCTCGTGGCTGGTGTCGTACTTCCCGTCCGCCCTGCGCGAGCGCTTCCGCAGCTACATGGACGCCCATCCGCTGCGCCGCGAGATCATCACCACCTGCGTGGTGAACGAGCTCGTCAACTCGGCCGGCACCACGTTCATGTTCCGCTTCGGTGAGGAGACCGGCGCCTCCACCCAGGACATCGTCCGCGCCTACCTGGTGACCAGGGAGGTCTTCGACCTGGCCAGCTTCCAGCGCGGCGTCGAGGCGCTGGACAACAGGGTCGACACCCGTACCCAGCTGGCCATGCTCCTGGAGGCGCGCAAGCTCGCCGAGCGCGGCACCCGCTGGCTGCTCAGCAACCGGCGTCCGCCGCTCGACCTGGCGGCCTCGGTGAACTTCTTCGTCAAGGGCGTCGACGGCCTGCTCACCCACCTGCCGAAGCTCCTGACCGGGCCCGACCTGCTGGCCTACGAGGAGCGCCGCGACAGCTTCGTGGCCCGCGGCGTCCCGCTGGAGCTGGCCGAGAGGGTGGCGGCCATGGTGCCGGCCTACTCCACCTTCGACCTGGTCGAGATCTCCTCGCTGACGGGACGCCCCGTCAACGAGGTCGCCGAGGTCTACTTCGACCTGGCCGACCGGCTCCAGCTGGCCCGCCTGCGCGAGCGCGTCATCGCACTGCCCCGGGACAACCGGTGGAACTCGATGGCCCGCTCGGCGCTGCGCGACGACCTGTACGCCGCGCACGCCTCCCTCACCCACGACGTCCTGGCGCACAGCACGCCGGGATCGTCGCCCGAGGAGCGGCTGGCCGCCTGGACCGAGGTGAACTCGGCGGCGGTCTCCCGGGCCAAGCAGACGCTGTCGGAGATCTGGGAGAGCGACAACTTCGACCTGGCGACGCTGTCGGTGGCGCTGCGGGCGGTCCGCACGCTGGTGGCCACGAGCAGCCTGCCGCCGCACGCCGAGCCGGAGTCCTGACGGGCTGCGGTCATGTGCCCGGGGCGCGTACTCGCGTCCCGGGCTGCTGCCGGCCGGGCCGTACGGGGTCGGGGACGTGTCCGGTCGGCGCTGTGGTCAGGGGTGCGCCGGGGGCCGACGTTCGGCCCTCAGCTCGGCCAGCACGCGGGCCAGCTCGTCGCGCTCCCGCGTGACCTCGATGAGCCGGAGCTGCAGGTCGAGGATGAGGCGTATGGCCGGCAGCGTCATCCCCTGGTCCATCATCACCACGACCTGCTGGATGCGGCCGATCTCATGGCGGCTGTAGCGGCGTTGCCCGCCGGCCGAGCGCTGGGGCGAGACCACCTGGTGGTCGTCGATGCGGCGCAGGAACGCCTGCTGCACCTGGAGCATCGAGGCGACCTGACCCACCGTGAACAGCGCCGCGTGCTCGTCGTCGAAGGGCAGGTTCATGGTCGTTCCTCCTGGTGCCGACTGGCCGCGGGCAAAGACGGGCGGCCCCGCCGCGGTGCCGTTCACCGCGACGGGGCCGCGCCCGCTCCGTCCCGTGTGTCAGCTCTTGATCGCTTTGTAGGTGTCGCCGGTCTGCTGGACGGCGATCTTGCGCGGCTTGGCGCGCTCGAGCACCGGGATCCGGACGGCCAGCACGCCGTTGTTGTAGGCGGCTTCGACGGTCTCGGCGTCGAGGTGCTCCGACAGGTAGACGCGCCGGGTGAAGGTGCCCATCACCCGCTCGCGGACGAAGACGCGCTCGTCCTCACCGAACTCCTCCTCGCGTCGCGCGGTCACCGTCAGGACGCCGCGGTCGACGGTGACCTCGATGGAGTCGGGATCGATGCCGGGCAGGTCGAACCGCAGCACCACATCGTCGGCGCGGCGGATCCCGTCCATCGGCATGATCGCACCGCTGCCCTGGGCGGTCTGGCGGGTCAGGCGGTCGAACTGGCGCTCGAACTCCTGCACGAACGGGTCGATCGACGTGAGCAGCATCGTGTCCACCTCCGAAGATCCCCGGGGCCTCCTGGTCACCCGGGATGCCTGTCCTCCAAGAGGAAACCTACAACTCCGATTGTATCTTTTCTCCATGTGTCGTTGTCAATAATGGGGCGTTCGGCCGCCGTCGAAAAGGACATGAGCGCGACCGGGCGCCCCGATAGCCTGGCGGGCGTGGACCACACTCTCGTGACCGATCGCCTCACCCTGACCCCGGTGCGCCCCCAGGAGCACGCGGAGCTGCTCGTCCACTGGACCGACCCGGACGTGCGGCGGTTCCTGTTCGACGGGGCCGTCCTGTCGCCGGCCGAGGTCACCGAGGTCATCGAGGAGAGCGTCCGCGGCTTCGCCACCGACGGGTACGGCCTGTGGCTGGTGCGGGAGAAGGGCAGAACCGATCTGGTGGGTACGGCAGGGCTCCGGCCGCTGGAGGACCTCGGCCCCGAGATCGTCTACAGCCTGGCACCCGGCGCCTGGGGCAAGGGTTACGCCACCGAGGCGGCCCGGGCCGTCGTCGAGCACGCGCTCGGCGACCTCGGCCTTCCCGAGGTGCTGGCGGAGATCGACGAGGGCAACGCCGCCTCCGTCGCGGTCGTCGAACGCCTCGGCATGACCGCCTTCGAGTCGGTGCCCGGCCTGCTCGGCCCGATGACGCGCTACCGCAGGACCCCCTGACCCGCGCCCATCCCCGGAGTGGAACACGGGTTTGCCGGTGTCCGGCTCACCGTGCTGTCATGACAGGCTGTGACAGCGCTTCGCGCCCTCGTGCGCCCCGACGACTACCCGCTCTCTTCCCGCTACGACCCCGCATGGCTGGTCGGCCTGGACATGGGCCCCAACCCGCTGTGGCTGCTCGAGGACCTGTCCCGCGACCTCGACCTCAAGCCCGGCATGCGGGTCCTGGACCTCGGGTCGGGGATGGGGGCGACCTCGGTGTTCCTCGCCCGCGAGTTCGGCGTGGACGTCGTGGCCGCCGACCTGTGGATCGCCCCGGAGAAGGCCGAGGCCGTCTTCGCCGAGGCGGGCGTGGCCGGCCAGGTGAAGGCGGTCGGGGCGGAGGCGCACGCGCTGCCGTTCGAGAAGGAGTCCTTCGACGCGGTCGTGAGCATCGACGCCTACGAGTACTTCGGCACCGCCGACAGCTACCTGGCCTACATCACCCGCTTCCTCAAACCCGGCGGCCAACTGGGGATCGCCACCCCCGGCATGACCCGCGAGGTCCGCGACATGGGCGCCATCCCGCCGCACATCAAGGAGCTGGTCGGGTGGGAGGCCATCGCCTGGCACACCGCCGAGTGGTGGCGCTTCCAGTGGGAGATCACCGAGCTGGTCACCGTGACCTCGGCACGCCTGCAGCCCGGCGGCTGGCACGACTGGCTGCTGTGGACACGCGCCTGCCTGGAGCACGGCGCCACCGACAGGGACGCCGCGGAGCGGACCATCGCGATGCTGGAGGCCGACCAGGGCAGGTATCTGTCCTTCGCCCTGGTGACGGCGGTCGTCACCCGTTGACCGTGGCGACGGCGCGGACGCGCCGTCGGAGCGGACGAGGTCAGCTGCCGGTGGCCCGCGTGATCGCGCCGTCGTAGCCCACCACCGTGGCCGCGGCGGCGCGCGGCACCACGGCGACGTACTGCTGCGTCTCGTAGATCTTCAGGGTCTGCCGGTAGGAGCCGGTCAGCGCCCACCGTCCCGAAGGCGGGACGGGCAGGTACGGGCTGACGAACAGCATGTTGTTCATCGACGTCGTGCGCAGCAGGGAGTACTGGACCAGCGCGCCGCCGTCGGCGGTCCGCAGCGCGTAGACGGGGTACTCGGCCGCGCTGAAGATCGAGTCGTAGCGGAACCCGTCGGTCTTGGCGGTCCTCCGGTTGTCGGCGATCGCCGTCGCGGTCTCGGTCGTGTAGGGGCCGGGCGCGACGAGGTTGGCCGCGATGCCCGCCGGGCCGCGTTCGGCGATGGTGGCGTGGAGCGGGGCGACGTATCGCGGGCTGATCTGGACGCTCTGGTCGTCGAGACCGACGACCTCGGCGTAGCCGGCCGCGTCGCGCTTGACCTCGGGCAGCTTCTGCCCGGGGAACAGCAGCGACAGCGAGCTCAGCCGCCAGTCGGTGCCCTTGGCGAAGGTGAGTACGGCGGTCTGGTCACCGCGCGGGACGACGGCGGTGAACCACAACGGCTCGTCGGGACGCAGCCGGGGCACGAGGAAGGACGGCGTGCCCCAGGTGTAGCGGACCGGACTGTCGCGGGTGGAGGCGTACTCGGCGTTGACCAGATCGGTGCGGCCGTCGCGGGTGATCTCCCTGGCCAGACGCCTGTCGCCGGCGGCGCGCAGCAGGCTGTCGGTGAGGACGTACTCGTTGAAGGCGTTGGCCGCCTCGCTCAGCGACACGCCGGGAGCGGTGGTGGGAACGGCGCTGACGGACGAGGTGGCCGCCACCGGCGAGGGCTCGGGAGCGGCAGAGCCGGAACAGCCCGTCACCGCGGCCAGCAGGCCGACGGCGAGAGCCGGCCATCCCCGCCACCCGTATGCACGCACCTGGCCATGTTATGGGGTGCGCACAGGTCGCGTACCCTTGGTAGACGTGGCAGACATCGATCCGGCAGAAGAGATCAACGCGCTCGCGGGCACGCTGCGGAGCATTCAGGACGTTCTCGACCTCGACTCCATGCGCAAGCAGATCGAGGAGCTGGAGCAGCAGGTCGCCGCGCCCGATCTGTGGGACGACCCTGAGCAGGCGCAGAAGGTCACCAGCAAGCTGTCCCACCTGCAGGGCGAGCTCAACCGCGTCGAGGCGCTCGGCCGCAGGATCGACGACCTGAGCGTCCTGTTCGAGCTGGCCGCCGAGGAGGACGACGCCGACACCAGGGCCGAGGCCGACAAGGAGCTGGCCGCGCTGCGCTCCGACATCGGCGCGATGGAGGTCCGCACGCTGCTGTCGGGCGAGTACGACGCGCGTGAGGCGCTCGTGACCATCAACTCGCAGGCGGGCGGCGTCGACGCGGCCGACTGGGCGGAGATGCTGCTGCGCATGTACCTGCGCTGGGCCGAGCGCAAGGGCTACGCCACGGAGGTCTACGACACCTCCTACGCCGAGGAGGCGGGCATCAAGTCGGCGACGTTCACCGTCAAGTCGCCCTACGCCTACGGCACGCTGCGCGGCGAGCACGGCACCCACCGCCTGGTCCGCATCAGCCCCTTCGACAACCAGGGCCGCCGCCAGACCTCGTTCGCCGGCGTCGACATCGTGCCCGTCGTCGAGCAGACCGACCACATCGAGATCAACGAGGACGACCTGCGCGTCGACGTCTACCGCTCCAGCGGTCCCGGCGGCCAGGGCGTCAACACCACCGACTCCGCGGTGCGCATCACCCACATCCCGACGGGGATCGTGGTCTCCTGCCAGAACGAGCGCTCCCAGCTGCAGAACCGCGCCTCGGCGATGAACGTGCTGCAGGCCAAGCTGCTCGAGCGCAAGCGGCAGGAGGAGGCGGAGAAGATGTCGGAGCTGCGCGGCGCCTCGACGACGTCGTGGGGCACCCAGATCCGCAACTACGTGCTGCACCCGTACCAGATCGTGAAGGACCTGCGCACGGGTCACGAGGCGGGCAACCCGTCGGCGGTGCTCGACGGCGACCTCGACGACTTCATCGAGAGCGAGATCCGCTGGATGCGCCGCCAGGAGACCGCGGAAGCCTAGCCGCCCGCGTTCCCGTGGCTGCGTCTTCACGGCACGCACGGGAGGGCGCCCCCGTGGTCACCGGCGGGCGCCCGTCCAAGGGACGCTCCTCGAGCGGCGCCCCCTCCCACCGTCACGGCGCCCCTCAACAGGCGTCGATCCTCACGCGCGTCGATCCTTACGCGCGTCACTTCACGTGCGTCGATACGGGTGTCTGCTCACGCGCGTCGGTCCTCACGCGCGTCGGTCCTCACGCGCGTCGATCCCCACGCGTGTCGCCTCACATTCGTCGCCTCGTGGGCCGAACTCACGGCGCGTGACTCGCTCGGACGGGGACGCGCGGGCGAGTGGTGCGGCGCCTGCCTTCGTCCCGCCCAGCCGCCTCGGGGCCGTGCGGGCGCGAGTGCATGGGTGGCGGGTGCGTGGCGGTGGCGTACGGGCGCGGCGGCTCGCAGGCCGCGCGGTGCCGGCACGGTCGCGGTGAGGCCCGGTAGAGCCGTCTCAGGCGTGCCGAAGGGGTCGTGCGAAGCGTGGCGAAGGGGTCGTGCGTAAGCGTGGCGAAGGGGTCGTGCGTAAGCGTGGCGAAGGGGTCGTGCGTAAGCGTGGCGAAGGGGTCGTGCGTAAGCGTGCCGAAGGGGTTGTGCGTAAGCGTGCCGAAGGTGCCGGGCGGAAGCATGGCGAAGGTGCCGTGCTGAAGCGTGGCGCGTCCGCGCATGCGTCGGGCGATGCCGCGCGCCCGGGGCGGCCTGCCGTACCGGAGGGTCAGCCGACCACGTGCTGGAGCGCGAGCGCGAGGAACAACAGGGTCAGCAGGGCGATGAGGATCAGCATCGGAGAGATCCCGTGCTGGTGCATGCGCTCACGATTGGCGCGGCACAGCGCGCAGCGTCCCTCGATGACGGGGTGCGCGCACTGGGCGCAGACGAGGTGTTCGCAACTCATGTCACCATCCACTGTAGACGGTTCTCAGGCAACGAAATCGTTTTGTTTCCGTTATGGACGTTCCATGCCAGTCTTCCCCCTAGACTGTCCTGCAGCCAAGCGGAACGTCGATCATCAGTAAAGACGGGCGTCCCCGCTGGCGGGCGGCAGGAAGTGGGTATGTGCCACCCTCGCTTCCGTCCCGACCCCTAGACTGGCACGTCGTGATGCGCTCGTGATCCATTTCGAAAATGTGACCAAGGTCTACGCGAACCAGAACAGGCCCGCTCTCGACCACGTGTCTGTAGACGTGGACAAGGGCGAGTTCGTGTTCCTCGTCGGTCCCTCGGGATCCGGGAAGTCCACCTTCCTGCGGCTGATCCTCAAGGAGGAGAAGCCCAACTCCGGCGCCATCCATGTCGCCGGGAAGGATCTCGCGAGGCTGTCCAACTTCAAGGTGCCGCACCTGCGCCGCCGTATCGGCTGCGTCTTTCAGGACTTCCGGCTGCTCCCGAACAAGAACGTCTACGAGAATGTGGCGTTCGCGCTCGAGGTCATCGGCAAGCCGAGGCGGTTCATCCGCAAGGTGGTGCCCGAGGTGATCGAGCTGGTCGGTCTGGAGGGCAAGGCACACCGCATGCCCGACGAGCTGTCCGGTGGCGAGCAGCAGCGGGTCGCGATGGCTCGCGCGTTCGTCAACCGGCCCATGATCCTGCTCGCCGACGAGCCGACGGGCAACATCGACCCCGCCACGAGCATCGGCATCATGAAGGTGCTCGACCGGATCAACAGGACCGGCACTACTGTCGTCATGGCGACGCACGACGCCGCCATCGTCGACTCCATGCGGAAGCGGGTCGTGGAGCTGGAGGACGGCAAGATCGTCCGCGACCAGTCGCGTGGCGTCTACGGCCAGGCGTACTGACAGGAGTTATAGGCAGAACATGCGGGCGAACTTCATCCTCTCCGAGGTCTGGATCGGCCTCCGTCGCAACCTGACCATGACAATCGCGGTGATCGTCACCGTGGCTGTCGCCATGGCGCTGCTAGGCGTCGGGTTGATGATCAGCGCGCAGGTCTCCCTGATGAAGGACTACTGGTTCGACAAGGTCGAGATCTCGGTCTACCTGTGCAAGAAGGACTCTCCCTTCCCCAACTGCAAGGCGTCGCCGAAGGGTGTCAGCGCGGCCGAGCGTGAGCAGTTGCAGCAGCAACTGAAGGCGCTGCCCGACGTGCAGGAGGTCACCTACGAGACCCAGAAGATGGCCTTCGACAACTTCAAGCGGACCCAGTCGGCCTCGTCGATCCTGGCGCAGGTCGTCGACGTCAACGACATGCCCGAGTCGCTGCGGGTCAAGCTGAAGGATCCCGAGAAGTACCAGCCGGTGATCGCCGCCGCGCAGGGGATGAAGGGCATCTCGACGGTCGTCGACCAGCGGGCCCAGCTCGAGAGCTTCTTCGGGATGCTCGAGAAGCTCCGCTACGCCGCGCTGGCGGTGGCGCTGATCCTGGTGCTCGCGGCGATCCTGCTGATCGGCAACACGGTGCGGCTCTCGGCGTTCAACCGGCGCAGGGAGACGGGCATCATGCGGCTGGTCGGCGCCTCCAACATCTACATCCAGCTGCCGTTCGTGATGGAAGGCATGATTGCGGGCCTGGTCGGCGGCGTGGTGGCGGCCGTCATGCTGATCGTGGCGAAGGTCTTCCTGTTCGAGGGGACGACCTCGGCGTTCGCCGCCAACAGCCAGCTCGGCTGGAACGACGTGGCGTGGGTCATCACGCTCACGATGATCATCGGCGTGGTGATCTGTGTGCTCGCGTCCTTCGTAACGCTTCGCCGTTACCTGAGGGTCTGACGAACCCGGGTAAGGTCGAAGCATGCCACGTGAGACCGGGCGCAAGCTCATCGCCCAGAACAAGCGTGCCCGCCACGACTACCACGTCGAGGACACCTTCGAGGCGGGTCTGGTGCTGCAGGGCACCGAGGTCAAGTCGCTGCGCGCGGGCAAGGCGTCGCTCATCGACGGCTACGCCTCCATCGACGACGGCGAGGCGTGGCTGCTCAACGTCCACATCCCCGAGTACTCCCAGGGGACGTGGACCAACCACGCGGCCCGCCGTAAGCGCAAGCTGCTGCTCAACCGCAAGGAGATCGACAAGCTCGCCGCCAAGGTCAAGGAGGGCGGGCTGACGATCGTGCCGCTGTCGCTGTACTTCAAGGACGGCAGAGCCAAGATCGAGATCGGGCTCGCGCGCGGCAAGAAGGACTGGGACAAGCGCCAGACCTTGAAGGAACAGCAGGACAAGCGGGAGATGGCCCGGGCGATCCGCCAGCGCAACCGATGAGACCTCAGGTTCGCAGAGTCCTGGCCGCGGCTGTCACGATGGCGGTCGCGAGCACGACGCTGACCGGGTGCTTCGAGGAGCCCTCGGCGCACGAGGCCGTGCGTGACTTCCTCGTCGGCTGGCAGTCGGGCGACTACGCGCTGGCGGCCGGCCGTACCGACGGTGACCCCAAGGTGGTCGCCAAGGCGCTGGAGGACACCCGCGTCCACCTCGACGCGGCCTCCTTCCGGTTCAAGATCAAGAACTTGACCCAGAACGGCGAGGAGTCCACGGCCGACTTCACCGCCGAGGTCGACCTGGGCGAGAACAACTCGCTGTGGGAGTACACCAGCCGGCTGCCGCTGCACCTGGTCGACGGTGTGTGGAAGGTGCGCTGGTCGCCCAGTGTCATCCATCCGCAGCTGCACGAGGGGCAGCGGTTCGCGGTCAAGCCGGAGCCGGAGTCGCGCCGTTCGGTGCTCGACCGCACCGGCGACCCGCTGCAGAAGAACGCGACGCTGTACGTCGCGGGGGTGACGCCCGCCACGCTGGGTGACAACGCGGAGAAGGTCGGCGAGCAGCTCGCCAAGCTCACCGGCTTCGCCCAGGACCGGCTGCTGAGCCGGATCAGGTCGGCGCCGCCGAGCGACTTCGTGCCGCTGGTGCACTTCGGCCGGG
The DNA here is from genome assembly GCF_053602555.1 of Nonomuraea sp. NPDC004354. NCBI lineage: Bacteria > Bacillati > Actinomycetota > Actinomycetes > Streptosporangiales > Streptosporangiaceae > Nonomuraea > Nonomuraea sp. NPDC004354. The sequence goes on along the minus strand of NZ_JBSGDV010000012.1, from coordinate 75,512 downwards.
TGAAGTACCTCCAGCTCCAGTCGAAGCTGGAGGCCATCCCCGGCGTGACCATCGACGAGCAGGAGATGCCGGTCGCGCCGGCGCCGCCCGAGCAGGTCGTCGGCATCGTGAGCGCGCTGACCGCCGAGACCGAGCAGAAGCTGGGCGGCCCCCAGCGGGCGGGTGACTCGGTCGGCCTGACCGGGCTGCAGAAGGCCTACCAGGACCACCTGACCGGCTCCACGCAGACGTCGGTGATCACGCTCGATCTCAAGACGGGCGAGCAGGTCGCCGAGCTGAAGAAGTGGCCGGGCCGGCCGAACGCCCCGGTCGAGACCACGATCGACAGCTCGGTCCAGGGGGCGGCCGAGACGGCGCTGGCCGGCACCAGGTCGGCGGCCCTGGTCGCGGTCAAGGCCTCCACCGGCGAGGTGCTGGCGGTGAGCGCCTCCTCCAACCTCAACGAGGAGAAGGACGCGCTGGCCGGCAAGTATCCGGCGGGCACGGCCTTCTCGATCATCGCGGCGCAGGCGCTGCTGAAGAAGGGCGTCAAGCCGAGCCAGCGGCTCGCCTGTCCCGCCGAGCGCACGGTCGGCGGGGCCAGGTTCGAGCAGGCGGGGCTGGCGGCCGCCACCACGCAGAACTTCCAGTCGAGCTTCGCCAGGAGCTGCGTCACCGCGCTCGCCTCGCTCGCGCGCCGGGTCACCGAGGCCGACCTGGCCAAGGCCGCGTCCGACTTCGGCATCGGCAAGCCGTGGAAGCTGCCGCTGAAGTCGTTCAGCGGCAAGATGGCCAAGCTCGACTCCGACGCCGACAAGGCGAAGGCCATCGCGGGGCAGAACGTCGAGGTGAGCCCGCTGGCGATGGCGCTGGTCGCGGGGGCCGTCGCGAAGGGCACCTGGCATCCGCCGCTGCTGGTGGTCAAGCCGGCCACGCCCGACCCGGCCGCCGAGGTGCTGCCCGCCACGCCGCCGCCCAGCGTGGCGATCGACCCGAAGACGCTGCCGGCGCTGCAGGCGATGATGCGGGCCGGGGTCACCTCGGGTACGGCGACCGCCGCGGCCACCGGCGGCGAGCCGGTCGCGGGCATCACCGCCCCCGTCACCGGCAAGGACGAGAAGCAGGCGTGGTTCGTGGGATGGCAGGGCGATGTCGCCGTGGCCGTCCTGGCCGAGAACGCCGACCCGGCCGCCTACGCGGGCCGCTTCTTCTCGGCGATGCGCGACCCTGCGTAAAGACTTAGTCACGCAGAGCAACCATTGGGGGGCCCGGCTGCGTCTTCCTGAGTGACCAGGCCTGATCGGGGGGTTGCGGACCTGGTCGTCGCGATGAGAAGGACTTCATCTCGGGGGAAGTCCTGCCGTCCGGACCGGCGCTACCCTGCCGGTCACCCCCGGGGGTGTCTCGCATTGTGCGCGCCTCCGGGGGTTCGCCCGGGAATTGGGTTGGCGTTCGCCGTGTTGTCACATGTATCTTCATGTTGCGCGGCCGTTCGCGGCCGTGTTGACAACTGAACAGGGGGGTGATCGGTTTCGACTTTGACCTTGCAAGTCAGGAGAAGCGGGCCGAGGACTGCGGACATAACCTCGTTAATCCTGTGACCGCAACCAACAAGTGCCAACTCTAAGCGCACTGAGGTCAGCCAGGGTTCCCTGGCTCTCGCTGCCTAAGTAGCGAAACCTCTGTCAGCCCGGGCATGCCTTCGGCTCGGGATCTGGCATCGTGAGAAGGCTCAACCGCTCGACCCGGCCACGGGGGAGAGCGGGAAACCAAACAGTGGCTGAGCCTGTCGGCGACGCGCCTGCGTGAGCGCCGGGGCTGAGAAAACGTTAAGCAGGCTGCGCCCGGAGAAGCCCTGCCTTGGGGTTGAAGGACGCGGGTTCGATTCCCGCCACCTCCACCGATCTGGCGTCACGCGGCCACGGCTCTCGGAGAGTCGTGGCGAGTGACGCGCTGCTGAGCGACGGCGGTGTCCATGTGGACACCGCCGTTTCGCGTTTCCGCCCCTGGGTCCCGCGTGAGGGCAGAGCCCCGCCGGCCCGGTTGCCGATGAGGGGACCGGGCCGTTTCCGTTCCAGGCGCCAGGTGTGTTGCCCCGTCGACTCTCATTGGATAGCATCACTATCCAATGAGAGAGGAGCTCATCGTGATCGTCCTGATCGTTCTCGCCGCGAGCACGCTTGTCTTCCGCCTGCTGGGCGCCCTCGGCGTCAGCCGCTTCCACACCTGGGCCGCGTCCGCCGCGCACGGCATGGCCGTGATGCTGGTGGTGGCCGCCAGCGCGCACTTCGTCCCCGAGGGCGTCACCGTCATGCCCAACCACGCGGACATGGTGGGGATCGTGCCGCCGTTCGTGCCCTTCCCCAGCCTGATGGTCTACGTGACCGGCGTGCTGGAACTGCTCGGCGCGCTCGGGCTGGTGATCCCCTCGACCCGGTGGGCCGCGGGGATCGCGCTGGCGCTGCTGTTCGTGCTGCTGCTGCCGGCCAACATCTACGCCGCCGTCACCGGAATCCCCTTCGGCGGCAAGGCCGCCACGCCGCTGTGGCAGCGGATCCCCGAGCAGGTCCTCTACATCACGATCGTGCTGCGGGCCGCGGCCACGGCACCGCGCCCGCAGTGGGCGCAGCGGCCCCTCCTGCGCAGGCCGTAGGCGAGGGCGGCGGCGGCGAGGGCCGCTCCCCAGACCGGCCAGAAGCACTCCGGCAGCCACGCGCCCCACATGTCCATGGCGAAGGCGCCCGCGAGCGCGCGCCTGATGTAGGTCAGCCCCGCCATGATCACGATGGCCGCGACGAGGGTGGCGGGGACGATGGCCAGAAGCGGCGGCACCCGCCTGCCCCGCAGACCGATCATCCAGCGCGGGAAGACCTCACCCCAGCGCTGCACCAGGCCCAGCGTGAGCACCGCGCCGAGAGCGCCGAAGGTCGCCAGGTAGGCACCGGCCAGCCAGATGCCGGGCGCGTCCTTCTCACCCTCCACCAGGAAGCTCTCGCTGACGCCCACCGGGATGCCCAGCGCCCACGCCCACCGGGTGGCGCTGTAGATCAGCGGGACGGCCACGGCGACGGCGACGGCCGTCCGCCCCCATCGGGCGGCCGCGGCGGGACCGGTCCAGCCGCCGGCCTGATCGGTGCGGCCGCAGGCCACGCACGCGTCGCGGCGGCGGCGCTGGGCGGCCACGGCCGCCGCGGCGAGCAGGGCCCCGCCGAGGGCGCACAGCAGCTGGTTGAGCACCGGCCACGGCCAGGCGTCGGCGAGGCCGACCTGGCCCCACGGGCCGTCGAGGAAGACGGCCACGCTCAGCAGCGGCGTGTAGGCGACGCCCATCATGAGCCGGGAGTCCGGGACCACCAGGACGAGGAAGGCCGCCAGCGGCCACGCCACCACCAGCGGGATCCCGCCGCGCCCCCGGACGAGCGCCACCGACGTGGCCGCGCACAGCAGCGCGAAGGCGGCGATCCACCAGCCGCCCGGGTCGGGGGTCAGCCCGGCCAGGAGGGAGAGCGCGCCGTCGGGATCGGGGTCGCTCGCGCCCCAGGGAAAGCCGGTCGCGTCCAGCGCCCAGGCCACCCCGAGCACCGCGTAACCGGCGGACCAGGCGGCCGCCGCGTGGCCCGCCTTGGAGATGATCCTTGTCATGCCTCCACCCTCGGGCCGCCACCCGGTGCGGGACCATGTGCCGTTCGGCAGGTCGTGCGGTCCGCGAGGGCGTGCGGGGTGCCGAACGGCACATCCTCCGTATGGTTGCTGCCGTGGAATTCTGGGTGGTGCCGCTGATCGCGGCGGTGGCGGCGCTGGTGTGGACGGTCCCCGGCGGCAGGCGTGCGCACCTGCCGGTGGCGGCCTCCGTCGCCGCGGGGCTCTCCCTGGCGGTCACCTGCTGGTACGCGATCACCGGCCCGCGCCGCGGCGAGGACCTGATGGGGCTGGTCGAGAGCCTCGTGCTGACCGCGCTGGTCGGCCTGATCGCCCGGTGGGCCCCCGTACGGCAGGCCGTGCCGTCCGGCGTGGCGGCGGGTCTGGCGGCCGCCACGTGGCTGCTGCGCTACCTGGTGCCCGTCTCCCCGCTGGAGGGCCTGGGCATGTGCGCGTTCTGGGGAATCGGCGTGTGCGGTGCCGCAGGCGTGGGGATCTACCTGCGCTCGCTCGACACCCGGCGGGTGCGGGCCGTCGAGGAGGAGCGGGCCGGGCAGCGGCTGCGCCTGGCCAGGGACCTGCACGACTTCGTCGCCCACGACGTCAGCGAGATGGTGGCGCAGGCACAGGCGGGGCAGGTGGTCGGGGCCGTCGAGCCCGCCCAGGCGCTGGCGGCGCTCCAGCGGGTGGAGCGGGCGGGGCTGCGGGCGATGGCGACGCTGGACCGCACGGTGCTGGAACTGCACGACAGTCCGGGCCTGGCCGGGCTCGCCGACCTGGCGGGCAGGTTCACCGCGGCCGGGCCCACCCGCGTGGAGCTGGCCGTCCCCGACATGGAGGTGCCGGAGGAGGTGGCAGGGCTGGCCTACCGGATCGTCGTCGAGGCCCTGACCAACGTCCGGCGGCACGCCCCCGAGGCCACCAGGGTGGACGTCGCCGTCCGGGTGGAAGGCGGGACGCTCGTGGTGATCGTGGCCGACGACGGAGCCGCGGACCGGCCTGCGCCTCCGGACGCGGGACGCGGCGGTGACCGCGACGCGGCTCGGGACGCGGCGGGACGCGGCGGGGAGCCGGACGCGGGTCCGGGCAGGACGGCCGCCGGCGGGCAGGAGCGGGCCGGGGGTGGCGGGTTCGGGCTGCCGTCGCTGTCCGAGCGGGTCGAGGCGATGGGCGGGACGCTGCGGGCCGCCGCCGTACCCGGAGGGTGGTCGCTGGTGGCACGCCTGCCTCTGGCACGATGAACGGCGTGCCCACCCGGATCCTCATCGCCGACGACCAGGAAGGCATCAGGAGCGCGTTCCGGCTCGTCCTCGACGCGCAGCCCGACATGACCGTGGTGGCCGAGGCGGCCGACGGCGTCACGGCCGTCGAGACCGCGCTCGCGATCCGCCCCGACGTGGTGCTCGCCGACATCAGGATGCCCCGCGCCGACGGCATCGAGGTCACGCGGGCGCTGGCGGAGACCGGCATCCACGTGGTGGTCGTGACGACGTTCGGGCAGGAGGAGTACGCGCGGGCGGCGCTGCGCCACGGCGCCGCGGGGTTCGTGCTCAAACGCTCGGGGCCCACACTGCTCGTCGAGGCGGTGCGGGCCGCGATGAGCGGCGACGTGCTGATCAGCCCGCAGCTCACGGTGGGCCTGCTGCGCGGGGCCGAGCGGCCGGCCGCGGTCCTGGACGACGCCGGGCTCACCGGCAGGGAGATCGAGGTCGCCCGTCTCGTCGCGCAGGCCAGGACCAACGCCGAGATCGCCGAGGAGCTCTTCCTGTCGCCCGGTACGGTCAAGAACCACATCGCGAGCATCCAGCGCAAGCTCGACGTGAAGAACAGGGTCGGCATCGCGGCATGGGCCTGGCGCACGGGCCGGGCGCGCACACCGTGATTCGATAGCATCGTCGGGCTATGGCCGCGTTCATGACCGATGGGGCGGGACATCCCCCTTGCCGTGCCCGCTCGTTCGCCCCTGACCTGCCGTACGAGGCCGAGTGACCAGGTTCGGGATCCTCGGGCCCGTCGAGGCGCGGCGAGCCGACGGCGAGGCGATCACCGTCGCCGGCGCCCGCCTGCGCGCCCTGCTGGCGCTGCTGATCCTCGACGCGGGCAGGATCGTGCCCACCGAGCGGCTCATCGAGGGCCTGTACGGCGAGCAGGCCGTGAGCGGAGAGACCAACGCGCTGCAGTCCCAGATCTCCCGGCTGCGCAGGACCCTGGACACCCCGATCGAGTTCCACCCCGCCGGTTACCTGCTGGCCGTGGACCGCGAGCAGGTCGACGCCCACCGCTTCGCACGCCTGGTCCGCGAGGCGCGCGCCACGGTCTCGGCCGCCGAGCGGTCCGAGCTGCTCGGCCAGGCGCTGCGGCTGTGGCGCGGGCCCGCGCTGGCCGACGTGCGCGCGGCGCCGTTCGCGCCCGCCCAGGTGGCGCGGCTCGAGGAGGCGCGGCTCGGCGCCACGGAGGACCGCGTGGAGGCCGATCTCGAGCTCGGGCGGCACCGGGGGCTGGTGGCCGAACTGCAGGAGCTGGTGGCCGCCCACCCGGTCAGGGAGCGGCTGCGCGGCCAGCTCATCAGGGCCCTGTACGCCACGGGACGGCAGGCCGAGGCGCTGGCCGTCTTCGAGGACGCGCGCCGGACCCTGGCCGACGAGCTGGGCGTCGATCCCTCCCCGGAGTTGCGGGAGATCCACCTGGCGGCGCTGCGCGGCGAGCTCCACACGCCGGGCGGCGGCGCGCCCCCGCCACGCCAGGCCACCGCGCCGCCGCCCCCCGAGCGGGGCCAGGGCGCCGCGCCTCCCCTCGCCCGGGATTCCGGTGCCGCAGGGCCTCCCGTGTGGGGTCCGCGTGCCGCGCCGCCCTCCGAGCGGGGGTCGCGCGCCGCGCTGCCCGCGCAGCTGACCAGCTTCGTCGGCAGGGAGGACGACCTGACCGCGGTCCGCGGCCTGCTGGAGCGGTCCCGGCTGGTCACGCTGACCGGTCCGGGCGGCGCGGGCAAGACCAGGCTCGCCGTCGAGGCCGCGGCCACGGTGCCCGGCGAGGTGGGCTTCGTCGAGTTCGGCGCGCTGCCCGAGGGCGGCGACGTGGCGCAGGCCGTGCTCACCAGGCTGGGGCTGCGCGTCGGCCAGGACGTCCCGGACCCCGCCGACCGCCTGGTCGGCGCGCTGGCGGGGCGGGCGATGCTGCTCGTCCTCGACAACTGCGAGCACGTCGTCGAGGCGGCGGCCGGGCTCGCGTACCGCCTGCTCACCGCCTGCCCCGACCTGCGGGTCCTGGCCACCGGCAGGGAGGCGCTCGGCATCACGGGCGAGCGGGTCTGGCCGGTCCCCCCGCTCGCCGGCTCGCCCGCCGTCCACCTGTTCGAGGACAGGGCGGCCGCGGTGCGCCCCGGGTTCGCGGTGGGGGAGGGCAACCGCCCCGACGTGTGGCGGATCTGCGCGGCACTCGACGGCCTGCCGCTGGCGATCGAGCTGGCCGCCGCCCGCCTGCGCTCGCTGTCGGTGGCCGAGGTTGCGGCCAGGCTGGAGGGCGGGCTGGGGCTGCTGTCGCGCGGCAGCCGTACGGCCGAGCCACGGCACCGCACGCTGCGCGCGGTGGTCGAGTGGAGCTGGGGCCTGCTGGACGACAGGGAGCGGGAGGTGGCCCGGCGGCTGACGGTGTTCGCGGACGGCGCCCGGCTGGAGGCGGCCGAGCGGGTCTGCGGCTCGGCGGACACCGTCGAACTCCTCACCGGGCTGGCCGACAAGTCGCTGGTCGAGCTGGTCGGCGACCGATACCGGATGCTGCAGACGATCCGCGCGTTCTGCGCCGAACGGCTGGACGAGGCAGGCGAGGAGGCCCGCTGCCGCGGGGCGCACGCCGCCTACTTCCTCGGCCTGCTGCGCGAGGCGGCCCCTCACCTGCTGCGGGCCGAGCAACTGGAGTGGGCGGCCCGGCTCGACCCCGAGCACGACAACCTGCTGGCGGCGCTGGGCTGGGCCACCGAGCACGACCCGGCCATGGCGTTGCGGATCTTCGCGGACCTGTCGACGTACTGGTGGCTGCGCGGACGCCGGGGCGTCGGCGTGCGTCCCGCCCGCGCCCTGCTGGCCGCCGTCGGCACCCGGCCCCCCGACGGGCTCGAGGCCGAGTACGTCATCTGCGTGACCAGCGCGGCCGCGGCCGGCGAGCACCTGGAGGCGGCCAAGCGGCTGATGCGGGAGACGGACCTGATCGCCGAGCGTCCCCAGCTGTCGTTCTTCTGGGGCAGCTTCGCCGGCCCCTCCGTCGAGGACGGCTTCCTCGGCGTGATGATGGAGCGCGTGCAGGCCAGCGCCGACCCCTGGGTGAACGGCCTCAAGCACGTCGGGCGGGGGTTCCTCTGCCATCTGATGGAGAGCGACGTGGAGGGGACCGAGCGGGAGTTCGGGCTCGCGCTCGACTACTTCCGCTCGCTCGGCGAACGGCTCGGCATGGCGATGGCCCTGTCGGAGCTGGTCAGGGTGGCCGCGTGGCGCGGGCAGCGGGAGCGGTTCACCGAGCTGATCGAGGAGGCGCTGCGCCTGGTCGGTGAGCTCGGCGCGCAGGAGGACATCGCCGACCTGCTGAGCCAGCGCGGCGAGGGATGGCTGCTCCTCGGCGACCTCGACAGGGCCGAGGCCGACTGCCGGCAGGCGGCCGAGCTGGCCCGCGGGGTGGGCGCGCTCGAGGGCACCACGAGGGCCGCCTGCGGCCTGGCCGACGTGTCGAGGCTGCGCGGCGACCTCGATGACGCGCGCCGCCGCTACGAGGAGGTGCTGCGGGACGGGCAGGCGAGCGGGTCCTTCGGCGAGTCGCTGACGGCCGTGCACGTCGGTGTCGCGCTCGGCCGGATCGCGGCGGACACCGGCGCCGTCGAGCTCGCCGCGTCCAGACACGAGGAGTCCTTCGCCGCGGCGTTGCGCGTGCAGAGCCTGCCCGCGCTGGCGATCGCGGTGGAAGGGCTCGCGGGCCTGGCCGGCCTGCGCGGCGACCAGGAGCGGGCGGCGCTGCTGCTGGGCGTGGGCGAGGGGCTGCGCGGCATGGCGCTGCCCGGCGACAGCGACGTCGCGCGGGTGCGGGACCGGGCGCGCGCGGTGCTGGGCGAGCAGGCCTTCGCCCGCGCGTACGCCAGGGGCGTGGCGCTGCCGCGTGAGGACGTGGCGGGGCTGCTCTGACGGCTCGGCTGATCGGCGTCTTGCCGGTCAGGCGGTGAGCTCGGTCAGGCGGTGAGCTCGGTCAGGCGGTGAGCTCGGTCAGCGTCACGTTCACCGTGACGGTGGAGCCGTCCTGCTTGAGCACCTCGACCTTGGTCTGATCTCCCGGCTTCAGCGTCGCCAGCACCTCCGAGAGGGCGGCCATCGACGGGGTGTCGGTCCCGTTGATCGAGAGGATCACGTCGCCCTCCTCGATCCCGGCGTTGGCCGCGCTCTTGCCCCTGGTGACGCGGACCACGCCGACGCCCGCCTCGGCGCCGCCGCGGCCGATCACCGTCCGGCCGAGGATGCCCAGCGCGGCCTTGCGCGAGTTGCTGACCTTGCCGTCCTTCACGATCTGCGCCGCGATGTCGGTGGCGGTGTTGCTGGGGATGGCGAACCCGATGCCCGGCGCGGTGCCGCTGCCCAGCTCGGGGTCGGTCGCGGTCAGCGTCGGGATGCCGATCACCCGCCCGGACATGTCGACCAGCGCGCCGCCGCTGTTGCCGGGGTTGATCGCGGCCGAGGTCTGGATGGCGTTGGCGATCGTCGCGACCGTGCCGCCGGAGTCGCTCTGCGGCTCGCTGATCGTCCGGCCGACCGCCGAGACGATGCCGTTGGTGACGCTGCCGGAGAAGCCCAGCGGATTGCCCATGGCCAGCACGATCTGGCCGACGCGCGCCTTGGCGGAGTCGCCGAACGTGGCGGGGGTCAGCCCCCGGGGGTTGGCCACTTTGATCACCGCCAGGTCGCCCGCCTGGAAGGAGGAGACCAGTCTGGCCTTGCGCGCGGCCCCGCCGGTCGCCGGGGTGACCTCCATCTGGGTCGCCTCGCCCACGACGTGGGCGTTGGTCACGATGTGCCCCGCGGTGTCGTAGACGATGCCCGAGCCGAGGCCGGCGCGCGTGTTGATCTGCACGATGGACGGCAGCACGTCCTGGATGACCTTCTCGTAGGCATGCTCCAGCTCCAGGGCGGAGGCCGTCGTGGGGGCGGCGCTGGGCCGCGGCGACGTCGGTTGCGCAGGCGTCGAGCGCGAGATGGAGCCCGTGCAGCCGGAGATGAGCACAGCTGTCGCTACGGTGCCCACGACGATCATCCTCATGCGCGGTTACCTTCCCCGAATCACCGGGAAAGATACGTCTCCCTGACGTCGCGCCTGCTCAGCTTGCCTGTGGGAGTGCGCGGCAGGCTTGCGCGATACTCGATCACGCGGGGGTGCTTGAGCCGCGCCAGGCGCGGCTCGCAGTGGCGCAGCAGCCGCGCGGTGAGCTCGTCGCCCGGCCGCGCGCCGCGCCCCTCATGCGGGCGACCATACAGAATGACATTCTGTCCAAGGAAGAGTGTCGATCACGTAGCCTCGGAACATGGCTCACAATCCGGGACAGGAGCCGTATCAGCCCTCCTATGACGCGCCCACCACTCCTTTCCAGCGAGTGGAGCTTCCGCCGGCCGACCAGACCGTCAGCGTGCCCATGCCGCCGACGGCCGGACCGTTCAGGCCGCCGCCGGCACCGCCGCGCAGGGGGTTCGTCGGACGGCTCATGACCAGCGTCGGCGACATCCCGATCAAGGTGGTCTACCTGCTGGCCGCGGTGGTCGCCACCGTGCTCGCGGTGGTCGCGATCTTCGCGCTGTTCTCCGGCGACCAGCCGAACGGCGCCGAACAGCAGCGGGCGCAGGACGCCGGACCCGCCGCGGCGCCGGGGGTGCAGGACGCGGTCACGGCGCCGGCGCCGGACAGCCTCGCCTTCCCCGCGCTGCCGGGCAAGGCGAGCAAGGTGATCGGCACGGTCGTCGACGAGCGGACCGGTATCAGCTACCCCAAGCTCGGCAAGCCGTGGGCGGCCAGGTCGTTCGCGCCCTTCGTGATCGCCCAGCGGGTGGGTGAGGCGGAGGTCCCGCACACCATGGTGGCTTCGGCGCCGCTGCCCGTGGCCGCCGACAAGCCCAGGACCAGCGCCGACTACCGGGATCTCGCGGTCAGGGCGGCCCGCTGGTCGCTGCGCACCCAGCACCCCGAGGGCGGCACGGTCACCTGGACGGGCTCGCAGAAGCTGGCCAAGGGCAAGGGCTGGATCGTCGGGTTCAGGGTCGACTACACCCTCGACGGCGAGCGGCGCTCGTCGCAGGCGCTGGCCGCGGTGGTCGAGGCGGGCAAGAAGAAGCCCGCGATGCTGCTGGCGACGATTCCGGAGAGCGGCAAGAGCCACTGGCGCGATCTCAACACTCTGGTGAAGGGCCTACGTTCGGCATAGAAGCATCCTCTAGAATATGGTTCTGGGAACCATAGGAGGCTGACATGGCGATCGGGTTGAGCGAGGAGCACGAGGCGCTCCGCGAGTCGGTGGCAGGCTGGGCGGAGCGCAACGTGGCCGCCGAGGTCGTGCGGTCCCAGGAAGACGGGCGTCCGCCGTTCTGGGCGGGCCTGGCCGAGCAGGGGCTGCTCGGCCTGCACCTGCCCGAGGAGTTCGGGGGCTCCGGCTACGGCCTGCTGGAGACGGCCGTCGCCGTCGAGGCGCTGGCCGAGCGGATGGCGCCGGGCCCGTTCGTGCCGACCGTGCTGGCCAGTGCCGCCATCGCCGCCTCCGCGTCCGAGAAGGCGCGCGCCGAACTGCTGCCGGGGCTCGCCGACGGCTCGCTGACCGGCGCCGTGGCCCTGTCGGCCGCTCTCACCGGCGACGGCCTGCTGTCGGCCGCTCCCACGGAGGGCGGCGACTCCGTGGTCGTCTCGGGTACGGCGACGCACGTGCTCGGCGGCGCGATGGCCGACGTGCTCGTGCTCCCCGTCGGCGACGTGTGGATCGCCGTGGACGCCGCGCAGGCCGAGGTCGAGCGGGTCAGGTCGCTCGACATCACCAGGGCCGTGGCCACGGTGACGCTGGACGGGGTGACCGTACCGGCCCACAGGGTGCTGGGCCGGTACGGCGTGCGGAACCTGGCGGCGATCATCCTGGGCGCCGAGGCGACCGGGCTGGCGGCCTGGTGCGTGCGCGCGGCGGCCGACTACGCCAAGGTGCGCGTGCAGTTCGGCCGGCCGATCGGGCAGTTCCAGGGCATCAAGCACAAGCTGTCGCGCATGCTCGTGGCGCTGGAGCAGGCGCGCGCCACGGTGTGGGACGCGACCAGGGCCGGCGGCGAGGAGCTCGACTACGCGGCGGCCATCGCGGGCGTCATGGCGCCTGACGCGGCCGTCCAGTGCGCCAAGGACGCGATCCAGACCTTCGGCGGCATCGGCTACACCTTCGAGCACGACGCCCACCTCTACTACCGGCGCGCGCTCACCCTCAGGGCGCTGCTCGGCTCTTCGTCGTCGTGGGCGGCCACCGTCGCCTCGCTGGCCCTGTCCGGCGTGCGGCGGCCCATGGAGATCGCGCTGCCGGACTCGGCGGCGGCCCTGCGTTCCTCGATCGCCGCGGAGATCGCCGAGATCGCCGCCCTCGACGGCGTCGAGCAGCGGCGGGCGCTGGCCGCGGCCGGCTTCGTGATGCCGCACCTGCCCAGGCCGTGGGGCCGTGACGCGGCCCCGCTTGAGCAGATCCTCGTCCAGCAGGAGCTCAAGGCGGCCAAGGTCAGGACACCCAACATGATCATCGGCGCGTGGGTGGTGCCCTCCGTCGTCGCGTACGGCACGCGCGAGCAGCAGGAGCGCTTCCTGCCCGCGACGCTCAGCGGCGAGCTGATCTGGTGCCAGCTCTTCTCCGAGCCCGGCGCGGGCTCCGACCTCGCCTCCCTGCAGATGAAGGCCACGCGGGTGGAGGGCGGCTGGGCCCTGTCCGGGCAGAAGATCTGGACCTCCGTCGCCCACGTCGCCGAATGGGGCATCTGCATCGCCCGCACCTCCTCGGCCGGGTCCAAGCACGAGGGCATCACCTACTTCCTGGTCGACATGAAGTCGCCGGGGGTCACGGTCAGGCCGCTGACCGAGATGACCGGCGAGAACCTGTTCAACGAGGTGTTCCTCGACGACGTCTTCGTGCCCGACGAGCTGGTGGTCGGGCGGGTCGGCGAGGGCTGGAAGGTCGCCAGGAACACGCTGTCCAACGAGCGGGTGTCGCTGTCGTCGGGCTCCGGCGGGACCGGCGCCTCGGTGCCCGACCTGCTCGGGCTGGTCTCCCGGCTGGGCAGGCCGCTGACGGCGGTCGAGGAGCAGGCCGTCGCCGCCGTCGTGTGCGAGGGGCACTCGATCGACGCCCTGTCGCTCAGGGTGACGCTCAAGCAGCTGGCGGGCGCCGAGCCCGGCGCCGACGCCTCGGTGCGGAAGCTGCTGTCGACCTCGCACGCGCAGCACGTGTCGGAGACGGCGGTGGACCTGCTGGGCGAGGCGGCCACCGTGGCGGCGGACATGAAGCTGGGCGACGCCGGCTACTGGAACAGGGCGGTGTTGGCGACCAGGGCGATGACCATCTACGGCGGCACCACGGAGGTGCAGCTCAACATCATCGGCGAGCGCATGCTCGGCCTGCCCCGCGACCCGGAGCCCGGCAAGTAGACGGTTCGCGCGACCGGCTCCCGCCGGCGGGCGGGAGCCGGTCCGTCGCGTGCCGGAGACCACTCGGTGCGGGGGACCGACCGAAGGTTCTAGAGTAGAACGCGTTGCAGTTTTCCTGGCCCCGATCGTATGGTCAGGCCATGCGGACACGAGTCACCGACCTGTTCGGGATCGAGTTACCGATTTTCGCCTTCAGCCACTGCCGGGACGTCGTCGCCGCGGTCAGCCGCGCGGGCGGGATGGGCGTCCTGGGCGCCCTCTACTTCACCCCGGAAGAGCTCGAGATGGAGCTCAAGTGGATCGACGACCACGTGGACGGCAAGCCGTACGGCGTCGACGTGGTCATGCCGGCCTCCTACGAGGGCGCCGACTTCCCGGCCGAGGAGCTGGTCTCCCGCCTGCAGGGCATGATCCCCGAGGGCCACCGGAGGTTCGTCGAGAACCTGCTCGCCGAGCACGGCGTACCCCCGCTGTCGGACGACGCCGACCCCGGCAAGGTGCTGCTCGGCTGGACGGACGCCACCGCCAGGCCCCAGGTCGAGGTGGCCTTGCGGCACCCGATCGCGCTGCTGGCCAACGCGCTCGGCCCGCCCCCCGCCGACGTCGTCGAGCTGGCCCACGCGCACGGGGTGAAGGTGGCCGCGCTCGCCTCCACTCCCCGCCACGCCGTCAAGCAGGCCGAGGTCGGCGTGGACGTGGTCGTCGCGCAGGGCACGGAGGCCGGCGGGCACACCGGCGAGATCTCCACGATGGTGCTGATCCCCCAGGCCGTGGACGCGCTGCGGGGCGCCGGGCCGGACGGCTCCGACGTGCCGGTCCTGGCGGCGGGCGGCATCGGCGGCGGCAGGCAGATGGCGGCCGGCATGGCCCTCGGCGCGGAAGGCGTGTGGACGGGGTCGATCTGGCTGACCGTCGAGGAGGCGGACACGCCCGAGCTGGCCAGGCGGCGCATCCTGTCGGCCACCTCCAGGGACACCGTTCGCTCGCGCAGCTGGACCGGCAAGCCCGCCAGGCTGCTCAGGAACGAGTGGACCGACGCCTGGGAGGCGGCGGACTCGCCCGGCACGCTGCCGATGCCGCTGCAGTTCATGCTGGTGTCGGACGCCCTGCGACGCATCGGCAGGTCCGACGCGGCCGAGCTGGCGACCTTCCCCGCCGGGCAGATCATCGGGGCGATGAACCAGGTCAAGAGCGCGCGTGACGTGGTGTTCGAGATGGTCGAGGAGTACATCGAGGCCATGGAGCGCCTCGGCCGCATCACCGAGTCCTGACCTGCGGCCCCCGGCCCCGCCCGCCGCCGACGTTCCGCGGCGGAGGGCGGGCGAGCCCGGGACGGCGGGGCTCGGCGGCCGGGGCGGCGGTGCTCAGCGCGCGGGGCGGCGGTGCTCAGCGCGCGGGGCGGCGGCGCAGCGGCCCTCGACGGTGGCGCAGCGGCGCTCGACGGTGGCGCAGTGGCTCGCGACGGTGGCTCAGCGGCCCTCGAAGGCGGCAGGGCGCTTCTCCTTGAAGGCGCGCGCGCCCTCCTTCGCGTCCGCCGAGCCGATCACCGGCCAGCCGTACTCGTCGGAGACCTTGAGCGCCTCCGGCTCCGGCAGCCCGAGGGTGTCCCGGTAGGTGCGCAGGATCGCCTGGACGGCCAGCGGCCCGGACGCCGCGATGTCGTCGGCGATCTCGCGCGCCACCGCCAGCGCCCGGCCGTCCGGGACGACCCTGTTGACCAGCCCCATGGACAGGGCATCGGCGGCGGTGACGGAGCGCCCGGTGAGCAGCAGGTCCATCGCGTGGCAGTAGGGGATCTGGCGGGGCAGCCTGATCGCGCTGCCGCCCATGGGGAACAGCGCCCGCTTGGCCTCGAACAGTCCGAGCGTCGCCGACTCGGCGACCACCCGCAGGTCCGTGCCGACGAGCAGTTCGGTGCCTCCCGCGACCGCGTAGCCCTCCACCGCGCACACGATCGGCTTGGTCGGCAGGTCCTCGCGCAGCAGGCCCTTCCAGTGGAAGTTCGGGATGGCCGCGGCCCTGGCCTGGACCTCGGGGTCGGCGGACGGCCGGCCCATGGCCTTGAGGTCGGCGCCGGCGCAGAAGGTGCCGTCCGCCCCGGTCAGGACGGCCACGCGGACCCCTGGCTCGGCCGAGACGTAGGCCCAGGCGGAGGCCAGGCCGATGAGCATGTCGGAGGACAGGGCGTTCTTGGCCTCGGGCCGGTTCATGGTGACGATCACCACGTGGCCGTCGCGTTCGACGCGGCAGTGGGGGGTGCTGATCGGCAGGACGTCCATGGCTGACCTCCACGTCATAAACCAAGCGCTTGGTAGAGCTGATCCTCTCAGGGATGCCGGTCCGGCGGAAGGGCGGGTCTTGCGTCGCGCCGGGAGGTTGCCGATCGTGGGGGCGTGGCGTCCTCGACGGCGCTCGGCGATAATCAAGCGCTTGCTAGGCTGCCGGGCCCGCGTTAGTCTGCCGTCACAAACGAGAACAGGTTCTCGTTTGCCGTGTTGAGGGAGATCCCTATGGGCACGCTCGGTTTCTGGAGGCTGGCACAGGCTGATCCCGAGTGGATCGCCGCGGTCGATCCCGACGGCACCGAACACCGCGCCGGAGATCTGCTCGCCCGGGCCAACCAGCTCGTCCACGGCCTGCGCGAGCTCGGCCTCCAGCCAGGTGACGGCATCTGCGGTCTGGTCCCGAACGGTGTCGACGGCCTCGTCCTCTACCTGGCGGCGCTGCAGGCGGGCTGGTACTACACGCCGATCAACTGGCACCTGGCCGCCCCCGAGATCGCCTACATCGTGGCCGACAGCGAGGCCAGGGCCTACTTCGTGCACCCCCGCTTCCACCAGGCCGAACCCCTCGTCGAGGGCGCCTCGTTCGCCTTCGGCGACATCCCCGGCTTCCGGCGGGTCGAGGAGCTGACGGAGGGCCGTCCCACCACGGCGCCCCCCGACCGTACGGCCGGCGCCACCATGCACTACACCTCGGGCACCACCGGCCAGCCCAAAGGCGTCAGGCGCAAGCTGTCGGGCCTCGACCCCGACGACGGCGCCGAGCTGATGACGTTCCTGCTCACGCTGTTCGGCATCACGCCCGGCAGGCCCAACGCCCACCTGGTCACCTCGCCCAACTACCACACCGCCGTCACCCAGTTCGGCGGCACGGCCCTGCACATGGGCCACACGCTCGTCTACATGGACAAATGGGAGGCCGAGGAGACGCTCCGCCTGTGCGAGCGCTACCGGGTCACCAACTCCCACCTGGTGCCGACGCACTTCAAGCGCCTGCTGTCACTGCCGGAGGAGACCCGCGCGAAGTACGACCTGTCGTCGCTCCGGTGGATGATCCACGCCGCCGCCCCCTGCCCCGTCCCGGTCAAGTGGGCGATGTTCGAGTGGTGGGGCGACTGCATCTACGAGTACTACGCCGCCACCGAGGGCGGCGGCACGATCGCCACGCCCGACGGCTGGAAGAAGCACCCGGGCACCGTGGGCACCGCGTGGCCGATCAGCGAGCTGCTCATCGTGGACGACGCGGGGGAACCCGTCCCGACCGGAACGCCCGGCACCATCTACATGAAGATGATGGGCGTCGCCTTCGAGTACAAGGGCGACCCGGCCAAGACCGCCGCCGGCAGGCTCCAGGACCACTTCACCGTCGGCGACATCGGCTACCTCGACGAGGACGGGTTCCTCTACCTGTGCGACCGCAAGGCCGACCTGATCATCTCGGGCGGGGCGAACATCTACCCCGCCGAGATCGAGAACGAGATCATGATCCATCCCTCGGTCGCCGACGTGGCCGTGTTCGGCATCCCGGACGAGGAGTGGGGCGAGCAGATCAAGGCCGTCGTCGAGCCCGCCCCCGGTGTCGCCCCCGGCCCCGAACTGGCCGCCGACATCCTCAGGGCGCTGGAGGGCCGCCTGGCCAGGATGAAGTGGCCCAAGTCGATCGACTTCATCGAGGAGATGCCGCGCGAGCCGAACGGCAAGCTGCACAAACGCAAGCTCCGCGCGCCGTACTGGGAGGGCCGTGACCGTGCCATCTGAGTCGGACGCCGGCGTGCCGACGACCGGCGCGCCGACCGCAGACGGGCCGACCGCCGAAGGGCCGACAGCAGACGGGCAGACCGGCGCGCTGACCGCCGACCATGTGCTGGAGTTCCCCGGCGGCTACACCAGGACGACGGGACCGGTCATCGGCCGCTTCCTCACCGAGCTGAGGGACGGCAGGCTCGTGGGGGTGCGCACCGCCGAGGGCAGGACGCTGGTGCCGCCGCTGGAGTACGACCCCGCCACCGGCGATCCCGTCACCGGCGAGTGGGTCGAGGTCGGGCCCGCCGGTACGGTCACCGCCTCGGCATGGGTACGGCGGCCGCTGGACGGGCACCCGCTCGACCGTCCCTTCGCCTGGGCCCTGATCAAGCTCGACGGCGCCGACACCGCGCTGGTCCACGCCGTCGACGCGGGCAATCCCAAGGCGCTGCCGCCCGGCACCAGGGTCCGCCCGGTCTGGCGCGCCACCCGCACCGGCCACATCACCGACATCTCCCACTTCGCCCCCGAAGTCACGAAGATCGTCTCGCCGGTCAGGACGGCCTACAAGCTGACCGCGAGCCCGGCCCTCACCAGGTTCCTCCACGGCGTCAGGGACGGGATCTTCATCGGCGGCAGGTGCGCCGTCTGCGACAAGGTCTACGTGCCGTACCGCCTGACGTGCCCCGGGTGCGGCAACCCGATCAGCGAGGAGGTGACGCTGCCCGACACCGGCACCATCACCACCTTCGCGATCAACAACCTGCCCGACCCGCGCGCCCCCGAGGTCCCGTTCGTCTCGGCCTACATCCTGCTCGACGGCGCCGACATCCCGATGATCGCCCTGGTCGGCGGGATCCCCGCGCACGAGGTACGGCAGGGCATGCGCGTGCGGGCCGTCTGGGTGCCCGAGGACGAGCGCACGCTCTCGATGTCGAACATCAAGTGGTTCGCCCCCACCGGCGAGCCGGACGTGGAGTTGTGATGCGTGACGTGGCCGTCGTGGCCTTCGCCCAGACCCGGCACACCGCCCACGACACGGGACTGTCCGAGCCCGAGCTGATCCTGCCCGTCATCAGGGCGGTGCGGGAGCAGTCGGGCCTGTCGACGTTCGGGTTCACCTGCTCGGGCTCGTGCGACTACCTCGCCGGCGCGCCGTTCTCGTTCGTCTCCGCGCTCGACGCGCTCGGCGCGTGGCCGCCGATCTCCGAGTCGCACGTCGAGATGGACGGGGCGTGGGCGCTCTACGAGGCGTGGGTACGGCTCCAGCACGGCGACGTCGACAGCGCGCTCGTCTACGGCTTCGGCAAGTCGTCGCTCGGCGACCTGCGCACGATCATGACGCTCCAGCTCGACCCCTACTACCTGGAGCCGCTCGGGCTCGACCAGCTGTCCTTCGCCGCGTTGCAGGCCGGCGCGCTCGGCGCCGACCGCGCCGAGCTCGACGCGATCGCCAGGCGCAGCCGTACGGACGGCCTGAACAACCCGAACGCCCTCCACCTGCCGCTGGAGGAGGGCGAGTTCGTGGTGGAGCCGCTGAAGGAGTGGGACATCGCGCCGATCACCGACGGCGCGGCCGCGGTGGTGCTGGCGGCCGGCGACCTGGCCGGGCGCATCCGCTCCCGCCCCGCCTACATCAGGGGCATCGCGCATCGCATCGAACCCCACTACCTGGGCGTGCGCGACCTGGCCAGGTCCGCCTCCGCCGCCGACGCCGCCCGCGCGGCGGGGGTCGGCAAGGGACCCGTCGACGTGGCCGAACTGCACGCCTCCTTCAGCCACGAGGAGATCATCCTGCGGGAGGCGCTGGAGCTGCCGTCCTCGACGGTGATCAACCCGTCGGGCGGGGCGCTGTCGGCCAACCCGGTCATGGCGACCGGGCTCATCAGGATCGGCGAGGCGGCCCAGCGGATCATGGACGGCGCCGCGGGCCGTGCCGTCGGGCACGCCGCCGGCGGCCCCTGCCTGCAGCACAACCTCGTGACCGTGATGGAGGCGGGATGACCAGTCGGACGAGGAGCGGTGAGCGGCATGGGTAACCGTTGTGCGGTGATCGGCGTCGGGCAGACGCACTACACCACCAAGCGCAGGGACGTCTCCATCGCCGGCCTGGTCCGCGAGGCCGCGCTCCGCGCGCTGGAGGACGCGGGACTGACGTTCAAGGACATCGACGCGGTCGTCATCGGCAAGGCACCGGACCTGTTCGAGGGCGTCATGATGCCCGAGTCCTACCTCGCCGACGCCCTCGGCGCGGCGGGCAAGCCGATGATGCGCGTCCACACCGCCGGCAGCGTCGGCGGCTCGACCGCGCTGGTCGGGGCGAGCCTCATCCAGGGCGGGGTGCACGAGCGCGTGCTCGTCGTGGCCTTCGAGAAGCAGTCGGAGTCGAACGCCACCTGGGCGCTGTCGACCCACCTGCCGTTCAACTCCTCCCTGGTCGTCGGGGCGGGCGGCTACTTCGCCCCGCACATTCGCGAGTACATCCGCAGGACCGGCGCGCCCGGCCACGTCGGCACGCTCGTCGCCGTCAAGGACCGCCAGAACGCGCTCAAGAACCCCTACGCCCACCTGAAGATCCCCGGTATCAGCCGCGAGATGGTCGAGTCCACGCCCATGCTGTGGGAGCCCATCCGCTACCTGGAGACCTGCCCCTCCTCCGACGGCGCGTGCGCCGTCGTCCTGGCGTCGGAGTCCGCGGTCACCGGCCGCCCCGCCTGGGTCCACGGTACGGCGATGCGGTCCGAGCCGATCTTCCGCGCCGGCCGCGACACCGTGAACCCGCAGGGTGGCAAGGACTGCGCGGCCGACGTCTACCGCCAGGCCGGCATCGCCGACCCGCGGCGCGACATCGACGTCGCCGAGGTGTACGTGCCGTTCTCCTGGTACGAGCCGATGTGGCTGGAGAACCTCGGATTCGCGGCCGAGGGCGAGGGCTGGAAGCTCACCGAGTCGGGCGCCACCGCCCTCGACGGCGACATCCCGTGGAACGCCTCCGGCGGCGTGCTGTCCTCCAACCCGATCGGCGCCTCGGGGCTGATCCGCTTCGCCGAGGCGGCGCTGCAGGTGCGAGGGACGGCCGGCGAACACCAGGTCGACGGGGCCCGCCGGGCCCTCGGGCACGCCTACGGCGGCGGCGCCCAGTTCTTCGCCATGTGGATCGTCGGCTCGGACAAACCCTGACACCCGTTCGCTGAGAGGCATGCCAGGAGGCCCGATGGAGTTCAACCACGCCGACCTGTTCGAAGGTCTCGCCGACGCCATCGGGGACCGCGTCGCCGTGGTCTGCGGCGAGCGCAGGCTCACCTACGCCGAGCTCGACGCGCACGCCAACCGCCTCGCCCACCACCTGCGCGAGCAGGGGATCGGCCAGGGCGACCACGTGGGCATGCAGCTCTACAACGGCATCGAGCACATCGCCACGCTCCTGGCCGCCCTCAAGCTGCGCGCCGTGCCCGTGAACGTGAACTACCGCTACGTCGAGGCCGAGCTCCTCTACCTCTACACCGACTCCCGCATCGCCGCCCTCGTCTACGACGTGGAGTTCGACGCGCGCGTCGCCGCCGTCGCGTCCCAGGCGCCGGAGCTGCGCCACCTCATCGCGGTGGGCGGCCGGCCGGCCGTCGCGACGGCCGTGCCGTACGAGGAGGCGCTGGAGAACCAGCCGGACACCCGCGGGTTCGAGCCCCGGTCCGGCCAGGACCTCTACATCATCTACACCGGCGGCACCACCGGCATGCCGAAGGGTGTGATGTGGCACGTCGAGGACCTGTTCATGGGCTTCGGCGGCGGCAACCCGTACGGCGAGCCGCGCGAGACCCCCGAGCAGGTCATCGAGGAGGCGGTCAAGGCCGACCCGATCGTCATGATGGCCGTGGCGCCACTGATGCACGGAGCCACGCAGATGGCCACGTTCATCGCCTGGTGGATGGGCGCGACCATGGTGTACGTCCGCAGGTTCGACCCCGCCGACGTGCTGCGCGCGGTCGAGCGGGAGAAGGTGCTGTCGATGAACATCACCGGCGACGCCATGGCCCGCCCGCTGGCCGACGAGATCGCGGCGGGCGACCACGACCTCTCGTCGCTGTTCGTCATCAGCTCGACCAGTGCCATCCTCAGCGGCGCGGTGCGCGACCGGCTCCAGGAACTGCTGCCGAACACCATGATCCTGGACAACTTCGGCTCCACCGAGTCGGGGTTCACCGCCTCCGGCGTGGCGGGCTCCACTCCGGAGAAGGGGCTGCGCTACCAGCCGAACACGGCCGGCGCGACCCGGCTGGCCGTGCTCGACGAGCGCTTACGGCCGGTCGAGCCCGGCGTGCTCGGCACGCTGGCCAAGGCGGGCCGGATCGCGTTCGGGTACTACAACGATCCGGACAAGACGGCGCGGACGTTCGTGACCGACGAGGACGGGACCCGCTGGCTGCTCACGGGCGACCTGGCGACGGTCGAGCCCGACGGCACGATCAGCGTGTTCGGGCGCGGGTCGCAGTGCATCAACACCGGCGGCGAGAAGGTCTTCCCCGAAGAGGTCGAAGCGGTGCTCAAGGGGCATCCGGCGGTGTTCGACGCGGTGGTGACGGGGGTGCCCGACCAGCGGTGGGGCAACCGGGTCGCGGCGGTCGTCGAGGCGCGCAAGGGGATGCGGGTCACCGAGGAGGAGCTGGACGCGCACTGCAGGAGCAGCCTGTCGGGGTACAAGGTGCCGCGCACGTACGCGTTCGTGGACGAGATGATGCGCTCGCCGGCGGGCAAGGCGGACTACCGCTGGGCCAGGGAGCAGGTCCTCGGCCGTCGATGACGCGGGCCTCCGGGAACGGTGACCCGCGTCGCGCGCCGGGGTCAGGCCCTGGCGGGCTCTCCCGTGAACGCGGCCGCCGCGCCGAGGCCCAGGTAGACGACACCGCTGCTCACGTCGAGGCGGCGCCGGGCGCGGGCCGAGTGGCGCAGGCGTCCCGACAGGGCCGAGGCGAGCAGGGCGTAGGCGCCGTCGCTGAGCATCCCGAGCGCCATCCACACCACGCCGAGCAGCACGATCTGCGTCGCCACGGGCCCCGCCTCCGGCTTCACGAACTGCGGCAGGAACGCCAGGAAGAAGATCGCGGTCTTCGGGTTGAGGACGTTCACCACGAACCCCTCCCAGAACACCCTCGACCTCGAGTGGCTGCTCAACGTCGCCGTCTCGCCGTTGTCGGACCTGGTCATGAGCTTGCGCACGCCCAGCCACACCAGGTAGGCGACACCCAGCCACTTGACCACGGTGAACGCCGTCGCGCTGGCCGCCAGCACCGCGCTGATGCCGAACGCGGCGGCCGCAACGTGCACGATCGAGCCGGTGTGGATGCCGAGCACCGAGATCAGCCCCGTCACCCGCCCTTGCGCGACGCTCCTGGTCACGATGAAGACCACGGCGGGTCCCGGCACGAGCAGGAGGGCCATCGTGGCCAGGCAGAAGAGGGCGAGTGTCGCGAAATCCGGCATGCCGCCATGGTAAGAACCGCCGTTCCCCGAGGACAACGGCATTTCGCCAGGCGAGACCCGGCTCGACGGGCGGGTCCGCCCGGGGCCCGGCCGAGGGGCGCCGTGACGGTGAGCGGGGTCAGCAGGCGGCGCGGAGGGCGTGGAGGAGGGCGGCGGTGGCGGGCGGCAGGGGAAGGGCGCCGTAGGTGGCCGCGTACACGTGCCGCGTCGACCCGGGGATCTCCTGCGCCGACACCGCCGGGTGGCGGTGGGCGCGCAGGGCGAGCCCCGGCAGCACGGTCACGCCCATCCCCGCCGCCACCAGCGCCTGCACCGCCACGATGTCGTCGCTGGTGAACGAGATCGTCGGCTCGAACCCGGCCTGCGCGCACAGCTCCAGCAGGTGGCTCCGGCACCGGTCGCAGCCGCCGATCCACCGCGAGGTCGCGTGCGAGGCGAGCGTGCCGTGGCCGTCGTGCGTCACGAGGAAGCTGGGGTCGTCCAGCAGGTGCGTCATGCCGATCCCGCTGTCCTCCGGCGCCGTGTCGTCGTACCGGAAGATCACCGCGACGTCCACGCGTCCGGCGCGCAGCAGCCGCAGCGCCTCGGGTGGCTCGGTCTCGGTGAGCGTGAGCTGGAGCCCGGGATGGGCGGCGGCCAGTTGCGCGGCCGCGGTGGGCACGAACGTGCCGAGCGCCGAGGGGAAGGCGGCCAGCCGGACGCGGCCCGAGCGCAGGCCGACATGGGCGGCCAGTTCCTCGGCCGTGGCGTCGAGGCGGCCGATGATCTCCGTGGCGCGGTCGGCCAGCAGCTTGCCCGCCTCGGTGAGGCGGATGCCGCGGCCGACCCGTTCGACGAGCTTGGCCCCCGTCTCGGCCTCCAGCCTGGACAGGTGGTGGCTGACGGAGGGTTGCGAGTAGTGCAGCGCCTTCGCCGCGGCGGTGAGCGAGCCGGTGCGGGAAACGGCCACCAGCACGCGAAGCCGTACAACATCAAGCATGTCTATGAATATGCCAAAAAACTTCTGTTGGACCTATCGGTCTAGAGAGAGGAGCGTGGAAGGCATGGACAAGCTGCTGCGCTCCATCAGGGACATCACCGGCCAACGGCTCGACCCGCGCCACACCGCGTTCGCCGTCGCCGACTTCCTGCGGGCGAACCTGCCCGACCCCGCTGACCTGCTCACGCCCGAGGAACGGCTCGGCGATCCAGGCGGCTACGTCTCCACCGTCCGCCACGCCGAGAAGGACTTCTCGATCGTGACCGTGGTCTGGCGGCCCGGCCAGGAGACGGTGATCCACGACCACGTGGCGTGGTGCACGTTCGGCGTGCTCAGCGGGAACGAGCACGAGACCCTCTACCGCGACATGGGCGACCACCTGGTCGAGATCGGCCGTACGGACAACCCGCCGGGAGACGTCTCGGGGTTCGCGCCGCCGGGGGACATCCACAAGGTGGTCAACACCAGCGCCGAGATCGGCGTCTCGCTGCACGTCTACGGGGCCGATCTGAGCCTTTCGGGCACGAGCGTCCGCCGCGTCTACGACCTGCCGGTCCGGTCACTGGCCGCCTCGGGCCCCGCCTGATCCACCCGCCGCCGACCGGGTCAGAAGTTGCTGGTCACCGCGGTGAAGATCTGGTCGATGCTGCCCGGTTCGCGGGAGTCGTAGGCGGCCGCGCTGGTCGTCTCCGAGATCTCGCGGAGCACGTCGAGGTCGGCGTCCTCGCCGTACGCGATGGTGAACACCCTGATCGACCGCTCCCGCAGCTCCCGCAGCAGGTCCTCCAGCGCGATGCTGTGGGCGTCCTCGTTCTTGCCGTCGGTCAGGAACACCACCGCGTCGATCGCCTCGCCCTCCCGCACGGCGGACACGTGCCGGTAGGCGGCCAGCGTCGTGTCGTAGAGCGCGGTGCCGCCCCTCGGAGAGAGGCTCCGGATGGCGCGGGCGAGTTCGGCCCGGTGGACGCCGGTCATGGCCGTCATCGGCGACAGCTCGGCGTGCGTGCTGGAGAACCGCCACAGGCCGACCCGGTCCTGGCCGCCGAACTGGGGGAGCGCGTTGACGGCGGCCCGCCTGGCCAGATCGAGCTTGGTCCTGCCGGTGCCGGGCACGTCGGCGCCCATGGAGCCCGAGGTGTCGAGCACCATCAGCACGTTCGCGGGCTTGCGCAGCTCGCCCCAGCTGCGCAGCAGCGTGTCCAGCACCTTGGGCGCCGGAGGCCGCAGCACGGCGGCGGGCTGGTGCGGCAGCAGGCCGTTGTCCTCGGTGATGAGCTCGCCCGCCGTGCCGTCGTGGCCGCGGAAGGCGTGCGCGGCGAACCGCGCCTGCTGCTCGGGCGCGCGCAGGTAGTCGAGGAAGCCGCGGGCGGTCGCCCGCTTGGCCTTGCCGGCCCAGCTCAGCACCGCGAACGGGTTGTCGGAGTAGAGCGTGCCGTCCTTGGGGTAGACGGCGACCAGCGGGACCTTGGGCCTGGCGTGCCGGCCGAGCGTGGCGGGGTCGCCGGTCGGGTTGCCCTGGTTGTAGTCCCACACGGACTTCTCCTCGACGGTCACCGCCGAGATGTAGCCGAGGGCGTGTCCGGCGTCGTCGGCCCGGCGCAGGTTCGACAGGAAGGTCAGCGTGGTGTCGCCGTAGTGGACGATGGAGCGTTCGAGGTCCCGGATGAAGCGGCGGGTCCGCGCCGCGGCGACGTCCGCCTCGGTCAGGTCGCCCGACAGGCCGCCGGTGGCGGCGACGTAGGCGCCGATGGTGGCGTTCATGCCGCTGGTGGAGAAGTTGGGATTGGTCTTGCCGAGCCGGAAGCGGCCCCACTCGGGGTGACCGTGCGCGGCCCAGCCGGCCGGGTCGGTGGCGAGCCTCGCGAGGTCGGCCCAGCCGATCGCCTTGTCCGGCCAGCCGAGCGCCTGCGCCATCGGCTTCGGCATCGCGATCACCAGCGGGGTCTTGGCGATCGAGGGGTTGTCGTCGCCGATGATCCGGCCCTTGCCGCCCTTCTCGGTGCGCCGGCGGACCACGTTCAGCCAGCTGCTGCTGGCGGGCGACCACACGTCGGGGCGGGGGCCGTCGCGCCGCTCGTCCCAGCCCCGGGCGAAGGCCTGCAGCGCCGAGCCGCTGGTGGTGATCCTGATGTCGGCGCAGTGCTCCGACTGGTACGCGGCGGCCAGCTCGCGTAACAGCCCCGCCTTCTCCACCGAGGCCAGGACCGTCAGCCTGGCCCCGCACGCCCGCGGCACGGGCTTTTCGCCGTCGATGCCGCCGTACCAGGTCCGCAGGCCCACGATGAGCGCGCCC
Source organism: Nonomuraea sp. NPDC004354 (assembly GCF_053602555.1). Taxonomy (NCBI): domain Bacteria; kingdom Bacillati; phylum Actinomycetota; class Actinomycetes; order Streptosporangiales; family Streptosporangiaceae; genus Nonomuraea; species Nonomuraea sp. NPDC004354. The sequence goes on along the minus strand of NZ_JBSGDV010000012.1, from coordinate 49,444 downwards.
ACCACGATGATCACGACGACGACCGGTGCGAAGCTGCGCCTCATACCATCTCGACGAACCTCTCATGGTCCGAAGTTCCGCGATCAGGTCCCGCTTCAGCCGGCGGCCGGTCTCCGCCGAGCGGTTCTCGTGCCGGTGATCGGCAGGCGGCGCGGGTCCCCGCGCGGCTGCGGGAAGGGCCGGCGGGGGCCTACCTGACGCGTCCGTGGAGGAGCTCGACCAGGGTCCGGTGGGTCTCGTCGAGCGGGCGGTCCGGGTGCAGCGCCCGCCGTTCGATCGTGACGGTCAGCACCATGCCGAAGATGGCGGTGGCGGCCGTGTCGACGTCGAGGTCCTTCCGGACCGCGCCCTCGTCGACGGCCCTGCGCAGCACGGCCGCGTAGACGCCGAGCACCTCGGAGCGGAAGGTGACGATCGCCTGTTGCCAGGCGGTGCGCCACATCTCGGCCAGCAGCACCCTGGCGAAGGCGCCGTACTGCTCGAAGAACTCCAGCTGGCCGCGCACCGCCGCGTCGAGCGCGGCCAGCGCGGTGTCGCCCACCGCCGCCTCGCCCAGCGCGGCGGCCAGGCGCTCGATGCTGTGGTCGAGCAGGGCGGCGAACAGCGCCTCCTTGGTGCCGAAGTTGTAGAAGACGGTGCCCTTGGCCACCCCCGCGCGCTCGGCGATCGCGTCGACGGTGGTGGCCGAGTAGCCCTGCTCGGCGATCAGCTCGATCGCCGCGGCGAACACCTTGCGGCGGGTCTCCGGCCTGGTCACAGCGACAGCTCGGGGTGCAGGCGCTGGACCGACCAGGTGCGGCCCCTGTTCACGGCGAGGACCGTGAGCGCGAGCCCGAGGAGGAGGAACACGGTGAGCACGCCGCCAGCCTGCCACACGACGGTGAGATCGCCGCCACTGATCAGCCGGCGCAGGGCCGAGACCAGCCAGCTCATCGGCAGCCAGGGCGAGATCGTCTGGAAGAAGCCGGGCGAGGTCTCGATCGGGTAGGTGCCCGCCGCCGAGGTGAGCTGCAGCATCAGCAGCGCCAGCGCGACGACCCTGCCGGGCGCGCCGAGCAGCGCGTTGACCGCCTGGACGAGCGCCATGAACGCGCCCGTGGCCAGCAGCAGCAGGCCCGCCACGCCCGCCCAGTGCGCCGCCTCCAGACCCAGCGCGAACCTCAGCACGGCCAGCAGCACGCCGACCTGCGCGGCGCCGAGCGCGAAGGCCGGAACCCAGCCGGACAGCGCCACCCGCAGCGCGCCCGCCGAACCGGCCAGCAGCCGGGGGTTGAGCGGGCGCAGCACCATGTAGGCGATCATCGCACCCACCCAGAGCGCCAGCGGCACGAAGAACGGCGCGAACCCGGTGCCGTAGTTGGGCACCTCGTTCTCGACGGACTTCGCCAGCCGTACGGGGTCGCTCATCATGTCGGTGCGCCCGTCACGCTCGGACCGGCTGTAGTCGGGGATCTGCTCGACGCCGTCGGACAGCCCGTCGGCCAGCTCCTTCGAGCCGTCGCTGAGCTTGCCGGAACCGTCGTGCAGCTTGCCGACGCCGGTGTGGAGCTGGTCGGCGCCGTCGTTCAGCCGGCCGACGCCGGTCCGCAGCCGGGTGGCGCCGTCAGTGAGCTTCACCAGCCCGCCGCCGAGCTTGCCGAGGCCGTCGGTGACCTGCTGGGATCCGTCGGCCAGCTTGCCGACGCCGGTCGTCAGCTTGCCGACGGCCGTGCCCGACTTGGCGATGCCCGCGTCGACCTGCGCCGCGCCGTCGGCCAGCTTGGCCAGACCGGCGTCCAGCTGGTTGTACTGCTCGCGCAGCGCCGCCACCTGCGGGCCCACCTTGGGCGCCGCCTCGGCCACCTTGCGCGCGCCGGCGGCCAGCTCCCTGGCCTCCCGCTGCAGCTGCGCGACACGGTCCCGCGAGACGGAACCCGTGTCCTGCCCGCCCATCGCGGCGGCCCTGTCGACGACCGACTGCGCCGAGGAGACCGCCGCGCCGGCCAGGCGCCGCAGCTCGGGGTCGGCGTCCGGGTGCGACTCCAGATAGTCCTGGACGGCCTGCGCCCGCCCGACCGCCGTCTGGGCCGCCCCGCTCACCCGGTCGGCGCCCTGCGGCGAGGCCGTGCCCAGCCCGTCGGCTATCGCGTCGAGCCCGTCGGCGATGCGGTCGGCGGCCTCGCCCACGCGCGGCCCCCACTCCTCCAGGACCGGGATGTAGGTGTCGGCGGCGCCGTTGACCTTGTCCGCGTTGGCGTGCACCTGGTCGTAGACCTGCTTGTTGCCGGCGGCGACCTTCGCGGCGCCGTCACCCAGCTTGGTCAGCCCGGTGCCGAGCTTGGCCAGGCCGTCCTGGGCGGTGACCAGGCCCTTGGTGACCTTGGCGGAGCCGGCGGCGAGCTTGCCGGTGGCGGTGTTCGCGCTGCCGAGGCCGACGGTGAGCTGCTGGGCGCCGTCCCTGGTCTTGCCGAGGCCGTCCGACAGCTGCTGGGTGGCGTTCTCGGTCCTGCCCAGGCCCTTGTCGATCTTGTTGGCGCCCTGGTGCAGTTCGTCGGCGCCGTCGGCTGCCTCGGCGGTCTTGTCGTGCATGTCGCCGATCGAGACGAACACCTGGTCGAGGTAGTCGCGCACGGCGGTCTGCGCGGCCGCCGCCCTGACCTCGTTGAAGACGGCGTCGGAGATCGAGCCCATGATGTAGGAGCGCCCGGTGTCCACCTCGACGCCGAGCTGGGCGGGGGAGGGCGTGCCGTCCTGCGCGGGCGAGGCCAGGCGCGTGCTGAAGTCGGCGGGGACGGTCAGCGACAGGTAGTAGCTGCCGTCGCGCACGCCGTCGGCGGCCTGGGCGGCGGTGGTGGTGTGCCAGTCGAAGACCTTGCGCTCGGCGAGCTCGTCGGCGAGGTCCCGGCCCGCGTGCAGCGTTTTGCCGTCGGCGTCGGCGGGCCGGTCCTCCATCACCAGGGCGACCGGCACCCGGTCGAGGTGGCCCTGCGGGTCCCAGAACGACCACAGGTACAGGCCCGCGTACAGCAGGGGGAGCATCACCACGCCGGCGATGGCCGCCCTGGTCAGCCGGGACCGGGAGAACCGGCGCAACTCCTTCATCTCACAGCTCCACGAGGTGGTCGTGACGGGCGGGCGGGGTCACGCACGAGGCGACCACGGTGGCGCGCAGGTCCCTGAGCAGGTTCCAGAGCGCGAGCTGGCGCTGGGGCGGCAGGCCGGCGTCGATGTTGTCGGCGACGATCACGGCGGGGGAGTCGAGCAGCGCGAGCGCGACGCCGAGCCGTACCCGCTGCTCCCTGTCGAGCTCCCGCACGAGCGTCCGCGGATCCACCTCGAGGCCCGCCCCCTCGAGGGCCTCGGCGTGGTGCTTGCGCCCCCTGCGGCGCTCGTGCAGGTGCTCGTGGACGGTCAGCGCCTTGTCGAAGTCGGTCACCCCGTCGACCAGCGCCAGGGCCGCGACCCTGCGGATCGCCCGCGGCCTGGTGTGCCCTGCCACCTGCAGGGTGCCCCCCGTCGGCCGCATCCGGCCCGCGAGCGTCAGCAGCAGGCTCGTCCGGCCGCTGCCGGTCGGGCCCGCGACCACGGTGAGGGAGTTCGCGCCCGCCTCGAGCGAGACGTCGGCGAACACCCCCTGCACCGACAGACCCTTCGCGACGATCACCACGACTCCCTTTTAGAACTGACCAGTCAGTACAAAAGGTAACGCATGGGACGGCCGCGGCAGCGCCGCGGCCGGTGTGATGATGCCCACGCCGGCGGGCCGGCCGCCTAGGGCAGGGGGATCAGGTAGGCGATGAAACCGCGGTTCTCGGCGACCTTGTCGTACAGGCGCCGCGCCGTGCTGTTCGACTCCTGGGTGTGCCAGTAGACGCGCCCGCAGCCGCGCTCCCTGGCCTCCTCGGTCACCGCCGCGATCAGCGCCCGCGCCACCCCCTTGCCGCGCGCCTCCGGCGCGGTGAACAGGTCCTGCAGGTAGCAGGCGTCCGCGTCCGGTTTCGAGGTGCTGGGGTGGTAGAGGTAGTGGGTGATCCCGACAAGCTCGCCGTCCAGCCTGGCGCCGAGCGCGTGCACCCTGGTGTCCTTCTCGAACTCCTCCCAAGCCCGCCGGTACATCTCGTCGGGCTCGGTCCGCTGGTAGAAGTCGATGTAGGCGCGGAACAGCGCCTCCCAGGCGGGCCGGTCGGACGGCTGGAGCCTGCCAATGCTGATCATGTGCACTTCCCGGTGGATGCGGTCACGGGCGGTCCAATCTAGGGACCGGCGGGCCGGCGCGACACGCCCACTTCGCCGCGAAAGCCCGCGACCACTGCGCGGCGCGGCCCCGGCCGGGCCGCGCCGTCGCGTCCGTCAGGCGCCGGCGGCGGACTGCGCGCCGTACTGCGCCAGGAAGAGGGCCTCGGTGGTGACCACGCGGCGCAGCTCCTCCAGGTTCAGCCGCTCGTTGGGGGCGTGGATCGCCGCGTCCTCGTCCTCGGCGCCGAACAGCAGGATCTCCGCCAGGGGGAACTGCTTGAGCAGCGTGTTGACCAGCGGGATCGAGCCGCCCGCGCCCACGTCGCGCGGCGCGCGGCCGAAGGCGCGCTCCATGGCGCCGTTGAGGGCCGCGCGGGCGCGCCCGCCCGAGTCGGCCTGGTATCCGGAGCCGACCGTGAAGTCGCTGAAGCTCACCTTCACGCCCCACGGTGCGACCTGCTGCAGGAACTCGGTCACGGCGTCGAGCGTCGTCTTGGGGTCGCCCGCCGGCGGGATGCGGACCGTCACCCTGGCCCTGGCCGCCGGCTGCACGGCGTTGATGGCGCCGGAGACCGTGGGGACGTCCAGGCCGGTCACGGTGATCGCGTAGGAGGACCACAGGCGGTCGGCGAGGGAGCCGGAGCCGACGAGGGAGACGCCGTCGACGACGCCCGCCGTGTTCCTGAACTCCTCCTCGGACGGCCCGGCGCCGAGGAAGGTGCCACGCGGCAGGCCGGGGACGCGGATGTCGCCGTTGTCGTCGTGCAGGGAGGTGAGCATGCGCATGAGGGCGGCCAGCGCGTCGGGGGCGGCGCCGCCGAAGGAACCGCTGTGGACGGCCTCGCGCAGCGTCCGCGTCTCGACGGTGAAGGCGGCCATGCCGCGCAGCGACGTCGTGACGGCGGGGTCGCCGACGCGGGGGTTGCCGGTGTCGGCGACGATGATCGCGTCGGCACGGAGCAGGTCGGGGTTGCGCTCGACGAAGGCCTCCAGGCGCTCGCCCGCGTACTCCTCCTGACCCTCGATGATCACCTTGACGCCGACGGGGAAGCGGCCGTGGAAGGCGCGCAGCGCGGCGACGTGCGAGATGATGCCCGACTTGTCGTCGGCGGTGCCCCTGCCGTACAGGCAGCCGTCGATCAGGGTGGGCTCGAAGGGCGGGGTGCGCCAGGCCGCGGGGTCGCCGGCGGGCTGGACGTCGTAGTGCGCGTACAGCAGCACCGTGGGAGCGCCGGGAGGGGCGGGGGCCTCGCCGTAGACGGCGGGGAAGCTGCCCTCCACGGGGATCTGCTGGACGTGCGGCAGACCCGCGCTGCGCAGCAGTTCCTCGGTCACGGCGGCGGCGGCGAGGACGGGCTCCTCGGGGTGGCCGGGGAAGGCCACGGAGGGGATGGAGGCCAGACGCCTCAGGTCCTCGACGGCCTGGGGCATTCCCGCCGCGACGGCGCTCTCTAGCTGGTCAGGAGTCACGGGTTGTCCCCCGGTGTCGTTCTGGACAGTACGCCTCATTGCATCACAGAAGGTTCCGCATGCTGGAAATGGGTCTTGCGCGCCATGCGGATTTCGTTGATATTACAGAGGCGTTCTGCGGATCCCGGTTTTCTTGCAGAGTGTTGCCACGCTTTCGCTTGGCAACACCCCGTGTGAGCATGCACACTGTGGGGAGTTCAGACACGAGGGAAGATAGCGATGACGCAGCCCGAAAACGACGTGCTCAAGGCCGCTCAGGACAACCTGTGGTTGCATTTCACCCGCCACAGCTCCTACAAGGAGCACGAGATCCCCACGATCGTCAGGGGTGAAGGCGCCTACATCTACGACATCCACGGCAAGCGTTACCTCGACGGACTCGCCGGACTCTTCGTGGTCCAGGTCGGCCACGGCCGCAGCGAACTGGCCGAGGCGGCCGCCAAGCAGGCGCAGGAGTTGGCCTTCTTCCCGCTGTGGTCCTACGCCCACCCCAAGGCGGCCGAGCTCGCGCACCGGCTGGCCAAGGAGGCGCCCGGCGACCTCAACCGTGTGTTCTTCACCACCGGTGGCGGCGAGGCGGTCGAGACTGCGTGGAAGCTGGCCAAGCAGTACTACAAGGTCACCGGCAAGCCGCTCAAGCACAAGGTGATCAGCCGCCAGATCGCCTACCACGGCACCCCGCAGGGCGCCCTGTCGATCACCGGCATCCCGGCCTTCAAGCAGATGTTCGAGCCGCTCGTGCCCGGCTCCATCCGCGTGCCGAACACCAACCACTACCGCGCCGACGAGATCTCCGGCATCAAGGGCATGACGCCCGAGCAGTACGGCCTGTGGGCCGCCGACCGCGTCGCCCAGGCCATCGAGATGGAGGGCCCCGACACCGTCGCCGCCGTCTTCGTCGAGCCGGTGCAGAACGCCGGCGGCTGCTTCCCGCCGCCGCCCGGATACTTCCAGCGGCTGCGCGAGATCTGCGACGAGTACGACGTGCTGCTGGTCTCCGACGAGGTCATCTGCGCGTACGGCAGGCTCGGCACGATGTTCGGCGGCCAGAAATTCGACTACACGCCCGACATCATCACCTCGGCCAAGGGCCTGACCTCCGGCTACTCGCCGCTCGGCGCCATGATCGCGCACGACCGGCTGTTCGAGCCGTTCAAGGACGGCGCCGAGATGTTCGCCCACGGCTACACCTTCGGCGGGCACCCGGTCTCCGCCGCCGTCGCGCTGGCCAACCTCGACATCTTCGAGCGCGAGGACCTGCTCGGCCACGTCACCCGCAACGAGGGCGCCTTCAAGAGCACGCTGGAGAAGCTGAAGGACCTGCCCATCGTCGGAGACGTCCGCGGCTCCGGCTACTTCTGGGGCATCGAGCTGGTCAAGGACAAGACGACCAAGGAGACCTTCAGCGCCGAGGAGTCCGAGCGGCTCATCCGCGGCTACCTGTCCAACGCCCTGTACTCCCACGGCCTCTACTGCAGGGCCGATGACCGCGGCGACCCGGTCATCCAGCTCGCCCCGCCGCTCATCGCCGGGCAGAAGGAGTTCGACGAGATCGAGTCGATCATCCGGACCGTCCTGGTCGAAGGCCTGAACCTCCTCTAAGCACCCCCCTCTCAGGAAAGGAACCACCATGAAGATCGGCGTTCCCGCCGAGGTGAAGAACCACGAGTACCGCGTCGCCGCCACCCCCGCCGGTGTGCACGAGCTGGTACGAGGCGGCCACGACGTTCACGTCCAGCGGGGCGCCGGTCTCGGTTCGCACATCACCGACGAGGAGTACCTCGCCGCCGGTGCCAAGATCCTCGACTCCGCCGACGCCGTGTGGGGCGAGTCGGAGATGGTGCTCAAGGTCAAGGAGCCCATCGCCGAGGAGTACCACCGCATGCGCGACGACCTGGTGCTCTTCACCTACCTGCACCTGGCCGCCGGCAAGGAGTGCGCCGACGCGCTGCTCAAGGCGGGCACCACCGGCATCGCCTACGAGACCGTCCAGGTCGGCAACGCCCTCCCGCTGCTCGCCCCGATGTCGGAGGTCGCGGGCCGCCTGGCTCCCCAGGTCGGCGCCTACAACCTCATGCGCTTCAACGGCGGGCGCGGTGTGCTGCCCGGCGGCGTCCCCGGTGTCGCCCCCGCCAAGGTCGTCGTCATCGGCGGCGGCGTCTCCGGCCTCAACGCGGCCCAGATCGCGGTCGGCATGGGCGCGGACGTGACCGTCCTCGACACCAACATCGACCGCCTGCGCTTCATCGACGCCGTCTACCAGGGCAGGCTGAAGACGCTGGTGTCGAACGCGTACGCGATCGAGCAGGAGGTCCTCAAGGCCGACCTGGTCATCGGCGCGGTCCTCATCCCCGGCGCCAAGGCCCCGACGCTGGTCTCCAACGAGCTGGTCTCCCGCATGAAGCCCGGCTCCGTGCTCGTCGACATCGCGATCGACCAGGGCGGCTGCTTCGAGGACTCCCGCCCCACCACGCACGCCGAGCCCACCTACCCGGTGCACAACTCGATCTTCTACTGCGTGGCGAACATGCCCGGTTCGGTGGCGAACACCTCGACGTACGCGCTCACCAACGCGACGCTGCCCTACGCGGTCAAGCTGGCGAACCTGGGCTGGAAGGAGGCGCTGAAGGCGGACGCCTCGCTCGCCCTCGGCCTCAACACCCACGCCGGCCAGGTCACCAACGAGCCGGTCGCGCAGGCGCTCGGCCTGCCGTACGTGCCGGTGGCCGACGTGCTGGCCGCCTGACGGACGAACCTCTCACGACGACGCCCGCCGGTTCGCCCCCCGGCGGGCGTCGCAATGTCTCAGCGGGCGCACAGGCGGCCGCGGAGCTCGCGCGCCGTGGCCAGGACGTGCTCGATCTCCGACGGCGTGGGCCACGGCGCCGTCCCCGGCCGCACGATCGTCGCCCGCACCGACGCCAGGTGCTCCACCGCCGACGGCCGCATCCCGCTCCGCTCCACCAGCCACACCACCACGTCGGTGTGGTCCCGCGGCGGCCTGGTGAGCAGGTCCCACGTGCCGAGGATCTCCGTCAGGTCCCGCACCCGCAGCCTCGCCCCGCCCCTGCGTCCCGTCGCGGCGGCCGCCAGCTCGGCCCTGGCCGCCAGCTCGGGTTCGGCGAGCCGGTCCCAGGTGGGCGGCGGCGGGTCGGCCAGCCACTTCTCCGCCTCCTGCGTGTTGCCGGTGGCCGACAGCAGCCCCCCGAGCTCCACCGCCGCCCGGTGGTGCCCGGCCGTCGCCGCCTGCCGGAACCAGTGCTGGCCGCCCTCCAGGTCGCCGAGCTCGGCGATGAGCAGCAGCCCGAAGTTGAAGGCCGACTCCGCGTCGCCGCTCGCGGCCGCCCTGCCGAACCAGTGGCTGGCCCCCTGCGAGTCGGACAGCTCCACGCAGACGAACCCCGCCATCCGCTGGTCCTCGACCCGCCCGGCCTGCGCGGCCCGCTCGAACCAGGCGCGTGCCGTACGGAGGTCGCGGTGCGACAGCGCGATGCCGCCGAGCTGGGAGGCGGCGCCCGGGTGCTCGTTCTTGGCGGCCAGCCGGAAGCAGGACTCGGCGCCCTCGGGGTCGCGGGTGGCCTGCAGGTAGAGCCCCAGGTGGTAGGCGGCGTCGGCGTGCCCGCCGCGAGAGGCGTACTCCCAGCAGCGGACCGTCTCCTCCTCCTCGCCCGCCTGGTAGGACAGGAAACCCAGGTCGTGGGCGGAGGCGACGTCGCCGTCGGCGGCGGCCCTGCGGTGCCACTCACGGGCGACCGGCAGCTCGCCCGCGTCCTCGCAGATCAGCGCCAGCCGCCTGGCCGCCTGCCGGGATCCGGCCCGCGCGGCGGTCTCGAACCACCCGCGGGCCGCGTCGACGTCGCCGCGCGACTCCAGCAGCAGGGTCGCCAGGTTGACCGCGGCCTCGGCGTCACCCGTGCCCGCCGCCAGCTCGTACCACCGGACGGCCTCCTCGAGCGTGCCGTGCTTCTCGTGCCAGACACCCAGGTTGTAGGCGCTGTCGACGTTGCCGGCCGCCGCGGCCCGCTCCCACCAGTGCCTGGCGGCCGTGCGGTCGCCGCGCTGGGCGAAGAGCCTGCCCAGCCGGTGGGCGGCCTGGGCGTCGCCGTCCTGGGCGGCGACGATGAGATCGGGCTCGCCCCCGGAGCGGGGCGCGGGAACCGGCGCGGTCGTCTCGAGGACGTGCCCGGCCGGCGCCGCCACCCCCTGCTCGTTCTGCCACCACGTCATGGCGCCAGGGTGACATGTGATGACGTGGTGGCGGAGTGTAATCGACGAGAACGTTCACCGTGACGTGCCGGCGACGAACCTGACGAACCCCGGGTACATGCCCATCGCGCACGAGTAGCGCAGCGTCCCCGGCTCCTGCGGCGGCAGCAGTACGGTCGCCGGCAGTGTGACGTCCCTCCCGGCGATCGACACCGTCCCCGCGCATCCTGGCGCGCTCGTCCTGAAGACCAGCGTGACCGGCGTGCGGGCGGGCATGGTGACGATGCCCGGCCGGTAGCCGTCACTCGTGGCCCAGATCGTGGCCGTGCTCGTCACGCTCGCGGTGCCCGCCGTGCCACCCGTGGCCGCCGCCGCGGGCGAGCTCGGCAACCAGCCGCCGAGGCTCAGCCCCGAGCCGATCGTCCACACCCCGACGGCCACCGCGGTGCCGGCCGCCACCACGGCGAGCCTGGTACGCGACAGCCGGCGGACGACGAACCCCAGCAGCGCGAGGGCGGGCGAGGTGCCGATCACGAAGCCCGCCATCACCGCGGCCCCGGCGATCGCCGAGCCGCTGGAGACGGCCACCATCTCCATGCTCAACGTCACCCCACAGGGCAGCAGCAGCGTCGCGGCGCCGAGCAGGGGCGCCTTGAGTGGCCGTCCAGGCGGCGGGGGAGCGCAGCGCCGCCGGCGGAACGTCCTGGCGGCGAACAGCAGCACCGTGACGCCCGCCGCGATCAGCAGGACCGCGCGGACCGGCGTGGGCAGCCTGATCACCGCGCCCAGGGCGCCGAGCAGGCCGCCCGCCACGGCGTACGCGGCCAGGCGGCCTGCCAGGAACTGGCCCACGGCCCACGGGGAGGCCCCCGTCAGGCCGAAGAGCAGACCGCCCTGCATCGCCGTACAGGAGGCGGCGCCCGCCACCAGACCGGCGGCGAGCCCGCTGACGAACAGGGTGACCGGCTCCACACCCTCATCCCCGCCTCGGAGTTGTCTTCGCCTGCACGCTAACCTCACGCTCCGCAGGCGGCCAGTAACAGTTGTTTCACCGGTGGGAGCGTTTACGACCTCAGCACGGACGAGCGCTGGAGGTACTCCTCGTCGTCCAGCTCGCCGCGGGCGTAGCGCTCGGCGAGGATCTGCTCGGCCGAGGCCGTACGGCTCGGCGGCGGCCCGCCCCGGACGCCGGCCCGCCTGCCCTTGACGAAGAGCGTCGCGGCGCCGGCCAGGACCAGGGCCCAGAAGATCGGGAAGACGGGCCAGAAGAAGCTGTGCATCGCTGGTGTCCTTTCTCGACGATGCCAGCAGCCGGAGCCCGCGCCGTCAGAGCCAGCCCGGCCGCACCAGGCCCGACTCGTAGGCGATGACCACGAGCTGCGCGCGGTCGCGGGCGTGGAGCTTCATCATCGCCCTGCTCACGTGGGTCTTCGCCGTCGCGGGGGACATGAACAGCCTGGCGGCGATCTCGTCGTTGGTCATCCCCGTGCCGACCAGCGCCAGCACCTCCCGCTCGCGCTCGGTCAGCAGGTCGAGCCCGTCGGCGGCGACCGGCTCCTTGGCCCGCGTCGCGTACTCCGCGATCAGCCTCCTGGTGACGCTCGGCGACAGCAGCGCCTCGCCCGCCGCCACCACCCGCACCGCCTGGATCAGCTCGGCCGGCTCGGTGTCCTTGACCAGGAATCCGCTGGCCCCGCCGCGCAGCGCCTCGAAGACGTACTCGTCGAGCTCGAAGGTGGTCAGGATGATGACGCGCGGGCCAGGCGGCATCTGCCTGGTCGCGGTCAGCCCGTCGGTGCCCGGCATGCGGATGTCCATGAGCACGACGTCGGGCGCGTGCTCACGCGACAGCCGTACCGCCTCGGCCCCGTCGGCGGCCTCGGCGACGACGCTCATGTCGGGCTGCGCGTCGAGCAGCGCCCGGAACCCGGCCCGCACCAGCGCCTGGTCGTCGGCCAGCAGCACCCTGATCATTCTGTTTCCTCCGGTAGTGGCAGCCTCGCCTCGACCTGGAACCCGCCGCCCGCCGGCCCCGCGACCAGCGTGCCACCGAGCGCGGCGGCCCGCTCCCGCATGCCGGGGATGCCGTTGCCGCTGCCCGCCTCGGCCAGGACGGCAGGCATCGCCGGGCCGCTGTCGGCGATCGCGATGACCAGCTCGGCGGGCCGGTAGTCCAGCCGCACCAAGACCCGGGAGCCTGGCGCGTGCCGGGCGGCGTTGGTGAGCGACTCCTGCACGATGCGGTAGGCCGCGCGCTCGACCTGCGCGGGCAGCGGGCGCGCGCCGCCCTGTTCGAGCGACACGTCGAGCCCCGACCGTTCCACCAGGTCGCCCAGCCGGTCGAGCCCCGCCGTCGGCGAGCGGGGCGCGCCCTCACGCAGCACGTTCAGCACCGAGCGGAGCTCGCCGAGCACCTCCTTGGAGGCGCTCTTGATCGTGGTGAGCGCGGCGCGGGCCTGCGACGGGTCGTCGTCCATCAGGTGCAGCGCGGTGGAGGCCTGCACGTGGATGAGCGAGATGTTGTGCGCCAGCACGTCGTGCAGCTCCTGCGCCATCGTCAGGCGCTCCTCGCTGGCCTGGCGCCTGGACTCCTCCTCCGCCACCCGCGCCCGCTCGGCGCGGCTCTCGCGCCGGTACCTGGCCAGCTCCCCGGCGGCCAGGATCAGCGCCATGACCGCGACGATCGCCAGCACGTGCCACAAGCCGGGCGAGGGCGGGTAGACCAGCCAGGTCGAGTAGATCAGGAAGAAGACGGTCGTGAGCCCGGAGGAGATCAGCGCGAGCTTCCTGCGACCCTCGGCGACGGTCTGGAAGAGCATGATGATCGGGCTGGCGAACACGGGCCCGTACGGGTAGCCGCCCCACAGGTACAGGCAGGTCGCCGTGAGCGTGAGCGCCAGCGACGTCGCGGGGAAGCGGTTCCTGGCCAGCATCATCGCGGGCCCGACCAGCAGCAGGAGGACGGCCGCCGCGTCGACGGGCACGCGGTCGTGCTGCCCCAGGCTCGCCCCCTGGGAGGCGATCACCTGGAACGCCGCGACCACCAGAGCGAGATAAGGGGTCTTGCGCACCCACCCACGCTAGACGAGGACACCGGCCAGGACATCCGCCCGATGTGGCAGGGGGCCCTACCACCGGCGGCGTACCTGGTCCATTGTGGGGATCATGCGCCGACACATCCTCGCTCTCGTCGCCGTCACGCCGTTCCTCGTCGCCGCACCGGCCGTCGCCGGGCCGGCCGTGGATCACAAGCCGCCGCCCGCCGTGAAGCAGCCCGTCGCCGAGGGGTACGGCGGCGCCGTGGCGACCGTCGACCTCGACGCCAGCAAGGCCGCGCTCGCCGTGCTCAAGAAGGGCGGCAACGCGATGGACGCCGCGGTGGCGGCGGGCGCGGTGCTCGGCGTCACCGAGCCCTACTCCGCCGGGTTGGCCGGTGGCGGGTTCATGGTCTACTACGACGCCAGGCGGGGCAGGGTCTACTCGATCGACGGGCGGGAGACGGCGCCCGCCGCGATGACGTCGACCTCTCTGGAGGGCATCCCGTTCGAGGAGGCCGTCACCAGCGGCCTGTCGGCGGGCGTGCCCGGCGCGGTCGCGCAGTGGGACCTGGCGCTGCGCAGGTTCGGCACGGTCAGCCTGCGCGACGCGCTCAAGCCCGCCGTCGAGGTGGCGTCCAAGGGTTTCGTCGTCGACCAGACCTTCCACGACCAGACCGCCGCGAACGCCGCCCGGTTCAAGGACATCGCCTCCACCGCCAAGCTCTACCTGCCGAACGGCGCGCCGCCACCGGTCGGCTCGGTGTTCAGGAACCCCGAGCTCGCCGACACCTATCGCGAGCTTGGCAGGCGCGGCCCCGAGTGGCTGTACGGCGGGCGGCTCGGCCAGGAGATCGTCGCCACCGTCAAGAACCCGCCGATCACCCCCGGCGCGACCCGCAACGTGCGTCCCGGCCTGATGGAGGTCGCCGACCTCACCGCCTACCGGGCGCTGACGCGCGAGCCGACGCGGGTCGACTACAACGGCATGCAGGTCTACGGCATGTCGATCCCGTCCTCGGGCGGCTCCACGGTCGGCGAGGCGCTCAACATCCTGGAGGCGCTGCCCACCGTGGGCCTCCACGAGTTCCTGGAGGCTTCGCGGCTGTCGTTCGCCGACCGCGGCAAGTACGTCGGCGACATCCCGAACGTCCCGCTGGCCGAGCTGCTCAGCGACGGCTTCGCCAAGGAACGCGCCTGCCTGGTGGGCGAGCGGGCGATGGCGCACCCGGCCGCCCCCGGCCAGCCGGACGGCACCTACGCCGACTGCGAGCGCCCGCTGGACGAGGCGTCGGCACCGCCCGCTGAGGAAGGCCCGGAGACCACCCACCTGGTCGTCGCCGACCGCTGGGGCAACGTGGTCGCCTACAACCTCACGATCGAGTCCACCGGCGGCAACGGCATCGTGGTGCCGGGACGTGGCGTGATGCTCAACAACGAGCTGACCGACTTCACCTTCGGCCCGGCGCCCGGCGACCCGAACCTGCCCGCCCCCGGCAAGCGCCCCCGCTCGTCGATGGCCCCGACCATCGTGCTCGACGAGGGCAAGCCGGTGCTGGCCGTCGGCTCGCCCGGCGGCTCGACGATCATCACGACCGTGCTGCAGATCCTGGTCAACCGCTACGAGTTCGGCATGAAACTGCCGGACGCGCTCGCCGCGCCCAGGGCCACCCAGCGCAACACCGCCCAGACCCAGGCCGAGCAGGCCTTCCTCGACCGTTACCGGGCCGAGCTCGAGGCCAAGGGGCACACCTTCGCGCTGAACCCGGAGATCGGCGCGGCGACCGCCCTGGAGTTCGTCGGCCGGGGCAGGATCCAGGCCGTCGCCGAGCCCGTACGGCGGGGCGGCGGCAGCGCGCTGGTCGTTCGTAGCGCGCCGTAGTCGTCCCATCACGTATCGTGCGGTGGGTCCCTGTCCCCTGTCGAGAGGAACCCCCGCACGATGCCTCCGCATCTGATGCTCGCCGCCGCCTTGGCCGCCACCGTCCCGGTCCTGCCCGCGGTCGTCCCGGCCCGCCCCGCCGTGCCGGTGCCGCAGGCCGTCCCGGCGGTGCCGGCGCCGGCCTGCTGGGCGGACGTGTGCCTGTGGACCGGCGCCCGGTACACCGGTGCCCTCCACACGTGGCGGGAGGCCGACGGCAACGTCCACATCGGCCCTGAGCACGCCGACAGGGTGGGCTCGTTCGTGGCCAACGCCGAGGTCTGCTTCGTCGACACGGCCGACTCCGAGTGGAGCTGGAACGAACGGCGCCGGGCGGGCGCCGGCGACTACAGCCCCAACTACCTGCGCCGCTTCGGCCAGCGGATGGACCGCATCGCACCGGCCCGCTACTGCTAGCGCGCGCGCCGGTCGGGTCTTCGGGGTGGCGGCGCGGCGGTGCCGGCCGGCTAGTAGATCAGCTCGAAGGCGTCGGGCTTCATCCGCCTGGTGCGTGCCCAGTACTCGAAGGTGAAGCCCGGCCAGACCGTCCGGTTGACCCCGTGCTCGTCCAGGTACCACGAGTCGCACCCGCCCTCGCTCCACACCAGCCGGTCGAGGCGTTCCTGCAGGCGCCGGTTGAAGGCCCGCTGCCGCTCCGGCTTGACGTCGATCGCCCTGGCCTGGGTCCTGGACAGCAGCCGCAGGCAGTCCATGACGTAGCGGACCTGCGACTCGATCATGAAGACCACGGAGTTGTGGCCCAGCCCGGTGTTGGGGCCGAGCAGGAAGAACAGGTTCGGGAAGCCCGTGGTCGTGATGCCGTAGTAGGCCTCGATGCCCTCCTGCCACGCGTCCTGGATCTTCACACCGTCCCTGCCGACGATCCGCTGCTCCTGCAGGGCGTCGGTCACCTTGAAGCCGGTGCCGTACACGACGACGTCGGCCGCGTGCTCCTTCCCCGTGACGTCGACGACCGCGTGGCCGCGCAGCTCGGCGATGCCGTCGGTGACCAGCGAGACGTCGGGCCTGCCGAGCGCGGGATAGTAGTCGCTGGAGATCAGGACGCGCTTGCAGCCGATCGTGTAGCCGGGCGTGAGCTTGCGGCGCAGCTCGGGGTCGGGCACCTGGCGTTCGAGGTGCCGCAGGGCCATCCGCTCGTGGAAGGCCATCAGCCTGGGGTCGACGGCGAAGCCGAGCGCCCTGGTCTCCAGCGTCCAGTAGATGCCGTTGCGCAGGGCGCGGGCGGCGCCGGGCAGCGTGAGCAGGCGCTTCATCCGGTCGGGGACGGCGAAGTCGGGCTTGGGGTGGATCCAGGGGGGCGTGCGCTGGAAGACGGTCAGGTGGGCGGCCTCTTCGGCGATCCGCGGGACGAACTGGACGGCTGAGGCGCCGGTGCCGACGACCGCCACCCGCTTGCCCCGGAGGTCGACGCTGTGGTCCCACTCGGCCGAGTGGAACGCGGGCCCGGCGAACTCACCCGCTATTTCAGGAAATTTCGGGACGTGGAGGGCGCCGATGGCGGAGATCACCGCGTTGGCGCGGAGCGTCCGGCCGTCCGAGGTGGCGATCTCCCATTCCCTGCCGGTGTATTCGAGGCTCACGACGTGCTTGCCGTACCGGATGTGGGGGTCGATGCCGTACTTCCACGCGCAGGCGCGCATGTACTCCCAGATCTCCTCCTGCGGGGAGAACATCCGTGACCAGCCCGGATTGAGCTCGAAGGAGTAGGAGTACATGTGCGAGGGGATGTCGCACGCGCACCCGGGATAGGTGTTGTCGCGCCAGGTGCCGCCCAGCTCGCCGGCCTTCTCCAGGATGACGAAGTCGTGGAACCCGGCCTCCTTCAACTTGATCGCCATCCCGATCCCGGCGAAACCCGAACCGATGATGACGATTCCCGGCTTGTCACTGGTTGCCACGGGACCTCCTGTACGACGCGAACTCGGCATGCGCGGGGGAGATGGCGATGTAGTCGAGAGCGGCCTTCAGGTCGCCCTCCTGGCTGGGATGGAAACCGGGCCGCAGATACCTCGGCGCGGCCATGACCAGGCTGCGTAACGTCGGCACCCTGCCCTGGCGGGCGCGGCGGAGGAAATGCGTCCACCTGGCCTGGACGCGACCGGCCACGACCGGGTCGCGGGCCAGCAGGAACGCCGTGCCCCGCCTGACCAGGGTCACCAGGATGGGCCCGGTCATGAGCATGGTGCGCGCCCTGCGCGTGTAGGCGCCGTCGAGGTGCATGAACAGGTCGAAGGCCACGCTGCGGTGCTCGACCTCCTCGGCGCCGTGCCAGCGCAGCAGATCCAGCATCACGGGGTCGGCGCCGGCCGCGTCCAGCGGCCGGGCCCGCAGGATCCAGTCGCCGAGCACCGCCGTGTAGTGCTCGATCGCCGCGATGACGGCCAGCCGCTCCTTCAGCCAGTAACCCCTGGCGAACGGCGGCATCGTGTGGTCGCCGAGCAGGCGCTCGAAGAACCACTCGACGTTCTCGACGAAGGGGGCCGTGTCCAGGCCCTGCTCCTTCATGTGCTCGAGCACCCGCTGGTGGGCGACCGCGTGCGTGCCCTCCTGGCCCATGAAGCCCTTGACCTCGGCCTTCAGCCTCTCGTCCGTGACGTACGGCAGGGCCTGCTTGAAGACGTGCACGAACCACCGCTCACCCGCCGGCAGCAGCAGGTGCAGCACGTTGATCAGGTGCGTGGAGAAGGGGTCGCCCGGCACCCAGTGCAGCGGCGTGTCCTCCCACGAGAAGCGCACCCTGCGCGGCTGGATCATGCCGCCCTCCACAGGTGGACGTCCGACTTTATTGGACACAGAGTCCAATGTAGACAGACATGCGTGCCCTGGTCCAGAGGTGGTGACCGTACGGAAGGATCACGGGACCGGGCGTCACGGTGTCCTGGAACGACAAGAACCCGCCGCGACCTCGTCGAGCGGCGGGTGGGACGGCCCCCGGGCGGTTAGACCAGGAGCAGGTACGCGATCACGCCGACGATGGCGACGGCGAGGACCACGGCGATGATCGGCAGGACGGAGGAGCGCTTGGGCTCGGCCGCCGCCTCGTTCTCGGCCCGCTGGGCGAACGCGCGGAACTGCTGGGTGTTGCCCGCGGGATCGATGTGCTGGTCAGACATGCGTTGCACTCTAGCGGGATCAGCTGGTGCATTTGCACCTTTTAGCGTGACCCGGTAAGGGCACTCGATTATCGGACCGCAGGTATCGCCGGATAGCGTGGACGCATGCTCAGAACCCTGCTCGCACCCCGCATGCTCGGGTTGCACCTGCTCGCGATCGGGGTTCTCGTCTCTTTCATCCTGCTCGGCCGCTGGCAGCTCGGCGTGTTCGAGGACTCGGGCAAGCCCACGGCGACCACCGACCCCGGTCCCGTCGCCGTCGAGACGCTCAGCAAGGTGGGCGCCCAGATCGACGGCACCTCGGTGGGGCGGCGCGTCACCGTCTCCGGCTCCTACGACGCGGCCAGGCAACTGCTCGTCGCCGACCGCAAACCCGACGTGTCGGCGCCCGGCGGCAACGTCGCCAGGGGCCAGGGCTACTGGGTGCTCACCCCGATCAGGCTGACCGACGGCACCCTGATGCCGACCGTGCGCGGATGGGTGGCCAAGGCCGGCGATCCGGGCGTGACCGTGCCGCCCGGCCAGGTGACGGTGAGCGGGCGGCTGCGGGCGCCCCAGAACACCGACAGCGTCCAGCGGCGGGCCGAGGGCGTGCCCGCCGGCCAGGTGCAGACGGTCTCCACGGCCGAGCTGATCAACCTGTGGCGGGGGGAGAAGGTGCGCAACGGGTTCGTGGTCGCCCAGACCCCTGGGCTCACCCCCGTCAAGG
The DNA here is from genome assembly GCF_053602555.1 of Nonomuraea sp. NPDC004354. Classification (NCBI taxonomy): domain Bacteria; kingdom Bacillati; phylum Actinomycetota; class Actinomycetes; order Streptosporangiales; family Streptosporangiaceae; genus Nonomuraea; species Nonomuraea sp. NPDC004354. The sequence continues at coordinate 30,754 of NZ_JBSGDV010000012.1, read as the reverse complement.
TGCCGCCACCGGTCACCGGCGGCACGCTGACCTGGCGCAACCTCGCCTACGCGGCCAACTGGTGGATCTTCGCGGGGTTCGCCGTGTTCATGTGGTTCCACTTCGTCCGCGACGCCGTACGTTCCAGCAAGTCCCCTGAACCCGAAGCCGTTCTAGAAGGTTGATGCTCGTGGAGTCCGCACTCAAGCCCTTCCGGGTCCTCGCGTACATCGTCGGCACCATGCTGCTCGTGCTCTGCACGGCCATCGTGCTGCGGTACGGCTTCGACGTCCCCCAACCCTCCAAGATCGTCTCGCCGATCCACGGGTTCCTCTACATGCTCTACCTGATCGCGGTCATGAACCTCGGCATGAAGGCGCGCTGGACCTGGGGGTACATGCTCGGCGTCATGCTGGCGGGCACCGTGCCGCTGCTGTCGTTCTACATCGAGCGCAGGGTGACCGCCAAGGTGCACGAGGCCATCGCCGCCTGACGGGCGGCTCCGACGCGGCCGTCGACAGATGGGAAGGAGGCCGTCACCCGGGGTGACGGCCTCCTTCCGTGTCCGCTGGTCCGGCGTGCTGGACCGCTGGTCCGGCGTGCTGGATCGCGACCCGGCCACGACCCGGCCACGGCCGGCCATGGCTTGGTCCGTTGCGACCGGCGCGGGTCGCTGCGGTCAGTGGCCGATGCCGCGCCTGCGGGCCCTCTTGAGCCGCTCACGCTGCGACGGGTCGAGCATCATGTAGCCGACCACGGGCGCGGCGACGACGCCGAGCAGCACGAGCAGGGTGAGCCAGCCGGGCAGGAAGATCCACGACAGCAGGACGGCGACACCGGCGCCGATGGCGTACTTCTGGACGGGCGACATCCTCAACATCCCTCCGAACGCGGAGCCCGCGCCCCGCCTCTCCACATTCTGCGTCGCCGATATAACGAGTGGGAGCCTCCGCCGGGTTCCATCCGCGATATATCTCATTTCTGCGGACCTCCCGAGCCCCGCCCGACCGCCGTCACCCCGCCGGCAGGTCCGGGGAACGGGTGCGCAGCCGGCACGCCCGATCCGTCATGTCAGGAGCACCGGCAAGCGGTCAGCTGTGCGCGCGGATCGTCGTGCGGATCCAGTCCGCGTAGGCGGGCACGTTCGTGTAGAGGCCGGGACCTTCCGCGCAGGAAGGGCTCTTGGCGCCGGGTCCCGAGGTGACGCCGATGAGCTCCCACCGGCCGCCCCTGCCGCGCTGGACCTGCGGAGAGCCGGAGTCGCCGTTGCACGCCATGGCCTTGGGCACCCGGCTGATCGTGCACAGCCGGGTGCTGCCCGCGAAGCCGGGGCCGCACTCGGAGACCGCGCCTCTGCGGGTGTCGAGTTCCTGGAGCTTGTCGGACATCTTCCAGCCGGCCGGGTCGCGGTTGAACTCGGTGATGCCGAAGCCGATGATCCGGGTCGGGGTGCCGGGCCGTCCTGGCCGTTCGGCGATCGGGATGGGCTGGTAGGAGACGGGACGGTCCAGGCGGACCAGCGCGATGTCGTTCTTGCTGGGCGAGTCTTGGGCGTAGCGGGGGTGGGTCACCGCCTGCGCGATCTTACGGACCGTTCCGCCGGTCTTCCGCTGATCGCTGCCGATGCGGATGGTTCCGGCGGGAATCGACCCGACCTCCATGTCGACGCAGTGAGCGGCGGTCGCCACCCACTGCGGGTCGATCAGCACCGCCCCGCACACGCCGTCCTCGAGGCCCTGGCTCGGCGCCGAGATCGGGATCGACGCCATGAACGAGTAGGGCTGCGTGGCGTCCTTGCCGTTGATGATCGCGCCGGCGCTCCCGGCCGTCGCCGCGAGACAGGCTGCGCCTGCCACGGCAACGATGGTGGACCGTGACAGACCGCGACGGAACGATTCCATGCCAAACAACGGGGTTGACCCCTTCAATGGAGGATTAAGACAAGATCACGCTATCCATCGAAGAACGGCCGGGTCATCACGCCAGCACGTCAACTCAGGGTAGGGATAACCCCCTCCCCGGCCCGACGCTCGGGTCGGTGCGACAGGGTCCGAAGCGGCGCATCGCCGTAGGACGCGCACAGAGAGGCGGATCATGCTCGGCCCGGATTCCGGGCCCGCCCTTCGAATCCCTCGCGCGCGTTGGCAGGAGGGGTGATCTCGCCGCCCGGCGCCGATGATCGCCCTGGGCGGAGCGCGGTTCCCACCAGGGCCGGCGGAAGCAGGATCAGAGCAGGTCACGGGCATCGGTCCAGCTGGCGGGATCGCCGGCGAACCTCAGCGAGAAGACCGGGAACCCGCTCTGGAACGATGGTCCGGTCGAACCCGGGCGCGTCTCCTCGGCGGTGTGCTGCCAGGCGTTGACCGGCATGATGCCGCCCGCTGAAACCGCGTCGAGCTCGCGGATGCCCGTCACAGGAACCAGGCGAACCACCAGGCGAGGAATCCGGCGCCGATGACGGCCGCGGCGATGTGCGGCCACCGGCGGTCGCGGAGGAGCGCCGCGGCGGTCAGCGCGGCCGAGGCGGCGGCGATCCAGGTGTAGAGGACCACCGTGCCGGGCACGCCGACGGCGAGAGCGGTCTCGTTCGTGCTGATCAGGGCGTAGACGGACTGGCCGACCAGCCCGGCGAACGCCACGCCGGACAGCCCGCCGAAGGCCGCCAGCGCCCGGCCCCTCAGCGTGCCGGCGATCAGCTGGATCAGGCAGACGAGGGCGAACAGCGCGAAGGGCGCGGCCAGCCACGGGGACTTCGAGATCTGGTACGGGGCGCCGGTCACGTGCAGGTCGCCCGGCGTCTGATCCGTGTCGTCGAGGCAGGGGGCGGCCGTGCGCTGGGCCGGGTCGTCGAGGAACTCCACGATCTTGCGGCGGGCGCAGGCGCTGGACAGGAAGACCGCGTGGGAGGCGCGGGCGAACTCCTCGAAGCGGGCGTTGGGGAGCGCTTCGGCCGCCGGCTTGCTGGTCCTGGTGGGCGTGGTCGGGTCGTACTGGCCGCCCAGGACGTAGACGGGGGCCTTGGTGGTGGCGTTCACGGGCTCGGCCTTGGGGAGCTGCCAAGCCTCGCACACCGCCTTATCTCCATTTACGGTGAAAAGTCGGGATCTTTGGGTGAAGGTGTTGAACGGGATCTCGTCCTGGCACTGCACCGCGTGATACAGCCCGAACTCGTGCGACACCAACCCCTCGCCCACCGCGTCGGCCAGCGGTTGCAGCAGCTCGTCGTGGCCCGTGGCGAGCGCGCCGATCATCGCGGGCGCGACCGCCGCGACGTCCGCCTCGTGCAGCGCCTCGGCCATGATCGTGGCCACGTCGTCGCCGCTGACCCGGGCCGTGAACGTCCTGCCGAGCAGCGGATCGTTCGTGGTGACCTCGGCGGGCCTGGCGTTGAGCCTGGCGGTCATGGCGTTGAAGGCGTCTTGAACGCCGAGCCGCGCCGTCGTGTCGGCCAGATTCCGCTCGGCGTCGTCGTACCACGCGACGCTCTCCGGCAGATACGAGTCCAGCACCACCGACCGCACCCCCTGAGGGTCGGCCGCGGCCACGTCCATCATGACCCTGGTGGAGTAGCTGACGCCGAACAGGTTCCAGGACGCGTAGCCCAACTCCTTGCGTAGCGCGACGACGTCGGCCGCGATCTCCTTCGTGTTGTACCCCCGCAGGTCGACGCCCTGCTTCTGGAGCCTTTCCCGGCACCGGCGGGCCGCCGCCGCGAGGTCGGCGGGCGGCCGTCTGAGCTGTCCGAGCAGCGCCTCGGCCGTCTCGGGGCAGCCGAGGGTCGGCTCGGAGTACTTGCTGCCGCGCTGCTCGACCGCCACCACGTCACGATCGGGGAACATCTGGCTCAGGAACCCGGTGAGCTGGAGGGAGGCCGACGCCGGACCGCCGCTCATGTAGACGACGGGATCCGCTTTCCGGTCCTTGGCGGTGGAGACGTGGACCGCGTACCCCACCTTGATCTTCCTGTCCGGGGCGTCCCTGCGCTCAGGAACTTCGAGGAAGCCGCAGGTCGTACGGGGCGGCATGGCGACCGGGCAGGGGCGAGGGCCGGCCTCTCGCGAGATGGTGACGGGCGGAACGGTCAGGGCTAAGGCGAGCACGACCCGAAAGATCACGTGATGAGACTACCGACGCGACCCCGCGAGCGCGCGGCATCAGGGGCGCGGCCGTCGGACTCCCACCGCGCTCGGCGCACCCGGCAGAGCGCGCCGAGCCGGTCGGAGGAGCGGCGGACCCGTCGGGATCGCTTCCGGGCCGGGTCCGGAGAGCGCTCGTCGGGATCGCTTCCGGGCCGGGTCCGGAGTGCGCCCGTCAGGGGCGCTTCCGAGCCTGGTCCGGAAAGCACGCGTCAGGGGCGCGACGAGGTGGCTGCGGCGGCGATCGTCTTCAGGTCGAGCCGTAGCTCGTCGGCCGTGAGCCGCTGGCCGGGCGAACCCGACAGCAGACGGAACAGCACAGGAGCCAGCGCCCCCGCCCTCGTCAGCGGCGCCCCCGGTGCGGGTGCGCGTCCCTCGACGGCGGTGAACAGCGTCGCGCCCAGCGCCCACAGATCGGCGGCGGGGCTCACGTTCCCCTCCGGAGCGGAGTAGGGGGACATGGCAGGCGCGGGCGCGGGATCGGCCAGCGTCACCGCCCCCGAGCCGTTCACCAGGACGGTCTCGGGCCGCACGTCCCCATGGAAGCGACCGGCCCCGTGGAGCGGTGCCAGCAGGTCGAGCACGCCCAGGCCGACCGCCGCCGCCTCCTCGGGAGCCAGCGGTCCGGCCGCGTGCAGGATGTGCTCGAGGGGGCGCGGCGGCTGGTCCGGGGCGGACTCGTTCCGGCCGGCCTTGTTCGGCGGCTGCTCCGGGGACGCGGTCAGTACCAGCGGACCCGTGAACGTCGGCCGCCGGAACGGCGCGGTCGTCTCGACGATCGGCACCGGATCGGGCTCGCCGGGCGTAGACGCCAGCACGGGCGGCGCGGCGTCCGCGGCGGCTCCCCAACTCGCCGGAGGCCGGCCCGCCGGCGGACTCCCCTCCGCCGGCCCCCACGGTCCAGGCCCGTTCCCCTCGGAGGGTCCCCAGGGCGCGGGGCCGTTCTCTCCGGACGGTGCCCACGGCGCAGGGCCGTTCCCTTCGGGTGGTGCCCACGGCGCGGCGACGTTGCCCTCGGGTCCCAGTGGTGCGGGGGCGTTCTCTCCGGGCGGTCCCCAGGCCGCGGGGCCGTGGCCGCCAGGTGGTCCCCACGGGGTGGGGTTGTGGTCGCCGGGAGGTCCCCACGCTCCGGGGGGCGCCGGAGGCTGCGGACCCCACGCGCCGGGGCCCTGCGGCTGCCCCCACGGCCCTCCGGGGGCGCCGGGAGGCACTGGCCCGCCGGGCAGGGGAGAAGCATTGGGAGGCATCGGTCCGCCGGGCATGGGAGGAGCGTCGGGAGACATCGGTCCGCCCGGCAGGGGAGAAGCGTCGGGAGGCACCGGCCCGCCCAGCGTGGGCGGAATGGCGGGAGGGGCGCCCCATCCGGCGGGCGGAGCGGCAGGCTGTGGGGGAGCGCTCTTGCTGTTGTCCTTGGAGCCCCGCCGCAGCACCCGGCGCAGCAACGAGGGCTTGCCGGACGGCGCGGGGCCACTTCCGGTGGGGGCGGGGCCGTTCCCCGCCGGAGGGTACGGCTGGCCGACCCCGGGCATGCCCCCCGGACCCTGGGGCATCCCTCCCGGATGGGGCGGCATCCCCGCATGAGGTGGCATCCCTGCATGAGGTGGCCCTGCATGGGGCGGCATCCCTGCATGAGGTGACCCTGCATGGGGCGGCATCCCTGCATGGGGTGGCATGCTTCCCGGGCCCTGCGGTAGGGCTTCCGGTCCCTGTGACAGGCCAGCGGGGATCGGCGGCATGGCGTCAGGGCCGGGCGGCGTACCCGCGGGGCCGGGCAGCCCGACCTCGGGCGTGGCTCCCGCAGCGGGCGGCATGGCTTCGGGGCCAGACGGCGAACCGGCCAGGCCGGGGTTCATGGCCTCGGGAGTGGGCGGGGTGTCTCCGGTCGCGCCCAGCACACCGTCAGGCCCGATGGCGTCGAGACCGGAGTCCTGCTCGTGCTCCGTCGGCTCGGCAGAGGCGATGTGGAGCGGCACCGCGTGAGGACCGAAGCTCTCGAACGCGGGCTGCGGGCCGGCGGGGGCTTCCGCGGGCACAGCGTCCGGACCCGGAGCACCGCCCGGGGGCACAACCTGCGGGCCCGAGGGAACACCCGGCTGAAGCACGTGCGGGCCTGAGGGAACACCCGGCTGAAGCGCGTGCGGGTCGGTGTGAGTTCCCAGGTACGGCGTGTGCGGGTCGGAGGGAGTGTCCGGGTACGACGCATGCGGGCCGGGGGGAGTGCCCATGAGAGGCGGGCCGGAGAGGTCAGCCGGGGGTGTGGGGTGCTGGCCCGAGGGAGCGACCGGAGACGCCATGGCCGGCTCTGAGGGAGCGGCCTCCGAGGGGACGGGCGTGGCCGCCTCTGGGGGGAGGACCGTGGGGACCTGCGGAGCGTCCTCTATGGTGACGGGTCCGGGGACCTGCGAGGCGTCCTCCGAGGGGCGGGCGGGCCGGGCGGGCTCGAGGCCGTCGAAGGGTTGCGAGTCCGGGCGCGACGCCGGGCGGGTGACGTCCAGGGACTCGTGCGCGGGAGGCGCGGGATGGCCACGATGGACGGTGACGACCTGCGTCTTGTCGGGGTCCTCGGCGGATGCGGTCGGTGACCAGGGGCCGGACGCGGGGGTCGCCACCGGATGCGCGGGGCTGAACGGGGACGGCGCGGCGGGGTCGGGCTCCCAGGGTGAGGGTGTCCATCCGGTAGGCGTTGTCTGCGCCGGGGCGGAGGGCGCCGATCCATCAGAGGCCGACGGAGCCGACGGCCCCGATCCGTCCAAGGCGGAGGGACCTGAAGGCGCCAAGCCGCTGGAGGGGGAAGGACCTGAAGGCGCCGAGCCGCTGGAGGGGGAGGAAGCGGATGGTGCCGAGCCGTCGGAGGCTGTCGGGGTCGAGGGGGCCGAGCCGTCGGGAGGCGGTGGGGGGAACGGTAGCGGCTCGCCGGTGGGCGGCGGCGTGGGGAGTGCCTGCTCGCTGGAGGCTGGCGCGGGGGAGGGCGGTGCTCCCGCAGGGGTGGCGGACGGCGGCAACCCGGCCTCTGAGCCCGGCCAGGAGTCCGAAGGCCAGTCGGGTGCGGAGTCCGGAGATGAGGAGTCCGGGGGCGAGGTGGGGGAGGAGTCCGCAGACCAGGCGGGTGCGGAGTCCGCAGACCAGGCGGGTGCGGAGTCCGAAGCCGAGGTGGGGGAGAAGTCCGGGGGCGAGGTGGGGGAGGAGTCCGCAGACCAGGCGGGTGCGGAGTCCGAAGGCGAGGTGGGGGAGAAGTCCGCGGGCGAGGTGGGGGAGGAGTCCGAAGGCCAGGCAGGCGAGGCAGGCGGGGAGTCCGGAGGCGAGGCGAATGCGGAGGGAGAGGAGGAGGGAGGCGCGGCGTCCGAAGAGGAGGTGGGGGAGGAGGGCGCGGGAGACGCGGCGGCCGAAGGGGGCAGGCTTGCCGTTCCGGCCAGTTCGGCGAAGGCGGCGGCCACCGTTTCGGCGGACGGCCGGGCGGCCGGGTCGGGGTGCAGCATGTCGGTCAGGACCGGCCCGAGCGGCCCGCCGATCGGGTGCCCTGGCTGCGGGGGCCGTCCCTCCAGGCCGAAGTGGAGCGTCGCCGCCAGCGACCACAGGTCGGCGGCCGGGCCCACCCCCGGGGGCCGGAAGGGGGTCGCGACGCCGAAGCCGGTCAGCACCGCGCGTCCGGTCGGCGTGAGGATGACCGTGGCCGGCTGGATGTCGCCGTGGACCACTCCGACGCCGTGGACGGCCCGCAGCGCCGCCACCAGATGCACGCCGATCCTGGCCACCTGGACGGCCGGCAGCGGGTGCCGTTCGAGGACTGTCTGTTCGAGGGTGCGTCCCTGGGGGAGGTCGACCACCAGCCACGGCGTGCCGTCCTCGACGATCACCTCGTGGACGGGCTCGATGGAGGCGTGGCCGAGCCCGGTGACCAGTCCGACCTCGCGCCCCACTACACCGCACAGTTCCCTGTGGGCCGCGGGGTCGGGCGGGAGCCGGACCTCTCTGATGCCGACGTCGCGGCGCATCAGGTCGTCGGCGGCGAGCCAGAGAGATCCGGCGCCCAGCGGGTGCAGCAGCCGATAGCGTCCGGCCAGCCGGCGTGGGCCGTTCATGGGTCATCTCCATCCACACGCGTGCAGCGACACAGCACCATAGCGGTTTGTCGAGAAATGCGACCATTACCGCTGGCGAGTGATGGCGGCTCGGCAGGCGGTCGGCATGCGGCCCGCCCTGGCCGTCAGGTGCGTGCGGAGGGAGCCGGCACTACCCAGTGCGGCCGGTCCTGGCTGTCAGGTGCGTGCGGAGGGAGTCGGCGCTGCCCGTCCTGGCTGTCAGGGGCGTGCGAGGGAGTCGGCGCTGCCCAGGCCGTTGCGGGCGGCGACCTGGTCCATCGCGAGCCGGCCGCCCGGCCGGCCGAGGTGGCGGGCGTGCCCGAGCCGAGGCTCGACCGGATGACCGACAGGGACGTCGCGCCACTCTCGCTGACCGGCCCGTTCTGAGGCGCGCCGGTCTCGCTGATCGGCCCGTTCTGGGACACGTTGCTCTCGCTGAGCGGGCCGTTCTGGGGCGCGCCGTACGAGGTCCTGGAGAAGCCGGGACGCCCCTACGTCGTCGGCTGCTCCGCGACCGAGCAGGTGCCGGGCGTCAGGCCGTCGCCGTCGACGACGTGCTCGCCGAGGCCGTCCAGGCCTCGTGCGCCCTGACCAGCCTGCCCCACAGCAGCGACCGGTCGGCGGCCGGCAGGCTGATGCCGAAGACGTCCTCCAGGGCGGCGAAGTAGGCCGCCTCGGTGTCCAGCGTGGTCGAGGTGGTGTCGTCGCCGATCCTGGTCAGCACGAGCCCGCGCAGGACGTCGACGCCTGAGGCGTCCCTGCGGTTGAGCGTCGCCACCCGGACGAAGCCGGACTCCGGAGAGCTGGACAGGTGCTCGTGCATCGCCGCGAACTCCGGCATCTCCGCCGGTGTCATGCCGAAGTCCATGCCGATGAAGGAGCCGCGCGGGTCGTGGTCGAAGCGCCACCCGCCGGGCGCGACCGTGGAGGGCCGCAGGCCGTACTCGAAGGGGCCCTGCCGGTAGCGGCCCTCGGCCAGCGGCAGGGGTTCGTGCAGCGCGTCGCCCAGCCCTGCGTCGACCAGCCACGCGTCCGGGCCCTCGGCGGAGGGCAGCCGCACGGTCAGCACCAGGTGGTTGCCGGTGACGCCGGGCTCGTCGCCGCGGTTCTGGACGCCGCCGACGTGCCGCGTCACCTCGTAGCCGAGCGCCTTGAGCAGCGTGTACAGCGCACCGTTGAGGTGGTAACAGTAGCCGCCGCGCCCGCGCAGGATCCGCGCCGCCGACTCCTCCGGGTCGAGCGAGGTCGGCCGGTCGAGCCAGATCTCCAGCGCCTCGTACGGCACGCGCTCGACATGGGCGGCGTGCAGCGCCCGCAGGTTGTCGAGCGAGGGCGGCGCGCTTGTCAGGCCGAGCCTGCTCAGATAGGCGGTGATGTCCACGACCGACAAGTCTGCACGGGATGTGCACATCTTGGGGAGTGTCGTCTGCACACGTCCCTTCTACGCTGCTGTCCGTGGCAGACCAGCGACGCATCCTCGTGGTCGAGGATGACGAGACGATCGCGCTCGCCGTACGCAACCGGCTGGCCGCCGAAGGCTTCGACGTGCGCGTCGCGGGCGACGGCGAGGCGGCGCTCCTCGCGTACGGCAGGGCGGAACCCGACCTGGTGATCCTGGACCGGCTGCTGCCGGGACTGGACGGCCTGGAGGTGTGCCGCAGGATGCAGGCGGCCAGGCCGGTGCCCGTGCTCATGCTGACCGCGCTCGGCGAGGAGACCGACGTGCTCGTCGGGCTCGGCGTGGGCGCCGACGACTACCTCGCCAAGCCGTTCAGCATGCGCGAGCTGGTGGCCAGGATCCACGCGCTGCTGCGCAGGGTCGAGCGGGCCGCCCAGCTGGCGGTCGAGGACACCGTGATCAGGGTGGGCGAGGTCGAGATCGACACCGCGGCCCGCAGGGTGTTCGTGCGCGGGACCGAGGCGCAGCTCACCCGGACCGAGTTCGACCTGCTGCGCCGCCTGGCCGAGCGTCCCGGCCAGGTCTTCGAGCGCGAACGGCTGCTCTCGGACGTCTGGGGCTTCTCCGAGGCGGCCGCCACCAGGACCGTCGACAGCCACGTGCGGGCGCTGCGCCGCAAGCTCGGCTCCGACGTCGTGCGCACCGTGCACGGCGTCGGCTACGCCCTGGTCCGCCGATGAGACCCCTCGACTTCCTCGGCCGCATCAAGGTGAAGCTGGGGATCGTCATCGTCCTGGCGGTGGGCACGGCGTTCGTCGTCAACGAGGTCGGCCTCAACGCGGGCGCCTCCCGCGAGGTCAGGATCGCCGTCGCGAGCGTCCTCGCGCTGATCATGGTGCAGGTGATGGCGCACGGCATGACCAAGCCGTTGCGCCAGCTCGCCTCGGCGGCCCAGACCATCGCGAAGGGCCGCTACACGCTGCGTGTCAGGACCACCTCGCGCGACGAGGTGGGGGAGCTGGCGCGGGCGTTCAACGCGATGGCGGCCGACCTCGGCGAGGTGGACCGGCAGCGCCGCGAGCTGGTCGCCAACGTCTCGCACGAGCTGCGCACGCCCATCACGGCGTTGCGCGCGGTGCTGGAGAACGTCGTCGACGGCGTCTCGGCCGCCGACCCCGTCACCATGGGCACCGCCCTCGCCCAGACCGAACGCCTGGGCCGCCTGGTCGCCCAGCTGCTCGACCTGTCGCGGCTCGACTCGGGCGTGCGGCACCTGGAGGCCGAGCCGGTCGCCCTGGAGGCGCTGCTCGACCAGGCGGCGCGCGAAGCCGCCATCGCGAGGGACGACGTCACGATCAGGCCCGTCTGCGCGCCTGGCCTGGTGGTGCGCGCCGACCCCGACCTGCTCGCGCAGGTCCTGGCCAACCTCCTCGACAACGCGGTACGGCACAGCCCTCCCGCCGGCCTGGTGACGCTGTCGGCGGCCGGCCACGGCAGGGGGGTGCGGCTGATGGTGGCCGACGGCGGGCCCGGGATCCCCGAGACGGCGAGGACGAGGGTGTTCGAGCGCTTTTCCAGGCTGGACGCGGCGCGGGCGGCCGACGCCGGGGGATCGGGACTCGGCCTGGCGATCGTCAAGGAGATCGTCGAACTGCACGGAGGAGCCATTCGCATCGACGGCGGCGCGGGGTGCCGCATGGTCGTCGACCTTCCAGAAAGGATCACGATGGAACCCGACATGGCGCGACTGGGGATCGCCCCTGAAGGGGCGAAGCCGAGCCCGCGGGATCGCGAGGCGCCATCGGCGGAGGAACGGCCCGCCGAGCCCTTGGCGGACGCTCCCGCCCCGGACCTGGGACCGGACCCGGTCCCGGCTTCCGCTCCGCACACGGTCGCCGCTCCTCCGGGGCTCGCGGCTCCCGGCCCTGGCGCGTCGGCCGGCTCTGGCGTGTCCGCCGGCTCTGGCGCGTTCGCCGGCCCGGGCGCCGCCGATCTGGCCGCTGTCCCGGTCGCTGTCCCTGCCGTGGACCTGGCCGTGGGCCCCGCCGCGGGCCCGCTTCCTGACGCTGTCCCGGCCGTCCCGGCTGTCCCGGCCGCTGCGTCGGTCGCTGTCCCGACCGCTGTCTCGGCCGCGGCGTCGGCCGATGTCCCCGCCTCTGCGTCGGTCGCTGCAGCGGCCTCTGGGTCGAGTGCTGTGTCGACGGCGGCGGCCGTGGCCGATGGTCTGGCTACTGGCCCGGCTCCTGGCCCGGCTACTGGTGTGGCTTCCGGTCCGGCGGCGCGACCCGGTGTGGCGTGGCCGGGCGAGGCGCCGCCGCCCAGGCCCGTCCGCGGGGTGGGAAGCACAGTCCTGTGGACTGTGATCGGCCTGACGACCGGCTTCCTCATCGGCCTGTTCCTGGCCTTCTTCATCGGGATCTTCTTCGGCAGCGCCGCGGGCATCCTGGTCATGCTGGTGGTCAGCGCGGCGGGCGCGGCCGTCGGCTCGGCCATCGGATCGGTCAGGGCCCAGTCGGCCCCCCACACCGCTCCGGTCACCGCCGTCGCGCCTGGACGTCCGGGGGCTCCCGGCGTTCTCGGCGTTTCCGAGGGTCCCGGGCACGGAGGTCCTGGCGGTCCCTGGGGGCCGGGCGGTCACGGCAGTCTCGGCGGTCCCGCCGGTCACGGCAGTCTCGGCGGTCCCGTGGGCCCCGGTTCCGCGGGTCTCGGCGGTCCCTCTAATCTCGGCGGTCCCGCAAATTTCGACGGTCCTGTGGGTCGCGGTGCCGCAAGTTTCGACGGTCCCGTGGGTCGCGTTCCCGCAAGCCTCGAGGGTCCCGTGGGTCGCGGTGCCGCAAGTTTCGGCGGTCCCGCCGGTCCCGGTCCCGCCGGTCCCGGTCCCGCCGGTCCCGGTCCCGCCGGTCCCGGTTCCGTGGGGCCCGGCGGTTCCAGAGGGCCTGGCGACCCCGCTTCCGGCGCCTTTGGCGGTCCCGTGGGCCCCGGCGGTCCGTCGTTCCCGCAGGGCCCGCGGCCGCCCGCCCCGCCGTACGTGCCGCCGCCGCTCTTCCCCAGGCCCGAGCTCCCCGACACGCCGCGCTGGCTGCTGCCCGCCGCCTTCGGGGTGGGCGTGTTCGCCGCCGTCGCGCTGCCCGACGCCCAGGCCGGGCTCGGCATCGCGCTGGTCGCGCTGGTGCTGGGCGCCGCCGCGATGCCCGCCGTCCTGCGCAGGGCCACCCCGTGGACCGTCGCCTACGGCCTGCTCTCCTTCGCGCTCGTCGCCATGGTCACGGTCAGGGACGCCGACTGGCTGCTGCCGCTGCTGCTGGCGACCGCCGGGGGGCTCGGCGCGATCGCCGTCTCCGGCGCGGGCCGCGGCTGGCTGGCGCTGATCAGGGGCGGCATCTCGGTGGCGCTGGCCGTCTTCCCCGTCCCCTGGTTCCTGGCCGGCCCGCTGAAGACGCTGACCGTACGGCGGCGCGTCATGCCGCAGGTGGCGGCGCTCGCCATCACCGCCGTGCTGCTGGCCGTCTTCGGCCTGCTGTTCGCCTCCGCCGACAAGGTCTTCGCCTCCTTCCTCGACCGCCTCTTCACCGCGCCGGACTGGGTCGGCACGCTTCCGCTGCGCGTGTTCGTCTTCGCGGTCTTCGCCGTGCTGATGTCCGCCACCGTGCTGGTGGCCATGCGCCCGGTCGCCGACCCCGTCAGCCCGTCCTTCAGGACCCGGCTGAACCGCAGCCTGTGGGTGGTGCCGCTGACCGGGCTCAACCTGCTGTTCGCCGCGTTCGTCGCGGTCCAGGTCACCGCGCTGTTCGGCAGCAACGCCTGGCTGCTGCGCACCACCGGCCTGACCTACGCCGACTACGCGCGGCAGGGCTTCTTCCAGCTCATGATCGTCAGCGTCTTCGTGCTCGCGATCGTCGCGGTGGCCAGCAGCGTGGTGCGGGCCGAGCGCGGCGACCGCTGGGCGCTGGGCATCCTGCTCGGCGTGCTGTGCGCCTTCACGCTGGTCATCCTGGTGTCGGCGATGCACCGTCTCGACCTCTACACCGACGCCTACGGTCTGTCGCGCCTGCGCGCCTCCGTCGCCGCGACCATCTGGTGGCTGGGCGCGGTGTTCGCGGTCGTGCTGGTGGCCGGCGGCGTACGGCTGGCGGGCGGACGCTCGGCGTGGCTGCCCAGGACCATCGTCATGATCACCGGGATCGGGGTGCTGGCCTTCGCGGTGTGGAACCCCGACCTGCGGGTGGCCGAGACCCAGGTCGAGGTCAGAGGGGTCGAGCGCATCGACCAGGACTACGTCGGCGATCTCGGCGCCGAGGCGGTCCCTGCGCTGGACAGGCTTCCCGAGCCGTTGCGCAGCTGCGTCCTCGCCGACGTGGTCCGCGTCAACGGCCTGGCCGAGCCCGACCCGTGGAACGGCTGGAACCTCGCCAGAGCCGAGGCCCGCGACCTGCTCGCCCGGCACCCGGTCCTGCCGGCTACGGCGTGCGCGGCCCGCTCGGGCAGGTACTGACCGTTCCGTTCCCGCGCGTATTCGCAAAGAGATCGCGGTCCCGCGGCCTGCGTTTCCACTGCGAAATGCGCCGCGCGAAATGCAGCAATTCAGAGTGATGATTGAATCTGCCTGTGACTTTCGACGTGGTCATCAGTGGCGGGCGGGTGCTCGACGGCACCGGGGCTCCGGCGTTCAGGGCGGACATCGGGATCACCGGCGAGCGGATCACCGCGGTGGGCCGGCTCGCCGGCGCTCCGGCGGGGCAGGTGATCGACGCCACGGGGCGCCTGGTGATGCCGGGGTTCGTCGACTGCCACGCCCACGGCGACGCGCTGGTGTTCGACGCGGAGGTGCAGCTCGCGGCGCTTCGCCAGGGGGTGACGACGTTCGTCCTGGGCCAGGACGGCCTGTCCTACGCGCCGGGCTCGGCGGCGACGGTCGGCTACGCTACCCGCTACTTCGCCGCCGTCAACGGGGTGCACCCCTTTCTCGACGGCGCGGCGAGCGTCGCCGAGCTGCTGGCCGGGTACGACAGGGCGACCGCGCTCAACACCGCCTACCTGCTGCCGCACGGCACCATCCGCTACGACGTCATGGGCGCCTCTCCCGCCGAGGCGTCGCCCGAGCAACTCGCCCAGATGCTCGACCGGGTCGAGCGGGGGCTGGCCGAAGGCGCGGTCGGCCTGTCGAGCGGCCTGGAGTACCTGCCGGGGCGCAACGCCTCCGCCGCCGAGCTGGCCGCGCTCTGCCGGCCGCTGGGCGCGCTGCCGTACGTCACCCACATGCGCGCCTACGGCACGGGCGCCGGGGTAGGGATGGCCGAGGTGGTCGAGATCGCCAGCGACTCGGGCGCCCCGGTGCATGTCTCCCACCTGCACGGTCCCGCCGACGTGCTGCTGCCGCTTGTGGAGGACGCGCTCGCCCGCGAGGTGGACCTCACCTTCGACACCTATCCCTACCTGCGCGGCAGCACCATCCTCGCGATGATCGTGCTGCCGCCCCAGGTGCCCGCGGCCGAGGTGGACAGGGCGCTCGACATGCTCGAGTCGCCGTCCTCCCTCGCCGACTGGTGGCCGACCCTCGACGACCTGTGGCCGCGGCTGACCGTGTCGCACGCGCCAGGCCAGGAGTGGACCGAGGGGCTGACCATCGTGGAGGCGGCGGGCCGCAAGGGGGTCACACCCGCGGAGTTCTGCCGCCGGCTGCTGGTCGACACCCGCCTGGAGGCGGGATGCGTGGTGGCCAGGCCAGACGAGGGGCCCGCAGGCGAGGAGTCGGTGCGGCGGATCCTCCGCCACCCCGCGCACACCGGCGGCTCCGACGGGATCTACGTCGGCGGGCACCCGCACCCGCGCGGCTGGGGCGCCTTCGCCCGCTTCCTCGGCGTCCACGTGAGGGAACTGGGCGACTGGACGTGGGAGCAGGCCGCGGTGCACCTCGCGGCGCATCCCGCCCGTCGCTTCGGGCTGCTCGACCGGGGGCTGCTGCGGCCGGGGCTGGTGGCGGACGTGGTGGTGGTCGACCCGGCGACGGTGGCCGACCTCGCGACGTACGCGGCGCCGCGGACCCCCGCGACGGGGATCTCGGACGTGCTGGTCTCGGGCGTGCCGGTGCTGTCGCGCGGCGCGCTGACCGGCCACACGCCGGGGCGGGCGCTGCGCCCCACAGGGTGACGGCACGCCGTCGCGGCGCCCGGCCACGCGCGCACGAGGAGCGTCCCTCCGGCGGGCGCGCGCCGGTGACCACGGAGGCGCGTGGGACGGCTTGCCGTACAGGGGAGGGCTGGAGATCAGCAGCCGCGGCGGAAAGGTAGGGTCTGTGCGATGAAGGGGTTTCGGTCGGGGGCGGACGTCCTGGGACAGCCCGTGTTCGGCGGGGCGTTCACGTTCCCGCTGATGGTGGTCAAGCGCACCGCGCTCGAGCACGACATCGCCACCATGGCGGCCTTCACCCGCGACCACGGCATGCTGTTGGCGCCCCACGCGAAGACCCACATGTCACCCGAGATCGCCCGCATGCAGCTCGACGCGGGCGCCTGGGGCCTGACCGTCGCGACCCCGAGCCAGGCGATGGCCGTGCGCGGGTTCGGCGCCTCCCGGATCATGGTCGCCAACCAGGTCGTGGACCCGGCCGGGCTGGCCTGGGCCGCCGCCGAGCTGGACCGCGACCCCGGCTTCGAGTTCGTGAGCTTCGTCGACTCGCGGGCCGGGGTGGACATCCTGGCCCGGCACGCGGGCCGCCGGCCGTTCGCGGTGCTGGTCGAGATGGGGCACCACGGCGGGCGCGCCGGCTGCAGGAAGTTCGACGACCTGCTGGACCTGGCGGCCTACGTGCGGGCGAGCGACGGCGTGGAGCTCGCGGGCGTGGCCGGCTACGAGGGGGCGTTGAAGACCGCCGAGGACGTCCGGAAGTACCTGGCGATCCTGCAGAACGCCGTCGAACATCTCCGCGCGCCCGTGCTCAGCGTCGGCGGCAGCCAGTGGTTCGACGTGATCGGCCGCGAGCTCGTCACCACCCAGGCGAAGATCATCCTGCGCAGCGGCGCCTACGTCACCCACGACGACGGCTACTACCGCGAGCGCACGCCCTTCAACCGGATCGAGGGCTCCCTGCGGCCCGCCTTCGAGATCTGGGCGCACGTGCTGTCCACCCCCGAACCGGACCTGGCGATCATCGGCATGGGCAAGCGCGACGTGCCCTACGACGAGGGCCTGCCGATCCCGCGCAGGCCCGGCCTGACCGTGGTGAAGATGCAGGACCAGCACACCGTCGTCCACGGGGCGCTCGAGGTGGGCGAGCTGGTCGCCTTCGGCGTCTCCCATCCCTGCACCGCCTTCGACAAGTGGCGCGTGCTCCCGCTCGTCGACGACGACTACACCGTCGTCGGCACGATCACCACCCACTTCTAAGGAGATCCGGTGAAGAAGGAACTGAGGACCGCCGAGGGCGCGGCCCCCGTCGGCGCCTACTCGCAGGGCCTCGTGGTCGGCGACTTCGTCTACACCTCCGGCGCGGGCCCCCTCGACCCGCAGACCGGCGAGATCGTCGGCGACGACATCGAGACCCAGACCCACCAGGTCATGAAGAACCTCGGCGCCATCCTCGCCGCCCACGGGCTCGGCTTCGACGACGTGGTGAAGTCGACCGTCCACCTGCAGCACCTCAAGCGCGACTTCGCCGCCTACAACGAGGTCTACAAGTCCTACTTCACCCAGCCGTACCCGGTCAGGACCACGGTCGGCTCGGACCTGATGGACATCCTCGTGGAGATCGACTTCGTCGCGCACAAGAGCGCGTAGGGTTCGCCTGTGGACAGTTCCGTGTACGTCTTCGCCGAGGATCTGCGCAGCGAGGGCATGGAGAAGGTGCTCGACAGGATCCGCGGCTACGGCGTCGGCGGCGTGACCGTCGGCGTCGTGCACCACGGCACCCGCGACGTCACTCCGCACGGGCTGTCCAGGCTCACCCTCCGCCACGACGGAGCGCACTTCTCGCTGCCCGACGACCTGTTCGGGCAGCTGCGCCTGCTTCCCGCGCCCGGCCACCTCGACGTCCTCGACGGGCTGCGCGCGGCCTGCACGGCGCGCGACCTGAAGTTCCACGGCTGGACGGTGTTCCTGCGCAACGAGACGATCGGCGCCCAGCACCCCGACGTGACCGTGCGCAACTGCTTCGGCGACCGCGGCTACCCCACCGACCTGTGCCCGGCCCACCCCGACGTCAGGCTCTACGCCGTCGCGCTGGCCAGAGCCGTGGCCCGGCTCGGCGTCGACAGCGTGGTGGCCGAGTCGCTGCACTACCGCCCGCTCAAGGCCGAGCGCTCGTTCGTCCCGCTCGGGCCGATGGACGCCTACCTCATGGCGCTGTGCTTCTGCGACTTCTGCATGCGCAGGGCCGGCGACCTGGGCGTCAACGCCGAGGTGGCCCGCGACGAGTGCTCACGCATCGTCGGCGCGGTCCTGGACGGCGAGCCGCCCGCGCAGGGCGAGGTCACCAGGGCGGCGCTGACCGCCTACGCCGGGCCCGACGTCGTCAACTACGCCCGCGCCCGCTCCGAGACCGTCACCTCGCTGGTGTCCGAGGTCTCGGCCGCGGTCGCCGCCGAGGGGTCGCAGCTGACGTTCATCGACGCCACGGGCGCCGTCAAGGGCTACAAGCACGGCCTGCCCTCGCCCGGCCTGGCCGCCCACGACGCGTGGCAGCTCGGCGTCGACCTGGTCGCGCTGGGCGACCTGGTGCCGTCCTTCGGCGTCCTCGGCTACGCCCGCGACGCCGCCCGGGTGGCCGACGACGTGGCCGCCTACCTGCGCTCGGTCGGCAAGGACCGCGAGGTGCGCGCCGTCCTGCGGCCCGGACACCCCGACAGCGACACCGCCGACCGGCTCGTCGCCAAGGTCCGCGCCGCCAAGGCCGCGGGCGCCGCCGCCGTCGACTTCTACGCCTACGGGCTGGTGCCGTACCCGACGCTCGACCGCATCCCGGCCGCGCTCGGCTGACGCTCACGCGCGGCACCGGCCGCGCGTCGGTCGACGGACGCTGGCGAGCAGCGTAGGCCGCGCGTCTTTCGACGGACGCTCGCGAGCAGCGTGGGCCGCGCGTCGGTCAACGCTCGTGACCGGTACGGCCCCGCGTCACCTGACACTCGCCAGCAGCATCGGCAGCGCCCGCTCCAGCTCTCTCGTCCAGTACGGCCAGCGGTGCGTGCCAGGGCCCTAGAGGTTCACGGTGACCTTGACGCCCGCCCTCCTCGCCGCGGCGACGAAGGCGCGGTTCTCCCTCTCGACGAACTCCTCGCCGACGTCCTTCGGCGTGTTCCGCCCGTCGAGCGGGCCCGGCTCGCCGTTCCCGCAGGAGACATGGACGGGGATGCCCTTCAGCCTGCCCGCGAGCGCGGTCGGGTTGTGCGCGGCGAGGTCGGTACCCCACAGCTTGCCGGGGTCGTCGCCGGACAGGGAGGTGAGGTGGTCGACGTCCTGCCGGCTGACGTCGAGCAGGCCGGAGAAGGAGGCCGCCGCCCTGAACATGCCGGGATGCCGCGCCGCGTAGGACAGCGCCCCGAACCCGCCCATCGACAGGCCCGCGACGGCCCGCCTGCCGGTGCCGCCATAGCGCCGCTCCACCAGCTCGCGGACCTCGGTGAGGTGGAAGGTCTCCCACTGGGGGCCGTCCAGCCAGTCGCTGTAGAAGCCGGCGAAGCCCGCCTCCGGCATGACCACGATCACGCCGGCGTCCTCGGTCACCTGGTCGGCCCTGCCGCTGGTCACCCACGCGCTGCCCGCTTCCCTGCAGCAGCCGTCGAGCAGATAGAGGACGGGCCAGCGGGTGCCCGGACGCCAGGCGGAGGGGAGCAGGATCTGGACCTCCGCCTCCCGCCCGACGGCGGGGGAGTCGACGACGAGTGTGACCAGGCGGCCGTCCCGCCGCTCCGACACGATGACGGGCGCGGTCGGCCTCCCGGGACCGGCGCCGCTCGACGGCGTCGCCGCAGTGACGCCGCTCGGCGGCATCGCCGGAGTCGAACCACTCGGTGCCGCCGGGGTCGCGGCGCTCGGGGGTGCCGCCGGGGAGGCGGCGCTCGGGGGTGCCGCAGGGCCCGGGCCGCTCGGGGGTGTCGCCGGGGTGGCGGCGCTCGGCGGCGCCGCCCTACCCGCGCCGCTCGGCGGCGCCGCCGTACCCGCGCCGCTGGGAGGTGTCGCCGGACCCGTGGCGCAGCCGACGGCGGTCAGCGCCGTGACGAGACAGGCGGCGAGCAGGCGTCGGATCACTGCGGCTCCCTTGTGGGCGGCTACTGCTGTGGTGTCACCCCGTCGAGCACCGCCGACACGGCCCGCCGCGCGAACCCGGCCTCCAGCGGCAACCCCCTGAACACCGCCCGCACCCACACCGCGCCCGCCAGCAGGTCGACGAGCAGCATCGGATCGGTGTCGTCCCCGAGCTCACCCCGGGCCATGGCCCGTTCGAAGACCTCCCGCTCGCGGGCGAACCGGTCGGCGAAGAACCCCCGCGCGTTCAGCTCCGGATGATGTACGGCGGCGCCGAGCGCGGCCACCGCGATGTCGCTCGACGGCGGGCGCGTGATCAACGCGATCATGCCGTCGACCAGGGCTTCGAGATCGCCGCGCAGCGTGCCGGTGTCGGGCTGGTCGAGGGCGAGCGTGTCGGCCTCGACCAGGGCGGCGGCCAGCAGGGCGGGCTTGGACGGCCACCAGCGATAGATGGTCGTCTTGTTGACGCCCGACCGCTCGGCGACGCCTTCGATGGTCAGGTCCTCGTAGCCGCGCTCGGCCAGCAGGGTGAGGGTGGCCTCGAAGATCTCCTGCTGCTTGCGCGGTGCCATACGGGCGATCGTAGCAACGCACCGTTGCGTTGTGCGGGTGAAAGCCGGGTTCAGGCGGTGCGACGGTGCTTCAGGCAGTGCGACCGCGGTTCAGGCGGTGCGGTCGCGCTTCAGGGGGTGCGGCTGCGGTTCATGCGGCGCGACGGCGGTTCATGCGGTGCGGCGGCCCGTGAACGCCGTCGCGATGCCCAGGCCGATATAGACCAGCCCGCTGACGTACCGCAGCGCCGTGGCCCGCTTGGCCAGCCGATCGCTCAACGCCCCCGCCATGAACGCGTACACGATGTCCGACAGCAGCCCCAGCAGCAGCAACGTCCCGCCGTACAGCACGATCTGCATCGCAGGGGACCCGGCCGCCGGGTCGACGAACTGCGGCAGCAGCGCCAGGAAGAACAGGATGACCTTGGGGTTCAGCACGTTCACCAGCACGCCTTCGAGGAACACCGCCCGCAGCGGCTGCGGCTCCGCCGTACGGGTGGTCAGCTCCTCCTTGCCGGTCAGCGTCCGCACCCCCAGATACACCAGGTACGCCACACCCGCCCACTTCACCACCGCGAACCACGTCGCCGACTGCGCGATCAGATAGGACAGGCCGGCGGCCGCGGCCGCGATGTGCACGAGGGTGCCGGTCTCCACCCCGAACGCGCTGGCCAGCGCCGCCGACCTGCCCTGCGACAGCCCCCTGGCGGCGATGTAGAGGTGGTTCGGCCCGGGGATGAGGACCAGGGTGAGCGAGGCGGCGAGAAAGAGAAGCATGCGCTGACGCTACGCCGGACTTGGTCCATGGATGTGGTCCAATGACCGGTGTTTCCATGGGTCCAATGGGAATGTCCGCCGGTCATGGCATAGTGGCCGGATGAACGGGCTGATGATCGGGCGCTCCGCCGAGCTGGGCGGACTCGTTCGTGTGCTCGACAACGCCGTGACGGGCCGGGCGGGCGTGGCCCTGGTCGGCGGCGACGCGGGCATCGGCAAGACCCGCCTGGCCACCGAGCTGGTCGCCGAGGCGCGCCGTCGGGGCGTCCAGGTCATGGTCGGCCAGTGCGCCGAGCTCGGCGACGCCCTGCCGTACCTGCCGCTGGCCGACGCGCTGCGCGAGCCCGCGCTCGCCGCCGCCGTCGCCGCCCGGCCCATCCTCGGCCGGTTGCTCGACGACCGCGGCGCCGCCGCGTCCTCCTCGGGGCTGACCCAGCAGCGGTTGTTCGGCTCGCTGCTCGGCATGCTGTCCGACATCCAGCCCGTCCTCTTCGTGATCGAGGACCTCCACTGGGCCGACCGCTCCACCCGCGACCTGCTGGTCTTCCTCAGCCGCATGCTGCAGTCGGAGCGCGTCTGCGTCGTCGGCACCTACCGCACCGACGACCTGCACCGCCGCCACCCGCTGCGCCCCGTGCTCGCCGAGCTCAAGCGCCTGCCCTCGGTGACCGCCATCGAGCTGGGCCCGCTCGGCGCCGGCGAGATGTCCGACTACGTGACCACCCTCGGCGAGGTGGGCGCCCGCGGCCTCGGCGAGATCGTCGCCCGCGCCGACGGCAACCCCTTCTACGCCGAGGAGCTGTTCGCCGCCATGGCCGAGGGCGAGGCGCTGCCCGACAGCCTCGCCAGCCTCCTGCTGACCCGCGTCGAGGTGCTGTCCGAGCCCGGCCAGCGGGTCCTGCGCGCCGCCGCCGTCGCCGGCCGCCGCGTCGAGGACACGCTGCTGCGCGAGATCTCCGGCCTGCCCGTCGGCGAGTTCGAGGAGGCCGTGCGCGAGATCGTCTCCCGTGGTCTGCTCCGCGTCGACGGCTACGGCTACGCCTTCCGCCACGCGCTGCTGCAGGAGGCCGTCTACACCGACCTGCTGCCGGGCGAGCGCACCCGCCTCCACACCGCCTTCGCCGCGCGGCTCACCTCGCCCGCCGAACTCGCCCACCACCACCTCGCCGGCCACGACCTGGTCGGCGCCCTGACCGCCTCCGCCGAGGCGGGCCGCATCGCCGAGCGCCTCGGCGCCCCCGCCGAGGCGCACCGCCACTACGACCAGGTCCTCGAACTGTGGGACCGCGTCCCCGACGCCGAACGGCGCGCGGGCGAGCCCCGGCGTGCCCTGGCCATGCGCAGCGCCATCACCGCCGCCGACAGCGGCGACAACCATGGCGCCATCGCCCGCCTGCGCGCCGTCCCGGCCGGCCCCGACGTCCAGGAACGCCTGGCCACCTACCTGTGGGAGATGGACCAGAGCGAGGAGGCCGTCGCTGTCGCCGAGTCCGCCGTCGCCACCGCCACCGAGCCCGCCGTCCTGGCCCGTGCCCTGGCCACCCTCGCCCGCTGTCTGTCCTGGACCGACCGACACGGCGAGGTCGAGGAGCTGGCCGAGCGTGCCCTGGCCACCGCCCGCTCGGCCGGCGCCACCGACGCGGAGGCCAGCGCCCTGGTCACCCTCGCCGCCGCCGCCGCGCTGCGCGGTGACTGGGCCCACGCCGAGCGCCTCTTCGGTACGGCTGCCGCCCGCACCTCCGGCAACCTCGCCATCGACCTGCGCGCCCTGTTCAACCTCGCACGCCTCCACTACGACCTCGGGCGTCTCGACGAGGCCGCCGAAGTCGCCGAGCGCGGCATCGCCGTGGCCAGCGAGACCGGGCTGACCTGGAGCACCTACGGCACCGACCTGCGCTTCCTCCGCTTCCTCATCCACTACGTCGCGGGCGAATGGGACGCCGCCGAGGCCGTCGCCGCCCGCTTCCCCACCCGGGCAGGCACCGTCCCCGAGTCCACCCTTTCGTCGTTCGCGCTGTTCATCGAGGTCGCCCGCGGGCTGCCGAACGTCGCCGAGCGCCTCACCTGGCTGCAGCCGTTCTGGAGCGACGACCTCGTCGCCTACATGTCCCGCGGCCTGGCCGCCGAGCACGCCCTATGGAACGGCGACCCCGTCGCCGCCCTCGACCACGTCGAGGCGGTCCTCGACATCCTCAGCCCGAGCGACCCCGGCACCCTCCGCATCGTGAGCACCGGCCTGGCGGCGCTGAGCGAGCTCGGCCGTACCGACGGCGCGGACGAGCTGATCGCCCGCGCCCGCCACGCCGCCTCCAACGGGCCCGACGGCGAGCGCGGCGAGATGGGCCTCGAAGGCCGAGCCTGGCGGCTGCGCGCCGAGGCCGAATGGGCGCGCGTCCACGGCCGCTCCGACCCTGGCCAGTGGCGCGAAGTCGTCGAGGCGTTCTCCTATGGCTTCGCCTACGAGGTGGCCCGCTCCCGCCGGCGGCTCGCCGAGGCGCTCCTGGCCACCGGCGACCGTACCGCCGCGCAGGAAGAATGGACCCTCGCCCGCGAGACGGCCGCGAAGCTCGGGGCGGCGCCGCTCGCCGCCGCGCTCGACGAGTTCGGCCGCCGGGTCAGGTTCACCGGCTCCGGGCCCTCAGGAACGCTCACGGCGCGAGAGGCGGAGGTGCTGTCGCTGGTCGCCGAAGGGCTGGGTAACAGGGAGATCGGCGAGCGGCTGTTCATCGCGCAGAAGACGGTGAGCGTCCACGTCTCCAACATCCTGGGCAAACTCGACGCCTCCACCCGCACCGAGGCGGCGGCCATCGCCCGCAAACACGGCCTGCTGCCGTAGCCCGCGCGCCTTCACGCGGCGCGTGTTCCAGGCCCGCTGCCAGCGCGCTTTCGCCTGGCGTATGTTCCAGGCCTGCAGCGGCAGGCGCCGACCAAGCCGGGCACCGAGGCGCCCGTAGGTAGGAGAGCCGACCGCAGCAGCGGTCCGGTACGCCTCCACGGGCCATCCAGGCCTCATGGCGGCTCCAGCCCGGATCTGCCGTCGTAAGCGGCTCCACGAGCCCCTGAACGGCCGCAGACCGGCTTGCCGTCGAAGGGGGGCTCGCCTGGCGTCCGGGTGGCCGCCACCGCTCGCGGGCGTTATCGCCTATCGCGGGAGGGTTCTGCCGTGGGAGGGTCGTCGCCTCCCAAGGGAGGGTTCTACCGCGCGAGGGTTGTCGCCTGCCGAGGGAGATCGGAGAGTCTCCGCTCGGCACAGGAGCGCCTCCGGCCGAGTCTGCCGGTGCACCTCCACCCGACACCTGGACGGCCACCGCCCACGGCGAGATCCGCCCTAAGCCTTGGCCCTGTCCGCCAGCTCCCTGACCACCTGGATCAGCTCGGCCGGATCGAACGGCTTGGTGAGGTAGGCGTCAACCCCGATCCCCAGCCCGCGCCGCCGGTCCGACTCCTGGGCTCTTGCGGTGATGAGCACCACCTTGATGTGGGCGGTGCCCTCGTCGGTGCGCAACCGCGAGGCCGTCTCCCAGCCGTCCAGCCGGGGCATCATCACGTCGAGCGTGATGACATCGGGCATCACGTCCAAGACTTGATCGAGGCAGTCCTGGCCGTCCGTCGCGGTCACCACCTCGAAACCCTCCAAGGTGAGATTGACCGCGATGAGCTGCCTGATGACCTCGTCATCATCTACTACAAGCACCCTGCCCAGATCATCGCCCACGGCCGCCAAGGTAACCCGTCGCGAGGCCCGCCCGTGCGGTTTTCGTTGGATGTGTGCTCGGAGCTTCATCGTGGTGCAGAGTGGTGGGTGAATGCTGGTAACGTTGTCAGTCGTCGAGCCCCCTTAGCTCAGGGGATAGAGCACCGGCCTCCGGAGCCGGGTGCGCAGGTTCGAATCCTGCAGGGGGCACTCGATCTTGAGCGGCGGTTTTGGCCGCCGACCAGGGCAAACAGCGCAGGTACGGGCGGGCCTCCAGTCTCACGGAGTCCCGCCCGTTCTCGTTGAAGCTCGCTGGCTGTGGGCCAGTTGTGGGCCGACCTCGGGTGGCGGGTGCCTGGCAGATCTGGCGAGGTCGACACCAGCCAGCCTGAAGGTCGGCAAGGAAGTGCATGTTCACGCC
The DNA here is from genome assembly GCF_053602555.1 of Nonomuraea sp. NPDC004354. Taxonomy (NCBI): domain Bacteria; kingdom Bacillati; phylum Actinomycetota; class Actinomycetes; order Streptosporangiales; family Streptosporangiaceae; genus Nonomuraea; species Nonomuraea sp. NPDC004354. The sequence continues at coordinate 5,479 of NZ_JBSGDV010000012.1, read as the reverse complement.
GTGTTGCTTCTGTCCGCTGCTGCCGTACGGTGGCTTGTGAGCACGCCACCAACGGGGGATGAGGGTGCTCTCCACCACATAGATCAACCAGGGCGCCCTTTCCGGGGCTGCGCGGATGTGGCCGACCAAAGGGACTGGTTTCCAGACGTTAGCGCCCGACTGTGGTGATGCCGATAGTCGGGATGACACCCAGAGATGCGCGTAGGTGTCGCCGTTGCGCAGGTGAGCTAGGGCGAGCAGCGCTTATCGGGCCGGGCCAAACCGTCGACAACAGCAGCGCCATTCGGTGCGCTGAGCGCGGCTGAGCACAGCCAGATGGGTCAGGGCAAGGCTGAGTGAATCCGAGCACGATGTGCACGGTCAGGTGGGCGGCCAGCATGATCCAGGCTGGCGGCCTTGAGGTTTCCAGGCGGACGGTCATGCGGCGTCTGGGTGGGCGGGATAGGTCAGGATGGTTTCGACGGAGTGAGGTGGAACCTACCCGGCGGAAGTGGTCAGGCACATGGATTACACGCCGGACAACATCGTGTTCCGGGACGGTAAGGCCGCCGCGCTGATCGACTTCGACATCGGCAAGCCGATTGCCCGGGTGGATGAGGTGGCCAACGAACCTCATTCCGGATGAATCGTCACTACGTTCCAGCGTGCTGGCATGCCGTCGCCATGGCACTCCACTGCGGTCGCCGACCTGACGCAATCAGCATGCCGCCATAAGGGACGAGCTCTATGATCAGTTCGTCCTGATCATAGAGATTCGGAGAAGATGTCAATCGCATGCGCCGCGCCATGGTCCTTCTGGGTGGCGTCGCCCTCGCCGTCGGCGCATTTGCCCTCTTCTACCGGGGCCCGGGACAACCGTTCATCCGCGGTTACGTGAGCGACGTCGGCGCCACCATGCTGGTCTATGCGTCCTTGGGGCTGCTGTGGCGCACCACCGCCGCACGGCGCACCCTGGCCACGGCCACGATCGCCGCCGCCGTCGAGTTTTACCAAATAGTCGGCATGACCCCGCCGGGCATCGGCGGTGTCCTGGTTGGCGCGTTCCCCGACCCATGGGACCTGGTCGCCTATGCCATCGGTGTGGTCGCGGCCCTGGTCTGGGAACGCCGATTGGTCCGATCCGGTGATCAGACCGGCTGACTCTCGGACGCCACCCCACCGGCACGCTGACGGTACGGATGCCCCCACAGCAGCGAGATCATCGGGTTCGTCCTGCGCGGCGGCCAGCCTTCGCAAAGCAGGACCGCCGTATCTCAGGACATTCCGCTGGGTTCTGCGGAAGGCTCGACGGCTGCCGAGTGCGCCCTTCTGACGTGCACCGATGCGCTCTAAGCAGCTTTCTGCTGATTCTGCGACACCGGGCAGGCGCACATCAAAGCACGACACCAGTCGCGGGCAGGCAGGCCGTCCGGTCTCGCTGTGATCGTCCCTTCGTGTGAATGGCCGCCGCAGCGTCGTGTCCGGACTGTGACATCCCGCGCACATGCCTGGAGCCGGCGCAAGAAGTGCTCTCGGTCCACGGCTCCCATGAATATGGACGAACCGGTGGTGGGTGCTCGACCCGGCGCGGCTTGGAGGGCCTTTCGGGCCGGTTGCCAGCCGGATCTACGGCCGGCCCCTGGAAGGCGCGGGTAGAACGGTGATCGTGGATAGGCCTCGGGAGCCGGGTGGGCAGGTTCGAATCCTCCAGGGGGCACTCACGATCTCCACTCCAGCGGCCTGATCGAGGCGGTTCAGCGCGATGGCAAGGCGGGCCAGCCCGCGCGGACTGTCGCTCGGTGCTGATCACGCGTCGGCGGACGTCCTTGAGTCGGCGGTCGCCGTAGCAGCCGCTGGAAATCCAGCGCATTCGCTCGACCTGCGGGGATAACGATCCGATGAAGGTCGGCGGTGTTCGTGGCTTGTGCTCGGCGGCGGTTAGCCGGTTGTCGCCGTGGTTCGGCACAATGCTGACGTGCGAGTCGGATTGCTGGGACCGTTCGAGGTCCGTAACCACGATGAGGCCGTGGTGGAGGTTCCTGGGGTTCGGCTGCGCGCATTGCTGGCCGCCCTTGCCCTCGAACCTGGCCGGGTCGTCACGCGGGCGAGGCTGGTGGACTGGATCTGGGGGGAGCAGCCGCCCGCGGACGAGGTGAACGCCTTGCAGGCGTTGGTGTCCCGGCTGCGCAGGGTGTTGCCGGACGGCGTGATCGAGGCGGATTCCGGCGGGTACCGGCTGGCTGTGGCGCCTGATGCCGTGGACGTGTACCGGTTCGAGCGCCTGGTCGGTCAGGCCCGTGCCGCCGAGCCCGCGGCGCGGGCGGATCTGCTGCGCTCGGCCCTGGCGTTGTGGCGCAGTACGGCCATGGCGGACATCGCGCTCCAGGGCAGCGACGCGTTCGACGCCGCGGTCGCGCGTCTGGACGAACTCCACGTCGCCGCGCTCGGGGATCGGGTGGATGCCGACATTCGCCTCGGCCATGGCTCGGAGCTGGTCTCGGAGCTGACCGAGCTGGTCGCCACGTACCCGCTGCGGGAGGGGTTCGTGGCAGCCTTGATGCGAGCGCTCGCCGAGGCGGGGCGTGGGAACGAGGCGCTGACCCTGTACCAGCGGACGCGCGAGCGGCTCGCTGAGGAGTTGGGTGCCGACCCGTCGGCCGAGCTCTCCGCGCTGCACACCGCGTTGCTCCGCGGTGAGCTGGGCGGGCGGGCGGAGAACCGCAGGACGAACCTGCGCGCCGAGCTGACGAGTTTCGTCGGCAAGGATGACGACATCTCCGCGGTCGCCGGTCTGGCCGTCAAACACCGGCTGGTCACCTTGACGGGGGCGGGTGGCTCGGGCAAGACAAGGCTGGCCACGGAGACCGCGCGGACGATGCTCGCCGAACTGCCGGATGGGGCGTGGCTGGTCGAACTGGCCTCGGTGCGGGCAGGCGGTGAGCTGGCGCAGGCCACCCTGACCGCGATCGGCCTGCGCGAGCAGCCGTTGCTCGGTGACGGGCGGGGTGGGGAGCCGATGGATCGGCTCATCGCCGCGGTCAGGGAGCGCGCGATCCTGCTGATCCTGGACAACTGCGAGCACGTGATCGAGGCGGCCGCGGCCTTCGCGGATCGGCTCCTGGGGGAGTGCCGGAGGCTGCGGATCCTGGCCACGAGCAGGGAACCGCTCGGCATCACCGGGGAGGTGCTGTGGCAGGTCGAGCCGCTCGCGCTGCCCGCGAAGGGGGCGGACCTCTCCGACGTCGGGTCCTCGCCCGCGGTGCGGCTGCTGCGGGACCGCGCGGGTCTGGTGCGCCAGGACATCGGCGCCGACGCGCACACCTTGTCGACCATGGCGCGGATCTGCCGGGCGCTGGACGGGATGCCGCTGGCGATCGAGCTGGCCGCGGCCCGGCTGCGCACCATGTCCATCGATCAGCTGGCCGGCGGGCTCGATGACCGTTTCCGGCTGTTGACCGGCGGCAGCCGTACGGCGCTTCCCCGGCACAAGACGCTGCGCGCGGTCGTGGACTACAGCTGGGATCTGCTGACCGAGGCCGAACGCGGCGTGCTGCGGCGGCTCTCGGTGTTCTCCGGCGGGGCGAGCCTGGAAGCGGCCGAACGGGTGTGCGGGGACGAGGCGTTCGCCGGGGAGCAGGTGTTCGACGTGCTGGCCGCGTTGATCGAGAAGTCCCTGGTGCTCGCCGACGGCGAGGGCACGCCGCGCTACCGGATGCTCAACACCATCAGGGAGTACGCGGCGCACCGGCTCGCCGAAGCCGGCGAGACCGAGCCGGCGCGGCGGGCGCACCTCGCCTACGTCACCGAGCTGGCCGAGACCGCCGAGCCGCACCTTCGTCAGGCCGAGCAGCTGGAGTGGCTGTCCACGCTCAAGGCCGAGCACGACAACATCAATGCGGCGCTGCGCGGGGCGATCGCCGAAGGATGGGCCCAGGAGGCGATGCGGCTGGTCGCGGCCGTGGGCTGGTACTGGTTCCTCAGCGGGCACAGGGCCGAGGGCACCGCGTTGAGCATCGCGGCGGCCTCGCTGCACGGTGAGGTGTCCGATGAGGTGCGGGCGATGGCGTACGGCATCGTGGCGGTGTTCGTGTCCTCCGGGCCGGGTGGTGATCAGTATCAGGCGCGGGAGTGGATCCACGGGGCGCACCGGCTCACCCAGCGCGGCGAGTACCGCCATCCGCTGCTCGGGTTCGTCGCGCCGCTGGAGCGGCTGCTGGAGGAGCCGACGGAGGTCCTGTCCGCGTTCGAGCCGCTCATCGCCGGCGACGATCCATGGGCGCGCGCGCAGGCCAGGCTCAGTCGTGCCAGATTCCGGCTCACGCTCGGTCGCGACGAGACCGACGTGGACGTCGACCTCGAAATCGGTCTTGCCGAGTTCCGCACGCTGGGCGACCGGTGGGGGATCTCGTTGGCGCTGAGCTTCCTGGCCGATCGGCTCGCCACGCGAGGCGAGTTCGCACGCGCTTGTGAGTACTACGACGAGGCGGTCACGGCGCTGACCGAGTTGGGTGCGAGCGAGGACGTGGTCGGCATGCGGGCGCGGCAGGCTCAGCTGTACTGGCTGCTCGGCGATGAGCGTTCCAGCACGTCGGCCATGGCCGAAGCGGAGCGGTACGCGGACGGGATCGCCTGGTCGGGCACGCTCGCCGGGCTGGCGCTTTCGAAGGCGCAGCTGGCGCGCTGGCGCGGCGAGCCGGACCAGGCACGCGAGCACCTGGCCACGGTGCGGGCGGTGCTGGGCGACGCGGAGACAGGCGACTCCGTCCTCGCCCATGCCATGGACCTGTACGGCTACCTCACCGAGGATCTCGAGCAGGCCCGCGCGCATCGGACCGAGGCGTTGCGCGCGGCCATCGGGACGACGTATCCGCCGACGATCGCCGAGGTGTTGATCGGGATCGCGGATCTCGCCATGCGCCAGGGGCAGGACGAGCAGGCCGTGCGACTGCTCGCGGCGAGCGACGGGGTGCGCGGTACGCCGGATCGTTCGCTGCCGGACGTTGCCAGGATCGTCGCGGACACGCGCAAGCGCCTCGATGAAACCGTGTTCGCCGAGGCGACCCGTGACGGTGCGCGGTGGGATTGGCGTGAGCTGGCCGAGATCACGCTCGCTCCGTGAACGACGCAGACGTGAGCCGGCCGAGATCACGCTGCCGGGACCCCCACTCGCCGGAAGAGCCGCGGGTTCGTGGCACTCATGCCACGTCCCAGGTGACCGGGAGGCTCTTCACCCCGTAGACGTCCGCCGTCTCCGGGCGCAGGGCGACCTCGTCGGCCGGTACGGCCAGGCGCAGCGTGGGGAAGCGGTTGACCAGCGCGGGGAAGGCGACCCGCATCTCGACGCGGGCCAGCTGCTGACCCAGGCACTGGTGGATGCCGTGGCCGAAGGCCAGGTGCCCGCCGTCCTGCCGGCGCAGGTCGAGCACGTGGGGGTCGGAGAAGCGCTCGGGGTCGCGGTTGGCGGTGTTGTACGACAGGATGACCATCGAGCCGGCCTTGA